>JAIRVR010000047.1 GCA_031253795.1 Burkholderiaceae bacterium
CAAGTTAGCCGTGAGCTGCGACGGCCCGAGCATGCGGTAGGTCTCCACCGCCTCACGCGCGCATCCCAGCGCCTCAGCCTTCGAATCGGCATCTCCCTGCTCGGACAGGCGGTTGGCCAGGTTGCTGAGCGACGCAGCCAAGTCAGGCAGGTAAGCCGCGAGCTGCGACTGCCCGAGCTTGCGGTAGGTCTCTACCGCCTCGCGCGCGCATCTCAGCGACGCGGCCTTCGAATAGGCATCGCCCTGCTTGGACAGGCGGCTGCTTAGGGTGTTAAGCGACGCGGCTAAGTCGGGCAGGTACGCCGCGGGCCAGGACTGCGCGAGCTTGCTATAGGTCTCCACCGCCTCGCGCGCACATCCGAGCGCCTCGGCACTCGAAGCGGCATCGCCAAGGTTCGAGAGCCCGATGGCCAGGTTATTGAGCGCGCTGGCGCGACTGGCCTCATTGGGGGCGGCATGCACTTCGCTGCGCCGGATGTCGACCGTCAGCGCTAGCAGCGGCGTCGAATAGTTGGGCAAGCGCAGACTGGGTGCGATGGCTTGTTGCTCCGGCTGAGGCAACATCCTCCAGGCCTCAGTTACCGGAACGGTCAGAGTCATGCCGTGCTGGTGTACCGCGGAGATGAGCTGATTGCCGTGGCCGGTCCAGAGGGCAACCAGGGCATGCACCAAGCGCTGCGCGCCAAGGTCCAGCTTCGCCGAGTCCAGCGCCTGAGGCCACGCGCGCGGCCACAAGCGAGCCAACACAGCCATCGCACGAGTGAGCCGCGCCTCTCCATGTCCAAAGACCAGTGCCAGCCAGGCGGGCGCGCGATTGGCGCTCAGGCGTTCGACAAGCAGATGTTCGGCCAGCAAGTCGGGCGTGAGGGGGCCTATGCTGCCACCCTGGCTTGGGTAAATGCGTGCGAAAGCGCGCACCCATTCGCCGGGTTGGGCAAATTCCAGCTGCGTGAGCGCGGCGCCAAGCTCGGCTGCTTCCAAGCCCTGTGAAAACGCCAGCAATGCCAAGGCATCAGCCCAGTCGTCCCAAGCACCGGCGCCGGCCAGCGCAGTTGGGGCGTTGCGTTGCCAGTGCCGCCATTCGCGGCGCAACATGGCAGCCAGCAGCGCATAGCCATGGCCCGGCCGTTCACCGGCAAGTGCGGCCAGCGCGGCCAAATGCAGGTAGAGCGGGCGGGCATAATCGGTTGATGTTAGGTCTGGCCGCCAGGGATAGTTGGGCTCTGGCTCGCCGAGCGCGGCGGCGTAGTCGGACACGGCGGCGTCGAACGCCTGGGCACGGTCTTCCGGCGCATTGGGCCAGTCGGGCACGGCGGTCAGGCCGAGGTGGGCAGGCCCGGGTGTCAGCAGCGCGATCAGCTCGGTGTCGCCGTCCGGCTGGCGAGACAGCTGTTGCCACCAGTCGGTGCTGCGCGCCAAGCACAGCACGTGCACCCGTGGGCCATCCGGCCGCTTCAATGCGTCGTCGAGCGCCGTTCGCAGCCAGCGCAGCAGCTCGGGCTGCCATCCCTCGGCGTAGTCAACCACCAGCAGCAGTGGGCGCGAGTGGCCTAACAGCAGCCTTTGCCATGCGTCCAGAGCTTCGGCAAGCGGCTTGGCAGGCAGCCATAGGCCAAGCCAACCACGCTGCACGGCGCGCTGCAGCAGTTCGAGTGCACTGCGAGTCTTGCCCGCGCCCCCCGGGCCATAAATGACCTGAGTGGTCAGACGCGGCAGGCCCGGCGCCGTCACAGCGTCCAGAACGCCGTCCACAAATGCATCGCGTGCAGGGTGAAAGCGCACCACCTGGTCTTGCGCCGCCAACAGTGCCGCTGGGCCGATCTGCCGCACATGCGTCGCCGCCTGGGGCTTGGGCGGCTGCAAGAACTCAGGGGCATCGGTATCCATGGAGGCGTCGCCCGTGCCTGCACTTGCGGGTGACTTAGGTGACCGCGGCTGCACGCTTGCGGCCTGCAGCGCACCTCCTTCCGGCGGCGTGTCCTGCCCAGGCAAGGTACGTAGCAGCTGGACGCCCAGATGAAGCTCCAGCGCTTGTAAAGTGACTTCGGCGCAGTCCTTCCAGGTGTGGCTGCGGCGCAAGCGTTGGGCCAGCAGGACAGCATCGGCCTTGGCTTCGGCTATGTGATCGCCCAGCTCGAGCAAGGCCTTTGCCACCGCAGTGACGTCGCCGTCGGTATGGGCCCCGGAGCCATCTTGGCTGCGCCGGCCTTCCACCTGCACCGCACGCACACTGCGGCCCAGGCCGGCGCCCTGCCAAGGTCCATGAAGCAGCCGATAGACGCCCGACTGCTGGCCGATGACCACGGGCACCTGGCAGGCGATGGCTTCCCAGGCGACGAGCCCAAAGCCCTCGTGCCACGACGGCATCAACGCCACGCTGCTTCCGGCCAAATCGCTGAGATACTGCAGCCGGTCTTCGGTGTAGGGCTGCACGTCGCATTCGACCATGCATTGGGCTTCGGCCTCCGCCTCTTTCACCACCTGGTCACGCTGTTCGGTCGGCACACCCCGCATGCGCAGGCTGGGTGAACGGCGCATCGCATGGCGGTCGTTGGCGGCCGACCTGCATTGGCCCACGGCACGGCCAAAGCCGCGCACGCCCAGCAGAGCCTGCTTGATTCGCTCGTCGTCGCTGCCGAGCCGCCCGCCCAGGAAGGCGATGAAGTTGGCCGGCGCCTGGTCGCTGAGGGGGACCTGCTGCGGGTCTAGCTCGGCCAGGCCTGGCACCAGCATCGTCACCGACGAGCGTTTGGCGGGCGGCAGAATGTCGCACAGGTGATCGGTCAGCATGGGTCCGACAGCCAAGCTAAGGTCGGCCTGTTCAAACAGTTCTTGCTGTGCCTGTCGCTTACCGGCCGCGCCGGCGCCGTCCTTTTTCACGTCCTGGTAGGCGCGGAAAGCCATGTGATGGACCAGCACTGCACGGCTGCCAGGGAGAGCAGCGCGAAGCGCCAACGCCAGCGCGCCGGTCTTATCGTCGTGCCCGAACCACAGCACGGTGCCGGAGTCCAGCGCCACACTGGATTCGGAGCGCACTGCCGCCAGCACGGAATCGGCCTTGTCGGCGGGCAGGTCGGGAGCGTCGTTGCCCAGCGACACCAGGCTTACATGGTGGCGTCGGGCGTCCTCCTGGTCGGCGGCATCGGCGTGCGGGACCACGCAAATCAGCTGGTACTCACGGCGCGGAGCGATGCCCAGCGACCTCACCCATTCGACATTGAACGCGTTGATGCCGCCGTATCGCGGCCCCCAGGCGGTGGCCAGCACCACCAAGCATGCGTTAGGTTGCGCCATCGTCATCTCTCTTTCCGATTGTTTTTTTGCTGACTTCGTACGGCCAGGTTGATGCAGTCTAGTCGAGACCTCGAACGGCCAGGGCGTGCTAGGAGTGCGCTGGGGGTAAAACGCCCGACCAGACTGCGACCGTTCGCGAGCGACTCTTGACGACCGGCACAGGTCATCGCGCATTTACAAGCCATTCGGCTCGACAGACTGCGGGTGGCAGGGCCACCACTTGTGCTGAGCTTGATGCCAACACGTCTCCCGGCGACCGCAGCCCGCAGGCAGCGAATTGCTACACATTCAATAGCAACAAACACAGCCGGCATTGGGTGGAACACCTGGAACACCATGAATTCTTGCAGTGCTCCACCACGAAAAAGAGAAAACAATATTCAAATCAATAACTTACCTTACATGGAACACCGGAACACCTGGAACACCACATAAATACAAGTCGCATGCGATAGCAGCAGCATGTTTCGGCCTTGGTGCTTCTGCTAATCACTTCAGGCAGCACGCACACCAGCAAGGTCTGCCGCCATGGCGTCCAGCCTGTCTGCCCACCACTGCATCAGTTCACGGCGCTGGGCCAGATACTGCGCTTTGTTGTAGACGCCCTCAGTGCCTCTGACCTTGTGAGCCAGGGCGCTATCCACGATGCGCCATTCCTTCCCGGCCTCGTTGGCCGCCGTGCTGAACAGGTGCCGCATGCCGTGGGGTGTCTGCCGCCCCTTGTAGCCCATGCGGGAAAGGGCCTGATTGAACGTCATGTTGCTGATGGGCGTGTCCATGCTGGCACGGCCCGGGAACAGGAGCGGGCTCTTTCCGGCGTACTGCTTCAGTTCATGCAACAGCTTGACGGCCTGGCCTGGCAGCGGGAACACGAACTCGCGGCGCTCCTTCTTCCGGCTGGCGGCCACAGTCCACAGCCCCGCCTCAAGGTCGAACTCATCCCATGGAGCTTCACGCAGCTCGGACGGGCGCACGGCCAACAACGCCAGCAACTGCAACCCGATGGACAGAGAGCGCGAAGGATGGGCGCGCATCGCACGAATCAGGCCGGGAATCTCTGCTTGGGATACATGGGCAAAGTTCTCATTGCGGCTGGGCGCGATGAACTTGTGCAGGTTGTCGATGGGGTTGAACTGTGAGCGGTCGGTTACCTGGGCCAGGGCGTAGATGTCGCGGCAGTAGGCCCGTGCCTTTGCGATGGT
Source organism: Burkholderiaceae bacterium (assembly GCA_031253795.1). GTDB lineage: Bacteria > Pseudomonadota > Gammaproteobacteria > Burkholderiales > Burkholderiaceae_C > Comamonas. The sequence goes on from JAIRVR010000047.1 coordinate 4,497, forward strand.
TTCGAGAATGCCCTTTTCCTCCATCCTCTTGAACAGGGCAAACCATTCGCTGGCGGGGATGGCTGTGTAGTCCCGCGCTCCCATGCTGGGCAGAACGTGGTTTTCGATCATGGCCTTGGCGCGGTCGTAGGTGTCACCTGTCCAGCTCTTGGCGTCCTTCTTGACCTTAAGCCACTCCGCTGCCAGTTGGGCGAATGTCTCGCGTGGCTCCACACCTTCCAGCGCAGGCGGGCTTTTCGCCTGTGGCAGCGGAATTCCCTCATCCTTGGACTGCTTGAGCCACTGGCGGGCCTTCTCGCGCGCCTGCTGGCCGGTGAGCTGATGCGTACCCTTGCCGTATCCACCAATCCCCAGCCAAGCCCATTTCCCTTCTGGCGTCTTGTACCTGAGCTGCCAATCCTTCGTGCCGCTCGGCTTCACTCGCAGGTACACGCCATCGCCGTGCCGCTCACGGTACATGGTGGCGCCCGGCTCAAGGCTCTCTATCACCGTATCCGGCATGGGCCTTCGCTTGATTTCTTCTCGCTTCATGCCTTGTATCCCTGAGTTAGAAAAACCAGAAGATTTTGCAGGGATACACGAGGGGATACAAGAAAAGTCGCGCTGTGTAGCTGCATGCATGGGCATATACAGGCATGCTTGCAGGGCTAAACCCTTGTCAAAAAACAAAAAACCCGCATGTTTGAGCATGCGGGTTTATGTTTTTGGTGCCGGTTGTCGGATTCGAACTGACGACCTACCGCTTACAAGGCGGGTGCTCTACCAACTGAGCTAAACCGGCGAAGCTCGCATTCTAGCGCAGAAAACCACCCTCTCCGCCCGCACGCAGCGAGCGCTCGGCGGGCTTACTTGACCAGCTTGAGTGAAGGGCGCGATCCCGAGGGCGGAGGCGTGCGCGGCGGCTCATCGTCTGCGGGCTCGGCCGGGGTGCTGACCAACTGCACCACGCGCTCGTCGCCGGCATGGGCCTCCTGGGTGTCCTCGGCCTGGGGCTCGGAAGGCGACTCCACCGCCTCGTCCGACTCCTCTTCCACGGGCGGAAAGGCCATGCCCTGGCCGGTTTCGCGTGCGTAGATGGCCATGACTTTGTCGACGGGCACCATGATTTCGCGCGGCTGACCACCAAAGCGTGCCGTGAAGCTGATGAAGTCGTTACCCATCTGCAGGCCGCTAGTGGCGTCGTAGCTGATGTTGAGTACGATCTCGCCATCGCGCACGAACTCGCGCGGCACCTGGACGCCGCGGTCGACCCGCACGGCGATATGGGGCGTGAAGCCGTTGTCGGTGCACCACTCGTACAAGGCCCGGATCAGGTAGGGGCGGGTGGAAGTAGCTTCGGGGGCAGTCATGGGCAATCCCAGGGGAAAAAGCGGTCCGGAACACAAAAGCGGGCAGGAAGACGGCCTGTGGCTGCGCCTTCCATGCCCGCGAGACGGTCGTCAACCGGCGTGAATTACTTGCGCATCACCTTCTCGGAAGGTGTCAGCGCTTCGATATAGGCAGGGCGCGAGAAGATGCGCTCTGCATACTTGAGCAGCGGCGCAGCATTCTTGGACAGCTCGATGCCATAGTAGTCCAGACGCCACAGCAGCGGAGCGATAGCCACGTCCAGCATGGAGAAGTTTTCGCCCAGCATGTACTTGTTCTTGAGGAACACGGGAGCGAGCTGGGTCAGGCGGTCACGGATATGGGCGCGCGCCTTTTCGATGGCCTTTTCGTTGCCCTTGACATTGCGCTCCTCGAGCGTGCTGACATGGACAAAGAGTTCCTTTTCGAAGTTCAGCAGGAACAGGCGCACGCGTGCGCGGTCCACCGGGTCGCCGGGCATGAGCTGCGGGTGCGGGAAGCGCTCGTCGATGTACTCGTTGATGATGTTCGACTCGTACAGGATCAGGTCGCGCTCGACCAGGATGGGCACCTGGCCATAGGGATTCATCACGCTGATGTCTTCGGGCTTGCTGAACAAGTCCACATCGCGGATTTCGAAGTCCATGCCTTTTTCAAACAGAACGAAGCGGCAACGGTGTGAAAAGGGGCAGGTCGTTCCCGAATAAAGCACCATCATGGTGGAGGCTCCTAAAAATCAAAAAGAGTGGGTCGCTCGCGGCGCCCACTCTGCACTCACAGTTCAGCCGCAGAAATTGCTTCTGCCCGCCTTCTGCTGTCACGGTCTTATTTGACGTCTTTCCAGAACGCGGCGTTGAGGCGCCATGCAATGAAGATGAAAATCGCCAGGAAGAGCAGCACGCCCACGCCGATGCGGGTGCGGCTGTTCTGGGCCGGCTCGCCCATCCATTGCAGGTAGTTCACCAGATCGCCAACTGCGTGATCGTACTGCACTGCGCTCATGGTGCCAGGGGTCAGTTGTTCCCACCCCTTGAAAACCTGGGTCTTAACCCCGTGTTCCTCGACCTCTTCGAACACGGCGCGGCGCTCACCCTGCAGTTGCCACAGCGCATGGGGCATGCCCACGCTGGGGAAGGCCAGGTTGTTCCATCCCGTGGCCTTGGTCTCGTCACGGTAGAAGGTGCGCAGGAAGGTGTACAGGTAGTCGGCGCCCGTGCCGTTGTGGCCCGCACGCGAGCGTGCAATCACGGTCAGGTCCGGCGGGTTGGCACCAAACCACTCCTTGGCATCCTTGGGGCTGATGGCGGCCTTCATGGTCTCGCCCACCTTGTCCGTGGTGAACAGCAGGTTGTCCTTGATCTCCTGCTCGGTCAGGCCGATGTCCTGGAGGCGGTTGAAGCGCATGAACGCGGCAGAGTGGCAGCTCAGACAGTAGTTGACGAACAGCTTGGCGCCGTTTTGCAGCGAAGCCGTGTCATTGGTCTTGCCCGGAGCCTTGTCCCAGGCAATGCCACCCTCGGCAGCCTGGGCCCCGACTGCGACGCCCAGGGCCGCGATCAACGTGAGGATCAGTTTCTTCATTGTTGTTCTCTCCAGCTTTTCAGTGCGGCTTGAACGTCACGCGATCAGGAACGGGCTTGGGCTCGCCCAGCCGGCTCCACCAGGGCATGAGCAGGAAGAAGCCGAAGTAAAACAGCGTTCCGACCTGGGACACGCGCTCGCCTATGGGTGACGGCGGCTGCACGCCAAGATAGGCCAGGATCACGAAGTTCACCACAAAGATGCCGTAGAGGTACTTGTGCCAGCTCGGGCGTTAGCGAATGGACTTGACCGGACTGCAGTCCAGCCCGGGCCGCGCACACAGGATGAGGACGGCGCCGCCCATGACGACCACGCCCCAGAACTTGGCATCGATGGACAGCATCATGGCGATGGCACCCAGAGCCACGATGGCCACCGCACCCTTGGCAAAGCCGGGAAGGCGCGACTTGAGCACGCCGAAGCCGGCCCCCAGCACCACGCAGGCGATCAACACATACATCATCTCGCTGGTGATGGCACGCAGCATCGAATAGAACGGCGTGAAGTACCAGACCGGGGCGATGTGCGAAGGCGTCTTGAGCGGATCGGCCGGGATGAAGTTGTTGTACTCCAGGAAGTAGCCTCCGAACTCGGGCGCGAAGAACACCACGGCCGAGAACAGGAACAGAAACACCGTCACGCCGAAGATGTCGTGCACCGTGTAGTAGGGATGGAAGGGAATGCCGTCCAGCGGGTGGCCCTTGTCGTCCCTGGGCGCCTTGGGACCCTTGATCTCGATGCCGTCAGGGTTGTTCGAACCCACATCATGCAGCGCCAGCAGGTGGGCCACGACCAGACCCAGCAACACCAGGGGCACGGCGATGACGTGGAAGCTGAAGAAGCGGTTGAGCGTCGCATCGCCCACGACGTAGTCGCCGCGGATCAGAAGTGCCAGGTCAGGACCGATGAAGGGAATGGCCGAGAACAGGTTCACGATCACCTGGGCGCCCCAGTACGACATCTGACCCCAGGGCAGCAGATAGCCCATGAAGGCCTCCGCCATCAGGACCAGGAAGATGGCGCAACCGAAGATCCAGACCAGTTCGCGCGGCTTGCGGTAGGAACCATACAGAAGACCGCGGAACATGTGAAGATAGACGACGATGAAGAAGGCCGAAGCACCCGTGGAGTGCATGTACCGGATCAGCCAGCCCCATGGCACATCGCGCATGATGTACTCGACCGAGGCAAATGCCTTTTCGGCATCGGGCTTGTAGTGCATCACGAGGAAGATGCCCGTGACGATCTGGATCACCAGCACCAGCAGGGCCAGCGAACCGAAGATGTACCAGAAGTTGAAATTCTTCGGAGCGTAGTACTCCGACATGTGCACACGGTAGGCGTCGAAGGCCGTGGGGAAACGGTTCTCGAACCAGTTGGTGAGCTTGGCGCCGGTCGGCGCATTGGGATCGATGTCCTTGAATTCGTGGGCCATTGTTCTTGCTCCCTCAAGCCTTGTCTTCACCGATCAGGAGCTTGGTCTCCGACAGGTACATGTGGGGCGGCACCTGCAGGTTGTCCGGCGCCGGCTTGTTCTTGAAGACCCGGCCCGCCATGTCGAAGGTCGAACCGTGGCAGGGGCACAGAAAGCCGCCCTTCCAGTCGTTGGGCAGCGAGGGCTGGGCGCCGGACTGGAACTTGTCGGTGGGCGAGCAGCCCAGATGAGTGCAGATGCCGACGACCACAAGCACTTCGGGCTTGATCGAGCGGTTCTCGTTCATCGCGTAGGGAGGCGTGAACTCTTCGGGATGGCGCTTGGACTGGGGATCTGCCAATTGGCTGTCGAGCGCCGGCAATTCCTGGATCTGCTCGGGCGTGCGCTTGATGATCCACACGGGCTTGCCGCGCCACTCCACCGTGAGCTTTTCCCCATCCTTGAGCGAGGAGATGTCGACCTCCACGGCGGCACCGGCGGCCTTGGCCTTTTCCGATGGCTGGAAGGTACTCACAAAGGGGACGGCTGTCGCCACGCCGCCCACCGCACCAGCACAGGCCGACGTGATGATCCACGTCCGCTTGCTGGAGTCGATTGGAGTGTCACTCATGGGGTTCCTCGAAGTACGTCGCTTGAGTTGGGGTCAACAATAAATTGTAGCGGGGGCAGTAAGGTTATTCCACTCCGCCTCCAGCGTTGACAGGCTCCAAAGCCGCGCAATACTGCGCTATCTCAAACTCTTTAAAAATGGAGCCAGCTATGGGCATGATGCAGGAATTTCGCGAGTTCGCAGTTAAGGGAAACGTGGTAGATCTCGCCGTCGGCGTCATCATCGGCGGAGCATTTGGCAAAATCGTCGATTCTGTGGTAAACGATCTGATCATGCCGGTCGTGGGCCTCGTTTTCGGCAAGCTGGATTTCTCCAATCTGTTCCTCGTATTGGGAACCGTGCCGCAAGGAACGGCCATGACGCTGGATGCCCTGAAAAAGGCCGGCGTTCCCGTGTTTGCCTATGGCAACTTCATCACGGTGGCGGTCAATTTCGTGATCCTGGCCTTCATCATTTTCATGATGGTCAAGCAGATCAACCGCCTGCGCCGCGAGGCCCCGGCCGCACCGGCGCCTGCCCCCGTCACCCCCGAGGACATCGTGCTGCTGCGCGAGATCCGCGACAGCCTCAAGAAGGGCACGCCCTGAACGGCACGAAGGCCTGACGCCCCGCTTGATGGGGCTCAAGACCCGTGGCATGCGTGCCACGGGCGTTTTCCACTAAGGGTTTGCCGGGGCTTTCACCGTGGCCCGGAGGGTGCGGCCAGGCTGCGCGCCACTCGGACGGCCTCGATCAGGCTGGCTGCCTCGGCCACGCCCTGGCCGGCGATGTCAAAGGCCGTGCCGTGATCGGGACTCGTGCGCACCAGAGGCAGGCCCAGGGTCACATTCACGCCCTTTTCCACCCCCAGGTACTTCACGGGGATCAGGCCCTGGTCGTGGTACATGGCCAGCACCACGTCGAACTCGCCGCGGCGCCCGGGCGCATGGCGCGCGCGCATGAAGACCGTGTCGGGAGCGAAGGGCCCATGGACGTCCAGGCCCTGGTCGCACGCACTGGCGATGGCCGGTGCAATGGTTTCCACCTCCTCCCGGCCGAACAGGCCGCCCTCGCCCGCATGCGGATTCAGGCCCGCGACGCCAATGCGTGGTGCACGACCCAGGCTGCGCAGCAGGGCCTCGTGGGTGATGTGCAGCGTCTGCAGCAGGTTGTCCCGCGTGACTGCGGCAATGGCATCGCGCAGGGACACATGGATGCTGACCAGCACGGTGCGCAGCTCGTCGTTGGCCAGCATCATGCGCACGGGCATGCGGGCCAGGTCCACGCCCGCATGGCGCGCCGCCTCGGCCTGCAGCAATTCGGTGTGGCCCGGAAAATCCACGCCCGCCGCATGCAAGGCCTCCTTGTGCAGTGGCGCCGTGACCAGGGCTGCCACCTCGCCGCGCAAGGCAGCCTGCGCGGCCCAGACCACGCAGCGCGCCGCCGCGTCGCCCGCCTCGGCGCTGACCCGACCCCAGGCAGCCGGCCCCGGCAGGCCAGGCAATTCCAGCAGGGGAATGCAGTGGGGCGGCACCTGGTCCAGCTGCTGGGGTGACTGCAGCACGGCCACGGGCATGGGCATGGAGCTGCCACATGCGCGCGCCGCCACGGCCGCCGCGCGGCGCAGGGTCTGCAGCTCGCCCACCACGAAGCACCCGCGCAGGGCATGCGGTGACTCCAGGAAGGCCTTGGCGATGATTTCAGGGCCTATGCCGGCACTGTCACCCTGGGTGATGGCGATGGCGCCACGGGGGGATTCAGGCATGGGATCTCCGGTCCGGATCAGGCGGGATTGTCAATGTCGATGAAGCGGTGCTCCAGCCCCAGCTCGGCCGCCACATGACCCGCCAGAGCGGGCGCGCCATAGCGCTCGGTCGCATGGTGGCCTGCCGCGATGAAGCCCACGCCGGTCTCGCGCGCCAGATGGGCCTGGGGTTCGGAAATTTCGCCCGTGACAAAGGCATCGGCCCCGGCCGCGATGGCCGCCTCGAAGAAGCCCTGGGCACCGCCGGTGCACCAGGCCACGCGGCGCACGGGGCGTCCTGCCCCCCCCACGCACACAGGCGTCCGGCCCAGGACTTGCTGCACATGCCGTGCCAGCGCGCCTGCGTCGGCGAAATCGGCCGGCGCCATCCAGCCCAGGTTCTGGTCACCGAACACCGCCTGGCCTGCCAAACCCAGGCGCTGGCCCAGTTGCGCGTTGTTGCCCCATTGCGCATGGGCATCGAGCGGCAGGTGGTAGGCAATCAGATTGATGTCATGCGCCAACAGCAGGCGGATGCGCTCCTTGAGCCATCCGGTGATGCGCCCGTCCATGCCGCGCCAGAACAGGCCATGGTGCACGAAAACGGCATCGGCGCCATCGGCGATGGCCGCCTCGATCAGCGCACGGCTGGCCGTCACGCCGCTGACGATGCGGCGGATCTCGCCGCGGCCTTCGACCTGCAGGCCGTTGGGACCATAGTCCTTGAAGCGCTCGGGCTGCAGCAGCCCGTCGAAGTGGGCCAGAAGTTCTTGTCGCGTAGTGCTCATGGAAGGATTGTCATCCATAACAAAACGCTTTCGGCCGGTGGAGCCATACCCCGCGCATCGGGCGACGCCTGGAAAAGGCGTCGCCAAGGGCCCTGCCGCACAGGCCGCCGAATGCACCGGGCTGCCGCCTGTGGCGGCCTCAGCCCTTGGGTTGCCAGCCCTTGCAGGCCAGGGGCCAGAAGCCGATGGCCGCACCCAGGATGCCCATGGCCGCCACGTAGTGGGCCGGGGCCATCACATCGACCTGCTGCCACACGGACACCAGCATGGGCGTCATGCCGCCGAACACGGCATAGGCCATGTTGTAGGCAAAGGACAAGCCCGTGAAGCGCACTTCGGCCGGGAAGGCGCGCACGCCCACCACGGGCAGCAGCGAAATGGCGCCCACGAAAAAGCCCACCAGGGCATAGCTCCAGACCAGGGAGGATGCCGTACCGGGCAGGTTCAGATAGAACACATAGGCCGTCACCGTCATGCCCAGCCAGCCCGTGACCATGGCCGTGCGCGTGCCCATGCGGTCCGACAGCCAGCCCCAGAACACGCAGCCCAGGGTCAGGGTCACCGTGGCCACGGCATTGGCCTTCATGGCCAAGGCCGCGTCGATGTGAAAAACCTTTTGCAGATAGGCGGGCGTGAACAGCACGACCACCACGATGGCCGTGGACAGCACCCAGGTCATCAGCGCCACCAGCAGGCAGGCCTGGCGGTGGTCGCGCACGATGGTCTTGAGCGGCAGCTCGCGGTCGGCCTGCTTGCGCGCCATCAGCTCCTGGAAGATGGGCGTTTCATGCAGGAACTTGCGCAGGTAGACCGAGATCAGGCCGAACACGCCGCCCAGGATGAAGGGCATGCGCCAGGCCCAGTCGTGGATTTCTTCGGCACTGTAGGCGCTGTTGAGCCAGACACCTATGATGGAGCCCAGGAAAATGCCGCCCGTGATGCCCGAAGTCAGCGAGCCGATGGCAAAGCCGTAGTGGCGTGCGGGAGCATGCTCGGCCACGAAGACCCAGGCACCCGGCATCTCACCGCCGATGGCAGCGCCCTGCAGCACGCGCATGGCCAGCAGCAGCAGCGGCGCAGCAATGCCGATGGAGGCATAGGTGGGCAGCAGGCCGATCACCAGGGTGGGCACGGCCATGAGGAAGATGGACAGCGTGAACATCTTCTTGCGGCCGAGAATGTCGCCGAAGTGGGCGATCAGGATGCCGCCAATGGGGCGCGCCAGATAGCCGGCCGCGAAAATGCCCAGCGTCTGCAGCTGGCGCAGCCAGTCAGGCATTTCGGCGGGAAAGAACAGCTTGCCGATGACGTTGGCGAAGAAGACGAAAACAACGAAGTCGTAGAACTCCAGGGTACCGCCCAGGGCGGACAGGCCCAGGGTCTTGTAGTCCTCCCGGTTCAGGGGACGTGCGGTCGCAGCAGCAGGGGCCGTGCCCGGCTGCGCTTGGTCAAGCGTAGTCATGGTTTTTTTCCAGGGATCGAACAGCAGGACGGCGCGGTGGAAGCCGGCGCAACGGATGAGCGTGCGGCGGCAGATCGTTCTGCAAGGCTTCGGGATCGGAGGACTTGGCTCTCTCTTGCGGCCAGCCGGTAAGGTGGCCCAACAGCGAACGCGGCATGGCGCAGTCGTTGGGGGATTCTAGGGTTTGCACTGAATCTGTGTGGCCAGCACGGCTTTGGCGGTGCGGTGGCGCCCCATGGCCTCGGGCGGCCCGGCCACGCCCGGCCCTGCGACATGCCGCACAATGGTGGCTTGTCCGAACCGTCCAAAGCCCGATATTTCATGAAACGCACCTGGCTGCTGTTTTCGCAGGTGGTCACCATCCTGGTGGCCGCCTACTTCGTCGTCGCCACCCTGCAGCCCGACTGGCTGCGCCGTGGCGCGGTCCGCAGCAATGCCGGTATCGCCCTTCTGGAAGCACCTGCCACGCCTGTGGGAGAAGTCAGCCCCGGCAGCTTTGCACCGGCAGCCAAGAAGGCCGCGCCCGCCGTGGTCAGCATCAACACCAGCAAGGCCGTGCGCCACCCACGCAGCAATGACCCCTGGTTCCAGTTCTTCTTCGGCGACCAGGGCACGCAGGAGCAGGCGGGCCTGGGCAGCGGCGTGATCATCAGCACCGATGGCTACATACTGACCAACAACCACGTGGTCGAAGGCGCGGACGACATCGAGGTGACCCTGACCGACAGCCGCCAGGCCAAGGCCCAGGTCATCGGCACGGATCCCGAGACCGACCTGGCCGTGCTCAAGATCGCGCTCGACAAGCTGCCCGTCATCGTGCTGGGCAATTCCGACCAGGTGGCCGTGGGCGACCGCGTGCTGGCCATCGGCAACCCCTTCGGGGTGGGTCAGACCGTGACCAGCGGCATCATCAGCGCCCTGGGCCGCAGCCAGCTGGGCATCAACACCTTCGAAAACTTCATACAGACCGACGCCGCCATCAACCCCGGCAACTCGGGTGGCGCCCTGGTGGATGCCACGGGCAATCTGCTGGGCATCAACACGGCCATTTACTCGCGCTCGGGTGGCAGCATGGGCATCGGCTTTGCGATTCCCGTGTCCACGGCCAAGCTGGTGCTCGATGGCATCGTCAAGGATGGCCGCGTCGTGCGCGGCTGGATAGGGGTCGAGCCCAACGAGCTGTCGCCCGAACTGGCCGAGACCTTCGGCGTCAAGGCCGATTCGGGCGTCATCATCACGGGCGTGCTGCAGGCCGGGCCCGCGGCCCAGGCCGGCATGCGCCCTGGCGACGTGATCGTCCAGGTCGGCGACAAGCCCGTGCGCAATGTGTCAGAACTGCTGACCGCCGTGGCCGCCCTCAAGCCCGGCGAAGCCGCCAAATTCGAAGTGCGCCGTGGCGAAGGCCCGGTAGAGCTGCAAATCACACCCGGCCTGCGCCCCGCGCAATCCGCCCAGCGCATGCAGCGCCGCTGATCCGCGGCCTGCTCCTGCCAAGGCGCCTGTTCTCGGGCGCCTTTTTCATGCCCCGCTCCCCCGGGTGGATCACAGACAGCGCAAGCGCTGGGCCGCGCGCCATTGCGCTCCCGCCGCCAGCACCACGGGTGCGTCGATGGCCGCCGCTTCCACGCACAGCATCTGGCGCCAGCCTTCCGGCTCCATGTCGGTCAGGCGGGCGCACAGCAGGGGGCCGGGATTCCAGACCACGGTCTCTGTCCAATCCACATCCTGGTCGATGCGCAAACCGCCGCCCGGCGTGCGCAGTTCCACGGACCGGGCGGGCCGCGGATAGACCTGGTCCCGCTCCACGCCAAAGTCCAGATCCCCCTGCAGGGTCGGGTGGGTGTCGGCCACGGCATCCCAGTAGCGCAGGCCCTGCAGGCCATGCAGCCGGCTTTGCTCCACGTCATCCACACGCAGATAGCTGTGCAGCGCGGCCGTGAATTGCAGCGGGCCGTCACCCCGGTTGTTCACTGTCAGCTCCACCTCCAGCCGTCCGGGTTGCAGGCGCAGCTGGAGTCCGGCTTCAAAGGCATGCGGCCAGACGGCCTGCGTCTGCGGCGTATCGGCCAACCGCAGGCACAGCGCCAGGCCATCGTCCGCCAGTTCCCGAGCCGTATCCGCCCGCCAGGGCAGCGTGCGCGCAAAGCCATGCTTGACCAGGGGCCCCCGCTGATTGAACTGGGGAAAGCAGACCGGAATGCCACCACGTATGGGGCTGTGCCCGTCGTGCGCGGCGCGCGGGCTGAGGAAGAGCTGCTCGCGGCCTTGCACGCACCAGGACAGAAGCTGCGCGCCCTGCAAGGCGACCAGGGCCGTATCGCCGCAGGCCAGGCGCAGGCCGATGGCAGGCAGGCCTTGCCAGGCCGTGTGGAATGCCTGCAGTGGCGAAGCCTCGGACGCCTTGTGTAAAGCTGAGTCGGCCACGGGGTGCGATATGTCTTTCATGCTTGAATATAGCGTCTTCGCCCCGCCCTTTCCCCTGCCCTTGCCGCCATGCACGCCTTTGCTGCCCTGCCCCGCTTCCTGAATCCACGGGCCGCAGCGCTGGTCCTGGTCACCCTGCTGGCCTCCTGCGGTGGCGGCTCCGGCAGCGACGCGGGAAGCGGTGCTGGCACGGGCTCGGGAGACAGCGCGCCCACCGGGGTCGGCACGGCCACCGTGCAATGGACCACCCCGTCGGCAGGCCAGGTGCTGACCACGGGCAGCCCGGTCAGCCTTGGCGCCCGCGTGCTGGCCGATGGCGCCGAAGCCGCCAACGGCAGTCTGGTGGTGTTCAGCGCGGCCTCCGGCACCAGCACCTCGGGCCTGACCCAGGCCGGATTGGCCACCGCCGCCATGGCCGGACTGGGCGCGGGCAGGCAACAACTGCAGGCCGTGGCCACCGTGTCCGGCCGCGCGGCCAGCGCCAGCCAGACCTTTTACCTGCGTCCCCAGCCAGCCCCCCTGCAGATTCTGGTGCCGGCCTATTTCTACCCCAGCGGCGGTGGCGCGACGGCCTGGGCCGCGCTGGCCGCCAGCGCCCAGGCCGTGCCCACCGTGCAGATCACGGCCATCCTCAACCCCTCCAACGGCATCTTCAGCAGCGCAGACGCCAGCATCGTGCGCGCCGCCACGCGCTTTGCGCAGGCCGGAGGCCGGCTGGTGGCCTATGTCAGCTCCAGCTATGGCACGGGCACGCGCTCCCTGGCCAGCATCGAAGCCAATATCGACAACTACCTGGCCCTTTACGGCAGCGGCCTGGTCCAGGGCTTTTTCATCGACGAGATGGCGGCCACGTCCAACCGCCTGGACTTCTACCGCAGCATTTACCGCTACATCAAGGCCAAAAATCCCGATCTGCTGGTGATTGGCAACCCCGGCACCATCCCTGCGGCCGGCTATGCCGAAGTGGCTGACGTGCTGACCACCTTCGAGGACAAGGGCTCGGCCTATGGCGGCTACGACCCGCGCACCCCGGCGGCGGACTGGCTGTATGGCCTGCCCAACAGCCGGCAGGCCTCGCTGGTGCACAACGTCGCGGACTGCCCTGCCATGCAGGTCACCGTGCAGGCGGCGGCTTCACCGCGCTACCAGGCCGGCTGGATCTATGCCACGTCGCTCGAATACGAGCCCGCCACGGGTGTCGGCAACCCCTGGGCCGACCTGCCCGGCTACTGGGATGCCCTGGTCCAGGCCGTGCGCAGCAGCAATGCCGGCCAGACCCTGCCATCCTGCACCTGAGTTCCCGGGACAGGCGAAAAAAAGCCCCGCAAAGGCGGGGCAGGCAATTGCTGCGCGCAAGGCGCTGCAAAGCACCGTGGTCAGGCCGTGAGTTCGTCAGCCCGCGCCTGGGCCGCGGCGAAGTCGAGGTCACCCGAGTAGATGGCACGGCCGCAGATCACGCCCTCCACGCCCTCGTCCTCCACCTTGCACAGGGCTTCGATATCGGCCATGCCGGACAGGCCGCCCGAGGCGATGACGGGAATCTTCAGCGACTGGGCCAGCTTGACTGTGGCATCGATGTTGATGCCGCTGAGCATGCCGTCGCGGCCGATGTCGGTATAGATGATGGATTCCACGCCCCAGTCTTCGAAGCGCTTGGCCACCGAGAAAACGTCCTGGCCCGTGAGCTTGCTCCAGCCGTCGATGGCCACCTTGCCGTCCTTGGCGTCCAGGCCGACGATGACATGGCCGCCAAAGGCACTGCAGGCATCCTGCAGGAAGCCGGGGTTCTTCACGGCGGCCGTGCCGATGATCACGTACTGGATGCCCGCATCGATGTATTTCTCGATGGTGTCCAGGTCGCGGATGCCACCGCCCAGCTGTACGGGGATCTCTCCATCGACCTCCTTGAGAATGGACTTGATGGCTGCCAGGTTCTTGGGCTGGCCCGCAAACGCGCCGTTGAGATCAACCAGGTGAAGCCGGCGCGCGCCGGCGTCAAGCCAGCGGCGGGCGATGACGGCAGGGTCTTCGCCGAACGTGGTCGACTGGTCCATATCCCCCTGGATGAGGCGTACACAGTGGCCGTCCTTGAGATCGATGGCAGGGATGAGCAGCATGATGGTTTGCGAGCAATGATGGCCTGAGTATCGGCGGCCGGTACGGTGGATGGAAAAGGGGAAGGCTGTCGCGGTCTTCAGGGCTTCCAGCCCAGGAAGTTGCGAAACAGCGCCAGTCCCTGGTCCGCGCTTTTTTCGGGATGGAACTGGGTGGCAAAAATATTATCGCGTGCGATGGCGCAGGCAAAGCGCCCGCCGTAATCCGTCTCGGCCGCGCAGTGCCCATTTTGTTGCACCAGCGCATAAAAGCTGTGGACGAAGTAGTAGAAGCTGGCCTCGGGAATGCCCTGCCACAGCGCATGGGGACGGCCTCCATGCAGCGTCTGGTGCACGCGGTTCCAGCCCATCTGCGGCACCTTGAAGCGGCTGCCATCGGCCTGTATCCGCCCCTCCAGCTCGAACTTGCGCACGTCGCCAGGGATCAGGCCCAGGCCCGCCACATCGCCTTCGTCGCTGTGGTCCAGCAGCATTTGCATGCCCACACAGACGCCGAACAAGGGCTTGTTCGCGGCGGCCTCCAGCACGGCCTGCTGCAGGCCCGATTCGCGCAGCTCGCGCATGCAGTCGGGCATCGCGCCCTGGCCCGGCAGCACGACGCGATCGGCGGCCAGCACCACGTCGGGATCGGCCGTGACCACGACACTCCAGCCGGAGTCGGCGGCCGCAGTGCGCACGGCCTGCGAAACCGAGCGCAGATTGCCCATGCCGTAATCGACGACGGCGACGGTGTTGTCAGTCAAACTCATAGCGTGTTGTGCGCGTATTCGATGGGATTTTCGGCGCGATCCCTGGTCCAAAGCAAGTCTTGAGCCAGGTCAATCGCTCTTCTTTACAGAGCACCCTTGGTCGAGGGGATCACGCCGGCCATGCGCTCATCGCGCTCCAGCGCGAAGCGCAGGGCGCGCGCGAAGGCCTTGAAAATGGTTTCGCACTGGTGGTGGGCGTTGAAACCCTTGAGGTTGTCGATGTGCAGTGTCACGCCGGCATGGTTGACGAAGCCCTGGAAGAACTCGTAGACCAGCTGGGTGTCCAGCTGACCTATGCTGCCCGCCGTGAACTTGACCTCCATGTGCAGGCCCGGCCGGCCCGAGAAATCGATGACCACGCGGCTCAGCGCCTCATCCAGCGGCACATAGGCGTGGCCGTAGCGGCGTATGCCCTTCTTGTCGCCCACGGCCTTGGCAAAGGCCTGGCCCAGGGTGATTCCTATGTCCTCCACCGTGTGGTGGCCGTCGATGTGCAGGTCGCCTTCGCAGTCGATGTCCAGGTCGATCAGGCCATGCCGTGCGATCTGGTCGAGCATGTGGTCCAGAAAGCCGATGCCCGAATGCAGGCGGGCCTTGCCCGTGCCGTCGAGATTGATGGCCACCTTGATGCGGGTTTCGGCGGTGTTGCGCTGCACCTCGGCGGTGCGTTCCAGAGCGCCGGCGTCGGCCATGGTGGGTACTGCAGTGTTCATAGGGATTCCTTCAGGGCCGCCAGCATGCGGGCGTTTTCTTCCTGCGTGCCCACGGTCAGGCGCAGGCACCGGGCCAGCAGCGGATGCATGGCCGAGACATTCTTCACGAGCACGCCGCGCTCCTTCATGCGGGCCTGGGCCTGGGCGGCATCGCCCACGCGCAGCAGCACCATGTTGGCCTCGGAGGGCCATACCCTGTCCACGCCGGGCAAGGCCTTCAGCGCATCGATCAGCGGCTGGCGCTCGGCGCGTATGGCGGCGGCCTGCTGGGCATAAAGCGCCTCGTGCTCGAGAGCGAAGATGGCGGTTTCGCAGTTGAGCACGCTGACGTTGTAGGGCGGGCGCACCTTGTCGATCTCACCGACGATGGCGGCCGGACCGATGAGATAGCCCAGGCGCGCGCCGGCCAGGCCGAACTTGCTGAGCGTGCGCATCAGCAGCACATGGCCGTTGCGCGCGGGTTCGCCGCGCATGTTCTCGGCCCAGCTGCGGTGGGCAAAGGGCTGGTAGGCCTCGTCCATGACCACCAGGCCGCCGATGGCGCCAACGGCATCGATCACGGCCTGCACGTCGGCCTCGGCCCAGAGCGTGGCCGTTGGATTGTTCGGGTAGGCGATGTAGGTGATGGCGGGCCGGTGTGCGGCAATGGCCGCGCGCATGGCTGGCACATCGAGCTCGAAGTCGGCCGTGAGGTCCACGCCCACGAAGTCCAGGCCCTGCAGCCTGGCGCTCATGGGGTACATCACGAAGCCAGGCATGGGCGCGAGCATGGTGGCGCGGCCCTGGGCCGTGGGCTGGGCGCAGGCCAGGGCCAGCAAAGTGATGATCTCGTCCGAGCCATTGCCCAGCAGCACGGCACTGCCCTCGGGCGCCTGGGCGTAGTCGGCCAGCATGCGCTGGAGCAGCTCCTGGCGTTCGCCGGGATAGCGGTTGATCTCCAGACGGCCCAGTCGTTCGCCCAGCGCGGCCTGCAGCTCGGGCGGCAGGCGGAAGGGGTTTTCCATGGTGTCCATCTTGAGCAGGCCCTGGGAGGGCTGCACATGGTAGGCCTGCATCGCCCGCACATCGGGGCGTATGCGCTCCAGGGCCAGGGACTGTACCTGCGGGATGGATGCTGTCATGGCATGCACGCTTTCACGGAACTGGGAACAAACAAGGAAGGGCAAACGACGTCAGGACTGCGGCGCGGGCGCGCCCTGGTGCAGTGGATGCACGACGGTCACGCCGCCGAACTGGGCCCCATGGGGCAGGTGCAGGGTGAGCATCTGCTCGCAGCCGCTGTGCTGGGCACAGGCCACGGCCAGGCAGTCACCGAAGGCCAGCTCATGGCGCGCCTGTACGGCCCATGCCGTCTCCAGCGTGGCGGCATCGGTTTTCCAGGGATTCCAGGTCTGGTAGCGGCGTATGGCGGCGCGGGCATCGCCCTGGGGCATGGGCTGGTCTGCGCCCGTGACCTGGTCGTAGAACTCGCACAGCGCCTGGCTGCCCGTGCGTCCGCTGCGCGTGCGCCACAACAGGTCCAGCCAATGCAGCACGGCGGCGTACAAGGCGCCCTGCCCCGTGTCTTCGGCCGCGACCAGCACCGATGTGTCGACGAAGACCGGCGTCATGCCTGCTCCGTTCGCCGCAGGGCCACCGCCCGTGGAGGAGTCTGCAGCGGGTCGGCGCGCCAGCCACGCTCGTCCGTGCGCCATGCCAGATAGGCGCGCTCGTACGCATCCTCACGCCGCTGCATCTCGGCCATGAAGTCGCCCACCATGCGCGAGACACTGGTGCCGCGGCGCGCTGCCTCGATGCGCGCCCACTCGAGCACGCTGTCTTCCACGGTGATGGTGAGGTTTTTCACAAGGCCAAAGTTTACACGAATTTCGTGTTGCACAAATTTCGTGTCACAAACTATGCCTGACATGGAATGCCGCAGGCAAAAAAAAGCCGCAGCTTGTGGCTGCGGCGTCTTCCCTTCAATTGAAGCTGTCGCTTACTTCAACCGCATTTCAGCGGCCCTGGCATGGCCTTGCAGGCCCTCGCCGTGCGCCAGCACCGAGGCGATACGACCGAGGGTCTGGGCGCCGGCCTCGCTGACCTCGATGAGGCTGGAGCGCTTCTGGAAGTCGTAGACGCCCAGTGGCGAAGAAAAACGCGCCGTGCCGCTGGTGGGCAGTACGTGGTTGGGGCCTGCGCAGTAATCGCCCAGACTTTCGCTGGTATAGGCCCCCAGGAAAATGGCGCCTGCGTGGCGCAGCAGGGGCTCCCAGCGGTGGGGATCGCTGCTGGAGACCTCCAGGTGCTCCGGAGCGATGCGGTTGCTGATGGCGCATGCCTCCTGCATGTCACGCGTGAGGATGAGGGCACCGCGGTCGCTGAGGCTTTTGGCAATGATGGCCTGGCGCGGCATCTCGGGCAGCAGGCGGTCGATTTCTCGCTGCACGGCGGCGATGTAATCAGCATCCGGGCACAGCAGAATGCTTTGCGCCAGCTCGTCGTGCTCGGCCTGGCTGAACAGGTCCATGGCCACCCATTCAGGCGGCGTGCTGCCGTCGGCCAGCACCAGGATTTCGCTGGGTCCGGCAATCATGTCGATGCCCACGGTGCCGAAGACCCGCTTCTTGGCGCTGGCCACATAGGCATTGCCGGGGCCGGTGATCTTGTCCACTTTGGGAATGGTGGCCGTGCCATAGGCCAGGGCCGCCACGGCCTGGGCGCCGCCAATGGTGAAACCACGCGTCACACCCGCCACATAGGCCGCAGCCAGCACCAGGGCATTTTTTTCGCCACGCGGCGTGGGCACGACCATGATGATTTCCTGCACGCCGGCCACATGGGCGGGAATGGCATTCATCAGCACGCTGGAGGGATAGGCGGCCTTGCCGCCAGGCACGTAGATGCCGACGCGGTCCAGCGGCGTGACTTTCTGGCCCAGCAGGGTGCCGTCCTCGTCACGGTAGCTCCAGCTTTCGCCGCTGGCGCGCTTTTGGGCCTCGTGATAGGTACGCACGCGCTGCGCGGCGGCGGTCAGCGCCTCGCGCTGGGCCTGGCCCAGGCCGTCGTAGGCGGCCTTGAGCTCGTCCTGCGTCAGCTCGAGGGCGACCATGCCCTCGGCCTGCAGGCCGTCGAAGCGGGCCGTGTACTCGAGCACGGCCGCATCGCCACGTTCGCGCACATCGGTCAGGATGTCGGCCACCCGCTGCTCGATGGCCGCATCCGTGTCGGCCGACCAATGCAGGCGCTGCGCAAAATCGTGTTCGAAATTGGCGTCCGCCGTGGACAGCTGGACGGGAGCGGCTTGGTATTCCATGGTGGGGAGGGCTTCAGTCTTGGGGAATGGCCGATGCGAAGGCATCGATGATCTTGCGCAGCGGCGCCTGCTTGAGCTTGAGCGATGCCTGGTTGACCACCAGGCGCGAGCTGATGTCCATGATGGGCTCGACCTCGACCAGGTCGTTGGCCTTGAGCGTATTGCCGGTGGATACCAGGTCGACGATGGCGTCGGCCATGCCGGTCAGCGGCGCAAGCTCCATGGAGCCGTAGAGCTTGACCATGTCCACGTGGACACCCTTGGCGGCAAAGAAATTGCGCGCGATTTCCGGATACTTGGTGGCGATGCGCAGGCGGGCCCCTTGCTTGACGGCCAGTGCATAGTCGAACCCGTTGCGCACCGCGACGCTGACACGGCAGCGCGCGATCCGCAGATCCAGCGGCTGGTACAGGCCCTGGCCGCCATGCTCGATCAGCGAGTCCAGTCCCGCCACGCCGAGGTCGGCGCCGCCGTACTGCACATAGACGGGCACGTCGGAGGCACGCACCAGCACCACGCGCACATCGGCCTGGTTGGTGGCGAAAATCAGCTTGCGCGACTTTTCGATGTCCTCGCTGACCGAGATGCCCGCTGCCGCCAGCAAGGGCACGGTTTCGTCATAGATGCGGCCCTTGGACAGGGCAATCGTGATCGTCATTGGGAAATTCTTTCGATATCGGCCCCCAGGCCGCACAGCTTGGCTTCCATGCGGTCGTAGCCGCGGTCCAGATGGTAAATGCGGTCCACCAGGGTCTCGCCCTCGGCCACCAGGCCGGCGATGACCAGGCTGGCCGATGCGCGCAGGTCGGTGGCCATGACGGCCGCACCCGACAGGGGCTTGCCGCCGATGATGTTGGCCACGCGCCCGTCCGTGGTGATCTGTGCGCCCAGACGCAGCATCTCGTTGACATGCATGAAGCGGTTCTCGAAGATGGTTTCGGTCACCATGCTACCGCCTTCGGCCACCAGGTTCAGCGCCATGAACTGCGCCTGCATGTCGGTGGGAAAGCCCGGATACTCGGTGGTGCGGAAGCTCTGGGCGCGCAGCTTGCCCCCCGAACGCACACGGATGCCATCGCCCTCGTCCGTCACTTCGGCACCCGCATCCTGCAACTTGTCGATGACGGCACCCAGATGGTCGATGCGGCCATGGCGCAGCAGCGCATCGCCACCCGTGGCGGCCACGGCGCACAAAAAGGTGCCGGCCTCGATACGATCGGCCACCACCTGGTGTTCGCAGCCTCCCAGGCGCTCCACGCCATGGATGACGATGCGGCTGGTGCCATGGCCCTCGATGCGGGCCCCCATCCTTATCAGCATTTCGGCCAGATCGCCGATCTCCGGCTCCATGGCCGCGTTCTCCAGCACCGTCTCGCCCTCGGCCAGAACGGCGGCCATCAGGAAGTTCTCGGTACCGGTCACGGTGACCATGTCGGTGGTGATGCGCGCACCCTGCAGCCGCCGCAGGCCCTCGGGCAGGCGCGCATGCATATAGCCTTGCTCGACCGTGATCTCGGCGCCCATGGCCTGCATGCCCTTGATGTGCTGGTCCACGGGGCGCGAGCCTATGGCGCAGCCGCCGGGAAGGGAAACACGGGCCTGGCCAAAGCGCGTGAGCAGCGGACCCAGGGCCAGCACCGAGGCACGCATGGTCTTGACCAGCTCGTAGGGCGCCTCGGGATTGGACAGCGAGCCCGCATGGATGCGCACCGTGCCATTGTCATCGCGCTCCACGCTCACCCCCATGTTGCGGATGAGCTGGAGCATGGTGGACACATCCTGCAGGCGCGGCACGTTGTGCAGGGTCACCGGCTCCGACGAGAGCAGCGCGGCGCACAGCTCAGGCAGTGCAGCGTTCTTGGCGCCGGAAATCGTCACCTCGCCATGCAGCGGGCGACCGCCGCGAATCAGGAGTTTGTCCATGGCCGGGAGAGGGGAAGCAGTGGATCGCAAGGGAATAGGCCGCAAGCGCCACGGCCCTCGGCCGCGGCTGGAAATCTGGAAAGCATGGGATCGGCGGCGTGTCAGGCCTGGCCTGCCTGCGCGGCCCACTCGGCGGGGGTATAGGTCTTCATGGACAGCGCATGCACCTCGTCGGTGTGCATGCGCTGGCCCAGCGTGGCATAGACCAGGCGCTGGCGCTGGACCAGGCGCTGGCCCTCGAAGTGCGCGGAGACGATGGTGGCGAACCAGTGCCGGCCATCGCCTTCGAGGGCAATGTGCTCGCAGGCCAGGCCGGCGGTGATCAGGTCCTTGAGTTGATCTGCAGTCATGGGGAAAACTTCTATGCCGCGCTCCCAAACGGGAGAGCGGCCGGGTGGAGCGGCGGGCGACGGCCGCGCCGCCGGATCATCGACGCCTTGCGGAAAGCTGTTCGTGCCTCAGCCGCGGATCTTGTAGCCGGTACGCAACAGGTGGACGGCCAGCGCACTCACCGCCAGCCAGGCCACGCCGACGATGCCCAAGCTGGTCCATGGCGAGACATCGCTCTGGCCGAAGAAGCCATAGCGGAAACCGTCAATCATGTAGAAAAACGGGTTGAGATGGCTGACTTTTTGCCAAAAAGGCGGCAAAGAGTGGATGGAGTAGAACACGCCCGACAAAAAGGTCATGGGCATGATCAGGAAGTTCTGGAAGGCCGCCATCTGGTCGAACTTGTCGGCCCACAGCCCTGCGATCAGGCCCAGCGTGCCCAGCAGGGCTGCGCCCAGCAGGCCGAAGACGATGATCCACAGCGGCGCCGTGAACTCCGGAATGGCAAAGTACAGCGTGACGATGAACACGCCCACGCCCACCAGCAGCCCGCGCAGCACCGAAGCGCCCACATAGGCGCCGAACCATGCCCAGTGCGACAGCGGCGTCAGCAGCACGAAGACCAGGGAGCCCATGATCTTGCTCTGCACCAGGCTGGACGAGCTGTTGGCAAAGGCGTTCTGCAGCACGCTCATCATCACCAGGCCGGGGATCAGAAAGGCGGTATAGCTGATGCGGTCATAGACCAGCACGCGGCCTTCGAGCACATGGCCGAAGATCAGCAGGTAAAGCACGGCCGTGAGCACGGGTGCGGCCACGGTCTGGAAGCTGACCTTCCAGAAACGCAGCACCTCTTTCTTGAGCAGGGTCTGCCAGCCGTTCATGCCGACACCTCTTGCGAAGCCTGGCCCTGTTCGCTCATCACGTGGATGAACACGTCCTCCAGGTCGGCACGGCGGATTTCCACGTCCTCGGGCACCACCCCGCCCTCGCGCAGCGCGGCAAGCAGATGCTCCACGTCGCCCGCATCCTGGGCCGGGATCTGCACGATGCGCCCGGTGACGCGCGCACGCGCGGCCAGGGCCGGCGGCAGGCTGGTGTCGGTCTTGAACTGCAATACGTTGGACGAAGCCGACTTGAGCAGCTCCGACATGGACGACAGCTTGACGATCTGACCCTGCTTGAGCATGGCCACACGGCTGCACAGCGCCTCCGCCTCCTCGAGGTAGTGGGTGGTCAGCAGCACGGTATGGCCTTCTCGGTTGAGCCGGGCGATGAAGTGCCACAGCGTCTGGCGCAGTTCCACGTCCACGCCGGCCGTGGGCTCGTCCAGCACGATGATGGGTGGCTTGTGCACCAGGGCCTGCGCCACGAGCACGCGTCGCTTCATGCCACCCGACAGCTGACGCATATTGGAGCCGGCCTTGTCGGCCAGCCCCAGGCTGTGCAGCAGTTCGTCGATCCAGTCGTCGTTGTGTTTGACGCCA
This sequence comes from Burkholderiaceae bacterium, assembly GCA_031253795.1. Lineage (GTDB taxonomy): Bacteria > Pseudomonadota > Gammaproteobacteria > Burkholderiales > Burkholderiaceae_C > Comamonas. The sequence goes on from JAIRVR010000047.1 coordinate 26,478, forward strand.
AAGTAGCCGGACTGAAAGCGCAAGGCCTCGCGCACGTTGAAGAAGGGATCGAAAACCAGCTCCTGGGGCACGATGCCCAGCTTGCGCCGCGCGGCCGCATAGTCGGCCTGCACGTCGCTGCCCTGCACCAGTACACGGCCGCTGGTGGCACGCGACAGGCCCGCCAGGATGCTGATCATCGTGGTCTTGCCAGCGCCATTGGGCCCCAGCAGGCCGAAGAACTCGCCTTCCTCGATATCCAGGCTCACGTGGTTGAGCGCCTGGAAGGCCCCCTTGGGGGTCTGGTAGGTCTTGGAGATGGATTGGAATGAGACGGCAGACATGCGAGGCGCCATTCTAGGGCTTTGCCGCCAAATCTGCCTTGCGGGGCTCTTTGCGGCGGGCTGGCACGCGGCTGCTGCCAGCCCTCGGGATTCAGCGCGCGCCCCCGAGCAGGCCATCCACGCCGTACAGCGCCGCCATGGATTGCAGGCCCTGGGGCAGTCCGAACACCACCAACTGCTTGTCGGCGGCCTGAGCCTCGCGGCGGCAGGCCAGCAGCACGGCCAGGGCCGCCGAGTCGAAGACTTCGACGCCGCTGGCGTCCACGGGCACCTGGGCACCCTCGAAGGCCGCCACTTGCGGCCTCAGCTGCACAAGGCAGCTGCGCGCCTGGCGATAGGTCAGTTCCCGGGGAAGCTGCAGCATGGCGTGTAACTGGTCCAGGTTCACGCAGGCACTCAGCCCTTGCCGGGCGGCGTCGCCGGCATCTTGCCGCGCGAGGCCAGGGTGGAGATCAGACCGTCAATGCCCCGGGCATTGATTTCCTGGGCAAACTGGTTGCGGTAGGTTTCCACCAGCCACACACCCAGGACGTTGAGGTTGTAGATCTTCCAGCCGTCCGCCGCCTTCTCGAGACGGTAGTCCAGCTGAACGGGGTCACCGCGGCCCAGCACTTCGGTACGCACCAGCACGTCGGTGTCACCGGCCGCTGCACGCATGGGCTTGACGTTGATGGTCTGGTCGCCGACCTGGCTGAGCGCCCCCGAATAGGTACGGATCAGCAAGGCCTTGAACTCGGTCTCGAGCTTCTGGCGCTGCTCGGGTGTGGCCTGGCGCCAGGCCGGACCCACCGATGCCGAAGTCATGCGGCGAAAGTTCACATAGGGCATGACTTTCTGGTTGACCAGGTCATTGACCTTGGAGGCATCGCCGCTGCGCAGCGCCGGATCCTTCTTGATGGTCTCCAGCACGTCGGAGGACACCCGCTTGATCAGCGCATCCGGCGTTTCGTCGGCCGCGTGGGCGGACAGGCCGGTACCCCAGGCTCCCAGGGCCAGCATGGCGGCCGCAGCGGCATTCCAAGCACGTCGATTGATCATCACTATTCCTTTCCCAGCAGGGCGTCATGCCCTGAACCGGGTTCATATTGCACATATTCGCGGCCCACCCCTGTCAGGCATGGGCCGATTTTCATCTCAGAGTGTTACCAACTGCTCACTTCGCACCGTCTTCGGGCGGCAGCTTGCCGGCATCGTCGTCATAGTCCTCGACACGGCCATCTTCGCCCGAGCGGCCGCGGCGAATGCCCAGGTAGACATCCCGCGTCAGGCTGTAGCGGTCCACGGCCACGGAGTCGATGGTGTCGGAGGCATTGAGCAGCCGTGCGCGCGTGTCGACCAGGCGCAGCACGTAAAGGCTGTTGCGCACCGGAACATCGTTGACCGCCGCAATGGGATTGCCCAGCACGTCCACGGGCAGTGCCGCCGTGTCACGCACGGTCGAGGGGCCCAGCAGCGGCAGCACCAGATAAGGTCCCGTGGGCACACCCCAGCGGCCCAGGGTCTGGCCGAAATCCTGGCGATGGCGTGCAATGCCGGCCTCGCTGGCCACGTCGAACAGGCCGCCGATACCGAAGACCGTGTTCACCGAGAAACGCACCACGGAGTTGTAGGCGCCCTCGACCTCGCCCTGCAGCAGGTTGTTCACGAAGGACCACACATCGCCCAGATTGGAGAAGAAGTTGGTCACTCCATCGCGGGCCACGCGCGGCGTCACATCGCGGTAGGCCGTGGCAACGGGCTTGAGGACGGCGCGGTCCAGGCCGTCGTTGAACGAATACATGCTGCGATTGAAGGACTCGAACGGGTCCTGCGGGTCCCTGGATGCGCCGTTCGTGGTGGCGCAACCCGCCAGCAGCGAAGCCGCCGCCAAAGTGCCGAAGATGGCAAAGCGCTGCCATGCTGCAGCCTGATTGCCCGGGCGACCCTGGGTCGCCATTTCATGGTGGTTGGTAGTCATTTTTTTCCTCCTTCATCGGAGCTTCCACCCTGCTCGGCCTTGCCGTAGAGGAACTGTCCGATCAGATTTTCGAGCACCACGGCCGACTGCGTCGCCACGACGCGGTCGCCGTCCTTGAGGTTGTGCTCGTCAGCCCCTGCCTCGACGCCGATGTACTGGTCGCCGAGCAGACCGCTGGTCAGGATCTTGAGCGAACTGTCCTTCGGAAAAGCGTAGCGCTTTTCCAGGGCCAGGGTCACGTTGGCCTGAAAGACCTGATCGTCGAAGGTGATGGATTGCACACGGCCGACCACCACGCCGGCGCTGCGCACGGCCGCCTTGGGCTTGAGTCCGCCGATGTTGTCGAACCGGGCGGTCACCGTATAGGTCTGCTGGAAGTTCAGGCTCAACAGATTGGCCGACTGCAGCGCCAGAAACACCAGCGCCACGGCGCCGATCAGCACGAACAGTCCGACCCAGACATCACTCTTGGATTGCTGCATGGTTTTGTTTTCCTTGGATGGGTGTGTGCGTATCAGAGACTGAACATCGTGGCCGTCAGCAGGAAGTCCAGGCCCAGCACGGCCAGCGAAGCCATGACCACGGTACGCGTGGTGGCGCGCGACACGCCCTCGGGCGTGGGCTTGGCCGCGTAGCCCTGCAGCAGCGCGATGAAGGTCACGGCCACGCCGAAGACCAGGCTTTTGAGAACGCCGTTGCCGAGGTCATACCACCAGTCCACGCCGTTTTGCATCTGGCCCCAGAAGGCACCGCCGTCCACGCCGATCAGCACCACGCCGACCAGCCAGCCACCGAGCACGCCCACGGCGCTGAAGACGGCGGCCAGCAGGGGCATGGCAACCAGGCCGGCCACGAAGCGGGGCGCCAGGATGCGGCGCACGGGGTCCACGGCCATCATTTCCATGGCCGACAGTTGCTCGCCGGCCTTCATCAGGCCGATTTCGGCCGTCAGCGCCGTCCCGGCACGCCCGGCGAACAGCAGTGCCGTCACCACGGGGCCGAGTTCGCGCACCAGGGACAGGGCCACCAGCAGGCCCAGGGCCTCGGCCGATCCGTAGCGCTGCAGGGTGTAATAGCCTTGCAGGCCCAGCACAAAGCCCACGAACAGGCCGGACACGCCAATGATGGCCAGCGAATAATTGCCAAGAAAATGGATCTGGTCGCCGATCAGGCGCGGCCGGCTCAGGGACGGGCCCATCAGGGCCAGCAGGCGCCCGAAAAGGCGCGCCCCCGTGCCCATGCGGGCCAGTTGCTGGCGCACGGCGGCGCCGATGCGGGCGGGGTGCAGCCAGTTCATGCGCGCCTCCGGCCCGTGCGACCCTGGACCGGGCCGAAGTCCTCTTCGGCCGTGGCGCCCGGGTAGTGGAATGGCACGGGCCCCGTGGGCCGTGCATGGATGAATTGCTGAACCAGGGGATCGGTGCTGGCCTGCACCGCGTCCGGCGACCCCTGGGCCGCCACACCACCATTGCCCAGGATCACCACATGGTCGGCCACGCGGAAGGTTTCTTCCACATCGTGCGAGACCAGGATGGACGTCAGGCCCATGGCATCGTTGAGCTCGCGGATCAGTTGGGCCGCCGTGCCCAGGGAAATCGGATCCAGCCCCGCGAAGGGCTCGTCATACATGATGAGTTCAGGGTCCAGGGCGATGGCACGCGCCAGCGCAACGCGCCGCGCCATGCCGCCCGACACCTCGCTGGGCATGAGATCGCGTGCGCCCCGCAGGCCCACGGCATGCAGCTTCATCAGAACGATATCGCGCACCAGTTCCTCGGGCAGGTCGGTGTGTTCCCGCAGCGGAAAGGCAACATTGTCGAACACGCTCATGTCGGTGAACAGCGCCCCGAACTGGAACAGCATGCCCATGCGGCGCCTGGCCGCATACAGGGCCTGGGCATCCATGGCTCCCACGTCCTTGCCGTCGAACAGCACCTGACCCTGCTGGGCCTTTTGCTGACCGCCGATCAGGCGCAGCACCGTGGTCTTGCCACCGCCCGAAGCCCCCATCAGAGCCGTCACCTTGCCGCGCGGCACCTGCAGGGACAGATCGCGCAGGATGAGGCGCTCGCCGTAGCCGAAGCTGACGTTGTGCAGCTCCACGAGTGGGGCGGTTGGGGTCATGTTGGAATGCGTGAGCAAAGGCGTTCGGGTAGGTACTCTGGCAAGTCCGCTATTTTGCAGACATGGCTCCGAGCCTGCACGGAGGCTCTTAAATTAAACATACATTCATGTATGTTTCTCAAAAAAGCAGATACATCATGCAATCAAAAAAAGAGCACGCATTGCTTGTCCATCAAGCCCTGCACACTCTTTCTTCGGCGGGGTAAACCCGAATGAAACTGTGCGTTTTTACAACATGTTCTGCAGGAATGCCTGGGTGCGCGCCTGTTGCGGCGCTGCAAAAAAGGCCTCGGCTGCGCCTTGCTCGACGATCTCGCCCTTGTCCATGAAGATCACGCGGTTGGCCACTTCGCGGGCAAAGCCCATTTCATGGGTGACCACGAGCATGGTCATGTGCTCGCGGGCCAGTTCGCGCATGGTGCGCAGCACCTCGCCCGTGAGCTCCGGATCCAGGGCCGAGGTGGGCTCGTCGAACAGCAGGATGTCGGGCTCCATGGCCAGGGCGCGGGCGATGGCCACACGCTGCTTTTGCCCGCCGGACAGGCGGTTCGGGTAGGCATCGCGCTTTTCCAGCAGACCCACCTTGCGCAGCAGGGCCTCGGCCCGGGGCACGATGTCCTCACGCTTCAGCCCCTTGACGATGATGGGGGCCTCGATGATGTTCTCCAGCACCGTGAGGTGGGGAAACAGGTTGAAGGACTGGAACACCATGCCCATCTTGCGGCCGATCTGGCGTATGCGCGCCTCGGGCACGTACTGGGCACGGCCGCCGACGCTGTCCACCAGGATCTCGCCCTCGATGGCGATGCGTCCGCTGTCTATGGTTTCCAGGTGGTTGAGGCAGCGCAGAAAGGTGCTCTTGCCCGAGCCCGAAGGCCCGATCACCGCCACCACCTCGCCACGCGCCAGTTCCAGCGACACGCCGCGCAGCACCGGCACACCGCCGAAGCCCTTGCAGATGCTCTGCGCGCTGATCATTGTTTCGGTCTTCATGTCAGTTGTCCATGTTCACTGGATACGAAACGGGTGCAGCCCAGGCCAGAGACTCCGAGCACGGGCCGAAGGTGTCGCCGGCAGTCCTGACGCCCCCTTCTGCGAAGCGGCTCAGGGGGTACCGCGCTTCACGCGTCGTACTTGGCATGGCGTTTTTCAAGATATTGGAAGATCCAGGTCAGCACCAGCGTCATGACCAGGTAAAAGCCCGCCGCCACCACGAAAGGCGTGATGGTGAAGTCGCGCTGAACGATGCCGCGCGCGGCGCGCAACAGATCGTTGAGGGCCAGCACGTAGATCAGCGAGGTGTCCTTGACCAGGGTGATGGTCTCGTTGCTGATGGGCGGCAGGATGCGCGCCCACATCTGGGGCAGCACGATGCGGCGCATGGTCTGCGAATAGCTCATGCCCAGCACCTTGGCACCCTCGTACTGGCCACGGTCTATGGACTGTATGCCGGCACGGAAGATTTCGGCGAAATACGCAGCGTAGTTCAGCGCGAAGGCCACGACGGCGGCCGGAAAATCGGGCAGGCGCACGCCGATCACCGGCACGAAGGGCAGGGCGAAATAAATGAACAGCATCTGCAGCATCAGCGGCGTGCCGCGCATCAGCCAGATGTAGCCGCCCACGGCGCGCCGCAATGCGCCGAAGCGCGAAATGCGCAGCAGCGCCAGCGTCAGTCCCAGCGGAATGGACAGCGCCAGAGTGATGACGAAGAGCTTGAGGGTGACCAGGGCGCCTGCGGACAGCGGCCCCATGAGCGAGATTACATATTCCATAGCATGGCCTCAGTGAGGAGGCCCGGATCCGTCGCCAGGCGTCGGTATGCGGGCAGCCACGGGCGCGCGTGCGCCGGTGCGCAATGGTCGTCCCAGAACGCAAAAGACCGGCAGCGCCTGCGGGCGCTGCCGGTCACAGGGCTCGGGATTTACTTGATGATGTCCTTGCCGAACCACTTGGAGGCGATTTCAGCGGCCTTGCCGTCCTTCTTCATTTCGGCCAGGGCGGCTTCCAGCTTGCCGAGCAGCTCGGTGTCGTCCTTGCGCAGGCCCACACCATAGTCCTCGGTGCCGAAATTCTCTTCCAGCACGACATACTCGCCGGGCTTCTTGGCCACGTGGAAACGGCCCACGACCTCGTCCACGACCACGGCGTCCAGGCGGCCCGCCGACAGGTCCATCAGCGCCGTGATGTTGTCGCCGAAGCTCTTGAGCTCCTTGAAGCTGGCCGCCACGGCGGCGTCCTTCTTGATGGCGTCCACGGCCGAGCTGCCGTCCTGGGCACCCACGACCTTGCCGGCCAGTCCGGCCTTGTCCTTGATGTCGGAGCCGGCGCGCACGATGATGATCTGGTGGTTTTCCATGTAGGGCGCGGTGAAGGCGATGTTCTTCTTGCGCTCGTCCGTGATGGTCAGGCCATTCCAAAGCGCATCCACGCGCTTGCCCACCAGCTCGGCTTCCTTGGCGCTCCAGTCGATGGGCTTGAAGTCCACTTCCAGGTTCATGCGCTTGGCCGCTTCGCGCGCCATGTCGATGTCGAAGCCGACGATTTCATTTTTCTCGTCGCGGAAACCCATGGGCGGGAAGTTGTCGTCCAGGCCCACCACCAGCTTGGTCACGGCTGCGGGTGCAGGAGCAGCGGCCGGGGCCGCTGCCGTGGAGGCGGAGTCGTTCTTGCCGCAGGCAGCCAGCAGTGCAGACAGGGCCACCATGGCCAAGAGGGTGCGTTTTTTCATGGCATCAAAGCTTTGGAGTGGAAAAAGCGGATGGCGGCGCCTTGCCGCCCCGCCCGCCGTATGGCAGGGTGCGGGGCCGCGCCGAAGCCCATGGCCCCGGTGCGCAGCCGGGCGCCGAATCCGCTATTGTCGCGCAGACCGGAGCCTGCCGCCACCGGGCCGGCCCCAAGACCATGCATGAAGGCCCCCAACACACTTTCCGGTGCTATTGCAGCATGAAGGTCTTGTATTCGAGCCGGTTCAGTTCACGCGACAGCAGGGCCAGGCCCACGCACAGCGTGACCAGCATGGCCAGGCAGAAGCCATAGCCGAAATAGGCCGCCCCCAATGCCAGGGACAGACCGGTGAAGGCCATGTTGAGCACCACCAGCATCACGCAGAGCATGAGCACGATGCGGCGCTCGTCCAGGTAGAAAAACACATTGAGCACGGCCATCACGCCCACCTGCAGGCCCGCGCCGACCACCTGCACATGCAGCAGGGGCAGGTACAGCTGCGAGATGCCCAGCAGCTGCAAAATGGCGGGGCCGGCCACCAGGGTGGCCAGGATGGCCAGGGTCTGCACCTTGGCGATCTCGCCCAGGCCGGCCTGTATGGCATAGACCATTTCATTGCGCATGGACTCGATGTACTCCAGCGAGCCGCCGCCTCGGACGGCTTCGAAGAACTTGTCGTAGTACTCGACGAAGTCGGTCTCGATGCGCACCAGGAACACGGCCATGCCCGGAATGATGGACAGATAGGACAGGAAGACGGGCAGGTCGTAGATCAGGGAGGCCCGCAGCCCGCCAATGATTTGCTGGGACGTCGGTGCGAAGTACCAGAACATGAACTTGTCGACCCAGATGCCCAGGTTGTAGAGAACGCCGATGGCGATCAGCACGGGGAAGATCAGCGAGCGCTGGGTGAAGTCGAAGCCTATCCACCGGCTTTGCAGCGGAAAGCTGCGCAGCACGATGGCCCACATGCCGCCCACCAGCAGGATGTGGCCGAGCACGAAGCTGGCCAGCAGGCCTTCCAGGCCCCAGCGGCGCAGCGGCAGCGCCAGCAACACGATCAGCAGGTAGGCGACGCCGAACAGCGCGGCAATCGCCCGGTAGTGCTTGAGGCCCGACAGCAGCACGGTCAGCACCCAGACCACGCACATCAGCGTGAAGCCGGCGAGCATCAGCACCCGGTACAGCAGGCTCTGGCCCGGCAGCACCACGAACAGCGCCAGCGTGCCCAGCAGGCTGGCGCAGGCCACGACCAGCAGGAGAAGTCCGTGCAGATTGGGCAGGATGCTTTCGTCGTGCTTGAGGAACAGCTGGTCCGAGACGAAGCGCGTGAAGGTCAGCTGCACGGCACCGGTCAGGATGAGGCTGCTGGCCACCAGATAGGTCACCGAGGTCTGGAACTGGGTGACCAGCACGGGCGGCGCCACGACGCTCACGCTGAACACCCCCACCATCAGGATGCCGATGATGGAGAACACCCAGGGGCCCGAGCCGATCACGCCCGCATAGGCGTAGGCCTGCAGCAGGCCGGTCAGCGTGTTTTTGCGCAGCAGGTGGCGCAGTTCGAATCCTATGCCGGCCATCAGCGGTCTTCCCCGGTCGGTTGCAGCGCCCTGTCATAGATCTGCTGGTAGCGCTCGAACAGCAGTTGGTCGGTGTAGTAACGCTCCACACGCTCCACGCCCGCCGCGCTGGCCGCTTCCCAGGCGGAGCGCGAGCCCAGCAGTTCCAGCGCGGCATCGGCCAGGGCCTCGGGATTGGCGATGCCGACCACCCGACCGCAGGAACCCAGGGCCCGGTCCTCGGGCTCCAGCCCGTCGATGAGCTGCCGGCAGGCGCCAACGTCGGTGCTGACCACGGGCACGCCCGCAGCCTGGGCCTCGAGCAGCACCAGGGGCAGGGCCTCGCTGATGGACGACAGCACGACCAGGCCGACGCGCGGCAGTATGTCCTCCACCTTTTGCATGCCCAGGAACTGCACCTGGCCCGCCAGCCCCAGGCTGTCGGCCAGATTGCGGCATTCCTGGGCATAGGCCGGGTCCTCGGAGTCCGGGCCCGCGATCCAGGCCTGGGCCTGGGGCATGCGGTTGACCACGCGTCGCATGGCGCGGATGAAGGTCTTGATGTCCTTGATGGGCACCACGCGGCCTATCAGGCACAGCACGGGCGGCGTCTCGGGCGGGCGCAGGGCGCGCAGCGGCTCGAAGCGCTGCAGCCGTATGCCATTGGGGATGCTGAGCGTGCGCTCGGCCCGGGCCCCGTCGGCGATCTGGCGAAGGCGGTTGTTTTCGTACAGCGCCACGATGGGATCGGCCGCGTCGTAGCAGAAGCGGCCCAGCCACTCGAAAAAGCGTATCCACATCTGCCGGAAAAAGGACACCTCCATGGGGTCCTTCTGGAAGATGTTTCGGTTGTCGCGTATCCAGCGGCTTTGCAGCAGGTCGATCTGGCGCTCCTTGGTGTAGATGCCATGTTCGGACAGCACCAGGGGCAACCCGCGCGCATGGTGGAGCAAGCCGCCCAGAAAGCCTGCATAGCCGGTCGAGACCGTGTGAAGGGCCCGCACCGGGATCAGGCCGTCGGCGATGCGCGCCATCAGCCACAGCGGCTGCAGCATGATGCGCACCGTCCAGAAAAAGTCGACGAAGGAGGGGTCGGTACAGTAGCGCCGGTAGCTCTCGCGGATCAGCTCCCAGGCATATTCGCTGTGCAGGAAATCCTCCAGCGGCAGCTGTGCGCCGGGCCGCAGTTCCAGCGCAATGGAGCGCATGGCATCCAGCACCCTGGCACGGCTTTCGGCCCGGCCATCATCGCCTTGCAGGGTTTCCAGGAATTCACGCGCCTTGGCCAGGGCCTCGGGATGGCCGCGACTGGGGGCTGGCTGGGTCTTGGAGTGCAGGGCATCGAACAGGAAGTGCTGCTCGAAATGCACCACATTGGGCGGCAGCGCATAGCGCAGTTCGCCGTAGTCTTCGCGTCGGCTGCCCAGGAAAACGATGGCGAAGCGGTACTGCGGGTAGGCCTGCAGAATCTGGTGGACCCAGCTGGACACGCCACCGCTCACATAGGGAAAAGTGCCCTCCAGCAGCAGGGCGATGTCGGCCTGCTCGGCGCGCGGAAATGTCGAGCTCATGGCGCGCTCCAGTACAGAATGCTCGGGCGCAGCCGGGGCAGGGCCTGCTGGGCATCCAGCGAGCGCATCAGTGCATGCACGCGCGCGAACTCGCGCCGCTCGAACAGCAGCTCGGCCTGGTAGGGCACGACGCGTGCTGGCGCCATGCCCATGGACAGCGCCTTGTCGTAGAAAAGCATGGCCTGCTCGCCATCGCCCTGCAGGTGCATCAGGCGGCCACGGCGCAGCAGCAGCAGGGCGTGGTCGGGCTTTTGCGCCAGCACCAGGCCGCAGTAGTGCAGGGACTGCGCCATGGCGTGGTCGCGCACATCACCCTGGGCAACGCCCTGGTAGACCAGTTCCGCGTACAGATCGGACAGCGCCCGCGCCGCCTTCAGGCCGCGCGAGCCCAGTGGCGATGCCCCCTCGGTTTGCCTGGCCTGCTCGAGCGCCTCCAGCTCCTGGTGGATGTTGCGGCTGATCTCGCGCTCCTTGCTGTCCAGCATGCTGTAGGCCAGCAGGCGCAGGTCCTCGCTGGTATCGCCCAGGGCCATGCGCAGCATGGGCGAGGACACGTGACCGGGCACATTGCCCAGGGCCACCAGGGCCCGCATGCGCGAGGCCACGGGCACCGAGGCATTGGACAGAAAGGACTGCAGGCCCACCTGGCGCCGGCTGGTGCCCGACTGCTGGTGGGGGTCGAAGTCGGGCACCAGCAGCACGGGAAAACGATGGACCGCGCCCGGACCGCGCTGGCGGTGCAGGGCCACGGTGGCGACAATGGAGCCCACGATGCCCGCCACGGGAACGGCATAGGAAAACAGGCCCATCAGCGTTACCAGCGCCACGCGCTGGCGCAGGGTCTGCGCCGAGGTGGCGACGAAGGGCGACAGGCACAGGGCCAGCAAGGCACAGGCCAGGCCATGGGCCGCCAGATAGGCCAGCAGGGCCGCATCCGAGGAACTGCGCAGCAGCCACAGGCTGCTCCAGGAAGCGATTTCCGCGGCCAGGGCGGACAGTGCCAGCTTGAGGTTAAGCATGGCCCATCCTGTCGAGCTGTTCGAGCACGCTCATGGCCGTGCGCCGCTCCAGCAAAATGGTATGGGGAAAGATGCCGGCATCGGACAGCGATTCCACGCCGCGCTGCGCCAGCCACACTTCGATGCGGTTGAGGTAGCCTTCGGCCGTGGCCTCGGTGCCCAGGGGCATGAGGATGGCCAGCAGCTGCCGGCCCTGCCCCTCGATCAGCCAGGACCGGTCCAGCATGCGCTCCAGTCGCATGATCTGCTGGGCCATCTGGTCCTGCACGGCGGCAGGCGACAGTTCCAGGGCGACGATGACGCTGCTCAGCCGCGCGCCGCGGTTCACATGCTCCATACGCTGCAACTCGAAGGCAAAGGGCGCGGGGCAGGCGGGAAAGGCCCGCAGCAGGGGCTCGGCCAGCTGGTTGGCGGCCACACTGTCCGTGTAGTAGCCCAGCAGCAGGTTGATCGTCTGCAGCGCCTCCTCCTGCAGGGCAAAGAAGGGCATTTCCTCGACCAGAAGCAATCCGTAGATATCACCGCCCAGGTCCAGCATGGGCGCCACCACCAGGTAGCGTGTCTGCTCGGACTCCACCAGGTTCTGCGACACATGGCACAGCACCCGGCTGTCCAGCGCCTGGCGCACCAGCGGGTCCTGGACCTGTGCGGGCCTGGCTCCACCCAGTTCGGCAATGGGCGTGGTCTCCAGCACGCCATCGCGTACAGGCAGCAGGCTGGCCATGCTGATCTGGCAAAAGCGCGACAGCAGGTTGAGCAGGCTTTGCGCATCACCGGGTCCTCCCTGCAGCCCGCTGAGCACATGGATGGCATCGCGCATGGACACGGGCCGCCCTATCAGTTCCTGCTCCAGCCGGTCATGGGACAGGCGCAGCAGATAGTGCTGGCGTATCAGCTGCTCTGTGCGCTGGTCCATATAGGCCTGCGCCGTGCGCGAGCGACGTATGCGCACACGCCAGAGGCTGGAGATTTCGCCCACGATCATCACCATGATCAGCCCACCCAGGAAATACTGGTCGGGGAACTGGGACAGCGACTCGTGGTTCAGGCCCAGCCAGCCCAGCAGCAGCACGCCGGCAGCCGACAGGCCGGCCACGGGTCCGTAGCGCAGGGCCACGACCATGGGGGCCAGCCAGGCCCAGGGAAACTCGCCATGCACCCACAGCGGGTCTTCGGGCCGTATCAGCCAGCCCAACAGCAGGGCCAGGGCCGGCACCAGCAGGGTTTCGCCCACCACCACCCAGGGGCTGTCGCTGGTCTGCACCAGCAGGCCCAGGGGCGAGCTTCTGAACTGCGCGGCAACGCCGGCGCGGCGTGGGGGCGCGTGGGACGCCAGGGTCTCGGGCGTGGTGGGTTCAGGCATGGCGGGTCTTTTCCTGGCAGGCTCAGCGGGCGTTGGCCAGGCCCGTGCCCAGCAGGTTGCGGATCAGCTTCTGGCCCACGGCGGACAGGGCTTCGCGGCTCCAGCCGCTTTGCCCGCCCGTGGCGCTCCACAGCGTGGCACCGCTGTTCACGTCCACGATTTCCAGCGCCACGCCCACGGCCGGCTCGCCGTCGACGCCGACCTTGTAACGCCATTCATCCACCGCACCCGTCAGCGCATAGCGCACGCCCTCGCCGCGCGCCCAGGCCAGGGCATCCTCGCGGCGCTTGGCATCGCGGTTGTCGAACAGCGTGTCCTGCACGCTGTCCGCCGTGTAGCGCTTGACCGGACCCACGCCGCGCGCGCCCAGCAGGGCCGCTGCAATCGCGGCCGCGCGGTTGCCGGCCATGGGGGTTTCCGTGTGGTTTTCGAACGGCAGCACGGCCCAGCTGGCCTGCGGGTCCAGGGCGGGTGCGGTGCCGCGGTCCAGGGTCGAGCAGGCGGACAGCAGGCCCACCAGGGCAAGGCCGGCGAACAGGCGAAGGCGCGAGGCCAGGAGGTTGCGGTAGGTCATGGAAGGACTCCTTTGGAATTCAGTAATGGAGGCGGTAGTTCAGCTGCAGCTCGCGCGTGTTGCCAACGGTGTTGATGCCCGACTTGGAGAATCCCAGGCCCAGCATCAGGTGGTCGGCGCCAAAGACGCTGGTGGCCAGGCCCAGCCCCAGGTCGTAGCCTGCGCCGTTGAGGCTGTGGTGGGTCAGGGCCAGCCGGGCGAAAGGCCTCAGGGCACGCGTGTACTGCTGCTCATAGCCCATGTTGAACAGCGCCTGCAGGCCCGAGAAACGGAAGCTGCGCGGCAGCAGATAGTCGATGGTGGGCGCATTGCCGGCGGGCAGGTAGCGCAGGATGGCCGCATCGGCACCACCCAGAAGGGCCGGGTCGTTGCGGCTGTAGCCATGCCAGGAGGTGAAGGCGCCGAACTGCAGCATGGGCGCCTCGCTGCGGTAGGTGTGCAGGTACTGCAGCAGGGCATGGCGGCCCGAGCCCACGCGCGCACCCGTCTGTACGCGGTAGCGTTCGGTGGCCAGCTCCAGGCTGACCTGGTCCAGGCGCGACAGCTGGTAGCTGGCGCCCACGGACGCGCGGTCCTTCATGCCTCCCATGCGCATGGCCAGGGTTTCCTGGGTCACCAGGTCGCGGCCCAGGGAGGCGTTCAGGCTCAGGCGGCTGTCCAGCTGGTAGGTGTGCGAGACCTGCATGGGCGTGTAGCCGTCCAGGCTTTCCCGGCGTCCCAGCATGAATTCGGTGCTGGAGGCCTGGGTCTTGCGCGTCAGGCGCAGGCCCAGGGCGCGCTCGGAAGACGGTGCGCGTACGGATGTGTCCTGGTTCACCGAACGGCTGAACTGCTCGGCGTCCACATCGAGGGCCCAGCGCGGGTTGAGGGCCAGGTGCCAGGCCGCGCGCTTTTGCTGCTCGTTGATGCTGTCCAGCCGCAGGCTGCGCAGGCGCAGGCCGCCGAAATCGCTGAAGGCCAGCAATTGCTCGGACAGCGCGAGGTGCAGGGGATCGTCGTCCTGCTGGTCGTCCTGCGTCTCGAAGGCGGCCGACTGCGCGCGGCGCACGTCGCCGACCAGGGCTGCGGCATTGACACGGTCGTAACGCGGCAATGCCTCGTCATGGCGCTCCAGCAGCTGCCCCGCACCGGCCACGTCCTTTTCGGCCAGGGCCACGGTGATCTCGGCCCACAGCGGCGTGTTGGCACTCTTGCTGCGGCTGCGCGCGTACTGCTGCCACAGATAGGCGCGCTCGGCCGAGTACTCGCCGCGCTCCTGCAGCCAGGCGATGGCCAGTTCGGCCGCCGCGGCCGAGTACTCGGACCGGCCCCCTTCGCGGTCCATGCGCAGCAGTTCACGCAGCAGGGCCAGCTCCTGGTCCCCCTGGGTGTGGAAAAGCATCAGCCGGTTGCGCGCCTGGCGCTGGACCTCCTCCAGGCCCTGGCCCGTCAGCCAGCGGCGCGCGGCCAGCCCTTCGGAGCCCTCGCGGGCCAGCACCTGGGCACGCTGGCGCTGCCAGACCTGCTGGCGCAGGGTCCAGGCGCGGTCGGCCTCCTGGTTCTGCTCCAGCGCGTCGGCATAGAGCATCAGCCACAGGAAGTCGTCGGCATGTTCGGCACGGTGCGGCTGCAGGTAGCGCTGCAACGCGATGGCGGGACGGGACAGCGTCATATAGGCCGCCGCCAGCGCGCCATGCATGTCCGCATCCCTGGCCCAGATGGGCTCCACCGTGGCCAGCAGCAGCTTGAGGGCCGGCATGTTCTGCACATCGATCAGCAGCCACAGCATGGCCTGGCGCAGGGCCGTGGACTGGGGATCCAGGGCCAGGCCCTTTTCAAATGCCTCCATGGCCTTCCTGGGCTGGCCCGTGCGCTGGAAGTATGCTCCGGCAACCTGGAAGAACGTGGGTTCTCGCTGCAACCGCCTGGCCAGTTCCGGATCGGATGCCACGCGCTGGATCTGGCGGCCGATCTGCGACCAGTCTGCCTGGTCCTCCAGCAGGTAGAACGCCAGCGTGAAATGGCGCACCTCATGGAACTGCTCCCAGGCCCGCAGCGACATCTGGGCGGCCTCGCGCTTGTCGCTGCGCCGCAGCAGCTGTATCAGCTCGTCATAGTCGCGTATCCCCGCATGGGGGGTTTGCAGCAGGCGCCGATAGGCCTGCAGCATCAGGGCTTCGTCGCGCTGGTTCAGTGCCATATCGCCCAGCAGGCGCCAGTAGTCCCCCTCGTCGCGCATGCCCGCGGGCACGCGCGCCTGTGCATCCTCCAGCCAGCGCAATCCCAGCGCGGCCTCGTCCTGCAACAGCGCCAGCACGGCAGCCGGCATGGCGTGGGCCGGTGTGCGCTGCTCGGGATCGCTGAGCACGCGCTTCCAGGCATCCAGCGCCTGCCGCGGCCTGCCGGCCCGTTCGGCCAGTTGCGCCAGCAGGATCTGAGAGGCGGGCGTCGTGCCATGTGCCTGCAGGTATTCGATGGCGGCACCGGGCTCGGCCTGGCGCTCATAGGCCTGGACCAGGGCCAGCTGCAGCGCCGGATCCTGGGGACGCCGCTGCAATTGGTGGCGCAGGCCTGCGATCAGCGCGCGGTCGTCGAACAGGCCGGGGGCCAACCGCATCACGGTGAGCCACGCATCCTCGCGCCCCGTGGCCTGGGCGACGGCCAGCCAGTTGTCCAGCGCCACCTGCTGGCGGCCCGACCATTCCGAAACCTTGGCCAGGCGTTCGCGCCAGGCCATGTCCTGCGGCGACTGCTGGACAGCGGCCGAGGCCACGCGCCAGGCATCCTCCAGGTTGCGATTTTCCAGGAAGACCTCATAGCCCAGCTGGTAGGACTTGTCATCGAAAGGCAGGCCCGGCGGTGCCTTGCTGGCCGTGGCCGCCGTGCGCACCATGTGCCAGCCGGGGGCGGCAAAGGCCACGGGCTGCAGGGCCCAGGCACCGTCGTCGAACACCGCAGCGCCCTGCTGTGCCTGGACCGGCGGCCAGTTCCCAAGCCAGGACAGCTGGAGCAACTGCTTGGCATAGCGCTGGGCTTCGGCAGGTTCGCCTGCCGCGCGCGCCAGCGCAATCAGACGGCGCAGGGTCTCGGGGTCGCTGCCCAGCAGTTCCTGCTGCTCCCGCGCCAGGGCCAGGGCCTGCTTGGCACGGTTGCCCGACTGCAGCACCTGCAAGGCCTGCCACAGGTACTCGCGCGACTGCGGTCTGTCGTCCGTGGTGGCACTGGCCTGGCGGAACAGCCGGGCCGCATCCTCGTACATGCCCAGGCCCAGGGCCTGGCGCGCCGCAGCCTCGTAGATGCCGGCCTTGTGCACGGCATCGGCCTGCTGCGCTGCCAGTTCCTCGTAGGCGGACAAGGCCAGGCCCTTGTCGCCCAGCACCAGGGCGGAGGACGCCAGGTACAGGGCCTGGGCACCGCTCAGGCCCTGGCGCGGCACCTGTGCCAGGGCCTGCAGGACCTCGGAGGCCGCAGGCCGAGCCTGGCCACCGCCCTCTTCCTGGCCCTGCATTTCCATGTAGCGCTGGTACAGCGTCTGCCAGTGCTCCCAGGCCAGGCTGGCGGCGCTGGGCACGGCCTGCTTGCGCGCTTCCTGCTCGGCCTGCTTCACGGCCTCCATGCGCTGCCGCTTGGCCTGGAGCAGGCCTTGCAGGCGCTCGTTGCCGGGGTCGCTCTTGAGCAGATTGGTCAGATAGTTCAGCGACAGCTCGGAGTCATCCTGGGTGTCGGAGAGACGGCGCTCCAGGTCGCGCTTGGGAAACAGCATCCACAGTGCGCCACCGATCAGCACCGCCAGCAGTGCAATCAGCCAGGCAGGAACCGTGGTCGGGCGTTCAGCGCGCTGCGCATTGCGCTTGTAGTTGGGCACTGGTCTGGGTACTTCTGAAGGAACGGACACCAGGGAGGTCCGCGGAGGCCAGCGCCGCTTCGGCGATGGGACGGGAGGCATCCACCGAGCGCAGCGAGCATCCGGAGGGCAGGAACATGCGCAGCTCCAGCGGTACATGGCCTTCTAGCGTGAAGCGCAGGCTGCCGTCGGCCTGGGGCTGCCAGTCGGCGATGCGTGCGTTGGCATCGACCAGATAGGGCCGGGCCGGGGGCTGGGCGCCGGCATCGCGCGCGGGCAGGCGGGCCGCGCCGCTGGCAAGGTGCAGATACATGCCGTCGACACCTCGGACATAGCCGGCAATGCCGCTGCTGCCGGCCAGCGCCGGAACGCCCAGGGACGGCGGCATGCGCAGGGTGCGCAGCCGGCCCGGGCCGCTCAGGCGCCAGCCCTGCGCGTCCTTGCCGATGGCGAACTGGTAGAAATCCTGGACCTTGCGGATGTATTCCGAGCTGTAGACCGGATGCAGGCGCTGCGACAGTGCCCAGCCATAGGCCTTGTGCAATGCCTTGAGGCTGGCCTGCTTGCTGGCCGAATACGAGTGGTAGTAGATATCCACGGCCTTCAGGCGCCGCGGTGAATCGGTCATCTCGAAGGACTCGATGACGCGCTCGAAGCCGTAAAAGGGGCCGTGCCAGAGGTTGGTGTAGATGTTCTCGTTGGTGATCGGCGCATAGACCTGAACATGCCCGTTCTTGACCAGGCCCCAGCTGCGCACCTTGGTCAGCGTAGGGCTGGCACGCGTGATCGAGGTGTCGCCGCCGTTCAGGTTGAGCAAGCCGGCCTCGTCGGAAATGGCCAGTGCCTCGGCGCTGGGCGAGGTATTGCCCGACCACAGGAACACCTGCACGGGCTTGCCTGCCGGGGCCAGGCGCTGGCGGATGTAGTCCACCGATCCCACAATTTCCCTGTGCAAATCCATCTGGTAGCCGGGAATGTGCAGATTCAGGTCCACCTCGTTGTTGTCGTCGGGGTCCCGCGGGACGCTGGGGTCCCAGATGAAGGGGTGGGAGTAGGAGTGGCTGGCGATCTCGACATGGGGCATGGCGAAGATGCGCCGCGCAATCCCTTCCAGCTGCCCTGCCCATTGCGGGTACAGCCCCTGGGGCGAGACCTCGGCCTCGATGACCGAGATGGTGTGGGGAATCCGGTAGCGCTCGAGAATATCGCGCCGCAGTACTTCCCCTGCAAAGGGCGTACCGGGCAGCTCCGCCCTGGAGGGAAAGCCATCGCCATCGACATGGGCCAGCAGGAGCCGGCGGCCGTTCTCGGTCGTGACATCGGGCACGGGAATGTCGGGCAGGCGCAGGGATTCGCGCAGCAGGGCAAAGGGATCGATCACCCAGCGCGACTGGTCCGTGCCTGGCACGCCCGCGATCACATAGGGCGCCAGCGCAAAACCGCCCCATGGGGTGATGGCGCCCGAAACAAAGCGGCGTCCCTGTGCATCATCGAAGGACAGCAGCGCACGGCTTTGCTGCGCCATCTGGGGCGACAGCTCCCACCCTTCGTAGTCATGGGCGGGTTCGGAGGGCCTGGCCTCGAAGCCCATCATGGGTGCCTGCACCGCCTGCCGCAGCGGAAAGGCCGGTGTGGCTTCCGTGCTGCGTGTGCCCAGCACCTGGGCCAGGGCGCGGTCCTGGACCACGCCCAGGTTGTTGAGCACCAGCAGGGGCATGCCCTGGCGAATCTGGCTGGCCAGCCACTGGCGCAGCGCGCCGGCGCGCGTGCCCGGCACCGCGCCGCCGAACCAGGTGACCACACCCGCGTAGCGGTCGCCTGCCACGTCCTGGGGCAGCGGTTCGCGCACATCGGCGTATTCGGCGATGTAACCGAGGTAGTTGAGCGGCATCTCCAGAAAGCGGTGGGCCGACACGCTGTTGAGCGAGCTGTATTCGCTGCCGCTGTACAGGACCAGCACCCTGCGCGGCACGGCTTCCACCTCGCCCACGCCCAGGGTCTGCAGGCCGGCGTCAGACACCCAGGCCGCCATGCCCAGGGCGGTGATGCGCCGGGCCGTTTCACGCGCCGTGGCGCGATCGGCGGGATCCACATAGTCGATGGACAGCACGGGCAGGCCATCGCGGTCGCGGATGGTCTGCAACTGCTGCTGCAGCCATGCACGGTCCTTCTCTGGCACGGTCACATAGCGCTTGAGGTTGGCATCCCAGCCGCGGAACAGGGACTCGGCCGCCACCATCTGCACCTTGTCGCGCACACGCGGCACGATCTCGAAGCCGCGGTTGAGGATGAGGCGTATGCCGGGAAAGCGCTGGTTCAGCGTTTCGATGACGCGCACCAGGCCCTGCTGCTGCGCGGCCTCGTCGAAGCGGTCGGCCAGGCGATAGGAATCCAGCGTGTCGAGGAAAAAACCGCGATAGCCCTGATTCCACAGCGGGGCGATGACCTCGTCCGCGAAAAAGGCGGGCCAGGCCGCAGGCGTCTGGTCCAGCACGATGGAACTCCAGGCGCCGTTGCGTGCCATTTTCCAGGCGGCCGGAATTTTGTCGAAGTAGGAGCGCGAGGGCAGGACCTCGGCCACCGAGGCATAGGCATAAAGCTCGCTGCCCGGGGATTGCCGACGAAAGCGGACGGGGTCGTATCCGTGGCCTGGCTCGACCACGGCGATGTCGAACAACCCCAGCTCGCTCAGCGTGGCCTTGCTGCCGTAGTACACGGCCACCGAAGGCTGGGCGGCCTGGACGTACCAGCCCCACAGAAGGCCCCAGCACAACAGGCAGCTTCGCAAAACGGCACCCACAGACTCCTCCTTTGTTATCGGCTTGATTGATAGTTATTTTGTATCGAATCAAAGACCTTATTTGACTCAAACCCGCGACGAGCCCCGAATTTGCCAGCTTGGGTGACAACTGCTTGTCAGATAACAAGCGCTTTTGTGCATTTTTTGTCATCAACGGTGGATGAGCCCGCAGGCAGGCCGCCTTGTGGCGATACTAGCGGGACATCAGCAGCAGCAAGAGGTATTCATGATCCTGGTCACAGGCGGCGCCGGCTTCATCGGCACACACACCTGCGTGGAGCTGGCGGCTGCGGGCGAACCCTATCTGATCTTCGACAATTTCAGCAACAGCAGCCTCGAGGTGCTGGAGCGCATGGAACGCATCACGGGCCGGAGGCCGCCGTGCATCGAAGGCGATGTGCGCGACCGCGCCGCCCTGGACAGGCTGTTCGCCGAACATGACATCACCGAGGTCATCCACTTCGCGGCCCTCAAGGCGGTGGGCGAATCCGTGGCCCAGCCGCTGCGCTACTACGAGTACAACGTGGGCGGCACCGTCACCCTGCTGCAGGCCATGCAGGCCGCCGGCGTGCACAGCCTGGTGTTCTCCTCCTCGGCAACGGTCTATGGCGATCCGGCCAGCCTGCCCATCCGCGAGGACTTTCCGCTGACGGCCACCAACCCCTATGGCCGCAGCAAGCTGTGGATCGAGGAAATGCTGGCCGACCTGGACCGTTCCGAGCCCGGCACATGGCGC
This sequence comes from Burkholderiaceae bacterium, assembly GCA_031253795.1. Lineage (GTDB taxonomy): Bacteria > Pseudomonadota > Gammaproteobacteria > Burkholderiales > Burkholderiaceae_C > Comamonas. Next base: position 47,057 of record JAIRVR010000047.1, read on the forward strand.
CTGGCACGGCTGCGCTACTTCAATCCCGTGGGCGCCCACGAGAGCGGCCTGATCGGCGAGGACCCGCGCGACACGCCCAACAACCTCATGCCTTACGTGGCCCAGGTGGCCGTGGGACGCCGCGCCCGGCTCAGCGTCTATGGCAATGACTACGACACGCCCGACGGCACCGGCGTGCGCGACTACATCCATGTCACCGACCTGGCGCGCGGCCACCTGGCGGCACTGCGCCACCTGCGCCGCCAGCAAGGCCTGCTGACCGTGAACCTGGGAACCGGGCGGCCGGTCTCCGTGCTGGAAATGGTGAGCGCCTTCGAACGCGCCAGCGGCCGTGCCGTGCCCTACCAGATCGTGGCCCGGCGCCCTGGCGACGTGGCCCAGTGCTGGGCCGACCCGGGCCTGGCCGAGCAGTTGCTGGGCTGGAAGGCCGAACTGGACGTGGACCGCATGTGCGAGGACGCGTGGCGCTGGCAAAACGGGGCAGCCGCCCGCTGAGGCGCTTCGCGCCCTGCAGGCCTGGCATGCGGGAGCCGACGGCGGCCCGTTGCGCCACTCCTGCCCGGCTTCACTGTATTGGGGCCATTCACGCCGCATCCACGACACGGGCGTGGTATCTTTTCGCCCTTGTTTCACGCCCTAGCCACGAGTCTGCCCATGCTTGCCAAACGCATCATCCCCTGTCTTGACGTCACGGGAGGGCGCGTCGTCAAAGGCGTCAACTTCGTGGAGCTGCGCGACGCCGGCGACCCGGTGGAGATCGCCGCGCGCTACAACGCCCAGGGCGCTGACGAACTGACCTTCCTGGACATCACCGCCACCAGCGATGGCCGCGACCTGATCCTGCCCATCATCGAGTCCGTGGCCAGCCAGGTCTTCATTCCCCTGACGGTGGGCGGAGGCGTGCGCACTGTCGAGGACGTGCGCCGCCTGCTCAACGCCGGCGCCGACAAGACCAGCTTCAATTCGGCGGCCATCGCCAACCCCGATGTGATCAATGCCGCGGCGGACAAATATGGCGCGCAGTGCATCGTCGTCGCCATCGATGCCAAGCGCCGCACGGCCGAGGACGAGCAGCGCCTGGACGCCCAAGGCCGGGCCGCAGGCCCGGGCTGGGACGTCTACAGCCATGGAGGACGCCAGAACACGGGCCTGGACGCTGTGCAATGGGCTGCCGAAATGGCCCGCCGTGGCGCGGGCGAAATCCTGCTGACCAGCATGGACCGCGACGGCACCAAGTCGGGTTTCGACCTGAAGCTCACGCGTGCCGTCAGCGACGCCGTGCCCGTGCCCGTCATCGCCTAGGGCGGCGTGGGCTCGCTCGACGATCTGGCCGATGGTGTCACCCTGGGCGGCGCCGATGCCGTGCTGGCCGCCAGCATCTTCCACTACGGCGAATACACCGTCGGCCAGGCCAAGCAGCGCATGGCCGAGCGCGGTATTCCCGTGCGCCTGTGACACCGGCGTGCCGCGCCCTACTGCGCGGCACCCCTTATTTATTTTTGGACAATTGCTGACACTGGCGTCACGGCAATTGCCCACGGGACACTCACAATGCAGTCAATGAACTGGCTCGATCAAGTCAAATGGGATGCGCAGGGCCTGGTGCCCGTGATCGCGCAGGAAAAGCACACGGGCGACGTGCTGATGTTCGCCTGGATGAACCGCGAGGCCCTGGCCAGAACGGCCGAGCTGGGCCGCGCCGTCTATTTCAGCCGCTCGCGCAACAAGCTCTGGTACAAGGGCGAGGAATCGGGCCATGTGCAGACCGTGCACGAGGTGCGCATCGACTGCGACAACGACGTGGTCCTGCTCAAGATCACCCAGACCGGCCATGAACCCGGCATTGCCTGCCATACGGGCCGCCACAGCTGCTTTTACAGCGTGCTCAAGGACGGCCAGTGGCTGCCCGTGGATCCGGTCTTGAAAGATCCCGAAACGATCTACAAATGAATTCCATGCCCATGAACGAGACCGCAAGCACTTCCTCCCTGGACGCCCTGGCACGCCTGGCCGCCGTCATCGAAAGCCGCAAGGCCGCCAATGGAGGCGACCCTGACAAGAGCTATGTGGCGCGCCTGCTGCACAAGGGCCCCGACGCCTTTCTGAAGAAGATCGGCGAGGAAGCCACCGAGGTCGTCATGGCCGCCAAGGATGCCGACCATGGCGGAGACATCGGCAAAATCCTCTATGAAGTGGCCGATCTGTGGTTTCATTCCATGATCGCCCTGGCCCATTACGGCCTGACGCCGGCCCAGGTCGTGGCCGAGCTGGAACGCCGCGAAGGCACCAGCGGCATCGAGGAAAAAGCGCTGCGCAAGGCCGAGCAACGCGATCTGCACGAGAAAGGACCACTGCCATGAATGACGACTTCATCGAAGTGCGTGCCCTGGACCCCTCCCGCACAGAAGGCCTGAAGGCCTGGGGCTGGGTCAGCTATCTGCTGCACCTTGTGGTGGCCGTGGCCGCCGTGGTGCCCAGCGCCCAGCCCAGCATCATCCTGCTGCTGATCGCCCTGGTCATCGACCTGGTCAAGCGCGACGAGGCATCGGGCACCTGGCTGGCCACGCACTTCTCGTGGCGCATCCGCAGCGTGCTCTGGGCTGGCATCCTGTACCTGGTGACGGCGCCGCTGTGGCTGCTGTTCTTCGTGCCCGGCTGGATCGCCTGGACCGTGATCTCCATCTGGTTCCTGTACCGCATTGTGCGCGGCATGGTGGCGATGAACAGGAACCAGCCCGTGTCCAGCTGACACCACCAGCCCTCGCACCATGACCGCTCCCGCTCCGCGCACGCTCAATCTTGCACTGCAGGGCGGGGGATCCCACGGCGCCCTGACCTGGGGCGTGCTCGACGCCCTGCTCGAAGACGGCCACCTGGTCATCGACGGCATCAGCGGCACCAGTGCCGGGGCCATGAATGCCGTGGCCCTGGCCCAGGGCTATGCACGGGCCGCCCGCCAGGAGAGTGATCCGGCCAAGGCCCGGCGCGCCGGCGCCGAGCTGGCGCGCGCCGCCCTGGCCGAGCTGTGGGAGGGCGTGGGCACCATGGGCAGCCTGATGTGGGGCGTGCCCCTGCCCGGAAGCCCCTTCATGGGCGTGCTCAACCAGTTTTTCTCGCCCTACCAGACCAATCCGCTGGACATCAACCCGCTGCGCAAGCTGCTCGAGCGTGTGGTGGACTTCGAGGCCCTCACCCAGCCCCCCCTGGAAGGCGTGGTACCCAAGATCTTCGTCTGCGCAACCAATGTGCGCACGGGCCGCGGCCGCATTTTCTCGGGCCGCAAGCTCAGCGCCGATGCCGTGATGGCCTCGGCCTGCCTGCCCCAGCTGTTCAAGGCCGTGGAAATCGAGGGCGAGCCCTATTGGGACGGCGGCTTTTCGGGCAATCCGGCTCTGTATCCGCTGATCTACGGCACGGCCACCAGCGACATCCTGCTGGTCCAGATCAACCCCATCGAGCACAACGAATTGCCCAGTACGGCGGCCGACATCATGGACCGCATGAACGAGGTGACCTTCAACGCCGGCCTGCTGGCCGAACTGCGCGCCATCGAGTTCGTCAAGCGCCTGCTGGAACAGGGCAAGCTGGACCCCACTCGCTACAAGAAGGTGCTGCTGCACCGCGTGGACGGTGGCGCCGTGCTGCAGGGCTATGGCGCCTCCACCAAGACACGCTCCGACATGCGCTTCATCCGCGACCTGTTCGAGCTGGGACGGGAGCAGGGCCGCCTATGGCTGGAGCAGCACCGCCGCCACATCGGCGTGCAGCAGACGCTCAAGATCAACGACAATTGATCGCTACCCCTTTCGCCTTCCAGCCTGACGAGCGCCATGCACGACCACGACCCGAATTGCCTGTTCTGCCGCATCATCCAGGGCCAGATCCCCTCCCGCAAGGTATATGAAGACGAAGAAGTCTTCGCCTTCCATGACATCCACCCCGGCGCGCCCGTGCATTTTCTGATGGTGCCCAAGAAGCACATCGCTTCCATGGCCCAGGTCCAGGCCGAGGATGCCCCGCTGCTGGGCCGCATGCTGGCCCTGGCGCCGCGCCTGGCGGCCGAACAGGGCTGCAACCCCTATCCCGAAGGTGGCTTCCGCCTGGTGGTCAATACCGGCACCGAAGGCGGCCAGGAGGTCCACCATCTCCACATCCACGTCATGGGCGGTCCCCGTCCCTGGCTCAAGGGATGATGCTGCGGGGCCGGCGCAGGCCCCCGGCACGCCAATTGCATGCACAACTCCATGCTTACCCCAGCGGCTTTTATGGGGCCTTGCGGCCTGCCGCCGCGGCCCGGCGTCTAAAATGATCTGCAATTCATAGGAGAGATTCTCATGGGCTCGTTTTCCATCTGGCACTGGCTGATCGTGCTGGCCATCGTGGTCCTGGTGTTCGGCACCAAGAAGCTGAAGAACATCGGCTCCGACCTCGGCGGCGCCGTCAAGGGCTTCAAGGACGGCATCAAGGACGGCTCTGCAGCGGACGCTCCGGCCGCCGCTCCCGGCCAGGTTGCCAATCAGAACACCGCCGACAAGACCACCATCGACGTCGAAGCCAAGCAAAAGAGCTGATCTTCCAGCTTCTCCGCTTCCATGTTTGATATTGGCCTGTCCAAAATGGCGCTCATCGGCGCCGTGGCCCTCGTGGTCATCGGCCCCGAGAAGCTGCCGCGCGTGGCGCGCACCGTCGGCACCCTGCTGGGCAAAGCCCAGCGCTACGTCGCCGACGTCAAGGCCGAAGTCAACCGGTCCATGGAGCTCGACGAGCTGCGCAAGATGAAGGAAAGCGTGGAAGGCGCGGCGCGTGACGTCGAGCAATCCATCCATACTTCAGCTTCCGATTTCGAGAAGGACTGGAACGAATCCACCGCCTCGCTCAACGGCAGCCCGTCCTCCGCATACGACTCCAGCGCCTACGGCTCCGGCAGCGATACGCACAGCAGCGTGGTGCCCACCTACAGCCATCCACGCAAGAACTGGCGCCTGAAAAAGGCGGCCGTGCCCCAGTGGTACAAGGCCCGTTCCGGCGTGCGCACCAAGGCGCAGTCGGGCGCTGCGCGGGTGGCGCGCTTTCGACCCCAGAAGCTGCGCTGAGCATGCTGGCGCACCGCGGGCCACGAGGCACACAGCCCGTCCTTGGCCACGGGGGCGCCCTTCGTTGCCCACCCCGGCCCGATCCGTCGGGCCTTCCGCCCTATTCCCTTGCGCGTGCGGCCCAGCGGCCGGCCGCGGTTTCGCACCATGTCCGATATTCCACCTAAAGACGACGAGCTGGCCGGCACCGAGCAGCCTTTTGTGCAGCACCTGATGGAGCTGCGCGACCGGCTGCTTTACTGCATCTGCGGCATTGGCCTGGCCGTCGCCGTGCTGGCCGTGTGGCCGGGCCCCAATGGGCTGATCGATTTCATCGCCCACCCCATCAAGGCGCACATGCCGCCCGATGCCAAGCTCATCGCCGTGGGAGTGTTCACGCCCTTCTTCGTGCCGCTCAAGGTATTGATGATGGTGGGCGTGCTGGCCGTGCTGCCATGGATCATGTACCAGCTGTGGGCCTTTGTGGCTCCCGGCCTTTACAGCCATGAAAAGCGCTTTGCCCTGCCCCTGATCATCTTCGGCAGCCTGCTGGCCTATGTGGGCATCGCCTTCGTGCAGTTCTTCGTGCTGGACAAGATGTTCGCCTTCATCCAGGGCTTCACGCCGGACAGCGTGGCGGCCACGCCGGACATCGCCTCCTACGTGGAGGCCATCCTGTCGCTGTACCTGGCCTTCGGCATGGCCTTCCAGGTGCCCATCGTGGTCATGCTGCTGGTGCGCTTCGGCATGGTGGAGATCGACAAGCTCAAGTCCTTCCGCGGCTATTTCATCGTCGTGGCCTTCATCATCGCCGCCGTGGTCACCCCGCCGGACGTGATCTCCCAGCTGGCCCTGGCCGTGCCCATGTGCATTCTGTACGAGGTCGGCATCCTGGGCGCCGGCTGGTTCAGCCGCATCTCCAGGGCCCCCGACGAAGAAGCCGAGCCCGGCACCGCGGTCGACAAACCGGCAGACGACAAGCCTGTGCAATAAGCACCGCAGCGCGAAAAGCAAAAAGCCCTTGGTTCATCACCAAGGGCTTTTTCTTTGGCCAACGTACTACTCTTATTGCGTCTGTAGCATCCGAAACGGGCGTGCTCCAAACTCAGGGACAGCAAGCCGGCCGCGCCGCCCCGCAGCGAGGCTGTCGTCCCCCTCCCTCGCGCAGCGAGTAGAGAGGCTCCGTGGCGCAAAGCGCCTCAGGGGGAGCCCTGCCTCACCGAGGCAGGTCGGACGCTCCCATCAGGAACTCATCGATGGAGCGGGCCGCCTGGCGGCCTTCGCGGATGGCCCAGACCACCAGGGACTGGCCACGGCGCACGTCACCGGCGGCGAACAGCTTGGGTACGCTGGTGGCGTAGCCGCCCGTGAAGTCGGTCGTGGCCTTGGCATTGCCGCGGGCATCCTTGTCCACGCCAAAGGCATCGAGCACGGCCTGCACGGGGCTGACGAAGCCCATGGCCAGCAGCACCAGATCGGCCTTGAGCACCTGCTCGCTGCCCGGCACCTCGACCATCTTGCCGTCCTTCATCTCGACGCGCACGGTCTTGACGGCCGTGACCTGGCCCTTTTCGCCGATGAATTCCTTGGTGGCGATGGCGAACTCGCGCTCGCAGCCTTCCTCGTGGCTGGAGCTGGTGCGCAGCTTGATCGGCCAGTAGGGCCAGACCAGGGGCTTGTGCTCCTGCTCGGGCGGCATGGGCATGAGCTCGAACTGGGTCACGCTCACGGCACCGTGGCGGTTGCTGGTGCCCACGCAGTCGGAACCCGTGTCACCGCCGCCGATGACGACGACATGCTTGCCGTCGGCGCGCAGCTGGCCCTTGAGCTTGTCGCCCGCATTGACCTTGTTCTGCTGCGGCAGGAACTCCATGGCGAAGTGGATGCCCTTGAGGTCGCGGCCCGGCACGGGCAGGTCCCGGGACTGCTCGGCGCCACCGGTCAGCAGCACGGCATCGAATTCGGCCATGAGCTGCTCCGGGCTGACGGTTTCCTTGGCCCAGTTGGTGACCTTGGAGTCCTGGCCCAGGCCGTCCTTGCCCGCCACCAGCACGCCGGTGCGGATCTTGACGCCTTCGGCCACGAGCTGCTCGACGCGGCGGTCGATGTGCGACTTTTCCATCTTGAAGTCGGGGATGCCGTAGCGCAGCAGGCCGCCGACACGGTCGTTCTTCTCGAACAGGGTCACGTCATGGCCGGCGCGCGCCAGCTGCTGCGATGCCGCCAGGCCCGCGGGGCCGGCGCCGACCACGGCCACCTTCTTGCCGGTCTTGCGGGCGTTCGGGAGGGGCTTGACCCAGCCCTCGGCCCAGGCACGGTCGATGATGGCGTGCTCGATGGACTTGATGCCCACGGCGTCATCGTTGATGTTCAGCGTGCAGGCGGCCTCGCAGGGCGCGGGGCAGATGCGCCCCGTGAACTCGGGGAAGTTGTTGGTGCTGTGCAGCACCGCGCTCGCGCTCTTCCAGCTGCCGTGATAGACGAGGTCGTTGAAGTCCGGAATGATGTTGTTGACCGGGCAGCCGTTGTTGCAGAACGGCGTGCCGCAGTCCATGCAGCGCGCGCCCTGGATCTTGGCCTGGCTGTCATCGAGGCCGATGACGAATTCCTTGTAGTGCTTGACGCGCTCGACGACGGGCGCATAGCCCTCCTCGAGGCGCTCATATTCCATGAAGCCGGTGGTCTTTCCCATGATGTCGTTGTCCTGATGTGTGGGGTGCAGGGATGGAGGCGGGCGCTCCCGCCTCCTTCGCTTCTTTATTTGGCGGCCACCGCCTCCTTGGTGACTTCCTCGACCTCGGGCGTGGCGGGCTCTTCCATCACCTGGCGCTCATACATTTCGGACAGGGCGCGCTTGTACTCGCTGGGGAAGACCTTGACGAACTTTTCGCGGGCCGCAGCCCAGTTGTCCAGCAGGTCGCGGGCGCGCTTGGAGCCGGTCCAGCGGCTGTGCGCCTCGATCAGTGCACGCAGCTGGCGTTCGTCGGTTTCGCGGCGGTGCCATACGGCCGGGGAGACCTGGGCCAGGTGCTCGTCATGGGGCAGCACCTTGTCCAGCGATACCGACGCCTTGTTGCAGCGTTCGGCGAAGCGGCCATCCTCGTCGTAGACATAGGCCACGCCGCCGCTCATGCCGGCCGCGAAGTTGCGGCCGGTCTTGCCCAGCACCACCACGGTGCCGCCGGTCATGTATTCGCAGCCGTGGTCACCCACGCCTTCGACCACGGCCGTGGCACCCGACAGGCGCACCGCGAAACGCTCGCCAGCCACGCCGCCGAAGAAGGCCTCGCCACTGGTGGCGCCGAACATCACGGTGTTCCCCACGATGGTGTTGCTCGTGGTCTCGCCGCGGAATTCATGGCTGGCGTGCACGACCACGCGGCCACCCGACAGGCCCTTGCCCGTGTAGTCGTTGGCGTCGCCGCGCAGGTTCAGCGTGATGCCGTTGCACAGGAAGGCGCCGAAGGACTGGCCGCCCGTTCCCTCGAAGTGGATGCGGATGGTGTCGTCGGGCAGGCCTTCGGGGTGCACGCGCGTCACGGCGCCCGAGAGCATGGCGCCCACGGAACGGTTGACGTTGCGCGCCACTTCCATGATGCGCACCTTTTCGCCGTTCTCGATGGCGGGCTTGCAGCGCTCGATGAGCTTGACGTCCAGCGCCTTGTCCAGCAGGTGGTCCTGCTTTTCGACATGGAAGCGCGCCACATCGGCAGGCACTTCGGGCTGGGCGAACAGGCGCGAGAAGTCCAGGCCCTGGGCCTTCCAGTGCGCGATGCCCTTGCGGGTGTCGAGCAGGTCGGCACGGCCGATCAGGTCGTCGAAGCTGGCCACGCCCAGCTGGGCCATGATCTGGCGCACTTCCTCGGCGATGAAGAAGAAATAGTTCACCACATGCTCGGGCTTGCCCGAGAACTTGGCGCGCAGCACCGGGTCCTGCGTGGCCACGCCCACGGGGCAGGTGTTCAAGTGGCACTTGCGCATCATGATGCAGCCCTCGACGACCAGGGGTGCCGTGGCGAAGCCGAACTCGTCGGCACCCAGCAGTGCGCCGATGACCACGTCGCGGCCGGTCTTCATCTGGCCATCGGCCTGCACACGGATGCGGCCGCGCAGGCGGTTGAGCACCAGGGTCTGCTGGGTTTCGGCCAGGCCGATTTCCCAGGGCGAACCTGCATGCTTGATGGAGGACCATGGCGAGGCACCCGTGCCGCCGTCATGGCCGGCGATCACCACGTGGTCGCTCTTGCACTTGGCCACGCCGGCAGCGATGGTGCCCACGCCGACTTCGGACACGAGCTTGACCGAGATATCGGCATGCGGTGCCACGTTCTTCAGGTCGTGGATCAGCTGGGCCAGATCCTCGATCGAGTAGATGTCGTGGTGGGGCGGGGGCGAAATCAGGCCCACGCCGGGCACCGAATGGCGCAGCTTGCCGATGTAGTCGGACACCTTGCCGCCGGGCAACTGGCCGCCTTCGCCGGGCTTGGCGCCCTGCGCCATCTTGATCTGGACCTGGTCGGAGGACGACAGGTACTCGGCCGTCACGCCGAAGCGGCCCGATGCCACCTGCTTGATCTTGGAACGCAGCGAGTCGCCGTCCAGCAGCTCGATGTCGGCCTCGACCTTGTCGGCGCCGATGATGGAGCCCAGGGTCTCGCCCTTCCTGATCGGGATGCCCTTGAGTTCGTTGCGGTAGCGCTGGGGATCTTCGCCACCTTCACCGGTGTTGCTCTTGCCGCCAATGCGGTTCATGGCCACGGCCAGGGTGGCGTGGGCCTCGGTGCTGATGGAGCCCAGCGACATGGCACCCGTGGCAAAGCGCTTGACGATCTCCTTGGCCGATTCGACCTGATCCAGCGCGATGGCCTTGGCGGGATCGAACTTGAATTCGAACAGGCCGCGCAGCGTCATGTGGCGCTTGCTCTGGTCGTTGATCAGCTGCGCGTATTCCTTGTAGGTGCTCCAGTTGTTGGAACGCGTGGAGTGCTGCAGCTTGGCGATGGCATCGGGCGACCACATGTGCTCTTCGCCACGGGCACGCCAGGCGTATTCGCCGCCGGCGTCCAGCATGGTCTCGAGGACGGGATCGTCGCTGAAGGCCGCGCGGTGGTTGCGGATGGCTTCCTCGGCGATCTCGAACACGCCGATGCCTTCGACGCGGCTGGCCGTGCCCGTGAAGTACTTGTCCACGGTGTCGCTGTTCAGGCCGATGACCTCGAACAGCTGGGCGCCGCAATACGACATGTAGGTGGACACGCCCATCTTGGACATGATCTTGGACAGGCCCTTGCCGATGGCCTTGACGTAGTTGTAGATGGCCTTGTCGGCCGACAGGTCGCCGCCCAGCTCCTTGTGCATGTCGGCCAGGGTTTCCATGGCCAGGTAGGGGTGGACTGCCTCGGCGCCGTAGCCGGCCAGCACGGCGAAGTGGTGCACTTCGCGGGCGGTGCCCGTTTCGACGACCAGGCCGGCCGTGGTGCGCAGACCCTCGCGCACCAGGTGCTGGTGGATGGCCGACAGGGCCAGCAGAGCGGGGATGGCCACCTGGGTGGCGCTCACATGGCGATCGCTGATGATCAGGATGTTGGCACCGCCCTTGATGGCGTCCACGGCCTGGGCACACAGCGAGGCCAGCTTGGCTTCAACGCCCTGCTTGCCCCATGCCAGCGGGTAGGTGATGTCGATGGTGGCGCTCTTGAACTTGCCCTGGGTATGGCGTTCGATGTCGCGCAGCTTGGCCATGTCCGCGAAGTCCAGCACGGGCTGGTGCACTTCGAGGCGCATGGGCGGGTTGACCTGGTTGATGTCCAGCAGGTTGGGCTTGGGTCCGATGAAGGACACCAGGGACATCACGATGGCTTCGCGGATGGGGTCGATCGGCGGGTTGGTCACCTGCGCGAACATCTGGCGGAAGTAGTTGTACAGCGGCTTGTTCTTGTCCGACAGCACGGCCAGCGGGCTGTC
>JAIRVR010000069.1 GCA_031253795.1 Burkholderiaceae bacterium
TACCGCGTGACCGAAGACCAGGCCAAGCCCAAGTTCTACGCCTGCTCCATGCTGCCCTACCCCAGCGGCAAGCTGCACATGGGCCATGTGCGCAACTACACCATCAACGACATGCTGACGCGCCAGCTGCGCATGAAGGGCTACAACGTCCTCATGCCCATGGGCTGGGACGCCTTCGGCCTGCCGGCCGAGAACGCTGCGCTCAAGAACAAGGTGCCGCCCGCGCAGTGGACCTACGACAACATCGCCTACATGAAAAAGCAGATGCAGGCGATGGGACTGGCCATCGACTGGAGTCGCGAAGTCGCCACCTGCGATCCCGACTACTACAAGTGGAACCAGTGGCTGTTCCTGCAGATGCTGGAAAAGGGCATTGCCTACCGCAAGACCCAGGTCGTGAACTGGGATCCCGTGGACCAGACCGTGCTGGCCAACGAGCAGGTCATCGACGGCCGTGGCTGGCGTACCGGTGCCCTGGTCGAAAAGCGCGAAATCCCCGGCTACTACCTGAAGATCACCGACTATGCCCAGGAGCTGCTCGACCACGTGCAGGTGGGCGGCGACAAGGCAACGCTGACCGGCTGGCCCGAAAAGGTCCGGCTGATGCAGGAAAACTGGATCGGCAAGAGCGCAGGCGTGCGCTTCGCCTTCACGCACGACATCCGTACCGCCGACGGCCAGCCCATACAGGATGGCCGCCTGTACGTGTTCACCACGCGCGCCGACACCATCATGGGCGTGACCTTCTGCGCCGTGGCGCCCGAGCATCCGCTGGCCCAGCACGCCGCCGCCACCCAGCCCCGACTGGCCGCCTTCATCGAGGAATGCAAGAAGGGCGGCACCACCGAGGCGGAGCTTGCACTCAAGGAAAAGGAAGGCCTGCCCACGGGCCTGTTCGTCACGCATCCGCTGACGGGCGCCCAGGTCGAGGTCTGGGTTGGCAACTACGTGCTCATGAGCTATGGCGACGGCGCCGTCATGGGCGTGCCCGCCCATGACGAGCGCGACTTCGCCTTTGCGAAGAAGTACGGCATCGCCATCCGCCAGGTCATCGCCGTCGAAGGCGAGAGCTTCAGCACCGAGGCATGGGCCGACTGGTACGGCGACAAGCAGCGCGCCGCCTGCGTCCAGTCCGGCGAGCTCGACGGACTGGGCCACGTGGCCGCAGTGGACAAGGTGGCCGAACTGCTGGCCGCCAAGGGCCTGGGCGAGAAAAAGACCACCTGGCGCCTGCGCGACTGGGGCATCAGCCGCCAGCGCTACTGGGGCACGCCGATTCCCATCATCCACTGCGAGGACTGCGGTCCCCAGCCCGTGCCCGCCAAGGACCTGCCCGTGGTACTGCCCCAGGACCTGGTGCCCGATGGCTCGGGCAACCCCCTGGTCAAGAGCGAAGCCTTCCATGCCGGCGTGGTCTGCCCCTGCTGCGGCAAGAGCGCGCGCCGTGAAACCGACACCATGGACACCTTCGTGGACTCGTCCTGGTACTTCATGCGCTATTGCGACGCGAAGAACGGTGAGCAGATGGTGGCCGAGGGCGCCGACTACTGGATGCCCATGGACCAGTACATCGGCGGCATCGAACATGCCATCCTGCACCTGCTGTACGCGCGTTTCTGGACCAAGGTCATGCGCGACCTGGGCCTGGTCAAGGTCGATGAGCCCTTCACCAAGCTGCTGACCCAGGGCATGGTGCTCAACCATATCTACAGCCGCCGCACAGCCAAGGGTGCCAAGGAATACTTCTGGCCCAAGGACGTGGAGCATGTCTTCGACGACACCGGCAAGATCGTCGGCGCCAAGCTCAAGACCGAGGTGGACAGTGCCGATGGCCTGCTGCCCGTGGGCACGGACATCGACTATGAGGGCGTGGGCACCATGTCCAAGTCCAAGAACAACGGCATCGACCCGCAGGAGCTGATCGAGAAGTACGGCGCCGACACGGCACGCCTGTACACCATGTTCACCGCGCCGCCCGAGCTGACGCTGGAATGGAACGACGCCGCCGTCGAAGGCAGCTACCGCTTCCTGCGCCGCGTCTACAACTTCGGCCAGAAGCTGTCGCAGATGGACATGGCCGGTGCCGTGCAGAGCGTGGCCGGCGTGAAGTCGCTGGACGACGTGGAGTTCGGCAAGGCCGCCAAGGCGCTGCGCCTGGAAATCCACACCGTGCTCAAGCAGGTGGAGTACGACTACCAGCGCATGCAGTACAACACCGTGGTGTCGGGCGCCATGAAGATGATCAACGCGCTGGAGGACTTCAAGTCCCAGGACGACGCGGGCGCCCAGGTGGCGTTGATCGAAGGCTTCGGCATCCTGCTGCGCGTGCTCTACCCGGCCACGCCCCACCTGGCCCATGCGCTGTGGAGCGAGCTCGGCTACGCCGCCCATCTGGGCGACGTGCTGGACGCACCCTGGCCCCAGGTCGATCCCAAGGCCCTGGTGCAGGACGAGATCTCCCTGGTGCTGCAGGTCAACGGCAAGCTGCGCGGTGCCATCCTGGTGTCCTCCAGCGCCGACAAGGCCGAGATCGAGCGCATCGCCCTGGCCAGCGAGGACTGCCAGAAGTTCACCAACGGTGCGCCGCCCAAGAAGGTCATCGTGGTGCCGGGCCGCCTGGTCAACGTCGTGGTCTAGGCCATGGCATGCCCCCCGAGGCGCTGTGCGCCTTCCCCCTCTCGCTGCGCGGGGGGGGCGTACGGGCAACCGGCGACACCCTCGCTGCGGGGCGGTGCGGCCGGCATAGGCTCTCGCTCGGTGTCCCCCGCTTTGGGCGTGCCCCTTGCGAGGGCTGTGAGTGGCGCAAGCGCCCAGGAGAACTGATATGCAAAAACGAACGCTGCTCACCGCCCTGGCCCTGGCTCCGCTGCTGGGGGCCTGCGGCTTTCGCCTGCGGGGCGTGCCGACCTTTGTGTTCCGCACGCTCTACATCCAGGCCGGGCGTGGCTCCCCTGTGGCGCGTGAGCTGCAGCGCAATCTGGCCAGCGCCAGCGACAAGCTGACCGTGCTGCGCGACCCTGCCTCGCCCGACGGGGCCGACGTCATCTTCCAGATCGTCAGCGAGCGCCAGGAGCGTGTCATCGTCGGCATGAACGCCCTGGGTCAGGTACGCGAACTGCAGCTGCGCCTGCGTGTGCGCTTCAAGCTGCGCACGCCCAACGGGGACGAGCCGATTCCCGAAACCGAAATCCTGCAGCAGCGCGACGTGACCTACAACGAAAGCAATGCGCTGTCCAAGGAAGCCGAAGAGGCCATGCTCTACAAGGACATGCGCAGCGATGTGGTGCAGCAGTTGCTGCGCCGCCTCTCGGCCGTGAAAAGCCTGACATGAAACGACACCCCCCGAGCGGCAGCGCCGCTGCCCCCTCTCTGACCGTGCCGTGCACGGCGGGCAGGGGATGCAGCCCACGCCGGGGCCGCACCAGTGTCGTGGACGGAGCAAACCTATGCAGCTTGCCCTGAACCAGCTGGGTGGCCATCTGGCCAAGGGCCTGCGCTCGCTGTACACGCTGCACGGCGACGAGCCGCTGCAGCAGCAGGAGGCGGCCGATGCCATCCGCGCAGCCGCGCGTGCCGCCGGCTATTCGGAGCGCAGCAGCTACACCGTGGCCGGTGCCCATTTCGACTGGAGCGGCGTGCTCGCGGCCGGGGGCTCGCTGTCGCTGTTCGCTGACCGGCAGATCGTGGAAATCCGCATTCCCTCGGGCAAGCCCGGCAAGGACGGCGGAGCTGCGCTGCAGCAGATCGCCGAGTCTGCGCGCGGCAACGACAGCACGCTCACCCTGGTCATGCTGCCGCGGCTGGACAAGGCCACGAAGACCGGGGCCTGGTTCGGCGCGCTCGAGGCCCAGGGCATGACCCTGCAGATCGACCCCATCGAGCGGGCCCAGCTGCCGGCCTGGATCGCCCAGCGCCTGGCGGCCCAGGGCCAGCGCGTGGCGCCGGGCGAACAGGGCCAGCGCACGCTGCAGTTCTTCGCCGACCGGGTGGAGGGCAATCTGCTGGCCGCCCACCAGGAAATCCAGAAGCTGGCCTTGCTCCACCCCGAGGGCGAGCTGGGCTTCGAACAGGTCGAGCAGGCCGTGCTCAACGTGGCGCGTTACGACGTGTTCAAGCTGTCCGAGGCCGTCCTGGCCGGCCAGATCGGCCGCGTTTCGCGCATGCTTGACGGCCTGCAGGCCGAGGGCACGGCCGAGGTGCTGGTGCACTGGACTCTGTCCGAGGACATCCGTGCCATCTGCCGCGTCAAGGACGCCATGGCTGCGGGCCAGCCCCTGCCCATGGCCTTGCGTGCCCAGCGCATCTGGGGCGCCAAGGAGCGGCTGTTCGAGCGCCTGATGCCACGCATTCCCGATACCGAGGCCGCGCGCCTGCTGCAATCGGCCCACGCCGTGGACGGCATCGTCAAGGGCCTGGCCTGCGAGGGCTGGCCGCGGGACGGCTGGCAGGCCCTGCGCCGCCTGGCCATGGACCTGGCCCAGGCCGGATCCAGGGCCTAGGCCGCGCGCTTCAGCCGGCCTTTTCGAGCTGCGCCTGGGCCTTGGTGGCCCAGATTTCCAGGTTGTCCACGAGGTCCTTCTGGCTGAACGAGCAGCTTTCCTCGGTGAACAGCGCGCCGGCCTCGAGCCGGTCCAGCAGGTTGAGCAGCACCTCGCCGTAGCGCTGCGGCAGCGCCTGCAGCAGGGCGGTGGCCGACCTGGCCTGCTCTCCCAGGGTGGCGGCCGGCAGCTGCTGGCGGGCCAGCAGCGTGAAACCTTGGCGCAGCTGTGCCAGCTGCTGGGCGGCGAGAAGGGTGTCGTGGGGCAGGGACATGGCGCGGACCTTGGCGTAATGGACAGCAGTGTAGGCTGGCCGCGACAGCCCTTCGCCCTGGCGCACGCGGGGTTTGCCCGGAGGCAGGTGTCCGTCGGAGGGGGCTTGGCGCGCACAGATGCGCAAATACCCTCAACTCGGCGAGAATCACGCTATGAACGCGCTCAATATCGTCGAATACACCCACAACCTGGGCGTTCAGGCCAAAGTGGCCTCTGCCCAGATGGCCCGCGCCTCGGCCGCCGTCAAGAGCCGGGCCCTGCTGGCCCTGGCCCGCCTGCTGCGCGAGAACGTGCAGGCCCTGCAGACCGACAACGCCCGCGACCTGGAGCGGGCCGTGGCCAACGGCCTGTCGGCGCCCATGGTCGACCGCCTGCGGCTGACGCCCAAGGTGCTGGAGACCTGTGCCCTGGGCTGCGAGCAGCTGGCGGCCATGGCCGACGTGATCGGCGAGATCATCGGCATGAAGCAGCAGCCCAGCGGCATTCGCGTGGGCCAGATGCGCGTGCCCATCGGCGTGTTCGGCATGATCTACGAAAGCCGCCCCAATGTGACCATCGAGGCGGCCAGCCTGAGCATCAAGAGCGGCAATGCCTGCATTCTGCGCGGCGGCTCCGAGGCCATCGAATCCAACAAGGCCCTGGCGGCCCTGGTGGCGCGGGCGCTGGCCGAGGCCGGCCTGCCCGAGCATGGCGTGCAGCTGGTACAGACCACGGACCGGGAGGCCGTGGGCCAGCTCATCGCCATGCCCGATTACGTGGACGTCATCATCCCGCGCGGGGGCAAGGGCCTGATCGAGCGCATCAGCCGCGAGGCCAAGGTGCCTGTGATCAAGCACCTGGACGGCAATTGCCACACCTATGTGGACGATCCCTGCGACATCGCCATGGCCGTGAAGGTCGCCGACAACGCCAAGACCCAGAAGTACAGCCCCTGCAATGCCAGCGAAAGCCTGCTGGTGGCGCGTGGCGTGGCCGGCGAATTCCTGCCCCGGATCGGTGCCGTCTATGCCGCCAAGGGTGTGGAGATGCGCGGTTGTGCCGAATCCCTGGCCATTCTGAAGGCCGTGGCCGGCGCGAAGCTGGCCGAGGCCACCGAGCAGGACTGGAGCGAGGAATACCTGGCCCCCATCATCAGCGTCAAGATCGTCGCGGGCGTGGACGAGGCCATCGCCCACGTCAACCGCTACTCGAGCCACCACACGGACGCCATCCTGACGCGCGACCACATGCATGCCCAGCGTTTCCTGCGCGAAGTGGATTCGGCCAGCGTCATGGTCAACGCCAGCACGCGCTTTGCCGACGGCTTCGAGTACGGACTGGGTGCCGAAATCGGCATCAGCACCGACAAGTTCCATGCGCGCGGTCCGGTGGGCATCGAGGGCCTGACCTCGCTCAAATACGTGGTGCTGGGCGAGGGTGAAGTCCGCGCCTGACGGCGCCTGCCGCAGGCCCGGATGCCGCCCGTCCGGGTCGCGGCATCCAGACAACCCATGAAAATCATCATTCTTGGTGCCGGGCGTGTAGGCCACAGTGTGGCCGAAAGCCTGGTCTCCGAACGCAACGACATCACGGTCATCGACACCGATGCGCGCCGCCTGCGCGAGCTGGAGTCGCGTTTCGACCTGCGCGGCGTGGTGGGCAACGGTATCGACCCCCAGGTGCTGTCCGAGGCGGGAGCCAGGGACACGGACCTGCTGATCGCCTGTGCGGCGCAGGACGAGACCAATCTCGTGTGCTGCAAGCTGGCCCAGGTGCTGTTCGAGATACCCACGCGCATCGCGCGCGTGCGCTCCTCGGGTTTCGGCGACAACGAAACCCTGATGGGCAAGGAAGGATTCGGCGTCGACCGCATCATCTGCCCCGAAGAGTCGCTGACCAACTACATCAGCGAGCTCATCGAATTCCCCGACGCCATGCAGGTGCGGGCCTTCGCGGGCGGACGCGCGGCCCTGGCCTCGGTGCGTGCGCGCGCCGGTGCGCCGGCCGTGGGCCGCCAGATCGGCGAGCTGCGCGACGGCATGCCCGAACTGGCCATGCGCATCGTGGCCATTTACCGGCGCTTTCTCGACGAACCCGATCGCTTCGTGCGCTGTGACGGCTCCACGCGCATCGAACCCGGCGACGAAGTCTTCATCCTGGCCGCACGCGAGCATGTGGCCGATGTGCTGCGCACCATCCACCAGCCCGAGGGCCGGCCGTCGCGGCCCGTCTACCGGATCATGATCGCGGGCGGCGGTCAGGTCAGCCTGCGCCTGGCGCGCCAGCTGTCGCGCGTTCCGGGGCGCTTTCACATCAAGATCATCGAGCCCGACGAGCAGCGCTGCCAGGATCTGGCCTCGTTGCTGCCCGGCGAGGTGCTGGTGCTGCACGGCGATGCCACCGACGAGGACCTGCTGGCCGACGAAAGCGTCGAGGACGTGGACCTGTTCCTGGCCCTGACCGACGATGACGAGGACAACATCATGGCCAGCCTGCTGGGCAAGCGCATGGGCGCGCGGCGCGTGCTGTCGCTGATCAACCGGCGCGCCTATGCCGACCTCATGCACGGCACGCAGATCGACATCGCACTGTCGCCGGCCCAGGCCATGCTGGGCGAGCTGCTGGCCTACGTACGCCGCGGCGATGTGCAGGCCGTGCACAGCCTGCGCCGGGGCGTGGCCGAGGCGCTGGAGATCGTGGCGCGCGGCGACCGCAAGAGCTCACGCGTGGTCGGCCGCAAGGTCGAGGACCTGCGTGTACCCGAGGATGCCCATATCGGCCTCATCGTGCGGGGCATCCCCGAAGGCGTGCCGGCCGACGAGATCGCGGCCGGCGCCGAGCCGGAGGTCATCATTCCGCGCAGCAACACCGTGATCGAGAGCGGCGACCACGTGGTCTTCTTCCTGCCCCACAAGCGGTTGGTGCGGGATGTGGAAAACCTGTTCCGCGTCAGCGCCACCTTCTTCTGAGCCGACGCCATGCGTGACCTGCTCCCCGTCCTGCGCGTGCTCGGCATGCTCATGGTCATGTTCGCGCTGTCCATGCTGCTGCCCTTCGGCGTGTCCTGGTTCACGGACGACGGCATCTGGCGCATCTACCCGTGGTCCATGGGAATCACGGGGGCGGCCGGCCTGTCGCTGTGGATCGGCCTGGACCATTTCCGGCGCGAGCTGCAGCCACGCCACGGTGTCATCCTCGTCACCCTGGTCTGGGTGGTGCTGCCCCTGTGCGCCATGCTGCCCCTGGTGCTGGGCCTGGGCCATGTGGGTCTGAGCATCAGCTTCACCCATGCCTATTTCGAGGCCGTCTCCGGCCTGACCACCACGGGGGCCACCGTGCTCACGGGCCTGGACAGCCTTCCCGTCTCCATCAATGTCTGGCGCACCTTCCTGCAATGGCTGGGCGGCATGGGCATTCTGATCCTGGCCGTGGCCATTCTGCCGCTGCTGGGCGTCGGCGGCGCACAGCTGTTCCGCGCCGAGGCCGCAGGGCCCATCAAGGACACCAAGCTGACGCCGCGCATGACCGAAACCGCCAAGGGCCTGTGGGCCGTCTATGGCGTGTTCTCCCTGGCCTGTGGCCTGGCGTTCTGGGCGGCGGGCATGACGCCGCTGGATGCGCTGATGCATATGTTCGCCACCGTCAGCCTGGGCGGCCTGTCCTCGCACGATGCCAGCTTCGCCTATTTCGACTCGCTGTCCATCGAGCTGATCGCCCTGGTCTTCATGCTGCTGGCCAGCTGCAACTTCGCCCTGTACTTCGTGGCCATGCGCAAGGGCCGCTGGGATGGTTTCTGGCGCGATCCCGAGATGCGCGCCACCCTGGCCGTGCTGCTGGGCGGTGGTTTCATCGTGGCCCTGCTGCTGTGGGCCAAGGGCGTGTATGGCCCGCTGGAGGCCCTGCGCCTGGGCATGTTCCATGTGGTTTCCGTGGCCACGACCACGGGCTTCACCACTGTCGACTACCTGAGCTGGCCCGTGTTCGCGCCCGTGCTCATGCTGCTGCTGTCGGGCGTGGCCACCAGCGCGGGCTCCACCGGTGGCGGCATCAAGATGGTGCGCATGCTGATCCTGCTCAAGCAGGCGCGGCGCGAGATGACGCGTCTCGTCCATCCGCGCGCCATGCAGCCCGTGCGGCTGGGCGAGGGGGTGGTGGACAACCGCATGATCTTCTCGGTGCTGGCCTTCATGCTGGTCTATGGCGCCACGGTGATCACCCTGAGCATGGTGCTGCTGCTCACCGACCTTGATCCCGTGACCGCCTTTTCCGCCGTGCTGGCCAGCGTGCACTGCATGGGCCCGGGGCTGGGGGCCCTGGGGCCTTCCTCCAACTACGCCGTGCTCACCGACTTCCAGACCTGGGTGTGCACCCTGGCCATGCTGCTGGGGCGCCTCGAAATCCTCAGCTTCATGGCCTTGCTGTCGCCGGCGTTCTGGCGCCGTTGATGTCCACGGGACTGGGGAAAACACCTATCTCATGGTCCAATCTCTACAATTGCCCCCCACCATCGTTCCCAGAGGGTCTTTATGGTTCCACATCTCATCACGGCCCTGACCGGTCCGATCAACGAGCTTGAACAGCGCATCCTCGACTCCATGCCGGCGATCGAGCGCTGGTTCCGGCTCGAGTGGATGGAACACACGCCGCCCTTTTACTGCTCGGTGGACATCCGCAACGCCGGTTTCAAGCTCGCGCCCGTGGATACCAACCTGTTTCCCGGCGGCTGGAACAACCTGACCGACGAAATGCTGCCGCTGGCCGTACAGGCGGCTATGGCCGCCATCGAGAAGATCTGTCCCGAAGCGCGCAACCTGCTCATCATTCCGGAAAACCACACGCGCAATACCCACTATCTGGCGAATGTGCTGCAGCTCAAGCGCATCTTCAACATGGCGGGCCTGAACGTGCGCATCGGCTCGATCAGCCCCGATGTGAAGAAGACCACCACGGTGACCCTTCCCCATGGGGACACGGTGACGCTGGAGCCCGTGATCCGCAGCAAGCGCCGCCTGGGCCTCAAGGATTTCGACCCCTGTACCATCCTGCTCAACAACGATCTGTCGGCGGGCGTGCCGGGCATCGTCGAGGAACTGTACGAGCAGTACCTGCTGCCGCCCCTGCACGCGGGCTGGAGCGTGCGCCGCAAGAGCCGCCATTTCCAGAGCTACGAGGAGGTGGCCAAGCGCTTCGGCAAGCTGCTGGGCATCGACCCCTGGCTGATCAACCCCCTGTTCGGCCGCAGCGAAGGCATTGATTTCGCCAATGGAGTGGGCATGGAAGGCCTGGCCGAGCAGGTCGACGTGCTGCTGGCCAAGGTGCGCCGCAAGTACAAGGAATACGGAATCAAGGAAAAGCCCTTCGCCATAGTCAAGGCCGACAACGGCACCTACGGCATGGGCGTGATGACCGTGCGCGACGCCAAGGAGCTGGCCGAGCTGCCGCGCAAAAGCCGAAACAAGATGGGCATGATCAAGGATGGCCAGACCGTGCACGACGTCATCATCCAGGAAGGTGTGCTGACGCAGGAGCGCATGAACAACGCCGTGGCCGAGCCCGTTGTCTACATGATGGACCGCTACGTGGTCGGCGGCTTCTACCGCATGCACCCCGAGCGCGACGTGGACGAAAACCTCAATGCCCCCGGAGCCGGCTTCGTGCCGCTGGCCTTCCAGCACAGCACCCAGCTGCCGCAGATCGGCGCGCGCCCCGGTGCCAGCATGCCCAACCGCTTCTACATGTACGGCGTGGTCGCGCGCGTGGCCATGCTGGCGGCCAGCTATGAGCTGGAAGCGACCAATCCCAACGCGGAAATCTACGACTGATCACGGCCTTGTCCGATGCGCTGGTCATCAGGACAGCGGACAATGCCGGCATTTCCATGACCGAGGCCGTCTCCCCACGGGATGGCACATAGACCTGTGCAGAAAACCAAATCTTCGTTGGCCGCGCTCACCCTGGGCGCCATCGGCGTGGTCTATGGCGATATCGGCACCAGTGTGCTGTATTCGGTCAAGGAGGTCTTTGGCTCGGGCCATGTGCCCTTCACCCAGGACAACATCTACGGCGTGCTGTCGCTGCTGTTCTGGACACTGACGGTCATCGTCTCCCTCAAATACGTGGTCCTTGTGCTGCGGGCCGACAACAATGGGGAAGGCGGCCTGGTCGCCATGCTGGCCCTGGCCTCGCAGACGGTGAAGGACAAGCCGCGCCTGCGCAACGCCCTGCTCTTCGTCGGCATCTTCGGCACCTCGCTCTTCTATGGAGACGGCGTGATCACGCCAGCCATCTCCGTGCTCTCGGCCGTGGAGGGCCTGGAAGTGGTGTCGCCCCATTTCACCAAGGCCGTGATACCGCTGACCCTGGTGATCCTGTTCCTGCTGTTCTGGTTCCAGAAGCACGGCACGGCCGGCATCGGGCGCTTTTTCGGCCCCATCACCCTGGTCTGGTTCTTCTGCATCGCCGCCCTGGGCGTGAACCAGATCACCAATCACCCCGAGATCCTGGCGGCACTCAGCCCCCATTTCGCCGTGGGCTTCATCTGGGACAACCCCGGCACCAGCTTCATTATCCTGGGGGCCGTCGTGCTGTGCGTGACCGGTGCCGAGGCCCTGTACGCCGACCTGGGCCATTTCGGCAAGAAACCCATCCGCCTGGCCTGGTTCTCGGTGGCCATGCCGGCCCTCACCCTCAATTACTTCGGCCAGGGCGCGCTGCTGCTGGCCAATCCCGCGGCTGTCAAGAACCCCTTCTACATGATGGCGCCGGCCTGGGCCCTGCTGCCCCTGGTGCTGCTGGCCACCATGGCCACGGTCATTGCCTCCCAGGCCCTGATCACCGGTGCCTTCAGCGTCACCCGCCAGGTCATACAGCTGGGCTATCTGCCGCGGCTGGAGGTTCGCCATACCAGCGTGCGCGAGGCGGGCCAGATCTACATGCCCCTTGTCAACTGGAGCCTGTTCGTGGCCATCGCCCTGGCCGTGGTGCTGTTCCGCTCCAGCGGCAACCTGGCGGCGGCCTACGGTATCGCCGTGACCCTGGACATGCTGATCACCACCACGCTGACCTTCTTCGTGATCCGCTACCGCTGGAACTATCCGCTGGCGCTGTGTATCGCGGCCACGGGCTTTTTCTTCCTCGTGGACCTGGCCTTTTTCTCGTCCAACCTGCTCAAGCTGTTCGACGGCGGCTGGTTCCCCCTGCTCATCGGCGGCACCGTGTTCTCTCTGATGATGACCTGGCGCCGCGGCCGCGAGCTGCTGCATGAAAAGCTGCAGGCCGACGCCATCGACCTCAAGAGCTTCCTCGAATCCGTGTGGCGCCATCCGCCGGCGCGCGTGCCCGGCACGGCGGTCTTTCTCTCGGGCGAGCCCGGCACCGTGCCCAATGCCCTGTTGCACAACCTCAAGCACAACAAGGTGCTGCATGCCCAGAACATCTTCGTGACCGTGCGCAACCACGAAGTGCCCTGGGTGGGGCTGGACAAGCGCACCGAAATCGAGGCACTGGGCAGCGACTGCTGGCAGGTCATCATCAATTACGGCTTCAAGAACGAGCCCGACGTGCCTGCGGCCCTGGCCCTGCTGCGGCCCCGTGGCTGCCAGCTCGAGGCCATGGAAACCAGCTACTTCCTGTCGCGTGACGTCATCATCCCGCGCATCAGCCACCGCATGGCACCCTGGCGCGAAAAGCTGTTCGCGCAAATGCACCGCAACGCCAGCCGGGTGTCGGACTTCCTGCACCTGCCCAACAACTCCGTCGTCGAGCTGGGCTCCAAGATCGAGCTGTAGGCGTCGCCTGCGCACGGCTTCTGGTGACAGAATTGCGCGATGCGCTTTCTTCGTGACTTGAGCCCTTCCGCCTTCGCGGCGGGTTTCGTGGCCGTGCTCGTGGGCTTCACCAGCTCGGTAGCCCTGGTCTTTCAGGCAGCCCAGGCCTTCCAGGCCACGCCCGAGCAGGTCACCTCCTGGGTCTGGGCCCTGGGTCTGGGCATGGGCCTGTGCTCCCTGCTGCCATCGCTGATCCTGCGCATGCCGGTGATGGTCGCCTGGTCCACCCCCGGTGCGGCGGTCCTGGCCACGGCCGGGTTGGCTGGCGGCTTTTCCATGGGCGAGGCCGTGGGAGCCTTCATCATCAGCGCACTGCTGATCGTGGTGGCGGGTGTCACAGGCTGGTTCGAGCGCATCATGGGCCGCATTCCCATGGAAATCGCTGCAGCGCTGCTGGCGGGGGTGCTGGCCAATTTCGGCATGCAGGCCTTTGCAGCAGCCCAGACGGCCTTGCCCCTGGTCCTGGTCATGCTGGTCACCTACCTGCTGTCACGGCGCCTGGCGCCACGCTATGCGGTCATTGCCACGCTGCTGGCTTCCATCGCCTGGGTGGTCGCGCGCGGGCAAATGCAATGGTCGGCCGTCCATGCAGGCCTGGCCTGGCCGGTATTCACCATGCCGCAGTTCTCCGTACAGGCAGCCATCAGCCTGGCCCTGCCCCTGTTCGTCGTCACCATGGCCTCGCAAAACCTGCCCGGTGTGGCCGTCATCCGCGCCACGGGCTATGACATCCCGGTCTCGCGCATCATCAGCATGACGGGTATCGCGACCTTGCTGCTGGCGCCCTTTGGCGGCTATGCGCTCAACCTCAGCGCCATCACGGCGGCCATCTGCATGGGCCCCGAGGCCCACGAGGACAAGTCGCGCCGCTACACGGCGGCTGCCGTCTGTGGCCTGTTCTATATCGTCATCGGCATCTTCGGTGCCGTGGTCACGGGCCTGCTCACGGCCTTTCCCAAAGAACTGGTGGTCTGCATCGCCGGCCTGGCCCTGCTGGGCTCCATAGGCAGCGGCCTGGCCACGGCCCTGCAGGGGGAGCAGCATCGCGAGGCGGCACTGATCACCTTTCTGGTCACGCTCAGCGGCGTGGTGATAGCCGGAGTCGGCTCGGCGTTTTGGGGTGTGGTGGCCGGCAGTCTTGCGCTATTTGTGCAACATTACCGACGTGCCCGGACCGTCTGACGCCGGTCCGCACGCCGTTCCTGCCCTTTTACCGATGGCGCCAGACCCCCGGGGCGCCTCCTCATCACCATGCAAATCCTCTTCGTTGCCGATCCGCTCGAGTCTTTCCAGACCTACAAGGACACCACCTTCGCGATGATGCGGGAGGCGCAGCGGCGCGGGCATTCCATCGTGGCTTGCGAACCCCGGCACATTTCCTGGCGGCGCGGCGGCAAGGTCGTGGCCCAGGTCCGCCACATCCGCCTCACGGGCGAGGCCGGCAACTGGTTCGAAACCACAGGCCAGGGCCTCGAGCCCCTGGCTGGCTTCGATGCCGTGCTCATGCGCAAGGACCCGCCCTTCGACTCCGAGTACTTCTATTCCACCCATCTGCTGGAACAGGCGGAGCGCGAAGGTGCCCGGGTCTTCAACAAGCCCGGCGCACTGCGCGACCACCCGGAAAAGCTGGCCATCCTCGAATTTCCCCAGTTCATAGGGCCCACCCTGGTCACGCGCAGCGCCGACGACATCCGGGCCTTTCATGCCGAACACCAGGACATCATCCTCAAGCCGCTCGATGGCATGGGCGGCATGGGCATCTTCCGTGTGGGCGCCGATGGGCGCAACCTGGGCAGCATCATCGAAACCCTGAACAAGGGTGGCGCCGCCAGTGTCATGGTGCAGAAATTCCTGCCCGAGATCGCCCAGGGCGACAAGCGCGTCCTGGTCATTGGCGGCAAGCCCGTTCCTTATTGCCTGGCTCGTATTCCCCAGGGCAACGAAGTGCGCGGCAACCTGGCGGCCGGCGGCAAGGGCGTGGCCCAGCCTCTGAGCGAGCATGACAAGGCCATGGCCGAGGAGGTCGGCCCCATCCTGATGGCGCGGGGTCTCCTGCTGGCCGGTGTGGATGTCATAGGCCAGTGCATCACCGAGATCAATGTGACCAGCCCCACCTGCTTCCAGGAGATCTTCGACCAGACGGGCTGCGACGTGGCCAGCCTGTTCCAGGACGCGCTGGAACAGGCGCTGGCCTCGGCCTGACAAGGCTTGCCAGCTGGCACAAAAAATCCTGGCGGATGACGCCAGTCATCCGCCAGGATTGGTGTTATAGTTGCGCCCCTGCACTCGACGACACGGATGTGTCTGAAAAGTGACTCTGAGGAGTTTTGTGGAAACGTCAAAAAACGTGATACACTGCAAGGCTCCGCTGAAGAGTGGAGTGGTTGAAGAAAGCGAGTTGCACCTCGCAGGGTTGATAAAGTGATCGAAGAAATTTGATTGCAACGACGCTCAAAACTGTGCTAGAATTCAAGGCTTCGCTGATCGCAGCGAGTCAGAAGAAAAGAAGAAATTCTGATCTTCGGATCCTTAAAAATA
>JAIRVR010000077.1 GCA_031253795.1 Burkholderiaceae bacterium
CCCGACAGGGCGTTGAGGCCGTTGGTCAGCGCCTTGGCGAAGACCAGCACGTCGGGCTTGACGCCGAAGTTCTCCACCGACCACAGCGTGCCGGTGCGCCAGAAGCCCATCTGGATTTCGTCGACCACCATCAGGATGCCGTGGTCGTCCAGCACCTTCTTGAGGCCCTTGAAGAAATTGGGCGGGGGCACGACATAGCCGCCCGTGCCCTGGATGGGCTCGACATAGAAGGCCGCGTACTCGCACTGGTTGGTCTTGGGGTCCCAGATGGCGTGGTATTCGTTCTCGAACTTGCGCGCGAACTCCCGCACGATGGAGTCCGAATACTCCTCGGCCGTCATGCCCTTGGGGCGGCGGAAGGGGTAGGGGAAGGGAATGAACTGGGCGCGGTCGCCGAAGTGGCCGTAGCGACGGCGATAGCGGTAGCTGGAGGTGATGCTGGAGGCGCCCAGCGTGCGGCCGTGGTAGCCGCCCTCGAAGGCGAACATCAGGCTCTTGCCGTTGCTGGCGTTGCGCACCACCTTGAGCGAGTCCTCGATGGCCTGGGCGCCGCCCACGTTGAAGTGCACGCGGCCTGCGTGGCCCCACTTGCGCTCGGCGTCCTGGGCGATGAACTTGGCCAGTTCGATCTTGGTCGGGTGCAGGTACTGGCTGGCGACCTGGGGCAGGGTCTGCAGCTGCTCGATCATCTTCTGCTCGAGGCGCTTGTTCTTGTAGCCGAAGTTCACGGCCGAGTACCACATCTGCAGGTCGAGGTACGGCGTGCCGGCCTCGTCATACATGTAGCTGCCTTCGCAGCCCGAGAAGATCTTGGGGGGATTGACGTAGTGGACGGTGTCCCCGAACGAGCAGTACTTGGCTTCGTCGGCCAGAAGTTGGGCGTTATTGATCACAGCAAAGGGCTCCGGATATTCAGCCGCTGCAGTGTGCGGCGGCAATCTTGCCGGGCTGTCGAGCCTTTGTGTGCGATTTGTGGAGGGGCGGGCCCGTCCCCGCCGGTGGCTCAGCGCAGCTGGCTGCCGCTGGCCATCCACTGGCCGCCAGGCTGCTGGCAGAACCAGAAGCGCCAGTCCTCGGACACGGACAGCTGGCGCACCTGGGCCGCCAGCAGGCGGCAGCGGCCGGCCTTGTCCGTCTGCGTGGTCTGCTGCGGCATGAGCGTGACCTGCACGGGCTGGTGGCCACGGCCCGGGCTGCTGGTCCATTGGGTGCTGGCGCCGTCGGCGCTGTCGTTCAGGGCCTGGCCCACGGCGGCGCGGAAGGCGGGCAGGTCCCTGGCCGGGATGCGGGCGACGATGGTCTGGTTGAGAAAGGACACGGGCGCTGCCTGGGCCGACAGCGGGGCCAGGCAGGTGGTGGCGGCAAAGGTGGCGATGGCGGTCACGAAAGACTTCATGGTCAGCTCCTGCGTTGCGGTGTCTGGATGCGATCCATGTTATCCCAGGCCGCCGAAGGCCCGGCCGCGTTTCGGCTGGAGGCGGTGCTGCGCCAGATGTGTCAGAAATGATACAGGTTAGCAATCAAATGATAATCATTATCAATTGATGGGACAATGGCGCAAAGCCAGCAGAAAAAATCATCGGCAGATCGGAGCATGTGCCCTGGGGCACATGTCTTGCGCGGACAGGTGGAGAGCTAGCCAGCAATCCTCCTTTTCGAGCAACACCATGGCGCCGTCCTCGCATTCCCATCCGCAATCCCTTTTCCACGGCACACGCCCCGCCTGGCGCCGCAGCCTGCTGGCCACGGCCGCCCAGGCCGCCCTGATCGGCCTGGCCTCGACCGGCGCCTGGGCCCAGGCCGCCACCGAGGCCGACACAGCCCTGCAAATGGCCCAGGCGCCTGTCAAGCTGCTTCCCCAGGTCGATGTGACCGACGTGGCCGACACCTCCCAGCGCACGCCCGGCGCCTCCACCACGGTCAGCGGCCCGGCGCTGGAGCAGGCCGGCAGCATGGCCGACATCGTGCGCTACCAGCCCCTGGTCTCGGCCCCGGGAACGGCCTCGGGTGCCAGCCGCAATCGCAGCAGCTTCGACCGCTCGGGCACCACGGGCTACAACATCCGCGGCATCGAGGGCAACCGCGTGGGCATGGATGTGGACGGCGTCGAACTGCCGGATGCCACGACGCGCCCCTATGTGAGCCGTGCGGGTGCCAACACCTTCGGCGTGGGCCGCGACTTCATCGATCCTGAAATGTTCTCGGGCGTGGACATCCAGTCCGGCACCACCACGGCGCGGCGCGCGGCGGGCGGCATCGGCGGCTCGGTGGGCTTTCGCACCAAGTCCGCCGAGGACTATCTGATCGGCGGCAAAACCTCCTACCTGGGCGGCAAGATCGGCCATGACACGGCCGACCGTTCCTGGAACGAAAGCTTCACGGCCGCCGGCCGCGCGGGCGACCTCGACGGCCTGATCGCCTTCTCGCGCCGCGACGGCCACGAGACGCGCAACAACAGCGCCACGGTCAACAGCTATCCCGACGACTGGAACTCCAACGCCCTGCTGCTCAAGGGCGGCCTGCGCATCGATCCGACCCAGCGCCTGGTGCTGTCGGCCGACCTGTATCGCCGCAAGAACGATACCTCCTTCCACGGCTGGGACACGACCAACACCAGCATCACAGAACGCTCGCACCAGATCAGCGACACCAGCCGCAACACCCTGCAGCTGCAGCACCTGTGGACGCCGGTCGGTGCCTGGGTGGACCAGCTGGACACGCGGCTGTTCTTCCAGACCACGGACACGCGCGACGTGACCGACACCACCACCCTGGCCTCGGGTGCCCAGGTGCGCAACATCTCGGAAAACGAAACCCGCACCTGGGGCTTTTCCAGCACGGGCGACAAGCGCTTCGACAACCACCGCCTGAGCTTTGGCGTCAACGCCTCGGTCCAGGACACGGAGCGTCCCTGGAGCGTGTCCGGCTACATGAAGCCCCAGCCCGACACCACCACCCACCGCTACGGCGCCTTCCTGCAGGACGAGATCAGCTGGCAGGCCGGCGGCCGTCGCCTGGCACTGATACCCGCGCTGCGCGTGGACCGCGTGGAGATCAAGCCGCGCAACCTGGACAACTTCGTCTCTGGCGTGCTCACGGCCGCCGATGTGGACAAGCTCTACGGCGGCACGCGCGCCAACACCATCCTGAGCCCCAGCCTGGCCCTGGTCTATGACCTCACGCCCCGCTTCAGCGCCTATGCCCAGTTCAAGCGCAGCGGCCGTGCACCCTCGGCCGGCGAGATCTTCGGCTCCTGGAACATGGCCAGCAACTACGCCACGGGCAACCAGTACGCGCTGATCGGCAACCCCGGCCTCAAGGAAGAGACCAGCAACGCCTTCGACTTCGGCCTCAAGGGCTCACCCACGCCGGGCGTGACCTTCAACAGCTCGGTCTTCTACACCAAGTATTCGGACTTCATCGCCTACACGCGCTACACCCGTGCCAGCCGTCCCGACCTGTTCGTGAACGTGCCGGCCCACATCGGCACCATCTACCAGGCCGAGAATCGCGACAGCGCCAGGATCTTCGGCTTCGAAGCCAGCGCGCGCCTGGACCATGGCCAGTGGATGCCGGCCGTCAAGGGCCTGTACACCACCTGGGCCCTGGGCATCAGCCGCGGCACCTCCAAGTCCTACTACGCGGGCGACAAGGATGTGCCGCTGGACAGCGTGCTGCCGCGCAAGGCCATCGTCGGCGTGGGCTATGACGCGCCCGGTCGCCAGTGGGGCCTGAACATGACGGGCACCTTCGTGGCCGGCAAGCAGGCGGTGGCCACCAACCGCGACAGTTACCAGAACGCCGGTCCGGCCCTGGGCGATGCCACCACCGCGCTGTTCCGCGTTCCCGGCTACGCCATCTTCGACCTGGCCGCCTACTGGCAGGTCGGCAAGAACGTCCGCCTGAACGCCGGCATCTACAACCTGGGCGACAAGCGCTACTGGGATTACGCCAGCACGCGCAACCTGCAGCCCGATGTGGCGCGCGACCGCCGCGACATCGAACTGCTGAGCAGCCCGGGTCGCACCTTCGCGGTGTCCATGAACGTCGCGTTCTGAGGATCTTTCCTCCATGCCATCGAACCTGCGCCGTCAGCCTGTCCGGGCGGCGCAGGCCTTGTGCCTTCCCCGAGTTTCTCCAGGGACTGGCCGGCCTTTTCGCAGCGGCGAGGCTGGTCGGCAAGCCACCACCACCATCGCAGCCGCCGCTGTGTCCATCCCCTTCAGGAGTCGTTTCATGATCGAGTATTCCCCGTCCCTGCGCATGCTGGCCGCCACCGGCCTGGCCGCCCTGCTGGCCGCCTGCGCATCGCCCGCCACGCCGTCGGCCAGCGGACCGGCCCAGCCTGCCGGCGGCCACGGCCAGGCCGCCTTCATGGGCAGCTATGACGCCAACCGCGACGGCGTGGTCACGCGCGAAGAGTACGACACGGTGCGCAAGCAGCGCTTCCTGGCCGGTGACACCAACGGCGACGGCTGGCTCAGCGAAAAGGAGTATGTGGACGAGTTCGAGGCCCGCCTCAAGCAGCAGTACGCGGGACGCCAGCCCGACGAGCGCTATGCCCAGTCCATGAAGCAGGCCCATGTGCGCTTCGGCATCGTGAACCGCAGCCGTGACGGCCGCTACACCGTCGAGGAAGACATGGCCATCGCCGACCGCAGCTTCAGGGAAGCCGATGTCAACGGCGATGGCGTCGTGGACAACAACGACGTCAAGAAGCCCTGAGCGCACATGGCCATGACCAAGCCCTTTGCCGCCCTGTGGCTGCCGCTGCTGTCGGCCTTTTGCCTCGGTGCCCAGGCGCACACGCCCTATCTGCTGCCTGTGAGCTTCGAGGCCCAGCCCAAGGCCGTCATCAGCGTGGACGCCAGCTTCGCCGACAAGTTCTTCATCCCCGAGGTGGCCTTTGGCGAGACGCAGTTCACGCTGACCGCGCCCGATGGCTCGGTGACGCCCCTGTCCGACGTGCGCCAGTTCAAGACCCGTACTGTGGCCGAGCACAGGCTGCCCGATGAAAAGGGCACGTACCGCATCAGCACCGGTCCACGCCTGGGCGCCATCTTCCGCTCCTGGGAGCGCAACGGCAAGGTCGAGACGGCACGGGACCCCGGCACACCCACGCCGGCCGATGCCAGGCTGCTGAGCCACTACCAGTCGCTGTCGGTCTCCGAGACCTACGTCACGGTGGGCAAGCCCAGCCAGACCGCGCTGGCACCCACGGGCAAGGGCCTGGAAATCGTTCCCCTCACCCACCCCAGCGATCTGTTTGCGGGCGAGAAGTTCGAGTTCAGCGTGCAGTACGAGGGCAAGCCCGTGGCCAACCACAAGGTGGAAATCTTCCGCTCCGCCATGGACCTGGCCAGCCAGCACAGCGTGGATGCGCTGACCACGGATGCCCAGGGCCGCATCTCCTATGCGCTGCCCCGGTCCGGCGTCTACCTGGCCCTGGTGCGCCTGCGCGCCGACGCCCCGGCAGGCGCCGCCGCGCCCCAGTACGGCAACAACTACACGCTGACCTTCAGGGTGCTGGCGCAATAGGCCGCGGCCGCTTGCGCAAAAAAGGCCTGCTCCGAAGGGGGCAGGCCTTTTTCCATCCATGCGCAACCGGCGGGTGCATGGCCTCAGCCCGTGGCCACCACCCGCAGCACCTCGGCACCATAGGCGTCGAGCTTCTTGGCACCCATGCCATTGATGCCCTGCAGCTCGTCCAGGGTGCGTGGATTGCGCTCGGCGATGGCGGCCAGGGTGGCGTCATGGAAGATCACATAGGCCGGCAGATTGTGCTCGCGCGCCACTTCGGCGCGCCAGGCCTTGAGGTTGATGAACCGCACCTGGGCATCGGGCCCCAGGCTGGCGGCTGCCGCATTGGGCTGGGTGGAGCGCTTGGAGCTGCGCGTGCGCGACGCGGCCACGGCCTCGCGCAGCTGCACCTGGGTTTCGCCACGCAGCACGGCGCGCGAGCCGTCGGTCAGGCTCAGCGTGTCGAAGCTGTAGCCGCTGTTCTCGCTGGTGATCTTGTGCAGGCCCAGGGCGCCCGTGGCCAGCAGCTGGCGCATCACGCCGCGCAGCTGGGGCTCGCTGTATTCCTTGCCGATGCCGAAGGTGGAGACCTTGTCGTGGCCGTACTGCTGCACCTTTTCCGTGTCCTTGCCGCGCAGCACATCCATGATGTGGCCCGCGCCAAAGGTCAGCTGGCTGGCCTCGTGCACGCGGTAGATGGTGGACAGCAGCTTGCGCGCGGCATCCGTGCCATCCCACAGGGCCGGCGGCTCCAGGCAGTTGTCGCAGTTGCCGCAGGTGCTGCGGGCCACGCGCTGCAGGGGCCGGCCCTCGCCGTCGTCCTCGCCGGGCGCCCCCAGGCCATACTGCTCGCCGAAATAGGCCAGCAGGCGCACGCGCCGGCAGTCCGTGGCCTCGGCCAGGGTCAGCAGCGCGTCCAGCTTGCCGCGCATGACCTGCTTGAAGCCGTCCTCGGCGGGGCTTTCGTCGATCATGCGGCGCTGGTTGACCACGTCCGACAGCCCGTAGGCCATCCAGGCATCGGCCGGCAGGCCGTCGCGGCCCGCGCGCCCGGTCTCCTGGTAGTAGCCCTCGATGTTCTTGGGCATGTCCACATGGGCCACGAAGCGCACGTCGGGCTTGTTGATGCCCATGCCGAAGGCGATGGTGGCCACCATGACGATGCCATCCTCGCGCAGGAAGCGGTCCTGGTGCAGCTGGCGCGTCTCGGCCGGCAGGCCCGCGTGGTAGGGCAGGGCGGGCACGCCGGCCTGGCTCAGCGTCTGGGCCAGTTCTTCCACGCGCTTGCGCGACTGGCAGTAGACGACGCCGGCCTCGCCTTCGTGCTCCCGCTCGATGAAGCGCAGCAACTGGTTGCCCACGTCCTTTTTCTCGGCGATGCGATAGCGGATGTTGGGGCGGTCGAAGCTGCTGATGAAGTGCCGCGCGCCTTCGAGCTGCAGCCTCTCGACGATGTCGGCGCGCGTGAGCGCATCGGCGGTGGCCGTGAGCGCGATGCGCGGCACGCCCGCATAGCGCTCGTGCAGGACGGTGAGGGCGCGGTACTCGGGGCGGAAGTCGTGGCCCCACTGGCTGACGCAATGCGCTTCGTCGATGGCGAAGAGCGACAGCTTGCCCTGGGCATGCAGATCGTCGAGCAGGCCCAGGAAGCGCGGCGTGTTCAGGCGCTCGGGTGCGGCGTACAGCAGGGTGATCTCCCCGCCCTGCAGCCGCCACTCGACTTCCTGGGTCTCGTCGTAGGACAGAGTGGAATTCAGGTAGGCCGCGCTGACGCCGGCTTCGTGCAGGGCCCCGACCTGGTCGTGCATCAGGGCGATCAGCGGCGACACCACCAGGGTCACGCCATGGCCCGCCTGCTGGCGCACGATGGCGGGCACCTGGTAGCACAGGCTCTTGCCGCCGCCCGTGGGCATGAGCACCAGGGCGTCGCCGCCGGCGACCACATGCGAGACGATGGCCTCCTGCGGGCCGCGGAATTGCTCGTAGCCGAACACGGCTTGCAGGACGGAATGCGCGGCGGACACGAAGGCTCTCGGAAAAATGCGGCAGGCGCCAGGGGTGGACGGGGAGCGGGGGCTTCCCGCACAAAAGAGACAGCGGCCACCAGGGCCGCGACAGCCGCCATTGTGCGCCCCCCGGCAAGGTCCGTGGAAGACCTGGGGTATGGATGGCCGCGCGGCCGGGCTTGGCCGCTGCCGCCAGGCCACTGCGCGCGGGGTCACGCCCCGGCCAGCACCCCGCGCGCGATGATGCCGCGCTGCACCTCGGACGAGCCTTCGTAGATGCGCAGAATGCGCGCATCGCGCACATGGCGTTCCAGCGGCATTTCACGGGTATAGCCATAGCCGCCATGGATCTGCAGGGCCTCGTCGGTGACGAAGGCCACCATTTCCGAGGCATGGAGCTTGGCCATGGCCGATTGCTGGGTGAAGGGCTGGCCGGCCTGGCGCAGGGCCAGGGCCTGCAGGGTCAGGCCCCAGGAAGCCTCCAGCCGCAGCTTCATGTCGGCCAGCTTCCACTGTATGCCCTGCCGGGTGGCCAGGGGCTCGCCGCCCACCAGGCGCTGCCGGGCCCATTGGGTGGCGGCGGCCAGGGCGGCCTCGGCCAGGCCCAGCGAGGTGGCGGCCACATCCAGGCGGCTGTTGTCCAGCACCTTCATGGCGGTCCTGAAGCCCGTGCCCTCGTCGCCCAGCCGGTGGCTGGCCGGCACGCGCACATTCTCCAGCGCCACCTCGAAGGCGTGGCCACCGCGTATGCCCATGAGCTTTTCGGGCGGCGATACCTGGATGCCCGGCAGGTCGCGCGGCACGACGAAGGCGCTGACGCCGCGCGCGCCGGCCTGCGGGTCGGTCTTGGCGAAGACCACCATGAAGCGGGCCTCGGCCGCGTTGGAGATGAAATGCTTGACCCCGGTGATCGCATAGCCGTCGCCTTCGCGCACGGCGCGGGTGCGCATGTCGGCCGGATGGGAGCCGCCGCGCGGTTCAGTCAGCGCGAAGGCCGCCAGCCATTCGCCGCTGGCGCAGCGCGGCAGCCACTGCTGGCGCTGGCCGTCATCGCCGCCCAGGAGCACGGCGTCCGTGCCCAGGTAGTGGGCGCCGATCATGGACGAGGTGGCCGCGCAGGCGCGCGATATGGCCACCAGGGACAGCAGCATGGCCGTGGGCGTGACGCCGGGACCGCCCCAGCGCTCGGGCAGGTTCATGCCCATGACACCCAGGCCGGCCAGGCCGGGTACATGGCAGGTGGCCGACAGGGCCTGCTCGTCCATCTGGTGGGCCATGGGAGCCAGGCTGTCGTCGGCGAAGCGGGCCACGGCGTCGGCAATGGCCTGGTCTTCCGCGGTGGTGCCAAGTCGGAGAAAAGTCATGGGAAGGCCTCAGGCGTGTTGGGGGGCAGGGGAAGGCGCCGCGCCCGGTGTGCCCAGGGCACCCGATGCGCGCAAAGCGGCAATGGCCTCGGCGCCACGGCCCAGCCACTGCGACAGCAGGGCCTCGGTGTGTTCTCCCAGGGCCGGGGCGCGCTCGGCGCGGTTGGGCGCCGCGCCGCCGAAGTGCACGGGCTGGGTGGGCAGGCGCAGGCCGGGAAGGCGGTCATCCTGCACGGGCCGCAGCAGGCCGCGCGCCTGGATCTGCGGCGATTGCAGGGCCTGGGCGATGTCCCACAGCGGCGCGGCGGGCACGCCGGCCTCGTCCAGCAGGGCGACCACCTGTTCCACGCCGTGCCGGCCGGCCCAGCCCTCGATGGCCTGGCGCAGCGCGCCCTCGTGGTCCGAGCGCGATGCGTCGCTGGCGAAGCGCGCATCGCCGGCAAGGTCTGCCAGCCCCATGGCCTGCATGGCGGCACCGAACAGCTTGTTGTTGAGCACGGCCAGCGCGAAGTGGCCGTCGCCCGCGCGGTAGACACCGAAGGGTGCCGACAGCGGGTGCCTGTTGCCCACGCGGCGCGCGGGCCGGTCCGTGAACAGGTAGCGCGCCACCGAGGTCGCCAGAAAGCCCAGGGTGGTGTCGAACATGGCCACGTCCACATGCTGGCCCTGGCCCGTGCCGCGCGCCTGCAGCAGGGCGGCCAGGGTGGCCCAGGAGGCGAACAGCCCGGCGACCACGTCGCTGACCGCCTCGCCCACCAGGGTGGGTTCGCCATCGGGCTCGCCGGTGGCTTCCATCAGCCCGCTCATGGCCTGGACGATGATGTCGTAGGCCGGCCGGTGGGCCAGGGGGCCGGTCTGGCCGAAGCCCGAGACGCTGACATAGACCAGGCGCGGGTTGAGCGCGCGCAGCTGCCGCGCGCCTATGCCCAGGCGCTCGGCCACGCCGGGGCGGAAGTTCTCCACCACCACGTCGGCCCGGGCCGCCATGGCATGGACCACGGCCACGGCCTCGGGGTGCTTGAGGTCCAGCACCAGGCTTTGCTTGTTGCGGTTCATCACCGTGAACAGCGCGCTCTCGCCGTTCTTCATGGGGCCGATGGCGCGGTAGTCGTCGCCCTGGGGCGGTTCGATCTTGACGACCTCGGCGCCCAGGTCGGCCAGCAGGGCCGTGGACAGCGGGCCGGCGAGCACGCGCGTGAAATCGAGAATGCGCACGTCGTCCAGCGGGCGGGCCGTGGGAGGAGGGGAGGGCGGTGGGGTCATGGCAGCAGCCTGTCAAGTGGGACCATGGCCCCCATGCTGGGGCCTGGCTGCATGCATGGAAAATATGCAATCCTGATCCATTGCATTCGAAAAAATGATCCAAATCAGCCTGCGCCAACTGGAGTACTTCGTGGCCGCGGCGCGCCACGGCAGCGCGGCGCGGGCGGCCGAGGCCATCCATGTCTCCCAGCCATCCATCTCCAAGGCCATCGCCGACCTGGAGGCGCAGTGGGGCGAGGCACTGTTCGTGCGCCGCCACGCCAGGGGCCTGGACCTGACGGCGGCCGGCGCGGCGCGCAGCCGCGAGGCCATGGCCCTGCTGGAGTCGGCACAGGCCCTGCAGGGGCCGCGCAGCCTGGCCCTGGCCGGCGTGCTGCGCCTGGGCCTGCTCAGCACCCTGGGCGCGCGCTGGGTGCCGGCGATCCTGGCGCGCATGCGCCGCCAGCATCCCGATATCACCCTGGAGCTGGTCGAGGGCGATATCGCCTCGCTGACCCGCCAGGTCGAGCGCGGCGAACTCGATGCAGCCCTGCAGTACGACACCGGCCTGGCGCGGCCGCGCCTGGACCTGCTGCCCGTGGCCGCCCTGCCACCCTATGTGCTGCTGCCCCAGCGCCATGCCCTGGCCGGCAAGGCCGCCGTCGGCCTGGCCGAGGTGGCGGCCCATCCCCTGGTCCTGATCGGCCTGCCCTACAGCCGCGAGTACTTCCTGTCGCTGTTCCGCGAGGCCGGTGTCACGCCCCTGGTGGCCTATGAATTCGCCTCCATCGAAATGCTGCGCTCCATGGTGGCCAACGGCCATGGCCTGGGCCTGCTGACCACGCGGCCCGTGGTGGACCGCGCCCACGATGGCCAGCGCCTGGCCTGCCGCCGCATCCGGGGCCGCGTGGCGCCCCAGCCCGTGGTGCTGGCTGTTCCACGCGGCAATGCCTCGCCCCTGCTTGCACCATTTCTGAAAGCGGCACGCGCCGTGATGGCACCGTAAAGGCGCGTCCGGCCCCGCCGCGATGCACCACGGCGGTGAGGGAAAGCCTGCTGGCACAGGGGCGTAGCCGGACCTGTCTGGACAGGTGCGGCCTGGCACGGCATTTGCTGTTGCTCCTGTGTCTGATCAGGTGTCGCCTACAGCCTGTTGCCCAGCGATTCGTTCTGCCGGGTAAACCTGTATATACATGACTGGTCAGCAAAAACACACTTCGTCAACCCGCCAGCCCTGTGGCAGCGGACCCCCGAAGCCTTATCGCCAACTGCCGTTCCCTGCCCTGACCGAGGAGTGCCCCATGAGCCCGAAACCCACGTCCCGCCGTTCGCCGCTGTGGCCGCTGGCTGCCGCCTGCTGCCTGGCCGCCGCGATGCAACCCGCCGTGGCCCAGGAAACCAAGATCACGCTGGGCATGTCGGGCTGGACGGGCTTTGCGCCGCTGACGCTGGCCGACAAGGCCGGCATCTTCAAGAAGAACGGCCTGGCGGTGGACCTGAAGATGATTCCGCAAAAGGATCGCCATCTGGCCCTGGCCTCGGGCGCCATCCAGTGCGCGGCCACGACGATTGAAACCCATGTGGCCTGGAACACCAACGGCGTGCCCATCGTCCAGATCTTCCAGATGGACAAGTCGTATGGCGCAGACGGCATCGCCGTGCGCAACGACGTCAAGGGCTTCGCCGACCTCAAGGGCAAGACCGTGGCCGTCAGCGCGCCGGGCACGGCCCCCTACTTCGGCCTGGCCTGGATGCTGCACAAGAACGGCATGAGCATGAAGGACGTGAAGACCGTGTCCCTGGAGCCCCAGCCCGCGGCACAGGCCTTCGTGGCCGGCCAGAACGATGCGGCCATGAGCTACGAGCCCTATCTGTCCACCATCCGCTCCAACCCCGCCGCCGGCAAGATCCTGGCCACCACCATCGACTACCCCATGGTCATGGACACCGTGGGTTGCGATCCCAAGTGGCTCAAGGCCAATGCCGCTGCCGCCAAGGCCCTGGCCCAGTCCTACTTCGACGCCGTGGCCCTGATCGAGGCGGACCAGGCCAAGAGCTATGAAATCATGGGTGCCGCAGTCAAGCAGGGCGGCGAGCAGTTCGGCAAGTCGGCCTCCTTCCTCAAGTGGTCGGACAAGGCCGCCAACCAGAAGTTCTTTGCCAACGAACTCGTGCCCTTCATGAAGGAGTCGGCCGTCATCCTCAAGGAAGCCGGCGTCATCCGCACCATTCCCGAGAACTATGGCGCCATGTACGACGCCAGCTTCATCCAGTAAGCGCAGCAGGCAATGACTATGGACGCGGCAAGCACTTCAGCGGTCCCGCCGGCACACACGGCCAAGCCCATGACCAAGACAGCATCGCATGCACCCGCCACCGCCGCCGCGGCCCCCGCGCGCCGGCGCCGCATGGCCCCCCTGGAGCCCGTCAGCCCCACGGCCAAGTGGGTGCTGGGCGTGGCCTTCTTCGTGGTGTTCTTCCTGGTCTGGTCGGCCGTGACCCTGGGCGGCCTGGTCTCGCCGACCTTTCTGGCCAGCCCCATGACCATGGCGCGCGAATGCGTGCTGCTGTTCACCGAGTTCGACTTCCTGCACGACATCGGCATGACGGTGTGGCGTGTCATGGGCGGATTCATCCTGGCCTCCGTCGTGGCCGTGCCCCTGGGCATCGCCATGGGGGCCTGGAAACCGGTCGAGGCCTTCTTCGAGCCCTTCGTCTCGTTCTGCCGCTACCTGCCGGCCTCGGCCTTCATCCCCCTGCTCATCCTGTGGGCCGGCGTGGGCGAGACGCAGAAGCTGCTGGTCATCTTCATCGGCTCGGTGTTCCAGATTGCGCTGATGGTGGCCGTGACCGTGGGCGGCGCGCGCAAGGACCTGGTCGAGGCCGCCTATACGCTGGGCGCCTCCAACACCGGTGTGGTGCGCCGCGTGCTCATCCCCGGCGCCGCGCCCGGCATCGCCGAAACCCTGCGCCTGGTACTGGGCTGGGCCTGGACCTATGTGATCGTGGCGGAGCTGATCGGCTCGTCCTCGGGCATAGGCCACATGATCACCGACAGCCAGGCGCTGCTGAACACGGGCCAGATCATCTTCGGCATCATCGTCATCGGCCTGATCGGCCTGGTGTCGGACTTCCTGTTCAAAACGCTGAACCGCCGCATGTTCGAATGGAGCACGCTGTGAAGAAACACCCCCTGAGGCGCTGCGCGCCTTCCCCCTTCGAGGGGGACGCAGCCCTCGCCGCGGGGCGGCCCTTGCTCGGCTGCCCTGGTCTGGGTCCGTGCCGGTTTTACGGGTAGGCCTTGGAGATCGCAATGAATCTACTTTCCATCCAGGGTGTGTCCCGCACCTTCACCAGCCACAAGGGCACGAGCACGCAGGCGCTGCTGCCCGTGGACTTCGAGGTGCGCGAAAACGATTTCGTCACCATCCTCGGTCCCTCGGGCTGCGGCAAATCCACCATGCTGCGCATCGCGGCGGGCCTGGATTTTCCGACCACGGGCCAGGTGCTGCTCGACGGCCGCGCGGTCGACGGGCCGGGCGCCGACCGCGGCATGGTGTTCCAGAGCTATACGCTGTTCCCCTGGCTGACGGTGGCCCAGAACATCCGCTTCGGCCTGCGTGAAAAAGGCGTGAGCGAGGCGCTGCAAAAGGAGCGCAGCGACTATTTCATCGCCAAGGTGGGCCTGCGCGGCTTCGAGAACCACTTTCCCAAGCAGCTGTCGGGTGGCATGCAGCAGCGCACGGCGATTGCGCGCGCCCTGGCCAACGACCCCAAGATCCTGCTCATGGACGAGCCCTTCGGCGCCCTGGACAACCAGACGCGCGTGCTCATGCAGGAGCTGCTGCTGGGCATCTGGGAGGCCGAGCGCAAGACCGTGATGTTCGTGACCCACGACATCGACGAGGCCATCTTCATGGCCAACCGCGTGGCCGTGTTCAGCGCGCGGCCCGGCCGCATCAAGGCCGACATCCCGGTGGATCTGCCGCACCCGCGCCACTACACCATCAAGACCTCGCCCGAGTTCATGCAGCTCAAGGCCCGGCTGACCGAGGAGATTCGCGCCGAATCCCTGGCGGCTGCCGCACACTAAAGGCTGTTGCAACCGAGCCTGTCCACCATGTCCTCCCGTTCCGCCTCCCTCCGCAGTCCTGCGCCCTCCAGCCGCGAACTGCCGGTCGCCCTGTACCAGCAGGTCAAGGACCATGTGCTGCGCAAGATCTCCGACGGCTCGCTGGCCGCCGGCGAGCGCGTCCCGTCCGAGCTGGAGCTGGTGCAGGAATTCGGCGTGGCGCGCATGACGGCCAACCGTGCGCTGCGCGAGCTGGCCGAGCAGGGTGTCATCGTGCGCGTGGCCGGCGTGGGCTCCTTCGTGGCCGAGGAAAAGCCCCAGTCCACCCTGCTGCACATTGCCAACATCGCCGAGGAAATCCGCCAGCGTGGCCATGAGCACCGCTTCGAACTCATCGACGTGCGCCGCGTCTCGGCCTCGCCCGAGGCGGCGGCGGCGCTGCAGCTGGCCGTGGGCAGTTCGGTGTTCCATCTGCGTGGCGTGCACTTCGAGAACGATGTGCCCGTGCAACTGGAGGACCGCCATGTGAACCCGCGCATGGTCCCCGATTTCATGGAGCAGGACTTCTCCCAGGTCCAGCCCTCGGTCTACCTGGTGCGCAATGTGCAGTTCGACCAGATCGAGCATGTGGTCGACGCCATGCTGCCCACGGCCGAGCAGGCCGGCTGGCTGCAAATGACGGCCGACCAGCCCTGCCTGATGCTGACACGCCGCACCTGGCTGCGCGGCAGCCCCGTGACCTGGGTGCACTGCCTGCACCCGGGCATGCGCTACCGGCTGGGCAGCCGCTTTCGCACCGACGGTTCCTCGCACGACGGCTGAGGCCGCGGCGTCCAGGTAAACGCCATGGCGCTTGCGCCGGCGCCATCCGATCATTCGCTTGCACATCAATGTATAGACAGGTATAGCCATGAACACCATCACGACTCCCGGCATCACGAATTCCCCCGTGTCCGCGCTGACGCTGCAGCCGGGCCAGGTGTCCCTGGCCCAGCTGCGCACCATCCAGCAGGGGGGTGTGCGCCTGTCCATGGCCGAGTCCGCCTTCGAACGCATGCGCGCGGCCCAGGCCCATGTGCAGCACATCGTGGACGAAGACCAGGTGGTCTATGGCATCAACACTGGCTTCGGCAAGCTGGCCTCCACCAAGATCGCCCATGACCGCCTGGCCGAACTGCAGCGCAACCTCGTGCTCTCGCACAGCGTGGGCACGGGCGAGCCCCTGCCCGACGCCGTGGTGCGCATGGTGCTGGCCACCAAGGCCGTAAGCCTGGCGCGCGGCCATTCGGGCGTGCGGCCCGCCATCGTCGATGCGCTGCTGGCCCTGGCCAATGCCGACGTGCTGCCCGTCATTCCCGCCAAGGGCTCGGTGGGCGCCTCGGGCGACCTGGCGCCGCTGTCCCATCTGGCCTGCGTGCTGATCGGCGAAGGCCAGGCCCGGGTCGATGGCCGTGTGGTGCCGGGCCGCGAGGCCCTGCGCCATGTGGGCCTGGAGCCTTTCGTGCTCGGGCCCAAGGAAGGCCTGGCCCTGCTCAACGGCACCCAGGTGTCCACGGCCCTGGCCCTGGCCGGGCTGTTCCAGGCCGAAAGCGTGCTCTCGGCCGGGCTGGTCGCGGGCTGCCTGACGCTGGAGGCCATCAAGGGCTCGGTCAAGCCCTTCGACGCGCGCATCCACGAGGCACGCGGCCAGGCCGGCCAGATCGCCGTGGCCGCCGCCGTGCGCGAGCTGCTCGACGGCAGTGAAATCGACCCCTCCCACCCGAACTGCGGCCGCGTGCAGGACCCGTATTCCATCCGCTGCGTGCCCCAGGTCATGGGCGCCTGCCTGGACAACCTGGCCCATGCGGCCCGTGTGCTGGCCATCGAGGCCAATGCGGCCTCGGACAACCCCCTGGTGTTCGACAACGGCGACGTGATTTCGGGCGGCAACTTCCATGCCGAGCCCGTGGCCTTCGCGGCCGACATCATTGCCCTGGCCCTGGCGGAGATCGGCGCCATCTCCGAGCGCCGCATGGCCTTGCTGCTGGACACCGGCCTGTCGGGCCTGCCGGCCTTCCTGATCGCCGACAGCGGCGTGAACTCGGGCTTCATGATCGCCCAGGTCACGGCCGCCGCCCTGGCCGCCGAGAACCAGTGCCTGGCCCATCCCAGCAGCGTGACCAGCCTGCCGACCTCGGCCAATCAGGAAGACCATGTCTCCATGGCCACCTATGGCGCGCGGCGCCTGGGCGACATGGCGCGCAACACGGCCGTCATCGTCGGCGTGGAGGCCATGGCCGCAGCCCAGGGCATGGATTTCGACCGCAGCCTCGCCAGTTCGCCTCTGATCGAGGCGCAGTACGCCCTGATCCGCAGCCAGGTGCCCCACCTCGACCAGGACCGCTACCTGGCGCCCGACATCGAAACCATGCGCCTGTGGGCGCTGTCCACGGCCTGGCCCCAGGCCATTGCCCGCCACCTGCCCAGCCACCAGGCCTGAGCCCGCATCCGCTTCCCACGCATCCAGGAGATCGCCATGAACGCCAACGACGCCATCCTCAACGCCACCCCTGCCGCCGCACAGGACCCCCGCTACGACGCCAGCCGCGTCATCCGCGCGCCACGCGGCAGCCAGCTGCACTGCAAGAACTGGCTGGCCGAGGCCGCCTACCGCATGCTCCAGAACAACCTGGATCCCGACGTGGCCGAGAACCCCAAGGCCCTGGTGGTCTACGGCGGCATAGGCCGCGCGGCACGCAACTGGGAGTGCTACGACCAGATCCTGGAGTCGCTGAAGCAGCTGGAGGCCGACGAGTCCCTGCTGATCCAGTCGGGCAAGCCCGTGGGCGTGTTCAAGACCCATGAGAACGCGCCGCGCGTGCTGCTGGCCAACTCCAACCTCGTGCCCCAGTGGGCGAACTGGGAGCATTTCAACGAACTCGACCGCAAGGGCCTGTTCATGTACGGCCAGATGACGGCCGGCAGCTGGATCTACATCGGCGCCCAGGGCATCGTCCAGGGCACCTTCGAGACCTTTGTCGAGGCCGGCCGCCAGCACTATGGCAACGACCTCACGGGCAAGTGGATCCTGACGGCGGGCCTGGGCGGCATGGGCGGCGCCCAGCCCCTGGCCGGCGTGCTGGCCGGCGCCTGCGTGCTGGCCATCGAGTGCCAGCAAAGCAGCATCGACTTCCGGCTGCGCACGCGCTACCTGGACAAGCAGGCGCGTGACATCGACCATGCGCTGGAGCTCATCGCCCAGCACACGGCCGCGGGCGAGGCCATCTCCATCGGCCTGCTGGGCAATGCCGCCGAAATCCTGCCCGAACTGGTGCGCCGCGCCCGGGCCGGCGGCGCCCGCCCCGACATCGTCACCGACCAGACCTCGGCCCACGACCTGATCAACGGCTACCTGCCCGTGGGCTGGACCGTGGCGCAGTGGCGAGCGGCCGCCGCCGACCCCGCCCGCCATGCCGATCTCAAGGCTGCGGCAGCGCGCGGCTGCGCCCAGCATGTGCAGGCCATGCTCGACTTCCAGTCCATGGGCGTGCCCACCGTGGACTATGGCAACAACATCCGCCAGGTGGCCTACGACCAGGGCGTGGAGAACGCCTTCGACTTCCCGGGCTTCGTGCCCGCCTACATCCGCCCGCTGTTCTGCGAGGGCAAGGGGCCGTTCCGCTGGGTGGCGCTGTCCGGCGATCCCGAGGACATCTACAAGACCGACGCCAAGATCAAGGAACTGTTCCCCGACAACAGGCATACCCACCGCTGGCTGGACATGGCGCGCGAGCGCATCAGCTTCCAGGGCCTGCCAGCGCGCATCTGCTGGCTGGGCCTGGGCGAACGCCACAAGGCAGCCCTGGCCTTCAACGAGATGGTCAGGAACGGCGAACTCAAGGCACCCATCGTCATCGGCCGCGACCACCTGGACTGCGGCTCCGTGGCCAGCCCCAACCGCGAGACCGAATCCATGAAGGACGGCACGGACGCGGTCAGCGACTGGCCCCTGCTCAACGCCCTGCTCAACACCGCCGGCGGCGCCACCTGGGTCAGCCTGCACCATGGCGGCGGCGTGGGCATGGGCTACTCCCAGCATGCGGGGGTGGTCATCGTGGCCGATGGCACGGATGAAGCCGCCGCGCGCCTGGGCCGCGTGCTGTGGAACGACCCGGCCACGGGCGTGATGCGCCATGCGGACGCGGGCTATGAACAGGCGGTGGCCGCCGCCCGCCGCCACGGTCTGCAACTGCCCATGGTCAAGTGAGGCGGCCTGTGGAACAGGCTTCCATGCACCGCTTCGACCTGAACCGGGTGGCCGCCAGCCCC
The DNA here is from genome assembly GCA_031253795.1 of Burkholderiaceae bacterium. Taxonomy (GTDB): domain Bacteria; phylum Pseudomonadota; class Gammaproteobacteria; order Burkholderiales; family Burkholderiaceae_C; genus Comamonas. The sequence continues at coordinate 18,513 of JAIRVR010000077.1, forward strand.
TGGAAGAACGGGGGCGGCAGCACGCGTGAAATCGCCTGCTGGCCGCCGGGCGCGGACATGGAGGCCTTTGCATGGCGCATCAGCGTGGCCACCATCGCCCAGGCCGGGCCGTTCTCGGCCTTTGCGGGTGTGGACCGCCAGATCATGTTGCTCGATGGCGACGGCGTGCACCTGCGTGGAGAGGGCATCGATCATGTGCTGGGAGATCCCTGGCGGCCTTTTGCCTTTTCGGGCGATGTGGCGCTGGACTGTTCGCTGCTGGGTGGAACATCCACCGACTTCAACGTGATGGCCCGGCGCGGCCGGTGGCAGGCGCAGGTCGCCGTGCGGGACGGCCGCACCGAGGCCGGCCGCACCGGGGCCGGCCTGTGCATGGTGCTGCGGGGCGGCTGGCTGGCCGACGGCGCATCCCTGGCCCCGGGTCAGGGATGGTGGTGGAGCGGCAGCGCGCCGCAGCCCCTGGACCTGGAACCCCGGGACCCCGGCGCGCGCCTGGTGCAGGTGCTGCTGCAGCCGGTCTGATATCCCTCACGCACAAGGAAATTTCCATGTCCAAGCCCCACGATCCCGCCCACTTCGCACCGGCCGACGGCTGCTGGACCCACCTGCGCCTGGCGCCCGGGCTGTTCGAGGCCGACCAGGCCGTGCAGGCCGACGCCCTGGCCTGCATCGTGGTCCGGGAGGGCCGCATTGCCTGGGTGGGGCCGCAGGACGCCGTGCCCCGGCGGTTTGACGGCCTGGCGCGCCACGACGGCGCGGGCATGCTGGCCACGCCCGGCCTGGTGGATTGCCATACCCATCTGGTCTATGGCGGCGAGCGCGCGGGCGAGTTCGCGATGCGCCTGGCCGGTGCCAGCTACGAGGAGGTGGCCCGCGCGGGCGGCGGCATCGTCTCCAGCGTGCGCGCCACGCGCGAGGCCAGCGAGGACCAGCTGTTCGAGCAGGCCCTGCCGCGCCTGCTGCAACTGCTGGACGAAGGCGTGTGCGCCATCGAAATCAAGTCGGGCTACGGCCTGGCGCTGGAGCACGAGCGCAAGCAGCTGCGCGTGGCGCGGCGCCTGGGCCAGGCACTGGGCGTGACCGTGCGCACCACCTTCCTGGGCGCCCATGCCCTGCCGCCCGAGTATCTGGGCCGCAGCCAGGACTACATCGACCTGGTCTGCCAGACCATGCTGCCGGCCCTGGTCGCCGAAGGTCTGGTCGATGCCGTCGATGTGTTCTGCGAGCGCATCGCCTTTTCGCTGGCCGAGACCGAGCAGGTCTTCCAGGCCGCGCGGGGCCTGGGCCTGCCCGTCAAGCTGCATGCCGAGCAGCTGTCGAACATGGAGGGGGCTGCCCTCGCGGCACGCTATGGCGCCCTGTCCTGCGATCACATCGAACACCTGTCCCCCCAAGGCATACAAGCCATGCGCGACGCGGGCTGCGTGGCCGTTCTGCTGCCCGGCGCCTTCTATGCGCTGCGCGATACGCACCTGCCTCCCATCGCGGGCCTGCGCGAGGCCGGCGTGCCCATGGCCGTGTCCACCGATCACAATCCAGGCACCTCTCCCTGTCTGAGCCTGCTGCTCATGGCCAATATGGCCTGCACCCTGTTCCGGCTGACGGTGCCCGAGGCCCTGGCCGCCATCACGCGCCATGGTGCGCGCGCCCTTGGCCTGCAGGACGAGCATGGCCTGATCGCGGCCGGCCGTCCCGCCCACTTCGTGCTCTGGCCCGTGGCCCATGCAGCCGAACTGGCCTACTGGTTCGGCAGCCGGCCGGACTGCACCATCGTGCGCCAGGGCCGCATTGCGCGGACCTCCGGGCATGGGAGAGCATGAAAGCCTGATCCATGACCCATGCACTGTTTCTCGATGAACTGATTTCCACCCTGGGCGCCGATGTGGTGCAGCGCGGGGCCGACGTGGCCGAGCGCTACCACACGGACTGGAGCGGCACGCCGCCGCAGCGCCCCCTGGCCCTGGTGCGCCCGCGCGACACGGCCGAGGTCAGTGCCCTCATGCGCCTGTGCACGGCCCACCGCGTGCCCGTGGTCCCCCAGGGCGGGCTGACGGGCCTGGCCGGCGCGGCGGTGCCCCTGCCGGGCGCCGTGGCCCTGTCCATGGAACGCATGAACGCCATCGAGGACGTGAACGCGCGCACCGCGCTGATGACCGCGCAGGCCGGCGCCACCCTGCAGGCCGTGCAGGAGTCCGCCACGGCCGCCGGCCTGCTGTTCGGCGTGGACCTGGGCGCGCGCGGCAGCTGCCAGATCGGCGGCAACGTGGCCACCAATGCGGGCGGCAACGGCGTGCTGCAGTACGGCATGATGCGCGAGCAGGTGCTGGGCCTGGAGGTGGTGCTGGCCGATGGCACCGTCCTGCCCATGCTGCGGCCCATGCTCAAGAACAACACGGGCTATGACCTCAAGCAGTTCTTCATCGGCTCGGAAGGCACGCTGGGCGTCATCACGCGCGTGCTGCTGCGCCTGCGGCCCGCGCCGCGTGCCCGCGCCACGGCCCTGGTTGCCGTGCCGGGCTTCGACCAGGCCCTGGCCGTGCTCTCGCGCATGCAGTCGCGCTTCGGCAACGGCGTGGCGGCCTTCGAATTGATGTGGGACAGTTTCATCCAGGCCTCGCTGCGCTGGCAGCAGCTGCAGCCGCCCTTCGGCGAGAGCCACGCCCTCCTGGCCCTGATCGATGTGGACGGCAGGGACGAGGCGGGCCTGCGCGCCGATGTGGAGCAGGCCCTGGGCGAGGCCATGGAGGCCGGCGACGTGGCCGATGCCGTCATCGCCCAGTCTGTGGCCCAGGCGCGCCAGCTGTGGCGGCTGCGCGAGGCCCCGGCCGAACTCAACCACCAGATGCACCCGCCCGTGAACTTCGACGTCAGCCTGCCCCAGGCCGACATAGGCCGCTTCGCCGATGCCTGCCGCGCGGCCTTCGATGCACGCTGGCCCGGCCACCACACGCTGTTCTTCGGCCATGTGGGCGACGGCAACCTCCATGTCTCCACCGACGGTGCCACGGCGGGCGGTGACTGCGACGGCGTGGAGGCCGAGCTGTACCGCCTGGTCGGCGCCTTCGGCGGCAGTGTCTCGGCCGAGCACGGCATAGGCCTGCACAAGAAGCCTTATCTGGGTGCCAGCCGAACGGCCGCCGAACTGGCGGCCATGCGCGCCATCAAGCAGGCACTCGACCCCCTGCATCTGTTCAACCCCGGCAAAGTCTTCGACCTATGAACGCCCACGCCACGCCCGCGATCCATGCCCTGGCCCGTCCCGAGGTGCCGCCGCTGCCGGCCTACAACGCCGGCCTGTCCTCCGAGGCCGTGCGCGCGCGCTACGGCGCCAGCGAGATCGCGCGCATGGCGAGCAACGAGAACCCCCATGGACCCAGCCCCGCCGTGGCCGCCGCCCTGGCCGGCCTGGCATCGCGCGTGGCCACCTATCCCGATGCCCAGTGCACGGCGCTGCGCGCAGCCATCGGCGAGCGCACGGGCGTGGTGCCCGCACACATCGTGGTGGGCAACGGCTCCGAGGACATCCTGCAGATGCTGTGCCAGGCTTTCGCCGGGCCCGGCGACCGCGTGCTCACCCAGCGCCCGGCCTTCGGCCTGCACGAAATCTATCCGCGCATGATGGGGGCGGAGGTCGAGCTGCTGGAGCTGACGCCGGCCCTGGACTTCGATGTCGATGCCTGGTGCCAGGCCCTGGCGCGCGGCCCCAAGATCGCCATGCTGGCCAACCCCTCCAACCCCGTGGGCTGCATGTTCGACGCAGCGGCCTTCGAACGCCTGCTGGACGCCACGCCCGATGGCACGCTGCTGGTGGTGGACGAGGCCTACTGCGAGTACGCCAGTCTGGCCCCGGGCTACCCGGACGTGCTGTCCCTGCTGCGCGGCCGGTCCATGCCCTGGATCGTGCTGCGCACCTTCTCCAAGGCCTGGGGCCTGGCGGGCCTGCGCGTGGGCTATGGCCTGGCCAGCGATGATGCCCTGGTGCAGCTGCTGGACCGCGTGCGCACGCCCTTCAACGTCAACCACGCGGCCCAGGCCGCGGCGCTGGCGGCCTGGGGCGATGAGGGCTTCATGCGCCGCGGCGTGGCCGAGACCGTGCGCCTGCGTGGCGTGCTGGCGCGGCGGTTGGCCGGCCTGCCCGGCCTGCGCATTGCGCCCTCGGCCACCAACTTCCTCTTCCTGGATCTGGGCCGGCCCAACGGTCCCGTCAACGAGGCCCTGCTGGCGCGCGGCATCATCACCAAGCCCTGGAAGGAGGCCGGGTTCGAGCATTTCCTGCGCGTGTCCGTGGGCACCGAGGCCCAGAACGCGCGCTTTGCCCAGGCGCTGCAGGGCATCCTGGAGGGCCGCCCATGAGCGCCCCGGTACCGCGCGGCGGCGCGCTGTTCGCCGAACATGCCCTGCTGCCCGGCGGCTGGGCGCGCGATGTGCTGCTGCGCTGGGACGGTGCTGGGACCCTGCTGTCCGTACAGGCCGATGCCGAGGCCGGCGATGCCCCACGGGCGCCCGGCCCCGTGCTGCCTGGCATGCCCAACCTGCATTCCCATGCCTTCCAGCGTGCCTTTGCCGGGCTGACCGAATACCGGGGCACGGGCCAGGACAGCTTCTGGAGCTGGCGCGACCTCATGTACCGCTTCGCGTCACGCATCACGCCCGCGTCGCTGGAGGCCATCGCCACCTGGCTGTACGTGGAAATGCTGGAGGCCGGCTACACCTCGGTCTGCGAGTTCCACTACGTGCACCACGACCAGGACGGCCGACCCTATGCCGACGATGCCGAGCTGTCCCTGGCCTTGCTGCGCGCCGCGCGCCGCGCCGGCATGGGCCTGACCCTGCTGCCCGTGCTCTACCAGACCAGCGGCTTCGGCGGACGGCCGCCGCGCGCCGACCAGGCGCGCTTCATCCGCAGCACGGACAGCATGCTGGCCCTGCTGCAGCGCCTTGTGCCCGAGGTCCGTGCCCAGGGTGCGGCCCTGGGCCTGGCGCCACACTCGCTGCGCGCCGTGCCGCCTGAGAGCCTGGCGGTGGCCCTGCAGGGCCTGGCCGCGATCGATGCGCGCGCCCCCATCCACATCCACATCGCCGAGCAGACCCAGGAGGTCGACGACTGCCTGGCGTGGAGCGGCCAGCGCCCCGTGCAATGGCTGCTGGACCATGCGGACGTGGACGCGCGCTGGTGCCTGGTCCATGCCACCCATATGGTTCCCCAGGAGTACGCGGACGCCGCGCGACGTGGCGCCGTGGCCGGCATCTGCCCCAGCACCGAGGCCAACCTCGGCGACGGCATCTTCGACATGCCGCGCTGGCTGGGCCATGGCGGCGTCTGGGGCGTGGGCTCGGACAGCCATGCCTGCGTCAACGCCGCCGAGGAGCTGATGCTGCTCGAATACGGCCAGCGCCTGTCGCTGCGCCAGCGCAACGTGCTGGCCGGCCCCGACCCCCAGGTCGGCACGGCCCTGTGGAACGCCGCGGTGCAGGGCGGTGCCCAGGCCGCGGGCCGGCCCGTGGCCGGCCTTGCGACGGGCCAGCAGGCCGACTTCCTGGCCCTGGACCCGGGCCATGTGGCCCTGGCCGGCCTGCCCGTGCAGGCCCTGGTTTCGGCCCATGTCTTCGGCAGCCACCGTACCAGCGCCCTGCACAGCCTGTGGGTGGGCGGTACGCTGCGCGTGTGTGCCGGCCGCCATGCCCTGCACGAGGAGGCCGCGCGGGCTTTCACGGCCGCGCGCGCGGACATGATGAAATGAGGCACCCCCCGAGGCGCGGCGCGCCTGCCCGTTGCAAGTCGCCCTCGGCCCGGCATCCCTGGTCCGGGGCCGCACCGGTGGCATGCGCCACGCCATGAATCACTGAATCCGGAACTTCTTCCTACCCGCCTCACCATGACCGACCAACCCGCCTTCATCTTCCACCAGGGCTCGGCGCCGCTGCTGCTGTCCATGCCCCATGCGGGTACCCATGTGCCGCCCGCCATCGCCGCGCGCCTGACCGACGAGGCCCGCCATGTGCCCGATACCGACTGGCACCTGCCCCTGCTGTATGACTTCGCCAGGGACATGGGCGCCTCCATCCTCGTGGCCACGCATTCGCGCTACGTGGTGGACCTGAACCGTCCGCCCGATGGCGCCAGCCTGTATCCGGGCCAGAGCGTGACCGGTCTGTGCCCCATCGATACCTTCGACGACACGCCCGTGTATGCCGATCCGGCGGACCTGCCCGGCGACGCCGAGATCGCCATGCGGCGCGAAGCCGTCTGGGGCCCCTACCATGCACAGCTGCGCGCCGAGCTGGACCGCCTCAAGGCCCTGCACGGCACGGTGGCGCTGTGGGACGCGCATTCCATCCGCTCGGTGCTGCCGCGCTTTTTCGAGGGCAAGCTGCCCGACCTCAACCTGGGCACGGGCAAGGGCACGAGCTGCGCGCCCGAGCTGGCCGAGCACCTGCTGTCCATCGCCCGCACCGCCCCAGGCCACACCAGCGTGCTCAACGGCCGCTTCACGGGCGGCTACATCACGCGCCACTATGGCCAGCCCGAGGCAGGCATCCATGCCGTGCAGCTGGAGATGACGCAGTGCAGCTACATGCAGGAGGCCCTGCCCTTCGACTACCTGCCCGAGCGCGCCGAGCGCATACAGCCCACGCTGCGCCAGATGCTGCAGGCCGTGCTGGACTTCGTGACCACGCGGCGCGTGGGCGCGGCCTGAGGCATCGCCGGCCCTGATCAGCCGTGGTCGTGGCAGTGGCCCGGGCAGGGCCCGTCCACGGCCACGGGCGGTGGATCGCCCAGCCAGCGGCGCGGGCCGGGTCCGTTCTGGGCGCACAGGTCGCCAGGGTTGTGCAGCACGCAGTGGCGCAGCGACAGGCAGCCGCAGCCTATGCACTGGTCCAGGCTTTCGCTGAGCCGCTGCAGCTCCTGCATGCGCTCGTCCAGGCGCTTTTTCCAGACCCGCGACATCTTCTGCCAGTCCCCGCCCGTGGGAACATGGCGCCCGGGCAGGCGGCCCAGCTGCTCGGCGATCTCCTCCAGCGTAAAGCCTATGCGCTGGGCGAACACCACGAAGGCGATGCGCCGCAGCGAGGAGCGGTGGTAACGGCGGTGTCCGCTTTCGCTGCGCACCGACTCGATCAGTTCCAGTGACTCGTAAAAGCGCAGGGCCGAGGCCTTGACGCCGCTGCGCTGGGCCACGTCGCCGATGCTCAGCAGCGGATCATCCTCAATTTTCATGGTGGCATTCCTTTCGCACGCTTGACTTCAAGTTCACTTGAACTTGAAGAATGCAGCCATTCTGAGCGATGGGACAGGGGCAGGGCAACAGGGCTTGCACCGCGCGCCGGGCAGGCTGGCCGGGCTGCGAAATTCTTTGGCTGAAAGCTGCAATGACGCTGCTGCGCTTCGCCAATAAAGTAATGAGTCTCGTTTTCATTGAAGACATCCGCAGGAGGTTTCCATGTACATCGACAGCAGCAGCCATCCCCTGGTCCGCATGGGTTACGAGCGCGACAAGGCCCAGCCCATCACCGAGCTGCTGGCCGACTTCTCGGCCCTGCTCGACCGCGGCCAGGCCTTTGTCTTCGTCAGCGAAGGCGACATGGCGCAGGAAGAGCGCTCGCCCGAGGACCGCAAGCAGGTCGTGCTGTGGATGAAGGCCCACCGGCCCGCGCTGCAGGGCCTGGTGCGGGCCCTGGTCCATGCCGAGCCCGACGCGCACAAGCGCGAACAGGCGGCTGAATTCGCGCGGATGTTCGGCAAGGCCTGGGGCTATCCCCTGCTGCTGGTGGCCTCCCCGCAGGAAGCCCGCCAGCGCGCCCTGGAGCTGCTTGAAACCGATGGAGATGGAGCGAGGGAAACACCATGAATGCCATAGACAGCGCCTTGCTGAAAGTCCTGCCCCGCGAATGGGACCCGGACCATGTGGACCGGCCCGTGCTCGTCCTGCCCATGCAGTCGGGCCCGGGTGACTGGGGCATGGACTTCCACGCCCACCGCAAAAGCCAGCTGATGGTGACCAATGCGGGCCTGATCACGCTGGAGACCGATGCCGGCGTCTGCGTGGTGCCGCCGCGCAGCGCGGCCTGGATACAGGGCGGAACCCTGCACCGCGTCAGCTGCAGCGGCGCGGCCAGCGGCTACATCGTCTTTGTCGAGGCCGAAGCGGCCCGGGCCCTGCCCGGACCCTGCCATGCGCTCGCCGTCTCGCCCTTTCTGCGCGCTCTGCTGGACCGGGTGCTGGACCTGCCCCACGACTACGAGGTCGATGGCCACGAGGGCCGGCTCATGCGCGTGCTGCTCGATGAAATCGGGGCCGCCCAGCCCGAGGGCCTGCACCTGCCCCTGCCGCGCGACCGCCGCCTGCGCCGCATGACCACGGCCCTGTGCGCCGACCCCCGCCTGCAGGCCCGCCTGGCCGACTGGGCGCAGCAAATCGGGATGAGCGAGCGCAGCATGACACGCCTGTTCCTGGCCGAGACCGGCCTGACCGTCAACCAGTGGCGCCGCCAGCTCCATGTGCTGACCGCGCTGCAGCAACTGTCCGAGGGCCTGCGCATCCAGAGCGTGGCCGATGCCCTGGGCTACGAGAGCGCACCGGCCTTCGTGACCATGTTCCGCAAGGCCGTCGGCACCTCGCCGCGCCGCTTTCTCGCGCAGCGCAGCGCGCCCCAGCAGGGCATGACGCCCCGGCCTCCGCCGGACGCCGCTGCCTGAATCCCCTTTTCCACCACCCATTCCAGCCGTTGTGACACAGGTCTTGCGGGCCGCGCGCGCCGCAGGGACGGCTGTGCCCGCAAAGCGCCGCCGCATGCCCTGCGCGGCCGATTTCGAAGGAGATTTGCCATGTCCGTTTTTCACACGCCGCCGCTGCGGCGCAGCCTGCTGGGCGCCGCCGTCGCGGCCCTGGCCCTGCTGGCCGGCTGCCGCCAGCAGGCCGTGGGCGATGCCCACGCCAGCAATGGTCCGCCGCCCGCGCCCGAGGTACTGGTGGCCGAGGTCGCGCCCGCCAGCGTGCGCGCCTGGGATGAATTCAACGGCCGCATCGATGCCGTCGAGTCCGTGCAACTGCGCCCCCGCGTGTCGGGCTATATCGAGCGCATCGTCTTCAGCGAAGGCCAGGAGGTGAGGAAGGGGCAACTGCTCTTCGTCATCGACCAGCGGCCCTACCGCGCGGCCCTGGCCAGTGCCGAGGCCGAGCTGGAGCGCACGCGCGCCGGTGCCGCGCTGGCGCGCACCCAGGACCAGCGCGCGCGCCAGCTGGTGGCCGAGAACGCCGTCTCGCGCGAGGAAGCCGATACGCGTGCCGGAGCCCTGGCCCAGGCCCAGGCCCAGGTGCGCGCGGCCGAGGCCGCGCTGGCCTCGGCCCGCCTGAACCTGGACTTCACCGAGGTCCGGGCCCCCGTGTCCGGCCGCGCTGGCCGCGCCCTGCTGACCATGGGCAACATGGCCCAGGCCGACCAGAGCGTGCTGACCACCCTGGTGTCCCAGGACCCGGTGTATGTCTACTTCGATGCCGACGAGCACAGCGTCCTGCGCAGCCAGGCGCTGGCGCGCCCGGGCAAGGCCCACCCCGTGCGCGTGGGCCTGGCCAGCGAGGAGGGCTTTCCCCATACGGGCACGCTGGACTTCACCGACAACCAGCTCAACCCCGGCACCGGAACCCTGCGCGTGCGCGCCCGCCTGCCCAATCCCGACCGCCTGCTCACACCCGGCCTGTTCGCGCGCGTACAGCTGCAGGGCAGCGGCGCCCAGCAGGCCCTGCTGATCGATGACAAGGCCGTGCTCACCGACCAGGACCGCAAATACGTCTATGTGGTGGGCGAGGGCCAGGTGGCCGAGCGCCGGGACCTGGTCCTGGGCCGCATGGTCGATGGCCGGCGCGTCGTGGAAAAGGGCCTGGCCGCGGGCGACCGGCTGGTGGTGGGTGGCCTGCAGCGCATCTACTACCCGGGCATGCCCGTCAATCCCCAGCCCGCGCCGCAGGCGCAGGAGGCCGCCGCCGTGGCGGCGGCACGGTAAGCGGGGCAGGCCATGGATTTTTCCAAATTCTTCATAGACCGCCCCATCTTCGCGGTCGTGCTGTCCATCATCCTGTTCGCCGTGGGCCTGGTCGCCATTCCCCAGCTGCCCGTGGGCGAGTACCCCGAGGTCGTGCCGCCCAGCGTGGTGGTGCGTGCCACCTACCCGGGCGCCAACCCCAAGGAAGTCGCCGAATCCGTGGCCGTACCGCTGGAAGAGGCCATCAACGGCGTCGAAGGCCTGATGTACATGAAGTCCGTCGCGGCTTCCGACGGCAGCCTGCAGGTGGTGGCCACCTTCCGCCCCGAGGTGGACCCCGACACGGCGGCCGTGCGGGTGCAAAACCGCGTCAGCCAGGCCCAGAGCCGGCTGCCCGAGGAAGTGCGACAGTTCGGCGTGACCACGCAAAAGCAGTCGTCCACGCCGCTGATGTACGTCGGCCTGGTATCGCAGGACGGCCAGCATGACGCCCTGTACCTGCGCAACTACGTCACGCTCAAGATCAAGGATGTGCTGGCGCGCATTCCCGGCATCGGCGACGTGGGCATCTACGGCGCGGGCGACTACGCCATGCGCGTCTGGCTGGACCCGAACAAGGTGGCGGCGCGCCAGCTCACGGCCCCCGAGGTGATCGCCGCCATCCGCGAGCAGAACATCCAGGTCTCGGCCGGCCAGCTCGGCGCCCAGCCCAGTCCCCAGAGCGCCGACAAGCTGCTGTCCATCAACGTGCGCGGGCGCCTGAAGACGCCCGAGGAGTTCGGCGACATCGTGCTCAAGAGTGGCGCCGACGGACAGGTCGTGCGCCTGGCCGACGTGGCGCGCATCGAGCTGGGCGCCAGCGACTACACGCTGCGCTCCTGGAGCGACAGGAAGAACATGGCGGCCGTGGGCATTTTCCTGTCGCCGGGTGCCAATGCCCTGGGCGTGGCCGAGCAGGTCTACGAGGCCATGGAGCGGCTGTCCCGCGATCTGCCCCAGGGCGTGGCCTTCGAAACGGTCTGGGACCCCACGGTTTTCGTGCGCGACTCCATCAAGGCCGTGCAGAGCACTCTGATCGAGGCTGTGATCCTGGTGGTCCTGGTGGTCATCGTCTTCCTGCAGACCTGGCGCGCCTCCATCATCCCGCTGCTGGCAGTGCCCGTGTCCATCGTCGGCACCTTCGCAGGCCTGTACCTGCTGGGCTATTCCATCAACACCCTGACCCTGTTCGGCCTGGTGCTGGCCATCGGCATCGTGGTGGACGACGCCATCGTCGTGGTCGAGAACGTGGAGCGCTACATCGAGGAAGGCCATACGCCCCTGGAGGCCGCCCATCTGGCGATGAAGGAGGTGTCGGGTCCCATCATCGCCATCGCCCTGGTGCTGTGCGCGGTCTTCGTGCCCATGGCCTTCCTCAGCGGCGTGACGGGCCAGTTCTACAAGCAGTTCGCCGTCACCATCGCCATTTCCACGGTGATCTCGGCCGTCAACTCGCTGACCCTGTCGCCGGCCCTGGCTGCCAAGCTGCTGCAGCCGCGCGGCGCACCGCGCGATGCGCTGTCGCGCGGCCTGGACCGGAGCCTGGGCTGGTTCTTCCGGCCCTTCAACCGCTTCTTCGATCGCAGCGCCCACGGCTACCAGAGCTCGGTGGGCCGTTCGCTGGGCCGCCGTGGCCTGGTGTTCGCCGTCTACGCGGCCCTGCTGGCCGCAACGGCCGTGCTGTTCCAGGCCGTGCCCGGCGGCTTCATTCCTTTGCAGGACAAGCTGTACCTGTTCGGCGGCGCCAAGCTGCCGGAAGGCGCCTCTCTGGCCCGCACGGATGCCGTCACGCGCCAGATGGTCGATGCTGCGCAAAGTGTGGAGGGTGTGGACATGGTCGCGGCGTTCGCGGGCTTCAATGCCCTGCAATCCACGACCACGCCCAATCTGACCAGCTCCTACATCATGCTCAAGCCCTTTGGCGAGCGCACGCGCAGCGCCGAGGCCATCAATGCCGAGCTGAGCGCCAAGTTCGCCGGCATCGAGGGCGGCTTCGCCTATGCGCTGATGCCGCCGCCCATCCAGGGTCTGGGCAACGGGTCGGGCTATTCGCTGTTCCTGCAGGACCGTGCCGGCCTGGGCTACGCTGCGCTGCAGCAGGCACTGCAGGCCTTCCAGGCCGAGATCGCCAAGACCCCGGGCATGACCTATCCGGTCAGCAGCTACCAGTCCAACATCCCCCAGCTCGAGGTCAAGGTGGACCGCACCAAGGCCAAGGCCCAGGGCGTGGCCCTGACCGACCTGTTCCAGACGCTGCAGGCCTATCTGGGCTCGGTCTACGTCAATGACTTCAATGCCTTCGGCCGTGTCTGGCGCGTCATGCTGCAGGCCGACGCCGACCATCGCCAGGCGGTGGAGGACATCGCCCGGCTGCGCACGCGCAATGCGCGCGGCGAGATGGTGCCCATAGGCTCCATGGTCACCGTCGTGCCCAGCTTCGGCCCCGACCCCGTGCTGCGCTACAACGGCTTTCCCGCGGCCGACCTCATCGGCGACTCCGACCCGCGCGTGCTGTCCTCGGCCGAGGTCCTGACCCGGCTGCAGGACATCGCGCAGCGCACGCTGCCGCGCGGCATCGAGCTGGCCTGGACCGATCTCAGCTACCAGCAGGTCGAGCAGAGCCATGCGGCGGCCGTGGTCTTCGCCATCGCCGTGATGCTGGTCTTCCTGGTGCTGGCCGCACTGTACGAGAGCTGGACCCTGCCGCTGGCCGTCATCCTCATCGTGCCGGTCTGCATTTGCGCGGCGCTGTTCGGCGTCTGGCTGGCCGGGGGGGACAACAATGTCTTCGTCCAGGTGGGCCTGGTGGTGCTCATGGGTCTGGCCTGCAAGAACGCCATCCTCATCGTGGAGTTCGCCCGCGAGCTGGAACTGCGCGGCGTGGGCATCGTCGATGCCGCGCTCCAGGCCTGCCGGCTGCGCCTGCGCCCCATCGTCATGACCTCCATCGCCTTCATCGCGGGCGCCGTGCCCCTGCTCATCGGCAGCGGCGCGGGCAGCGAGGTGCGCGCGGCCACGGGCGTGACCGTGTTCTCGGGCATGCTGGGCGTGACCCTTTTCGGCCTCTTCCTCACCCCCGTGTTCTATGTGACGCTGCGCCGGCTGTCCGGCCGCGCGCTGACCGGTCATGCGCCCGCGCAGGCCGCCACCCCATCCACCCTGGAGACCCACCATGCCTGAACTCCGCACAACCCTGGGTCGCCGCGCCCTGGTCCTGGCCTCGGCCAGCCTGGTCGCAGGCTGTGCCGTGGGCCCCGACTTCCAGTCGCCGCGGCCGCCCGCCACGGGCGAGCGCTTCGCAAGGGCGGAGCCGGTGCAGGCGCAGGAGCCGCGGGCCCTGCCCGACACCGCCTTCTGGCGCCAGTTCCAGGACCCGCAGCTCAGCGGGCTGGTCGAGCAGGCCCTGGGCGCCAACCAGGACCTGCGCCTGGCCCTGGCCCGGCTGGACGGGGCCCAGGCCCTGCTGCGCGAAAGCCGCTTCGACCAGATTCCCACGGTCACGCTGTCGGGCCAGGCCACGCAGCAAAAGCGCAGCGAAAGCGAAGCCCTTTACGGGCCGCGCAGCCTGCGCAGCTACAGCGCGGGGCTCAGTGCCAGCTGGGAGATCGACGTCTTTGGCCGCGTGCGCCGCAACATCGAGGCCCATGGCGCCGAACTGCGCGCCGGCGTGGCCGACCTGGCGGCGCTGCAGGTGGCCATCGCGGCCCAGGTGGCCGGCAGCTATGCCGACCTGCGCGGCTGGCAGCAGCGCCTGCGCCTGGCCGAGGCCAACGCGGCCAACCAGGACGACACGCTGCGCCTGGTGCGCCTGCGCCTCACGCATGGCAGCGGCACGGAATTCGACCTGGCACGTGCCCAGGCCCAGCTGGAGGCCACGCGCTCGCGCATTCCGGCACTGCAGGCCCAGATCGCCGTGGCCCAGCACCGCCTGGCCGTGCTCACGGGCCAGGCGCCCGAGGCCCTGATCACGGCCCTGGATGCGCCCGCGGCCCTGCCCCAGCTGCCGCCGGCCATCGACCCCGGCACGCCGGCCGACCTGCTGCGCCGCCGCCCCGATGTGGCCGCGGCCGAGGCCCGGCTGCATGCGGCCACGGCGCGCATCGGCGTGGCCACGGCCGAGCTGTTCCCGCGCCTGTCCCTGGGTGGGCTGCTGGGCAGCTCGGCCCTGCACAGCAGTGCCCTGTTCGAGGGCGGCAGCGCCACCAGCAGCGTTTTCCTGGGGGTGGACTGGTCCTTCCTCGACGTGGGCCGTGTGCGCGCGCGCATCGCCACCAGCGAGGCCGGCGCCCAGGCCTCCCTGGCCCAGTACCAGCAGACCGTGCTGCTGGCGCTGGAGGATACGGAAAATGCCCTGGTGCGCCTGCAGCGCACGCGCACCGAGGATGCCCACCTGGCCCTGGCCGCCCAGCAGCGCGAGCGCGCCGAACAACTGGCCCTGCGCCGCTACCACCTGGGCAGCGTGGGCCTGTACGAGGTGCTGGATGCCCAGCGCGACCTCTATGCAGCCCAGGATGCCGCCGCCGACAGCCGCGCGCGCGGCCTGCGCGCCGCCGTGGCGCTCTACCAGGCGCTGGCCGGTGGCTGGAGCGAGGAGCGGGTGCCGGGCTGAGGCGGGGGGCCGGGGCCCGGAATCCGTGGCGCCGGCACGGACGCCCCGGACTTCCTACAATTGCCGACCATGAGCCAGCCCCAGTACACCCGCGCCAAAGAGCTTCCCGCCATCCTTGCCCAGCGCCTCGTCGTCCTCGACGGCGCCATGGGCACCATGATCCAGCGCTTCAAGCTGGGCGAGGCCCAGTACCGCGGCCAGGGCTATGCCGGGCCCGGCAGCGCGGGCGACCGCTTCAAGGACTTCGCCTACGACGTCAAGGGCAACAACGAGCTGCTGTCGCTGACGCGTCCCGACGTGATCCGCGACATCCATGAAAAATACCTGGCCGCGGGTGCCGACCTGATCGAGACCAATACCTTCGGAGCGACCACCATCGCCCAGGAGGACTATCACATGGCCGACCTGGCCTATGAGATGAATCTCCGAAGCGCCCAGCTGGCGCGCGCCGCCTGCGACAAGTTCAGCACGCCCGGGCACCCGCGCTACGTGGCCGGCGCCCTGGGCCCCACGCCCAAGACGGCCAGCATCAGCCCCGACGTGAACGATCCGGGGGCGCGCAATGTCAATTTCGAGCAGCTGCGCCAGGCCTATCTGGAGCAGACCCTGGCCCTGATCGAGGGCGGCGCCGACGTCATCCTGGTCGAGACCATCTTCGACACGCTCAATGCCAAGGCCGCGCTGTTCGCCGTGGACGAGGCCTTCGAGCAAAGCGGGCAATGCCTGCCCATCATGATCAGCGGCACGGTGACCGATGCCTCGGGCCGCATCCTGTCGGGCCAGACGGTGACTGCCTTCTGGCACAGCGTGCGCCATGCCAACCCGCTGTCCATCGGCCTGAACTGCGCGCTGGGCGCGGCCCTGATGCGCCCCTACGTGCAGGAGCTGAACAAGGCGGCCCCCGACACCTTCATCAGCTGCTACCCCAACGCCGGCCTGCCCAATCCCATGAGCGACACGGGCTTCGACGAGACGCCCGAGGTCACCAGCCGCCTGGTGCACGAGTTCGCGGCCGAAGGCCTGGTCAACATCGTCGGCGGCTGCTGCGGTACCACGCCCGATCACATCGGTGCCATCGCCAAGGCCGTGGGCAGCACGCCCACGCGCCGGCTGTTCTACCCGGAAGCGGCCTGACCCGCGCGGGCGGCTGCACGCAAGGCCTTTGACATGAGCGCCCCGCTGCCGCCGCTGCCATCCCCCGCGGGCGGCTTGCCCGTGCCCGCCACGCCGGCCGTACCCGCCGCCACCGGAGGGCCCGTGGCCCCGCCTGCCGGCATGGTCCCGGCTCCGGTGGCAAGCGCACCGGCCGACAGTGCGCAGCCGGCCGCAGCCGCCGTGCGCTGGTCGCCCGCCATGCTGCAAAGCCTGCGCCTGCAGGCCTTCGAGCAATTGGTATCCCAGCTGGCGCGCCAGATCCAGGCCAGTCCCGGCGCCCCCGTGCCCCAGTGGCCGGCCGACGGCGTGTCCGAGGCCCTGGGCCGCCTGCTCCAGGCCCTGCTGGCCCAGGTCGGCAATTCCCAGGGCCAGGCCCTGCAGCTGCTGGCGGCCCAGCCGGGTTCGGCGGCGCTGCTGCAGGCTCTGGCCACGGGCTCCACGGCGCCCGGCGTGGCGACGCCCGGCGCGGCGACGCCCGAAGCCTTTTCCCGCTCGCCCGCCCAGGGCGCACCGGGGAGCCCGGCGGGAGCGCCCGTGGCCATGCAGGCCGCTGCTGCCGGCGTTTCGCAGCCCGCTGCGGCCGCCGCCGCGCTGGCCGTGGCGGCGGCCAAGGCGGCGGGTGTGGATGCGCTGCTGGCGGCCATGGCGCCTGCCGCAGGGGCGCCTGCCGCAGGCCCGCCTGCCGCAGGTTCTCCGGCGTCGGGGCTGGCAGGCCAGGCCCTGCCGGCACTGCAGAACTGGTGGGTGCAGCAGGGCAGCCTGATCACGCCCCAGGGCGAGCGTGGCTTCACGCTCAGCCTGCAGGTGCCCCAGGCCTGGGCCCAGGCCCAGGGTGCGGCCCTGGCGCTGGCCGCCCTGGCCACGCCCGCTGCGGCCCATGCCACCCCGGCCGGTGGCCCTGCGCCTGGCCTGCTCGGCGCGCCCCTGCTTGGCGCGCCCCTGCGCCTGCCTCTGGATGCCTCGCTGCAGGCCCTGGCCTCGGGCCCCGTGGCCGTGGTGATCCAGCCCCATGGACAGGAGGCGCTGCGCACCAGTGCCCTGCTGCTGCTGGAGTTGCAGCCGCTGCGCCAGGCCGGTGGTCCGCTGGCGCCGCCCGCGGCCCTGGCCGCCCTGACGCCTGCGCTGGCCCAGGAGGTGCAGCAACTGCTGGGCCAGCGTGCCGACCCGTGGCTGCACATGGCGGCGGCCCAGGCCTCGGGCGTGCTGCCGCGTGAGCGCAGGGCTTTCGAGCACCAGTCGCATTTCTGCACCACCGAAGGCTGCCAGTACGAGGGCCGTGCGCCCTGTGCCCAGCCGTTCTGCAGCGAGATGAACCGGCTGTGGGGCGTGGCGCGCATGGAGCGCAGCCGCTGAGGCGGTCCCGCCGGGAAGGTCCGGCCGGGAAGGTCTGGCCGCAGGAGCCTGATGGTTCCCCGAAAAGCTGACCGGGCCTGACGGCGGCGTGGATTCAGCGCGCCCCAGCTTCCATAATGCGCCCTGTTGCCCGCCCCATGCGCGGGTGGCCTCATCGGTCGGGATGTGCGGCGATCATGCCGCGATCTATGTCCTGACTGCATTCAAGTCGCCTCGGTCCACGGGCTGCGGCGCACCTCCCATGCCGCCGCCAGGCGGTGCTTTCCGCGGCCGTCGCAAGCACTCCGGTGCCTGGCGGATCCATGCCATCCCTTAACGATAGGAACCCATTCAGGATGCGTTGTACCCCTTGCCTGACTCTCGCTTGTCTCACGGCCTGCGCCGCGCTGCCCGCAGCCGCCCAGTCCAATGTCACCCTCAGCGGCTATCTGGACGCCGGCGTGTTCCGCGATTACGACAAGACCAGCAAGCTGGGCACGATTCAGCGCAGCAACCTGGCCCTGGCGGGCTTCGAGGACCTGGGCGGAGGGCTCAAGGCCACGTTCCGCCTGAGCACGCGTTTCGACCTGGACACGGGGCTGACCGAGGACTATCCCAGGAAGCCCTTCTGGCATGACGAATCCACCGTGGGCCTGCAGGGCGGCTGGGGCCACCTGCGCATGGGCCGCGCGCTCAGCGCCATGTGGAGCCAGGAATGGCAGTTCGACCCCTGGGGCAACTTCAACCGCATCGCCTCGCCGGCCTGGCACATGGCGCATTACCTGACACCCACCGACCGCGTCAGCAACAACGGATCGCCCGAGTACGGCCGCATGGCCAACGGCGTGTTCTACGACTCGCCCAAGTTCGGCGGTTTTTCCGTGCACCTGAGCGCCTCGCCCGAGCGCACCCAGGCCCCGGGGCGCCAGGGGCGCGCGCGCTCGGTGTCGGTCAACTACGACCAGGGGGCGATCGCGGCCATGCTGGCGCACGAGCGCAACGGCAGCGGCGACAGCGATCTGTACATGGGAGGAAAGTACCGCATCGGCACGGCGGCCCTGATGCTGGCCTACGACCGCAGCAAGTCGGGCACGCCCGGCACCGGCCCCGACAAGTCGCGCATGGTCTCGCTGGGCGCCACCTACGGCATCGGCGCCACCACGCTCAAGGCCAGCTACGCGCGCCAGCGTCTGGACCGCGACACCAACAACATGCTGTCGCTGGGCGCCGAGTACATGCTGTCCAAGCGCACCATGCTCTACACCAGCCTGGGCCACCAGCGCTACGAGCACCAGAGTTCGCGCACGGCCTTCGGCGTGGGCATGGCCCACTCGTTCTGACAGGGCTCAGAGCACGCCCTGGCTGCGCAGCGCCTGCAGCTGCGCAGCCGACAGGCCCAGGCGCTGGCCCAGCACCTCGTCCGTGTGCTGGCCCAGGGCCGGTGGCGCGTGGCGCAGTGTGGCGGGGGTATCGGACAGGCGCAGCGGGCTGGCCGTTGTCACCACGCGGTTGATGGTCTGGCCCGGCGGAGGCTGGGCACCCGGATAGCGCTCCTGCTCCACGCGCAGGCCGCGCGCGCGAACCTGGGCGTCGTCGAAGGCCTGGCCGATGTCGTTGATGGGGCCGCAGGGCACGGCCTTGTCCTCCAGCAGCGCAATCCATTCGGCCGTGGGCCGGCGGCGCGTCAGCTCCTGCATCAGCGGGATCAGGGTGTCGCGGTGGGTAACGCGGCCGGCATTGGTGGCAAAACGCGCCTCGCCGGCCCAGGCCGTGCCCGCGGCTTCGCAAAAGCGCGCGAACTGGCCGTCGTTGCCGATGGCCAGCAGCATGCGGCCGTCGGCCGTGGGAAAGTCCTGGTAGGGCACGACGCTGGGGTGGGTGTTGCCCTGGCGTGCGGGCACCTTGCCGGTGTTCAGGTAACCCGTGCCCTGGTTGGCCAGCACGGCCATGGCCACGTCCAGCAGGGCCATGTCGATGTGCTGGCCGCGCCCCGTGCGGTGGCGTGCCTCCACGGCGGCCAGGATGGCCGTGGTGGCATACATGCCGGTGAACAGGTCGATGACGGCCACGCCCACGCGCATGGGGCCGCCGCCGGCATCGGCATCGGCGCGTCCCGTGACGCTCATCAGGCCGCTCATGGCCTGGACCAGCAGGTCATAGCCGGCGCGCGGCGCATAGGGACCGGTCTGGCCGAAGCCCGTGACCGAGCAGTAGATCAGCCGCGGGTTCAGGGCGCTGAGGCTTTCGTAGTCCAGGCCATAGCGCTTGAGCCCGCCGGTCTTGAAGTTCTCGACCACCACGTCGCTGTCGCGGGCCAGTTCGCGGATCAGCTCCTGGCCTTCGGGGGTGGCCATGTCCACGGTCACCGAGCGCTTGTTGCGGTTGCAGGCCGCGAAATAGCAGGCGTTTTCCGAGGGCTGGCCCTGGGCATCGGGGAAAAAGGGCGGCCCCCAGTGGCGGGTGTCGTCGCCTTCGCCGGGCTTTTCGATCTTGATGACGTCGGCACCCATGTCGGCCAGGTTCTGGGTGCACCAGGGGCCGGCGAGCACGCGGGAGAGGTCGAGCACGCGCAGATGGCCCAGGGCCGTTGGCGTGTCGCTGGAGGGAGAGGGGCGGGGGTCGTTCATGGCCATGCCATCCTAAGCCGTGCCCGTGGGCCCCAGGCTTCGCATTTGTGGAAGCGGGAGTTCGGGCGGGGCGGTCCGCATGCACGTGTTAGCACGTATGCCGCGCGCGCTCCACGGGGCGCCCGGCTTTCTACAATGCCGGCCATGGCCATGCATTTCGATCTTGTGGATCTGCGCCTGATGGTGCACATCGCCGACGCCAACAGCATGACGCGTGGCGCCGAGCTTTCCTTCATCTCGCTTCCCGCGGCCAGTACGCGCATCAAGAACCTGGAAGAAAGCATAGGCACCAAGCTGCTGTACCGCACCAGCCAGGGCGTGACGCTGACGCCGCCGGGCCAGGCCTTCGTCACCCATGCGCGCATGGTGCTGGGCCAGATCGAGCACCTGCGCGGCGA
>JAIRVR010000064.1 GCA_031253795.1 Burkholderiaceae bacterium
TCTAAATCTTTCCTGAGGCGCCCAGGTGGCGGAATTGGTAGACGCACTAGTTTCAGGTACTAGCGGGTAACTCCGTGGAGGTTCGAGTCCTCTCCTGGGCACCAAGTTTAACGACAACCTGCAGAGGTTGCGGCAAACTCAAGGAACTATCTTCCTGGAAGACAGTTTTTGGAGGTTGAAAACTTGGCAAATGACAGTCTCAAGAAAAACGAAGAATGTGATTTCAACGCATGAAAACATGCTAAGATAGCAGCTTCAGCAAGCCCAGGTGGCGGAATTGGTAGACGCACTAGTTTCAGGTACTAGCGAGTAACATCGTGGAGGTTCGAGTCCTCTCCTGGGCACCAAACAAAAAAGGCCGTTGCAATGCAACGGCCTTTTTCTTTGCCTCTCACATGGCCAGGCCATCGCGTCGCCACGCCCCGCACAGGCTCCGACAAGTTTTTTAAAAAACTTCGCAAACTCGCCCGGAGCGCCAATTTCGCGCTATATAATTTGCACATACTCTGAAATGCCCAGGTGGCGGAATTGGTAGACGCACTAGTTTCAGGTACTAGCGAGTAACATCGTGGAGGTTCGAGTCCTCTCCTGGGCACCAAACATGAAAAGGCCGTTGCAATGCAACGGCCTTTTTCTTTGCCCGTACGGGCCATGCTGCATCACCGGCCATCAGTGTGATGTGGTGTGCAGACAAAAAAAGGAGGCCTACGGCCTCCTTTCGCAGGATCGGGCAGGACGCATACGCCCCGCCCCTCCTCTTACTTGCGCAGCAACTGCTTGAGCACGTTCTGAAGGCGACGGGCCTTGGCCTCGTCACGCTCCGAAGCCAGCACCTGGGCGGCATCGCTGCCCCAGGTTTCCTGGGGCGAAGGATCATTGCGGCGCGTCAGCAACTGCAGTTGCAGGGCACGACGCTCGCTCAGATGCTCGGCAGGCGTCGGCACATCAGCCGCCATTTCGAGGCGCAGCAGGGCCTGCGCCGCATCGCCACGTGGCGCCTCGCCGATGGCCTGCGACCAGCTGCTGCGCAACTGGGGCGACACCCGGCCACCGAGCTGCTGCACGGCGGGCAGCTGGGCTGCGTCGCGTGCCTGCCAGGCGGCCATCAGCTGCGTCAGGGCTTCGCCATGGGCCTGGGCCGCCAGCTTGCGCAAGGCTTCCTGGGCATGCTCCATGGCTTCGCGCTGTGCACGGAACGCCGTGTCCGCCAGGCGCGGGCCGCGATCTTCGCGCGGCTCGCGACCAAAACGCTCGGAGCGGCCGGCATCCCGCCCGCCACCACGCACATCCCGGCCATCACGGCCGCGACCCGCATCCCGGCCACCATCACGGCGGTCGCCGGGGCGGGCGGCACGGCCAGCCTCTTCCTTCTTCATGCCAGGCCTGTCGTCGCCGCGCACTGCCACCACCGGACGCGCCACGGCAGGCTTGGTCGCCGCGCCTTCGGCTGCATCGGCGTCGGAACGGGCAGCCTGGCCATCGGATGCAGCAGCGGCTTCACCGGCGGCGGCACGTCCACGCAGCGCCTCTTCCAGCGCCGTCACGGCGGCACGGATCTGCTGCACGTCGCCCGATGCATTGGCGGCTTCCACGGCCTCGGACGCCTCGAGCACGCGGCGGTCATGGTCGCTGAGCGGCACCGCGGCTGCACGCGCACCGCGCTCGCTGCCCTTGCGGTTGAAGGCTTCGTCAATGGGCTTGCGGAAGGCATCCCAGAGCTTTTGCTCCTGCTTGCGGTCCAGTGGCACGCTCTGCGCCTCGGCCTGCCAGCGCTGCTGCAACGCCTTGACGGCATCGATGCGCAGGCTGGGCGCTGCCCCCAGGGCCGTGGCCTCGTCAATCATGGCGTGACGACGCTGCAGGCTTTCCTTCTGGGCCGCGTGCAACGGTGCCTCGGCCTGGGTCATGGCCTGCTTGAATTGCGGCTGCAGTTCGGCGAACAGCTTTTCGCCCACATGGCCGCCTTCGCGCCAGCGCTCGGCGAACTGGCGCAGTGCGCGCGCCATGCCCTTCCAGTCCTGGCCACCGGCCTGCTGGCCCGCCCAGGCCTTGATCTCCTCGATCAGGGCCAGGCGCTGGGCCTTGGATTGGCTGGTCTCGGTGCGCAGCTTTTCATGCCAGCTCTCGACCACCTTGTGGGCCGCGTTGCAGGCCTCGTCGAACTTCTTCCACAGTGCATGGTTGGCAGCACTGCCCTGGTCGGCCAGCTTCCACTGCTCACGCAAGCTGCGCAGCGATTCCTGGATCTTGCGGCCGCCAAGGGCCTGGCCTTCGGGACGATTGAGCAAGGCCTCGGCCTTGGCCACGAGTTCCTCACGCAGCTTGTCGGCGTTCTGGCGCGGCCAACCTTCGGTCTCTCCTGCGGCCAGCAGGGCTTCGTGCACCTGGCTTACCAGGGCATCATCGACCAGGCGGCCATGGGCCTTGATGGCGGCACGCACGGCCTGCACACCGGCAGAGCCGGCCTTGCTTTCGCCTGCGGCAGTTTCGGCCTTGAGTTGCTCCAGGGCCTGGCTCAGGCCTGCCACGGCGGCCGCCAGTTGCTCGGGCGAGGCGCCACGGCCACGGCCGGCTGCCGTGCCACGGGCTGCGGGGGCGGCCTTGGCGGGCTCGACGGCGGCGGCAGCCTCGGGAGGCAGGCCACGCGCCACGCGCAGCTCATCGGCCCAGACGGGCACGGTGGGCAGCGGGGCGCTGTCATCGGCGGCGGCGGCCTCGGTCAGCGCCAGGGCGGAACGGAAGGCATCCCAGACCAGAACCAGTTGCGCGCTGGCGGCCTCCAGTTGGGGTGGGAAGCGCTCGTCCACGCTGGCCCAGCCGGCATCGCCCGTCAGTTCAGCGGCCTGTTCCTGCCAGCGAGCCACGTCGGCGCCCAGGTTGTCGAGCACCGCCTGGGCGTCGCGCCAGGGCTTGGTGGACAGTACTTCGATGCGCTGGGCCAGCAGCACGGCGACTTCGCGCTGGACCTGCACACGATGCTGCAGCTCCTCGATGGCCTTGACGCGCTCGACCAGTTGGGCCTTGAACTGCGACAGGGGTTCGCGCGACAGCGGCGCGCCAGCTTTGGCCGCATCGCGCTGCCAGGCCGCCGCCTCGGCGGCGTTGAAAGGCGTGGCCGAGAGCAGTGCCTGGGCCTTGTCGGCCCATTCCACGGCGATCTTTTCCTGGTCCTTGGTGCGGCGGATCTCGTCGAGGCGCTCGCGCACGGCCCGGGCCGCGCCCTTGTCGCGCGCGCTCAATTCCTTGAGGACCTCCTGCAGCTGATCGACGCTCGGCTGCGTGGCCAGCCAGTCACGGATGCGTGCCGCGCGGTCGCCCGAGGTTTCAGCGGAGAAGGCACCTCCCGTGAGCACGTCCAGGGGGTGCTGTTCAGGATTTTTGGCAGAAGCAGGGCTTACTTCAGGTGCATCGGACATGTTGCTGCGGGGGGAAAAAGAAGACATGAATCAATCATTGAATGTCTGGACCGGCCAGGCCGCCAGACTCGGACCGGCCAGGCTGCGTGCTCCGCACGCTGCCTGGACCGGAAAAGCCATATTCTCGCCGGTATTTGGGATGGAGCCAAAACCCGCTTATCGGGTCGACAGGCTCAGCTGTGCGTTGGGCTGCCAATCCTTGTCATCGCCATTGGTTTTGGGCGCTCCCAGGAACAGCCTTTCCAGAGGCAGCTGCTGCTGGGCCAGGTAGTCGCGCACCGCCACGCCGCGTGCCAGCGCCAGTTCACGGATGGCATCGTCGGGAACGACGATGTGCTCCAGCAGCAGCGCCCGCATCTGGTCCGTGGGCAAGTCCTTGGCCAAGCCAATGATATTGCGCGGCTTGGCAAAGTCGGAGCGGCTGTACAGGGCCTTGGTCAGCGCGGGCGCCTCGGACACCTGCACGTCGGTCACGGCATCCGCGCCCTTGCCTTCGCGCAGCGCCTGCCGACGCTTTTGGGCCAGCAACTGGCGGTCCAGCTCGGCCTGCTTCCAGGCATCCCGTTCGGAATCGCTGGCCTCGCCCACCACGGTGAGCTTGAGCGCCGGCCTGTCCTTGAGAGACTTGACGACCTGCTCCAGGCTTTCGCGGGCCTTGGCATCGAGCTGGGCACGGCCCGGCGCAAAGCCCACCATGCCTGACTCGCCACCACCATCGAAGGCACCGGCCAGCAGGGCGAACGGTGCTGTCACGGCCTTCATGATCAGGTTGCCGATGATCTTGAAGATGACGGGCGCCAGCCGGAACTGCGGATCGTTGAGCGAGCCGCTGATGGGCAAGTCCAGGTCGATGACGCCATTGCGGTCGGCCAGCAGGGCCACGGCCAGGCGCACGGGCAGAGAGGCCGGCGCGCCGGCCACGGGCTCGCCGAACGTGAGCTGGTGCAGCACCAGCTTGTTGCGCGCGGTGAGCTGGCCATCGGGCTCCACCTTGTAGTTCACGTCCATGCTGAGCTTGCCGCGCTCGATGCCATGGCCTGCATACTTGATCGAATAAGGCGACAGTGGTGGCAGCTCCAGATCACGCATCTGGGCCCGTATGTCCAGGGCCAGAGGCTTGGCCAGCGGGTTGATCTGGCCCGTGATTTCCAGCGAAGCCGTGCCCTGGGCGCGCCCGCGCAGTTCCAGGTCGGCCAGCTGCGGCCCCTCCTGGCCTGCCGGCGGCTGCGAGGAAAAGGCGCTGAGCCGGCCCGCCAGCTCGCTGAGATCGGCCGAGTAGTTGGGCTGTATGAAATAGTCGGAAAAGCGCACCTGCCCACCTGTCAGCAGAATGGGGCCGACCTTGACGATGGCCGCCGGGCCGGCTGGCGCCGCGGGCGATGCGGGAGCAGGCTGTGCGGCCGGATCCGTGCCTGCACCGGAGGCTGCCGTGTTCTGCTCCACCGATTGCCGGGACTGCGCGGTCTTGACGATGTCCTGCAGGTTCAGGCGCCCATTGCGCTGCACGATGACGCGCGCGAAAAAGTCGCTGAGCGCCGTCTCGCGCACGCTCACCTGCACGGGCCGGGACGGCTCCATGCGCAGGTCCAGGCCGCGTACGGCCAGGGTCTTCCAGGCCAGCAGTTCATCGCGCGGCCCTACGCCCACGGCGTCCTGCGCCTGGGCGCGGTCGGCCGTGGCCTCGCTGAGGACAGCCGCCACGGCGCCCGCGGCCGAGCGCGGTGCGGCCTCGGGCGAAGGTACGGCGACCTGCACGGGCGAGGCCAGGACCGAACGCATGCGCAGCTCATTGAGTTCCACATCACCCTGGACGGCCAGATCAGGCCCAGCCGGCAGGCTGGCAAAACGCAGCTGCCCCAGAAAGCTGCCATCGGCGCGCACCAGGTCCACATTGAGCTGGTCGGCGAAATAAGGCTCCAGCGCATGCAGAGGCAGGCTGCGCGCCTGCACTTTGCCCGCCAGGGACAGGGGAGCCAGACCCAGCTCACCGCGCAGGCTCAGCGAGCCCGGCTGCACACGGCGTCCCGAACCCACGCGCGCCGAAAGCTCCAGCGGCGTGGGCGCGGATTTCGCTGCCAGAGGCTCCACGGCGCCCAGGCGCAGGCGCAGGGCCGTCAGATCCAGGGACACCGGGCGTTGCGCACCGGTGCGGCGCATGGGTTCCTCATCCCTGATCGCCAGTTCACCGCCATCGACTTCCAGTGCCTGCAGCTTCAGCGCCCAGGGCCTGGCCTTGCCGTCGGTGGCAGGAGCAGGTGCTGTCGCCGAGGCCTGCGACAGCCAATCCTCGAACATCCAGCGCCCCTGGGCATCGCGCGCCACATCCAGCCGTGGCTTTTGCAGGGCCACGCGCCCTATGGACACCTGCCGCCGGGACAGATCGACCTGGGTCTGGTCCAACTGCAGGCGGCCCACGTCGACGGGGAACTGCTTGTCCCGCAGGGCGATGCCATCCACGCCCAGCTCGGCCACATGGGCCACCATGGCCGGACCATTCCAGGCGAAGCCGGCATCGGTGCTCAGCATGCCTTCCAGGGAAGGCTTCAAATAAGAAGACAGATAGGGAGCTGCCCATTGCAGCGGCAGTTGCTGCAGGGCCACGGCCACCTGCCCCTGGTCCAGGGTCAGGGCACCGCGCAGCTGCAGCTGTGCCGCCGGGCCCTGCTGGCGGCTCTCGCCGGCCTGGCCAGGTTGCAGGCGGGTGCTGGCCGCAAAGCGCAGGGGCTTTTGCAGCGGCCAGTGCAAGTCCTGAGCCTGCAGCGAAAGCCCATGTGCCTGCAGGGCAGCGCTCGCGCCCCCTGCCCCGGCCGCGGCATCACTCCAGTGCACGGTGGCCTGCTCCACCTGCAGTTGGCCCAGGGCCGCCTGCCAGGAAGGCCCTGGCCCCGACCGGGCGCCCTGATTTTCGGCAGACGTCGGCGCCTGGGCCTGCAGGGACAACCAGTTGATGGTGCCCTGAACGTCGCGCGCAGCGAACACCTCGGGAGCCTGCAGGCGCACGCTGTCCACGGACACGATGGATTGCAGCGGCTGCAGGTTGGCGATGGCCGCCGTCAGCTGCTCCCAGCGCAGCAGCGGCCGGTTCTGGCCATCATCCAGCACCACGTCCGAAAGGCTGACCTGACCACTGACACGCACCACGGCCTGCTCGGCCTGCTCGAAGGAAATATGCAGATCCGTGTCCAGAACGCCGGCTCGCGGACGCACGGGCGAGGTGGCAGGCACATAGCCCAGGTAGGGTGCAAGATCCACGCCCTGCCAGCGCAGGTCGATGGCTGTCTGGCGCTGCTCGGTGAACGGCGTGCTCTGGGCACTGGACTCGAAGTGGCTGCCGTTCAGGCGAAACGCCAGATGGGGCAGCAGCTTGACCTCGCGCTGCGACTCCAGATTGCTGATGAATGGCAGTTGCAGCTGCAACTGGTCCAGTTCGTGCTGGCGCTGCTGGGTTTCATCCAGCAACTCCACCCGGCCATCGCGCAAGGCCATGTTGTACAGGGCAAAGCGCATGGGCCTTGATGGTTCGGAAGGCGTGGAAAGCCTGGCGATGACGTCATCGATGTCGAAACGCCCCGGTGCCTGCTGGGTCAGGCGCAGTACGGGCGCATCGACCTCGACGGCATCGAGTACCGGTCCCAGCCGCAGCAGAGACTGCACGCTGGCATTGATATAGATGCGGTCAATCTGCAACTGGGGCGAGGATGGACCGCCCTGCGCCTGCTGGGCACGCGCAATGGCCAAGTCGCGCAGCGTCAGTTCCAGCGACCAGGGCGAGAAGTCCACACGGCCGACCGTGACCTGCCGCCCCAATTGCTCGGACGCCTGCTTTTCTATCTGGCTTCTGGCGATGACGGGCACCAGGGCCCAGAGCAGCAGCCACAAGGACAAAAGCGCCACGATGGCGATGGCCAGCCTGCGCAACCAACGATGCTTGACTAGGAATTGCATGGGGCTCCGGTAATGGGACAGGCCTGCCTGACCTCGACATGGGGGCGACATTGCACCAGAAATCCTAGCGCGCGCCGCGCTGGCTTGCAGCAAATTCGCATTTGTTCACCTTGATGCTCAGAACGACAAAGCCCGGAAGCGGCTGAACCGGCTTCCGGGCTTTACGGCTGGCACCAGGCCTGGCCGTGAACGGCAGTCAAGGAGAGGATGGTCCTTGCTGCACGGAAGCAAGAGATTGCTTCCTTTTTTGCCGCAGAGGAAGACGAGGACCACTGTGTCCGAACCGTCGGACGCCATCTTTGCCTGTCCACCACCTTGGCGGGACGACTGCTGCTGCAGTCGTCTTCACTATGAGCTTGTGCATCTGCACAAGCCAGCGCTTTTGCATTTGATTGCAATTTGATGACTACCCGTGCAAACAGTGCCCTTGACAGCCCGCGCGCAATGCTTAGCTTGCTCATGAAATCAGCAAAACTGTGTTTGCACACAGTGTTTTTTATTATTTTTTCATCTAAAAAATGCAATACATAGTATTGACCATGTATTTAGTGAACTCCTAGAATCCGCCAGCGCTCGAACTTGAGCGTTTTTTGTTTCCGCTGCCTCACGACTGAGCAGATCCCGTAGGCAGCTTTCGCTTCCTGTGCCGACATGGCGCAAGCCTCCCGGATCCGCAGCGTACCCAATCCAGGGTGTCCTCTCCGCCGGCCTTCGCTTCCCTGCGAAGGCCGTTTGCCGGGAGGGCGCCCCTAGAAAGGAAAAAGCTATGCCAGCGTCAGGAAAATTCTTCGCCGCCGCGCGAACGTTCGCCATCGATGTGGCCAACGGTTTTCTTGCCATCATCCACAACAGCTTCGCCCTGCT
>JAIRVR010000073.1 GCA_031253795.1 Burkholderiaceae bacterium
GTCCAGCGTGGACAGGCGCACGGCCGAGGTGGGCTTGAAGTCGGCCAGCGGATCGTCCTCGACGATGAGCAGGTTGTGGCGCTCGGCCAGCTGCAGCACCTTGTAGGCCTTGGCGGCCGTGATATCCGAGCCCGTGGGGTTGTGGGCCAGCGATTGCGTGAAGAACAGGCGCGGCCGGTGCTGGGCCAGCAGCGCCTCCAACGCGGCCACGTCGGGGCCGTCGGCCAGGCGCGGCACGCCGACCACCTGGGCACCGGCCAGCCGCAGCTTGCCGAACAGCGGGTAGTAGCCGGGTTCGTCCACCAGCACCGTGGCGCCCGGCGGCACGAAGTAGCGGATGACCAGGTCCATGGCCTCGTTGGCGCCATGGGTCAGCACCAGTTGCCCCGGCGTGGACTGCAGGCCGAAATCACCGAGCTTGCGCACCAGGCTGTCGCGCAGCGGCGCGTAGCCATAGCGGCTGCCATAGCGGAACAGCGAGCCCAGCCCCGTGCGCACCACCTTCTGGTGGTAGCGGTCCAGCCGCATGTCGGCCAGCCACTCCACCGGCGGAAAGCCGTCGCCCACGCCCACGCAGTCGGGCTGGGTCTTGAGCTGCTCGCGCATCAGCCAGACGATGTCCATGGCACGGCCGAGCTGGCCCGCGTCCTCGTCGGGGCGCTGGGCGCCGCGTCCCGCGCCCAGCACGTAAAAGCCCGAGCCGCGCCGCGGCTCGACGATGCCGCGCGAGACCAGCAGGTCGAAGGCCGACACCACGGTGTTCTTGGCATAGCGGTGCAGCTGGGCCAGCTCGCGCAGCGAGGGCAGCTTGTCGCCGCTGCGGTAAACGCCCTCGGCGATCTGCTGGCCGATCAGGTCGGCCAGTCTCTCGGCAATCGGGGCCGAACGCCCCTTGCTTGCGGCCATGGTCCCTCCGTGAATGCTGCAGTGCAGCGGTACTGTTCTCCCAAACTGTACCTTTTTCAAGCGGTACAGTTTGCCTACAGTCCGGCGACCAGAGTTTTGCTTCGAGGAGATGTCTTCCATGGTTGCCGATTCGCGACTGCCCAATTTCCGCGCCCTCACACCGGCCCAGCGCCGGGATTTCCTGGCCCAGGCCTGCGGCCTGTCCGAAGCCGAGCAGGCCCTGTTGGCCGCACCCGGCGCCCTGCCGCTGTCGCTGGCCGACGGCATGATCGAGAACGTGTTCGGCAGCTTCGAGCTGCCCCTGGGCGTGGCCGGCAATTTCCGCGTCAACGGGCGTGACGTGCTGGTTCCCATGGCGGTCGAAGAGCCCTCCGTGGTCGCCGCCGCCTCCTTCATGGCCAAATTGGCGCGCGAGGACGGGGGCTTCCAGACCTCCAGCAGCCTGCCGCTGATGCGTGCCCAGATCCAGGTGCTGGGCGTGGGCGACCCGCATGGCGCGCGCCTGGCCGTGCTGCGCGAGCGCACCGCCCTCATCGAGCGCGCCAACGGCCGCGACCAGGTGCTGATCGGCCTGGGCGGCGGCTGCAAGGACATCGAGGTCCATGTGTTCGCCGACACCCCGCGCGGCCCCATGGTCGTGGTCCACCTCATCGTCGACGTGCGGGACGCCATGGGCGCCAACACCGTCAATACCATGGCCGAATCCGTGGCCCCCCTGGTGGAACGGATCACGGGCGGCAGCGTGCGCCTGCGCATCCTGTCCAACCTGGCCGACCTGCGCCTGGCGCGCGCGCGCGTGCGCCTCACGCCCGCCACCCTGGCCACGAAGGAGCGCAGCGGCGAGGACATCATCGAAGGCGTGCTCGATGCCTACACCTTCGCGGCCATCGATCCCTACCGCGCGGCCACGCACAACAAGGGCATCATGAACGGCATCGACCCCGTCATCGTCGCCACGGGCAACGACTGGCGCGCGGTCGAGGCCGGCGCCCATGCCTATGCCAGCCGCGGCGGCAGCTACACCTCGCTGACACGCTGGGAAAAGGACAGCAGCGGCGCCCTGGTGGGCAGCATTGAACTGCCCATGCCCGTGGGCCTGGTGGGCGGCGCCACCAAGACCCATCCGCTGGCGCGCCTGGCGCTGAAGATGATGCAGGTGCGGTCCGCCCAGGAACTGGGCGAGATCGCCGCCGCCGTGGGCCTGGCCCAGAACCTGGGCGCCCTGCGCGCCCTGGCCACCGAAGGCATACAGCGCGGCCATATGGCCTTGCACGCACGCAACATCGCCCTGGTGGCGGGGGCGACAGGCGATGAAGTGGACACCGTGGCACGCCAGCTGGCCGCCGAGCATGACGTGCGCACCGACCGGGCCCTGGACATCCTGGCCGCGCTGCGCGCGCAGGCCTGAACGGCCAGCCACACCGCAAGACAAGACAACACAAGGAGACAGGCATGACGAGCAAAGATCCCGCCGGCTGGCGGCTGGCCGAGGTCTGGGGCGACACCGTCGACCTGGGCCACCTGGCCTGGGCCATCGCCATTGGCACCGGCATCAGCGTGCTGGGCTTTTTCCTGGCCAGCCGCTGGCTGGTCACCGTGGTGGAGTCCGCGCAGTTGGCCCATGCCTACGCCATGCTCGCCGGCCTGGCCGGCTGCGTGGCCGCGGGCGTGATCTGCGCACGCGCCTTTCCGCCCAAGCGCGAGGTGACCGAGCGCGATACCTCCAGCGACCCCGAATGGCGCCGCGAGGTGCTGCAGGAGCTGGCCCAGCAGCCCGGCGGCCTGGGCACGGTGCAGGACCTGCCGCCCGCCGTGGTCCAGGAACTCAGGGAGCTCAGGCTCTACGAGCTGTTCGAGCAAGCCACACCTTCCAGGAGCGCCTGACATGGACCCGCAACTGATCAATGACATCGCCGTCGCGGCCGCCATGGGCCTGGTCGGGGCCGTGGTCTTCGCCGCCATCGGCCTGGTTTCGGGCACGGACGAAACCACCACCCTGGCGCCACTGACCCTGCTGGTGGTCCTGCTGGGCGTGCCGCCCGCCGGGGTCTTCACCTTTTTCCTGGCCGGCGCCGTGGCCAAGCACATGACGCATGCCGTGCCCACGGCCCTGCTGGGCATTCCGGGCGACACCCTGGCCACACCGCTGCTGCAGGACGCCAACATGCTGCGCAAGCTGGGCGTGCCCCATATCGCGCTGCGCAAAATGGTCTCCGGCGCCATCGTCGCGGCCTTCGTGGCTGTGCCCCTGGCCGTGCTCTTCGCCGTCATGCTGGCCCCCTTCGGCAGCATGATCACCCAGACCGCGCCCTGGATCTTCCTGGCCGCGGCCCTGCTCATCGCCTATTTCTCGGCGGGACGCTGGGCTTCGGTGGCCCTGCTCATTCCCTTCGTCGTGGTCATCATCGCCCTGCAAAGCCTCACGGCCAAGTACGGCGTCAAGCTCAGCATCAGCTACTTCCTGGGCATTGCCATCGGGCCGCTGATCGCCGACCTGTTCACCGTGATCTCGCCGGCCGGCCGCCAGCGCATGCTGCGCGACAAGGTGCGGCAGTTCAACCTTGCGCCCGACGTCAAGGGCTGGTCCGGCTATTTTCCCAACCCGCTCAAGGTGCTGGATCGCGACCAGACACGCTGGACCCTGGCCACGGCCACCATCTCCAGCGCCACCTTCGTTTTCAGTCCCGTGGCCATGACCGTGGTGCTGGGCGAGCTGGTGGGCTCGCGCATACGGCACGCCTACCACCGCCTGACCACGGTGCTGAGCGCGCGCAATGGCGTCACCGAGGCCACGTACATCGCCGAGGCCCTGATTCCCCTGATCGCCTTCGGGCTGCCACTCAGCCCCGTGGCCGCCGGTCCGGCCGCGCCGCTGTTCAATGCACCGCCGCGCTTCACCGTCGATGCCGCCACGGGCCAGACCCACAACCTGCACAACCTGCTGAGCCACTGGGAATTCCTGGGCTACGGCATGCTGGCCGTGCTGCTGGCCGCCGTGGTCTCCTACCCCTTCGCCATGAACTTCGCGCGCCGCGCTGCGCTCTTCGTCTCGCGCCGGGTCAGCCACGAGGCCATCATCGCCACCTTCGTGGGGCTGATCATCGTCATCAGCGTATGGGAAGGGCAATTGCTGGGCCTGCTCGTCATCCTGACCATGGGCCTGCTGGGCGGCCTGCTGTCGCGCGGCTTCGGCTTCAACACCGGTGTGCAGTTCATGGGCTATTACACGGCCGTGCTCAGCGTGCCCGCCCTGACAAAGCTCTTTTAGGATTGATCCGGGATTGTGTCTGGATCCTGGCCTGCCCGGGGCTCAGGCCCTTGCCCCTGGGCATACTGCGCACAGCATTTGCCCGGAGGTTCCCATGGGTCTGGCCCTGGTTCAAAGTCGCGCGCTGCTGGGACTGGCCGCTCCGCGCGTCACGGTGGAAGTGCATCTGGCCAACGGACTGCCATCGTTCACGCTGGTGGGCCTGGCCGATGTGGAGGTCAAGGAGGCGCGCGAACGCGTGCGCTCGGCCCTGCTCAATTCGGGCCTGGAGTTTCCGGCCAACAAGCGCATCACGGTCAATCTCGCGCCCGCGGACCTGCCCAAGGACTCGGGCCGCTTCGATCTGCCCATCGCCCTGGGCATTCTCGCGGCCAGCGGCCAGATCGACAGCCAGGCCCTGGCCGACTACGAATTCGCGGGCGAGCTGTCGCTGTCGGGAGCGCTGCGCCCCGTGCGCGGCGCCCTGGCAACGGCCCTGGCCCTGCACCGCCAGCACGATGCCGTGCGCCTGGTGCTGCCGCCCGGCAGCGCCCAGGAAGCCGCCTTCGTGCCCTCGGCCCAGGTGTTCTGCGCCCATCACCTGCTTGACGTGGTGCGCCGCTTCATCGCACGCGCTCCCGCCGACGAAGCCGACGAAGCCGACGAAG
Organism: Burkholderiaceae bacterium; assembly: GCA_031253795.1. Classification (GTDB taxonomy): domain Bacteria; phylum Pseudomonadota; class Gammaproteobacteria; order Burkholderiales; family Burkholderiaceae_C; genus Comamonas. The sequence goes on from JAIRVR010000073.1 coordinate 4,822, forward strand.
CCGGCGAGCGGCCACCGGCCACGCCCGCCGGCCCGTGCGACGGCCCTGGCTGGCATGCGGTACAGCCCCAGCCCGCACACGCCGCGCCCAGCGGCCTGGACCTGACCCAGGTGCGCGGGCAGGCACAGGCCAAGCGCGCGCTGGAGATCGCGGCCGCCGGTGGCCACGGCCTGCTGCTGGTGGGCCCACCGGGGTCGGGCAAATCCATGCTGGCCCAGCGCTTCGCCGACCTGCTGCCCCCCATGGACGACGACGAGGCCCTGGAGGCCGCGGCCATCGCCAGCCTGGCCGGCCGCTTCACACCCGGGCGCGGGCGCCAGCGCCCCACGGCCAGTCCCCACCATACGGCCAGCGCCGTGGCCCTGGTGGGTGGAGGCTCGCCACCGCGGCCCGGCGAAATCTCCCAGTCCCACCACGGTGTGCTGTTCCTCGATGAATTCCCCGAATTCGCGCGCACGGCGCTCGAGGCCTTGCGCGAGCCGCTGGAAACCGGCCAGATCACGATCGCGCGGGCCACCCAGCGCTGCGAGTTTCCCGCACGCTTTCAACTGGTGGCCGCCATGAATCCCTGCCCCTGCGGGCACTGGGGCTCCACCGTCCAGACCTGCCGCTGCACACCCGACAAGGTGGCGCGCTACCAGGCCCGTATCAGCGGCCCCCTGCTGGAACGCATCGACCTGCACGTGGAAGTCGCGGCCCTGCCGGCGCAGGAGCTGCTGGCGGCACCGGCGGGCGAGGGCAGCGCCGCCGTGCGCGAGCGCGTGGCCCGGGCCCGCATCCTGGCGCTGCAGCGCCAGGGCTGCGCCAACCACCAGCTGCAGGGCCAGGCCCTGGACCAGCACCTGCAGCTGTCGCCCGATGCCCTGGCCCTGGCCCACAAGGCCGCCACGCGCCTGGGCTGGTCGGCACGCAGCACGCACCGTGCGCTCAAGGTGGCGCGCACCATCGCCGACCTGGCCGGCAGCGAGGGCCTGGGCCCCGCGCATGTGGCCGAGGCCATGCAATACAGGCGGGTGCTGGGAACGTCTGCATGAATCCACGGATCAGCAGTCGATCCTGACCACCCCGGCCTTCCAGGCTTCGGACCGCTCGATATACCGCCGATCCAGCAGAAAACCCAGCGCCGTTTTGACCGCCAGGGACTGCGCGTCGCCCGCGGAGGCGAGCGCCACCAGGCTACGCGTCACGCTGAGTGGAAGCTCGACCGCCTTGGTGCCTGCCGTACGAGGAAAGCTGGCAAGCCGGGGCAGCAGCACAAATCCCAGGCCGCGGCTGACCAGCGACAGGGCCGCCCCTTCACTGGCCGTACGCCGCGCAATCTGCAGGTCTATGCCGGCCTCCCGGATTTTTTCAACGATCCAGGAAGCGCCAGGCTGGTGAATATGGATGAAGGGCAGCCTCAACAAAGCCTCCCAGCGCAAGGGCGGCGCCAGTTGCGCATCCGCAGGAACAATGGCCACGTACTCATCGCTGACGAAGGGACGAGAGACGAAGCGGCTGGCCATGGGTGCACGCGTCACCCCGATGTCGGCGGCACCCCGATCGAGCAGTGCATCGACTTCCGCATAGTCGTGGCATCCATCATTCAAATCGATATTGATGCCCGGGTGCTCATTGGACAGCCCCTCCAGCATATGCGGCAGCAAATGCGTACCCACGCTGCGAACACAGGCGATGCGTACCGTTCCACCCACCTCCGAACTCATGCCCAGGCGAGACAGTTCCTCGGTGAGCGCCAGAATTCTCCTCGCTTTCACGAGCACGGCCTCACCGGCGGCCGTCACCTCACATCCAGATCGCGTGCGTATCAGCAACCTGCTGTTCAAGCACTCTTCCAATTCGGCCATGGCATGGCTGACCCTCGACTGGGTACAGCCCAACTCAATCCCCGCTGCCGAGAAACTTCCCTTGTCAACGACTGCGATCAGCACTTCCAGCTGGTTGAGCTTTATTTTTTTCATCAATTTTCCTAATACATCTCCCGAACGTATCACTTTATTCGGTTGTCGGCGGATTGTCATGCATTCAATACTTCTCCCACTGTGCAGGATTAACAACATGCAACGGGGGTCTCGTCATGCAAATCGCAAACATTCTTTCCGACGACGGAGTTGCAGCCACAGGCCTTCTCACTGAGGCAACACAGGCTTTCGAACAGCATGAGTCCAATGTCAGAAGCTACTGCCGGACATTTCCCGCAGTCTTCCAACGTGCGGAAGGTTCATTCATGTATGACGAGGAAGGCCGGCGTTTCACCGATCTGTTCTGCGGCGCAGGTGCACTCAATTATGGGCATAACCACCCGCGCCTGCGCCAAGCTCTTCTGGACTACATATCTGGCAATGGAATCACCCACAGCCTGGACATGTACACGGAGGCAAAGCGCGACTTCATCCTGGATTTCCAATCCACTATCCTTGAACCCAGGCAACTGGTTTATCGGCAGATGTTTTGCGGTCCCACGGGAACCAATGCCGTGGAAGCCGCAATGAAGCTGGCCCGCAAGGTGACCGGACGCCCTCGGATTGCCGCATTCACCAATGGCTTCCATGGCATGTCCCTGGGTGCTCTAGCCGCCACGGGATCGCGCTCCAAGCGCAGTGCAGCAGGGATTCCTCTGAGCAATGTGGATCGCTATCCATTCGATGGGTTCCTGGGGAAAGATGTGGACACCATTGAATATATTCAGAAGCTCATTGAAAACCCCAGCAGCGGCTTCGACATACCCGCTGCATTTCTCCTGGAAACGATCCAGGCGGAGGGAGGCATAAATATTGCCTCATCACAATGGTTGAACAAATTGACGAAACTTGCCCAGAAGCATGGGATTCTTGTCATCATTGATGACATACAAATGGGTTGTGGAAGAACCGGAAAATTCTTCAGCTTTGAAGAAGCCAATCTCTATCCGGATATCGTCTGTCTTTCGAAATCACTGAGCGGATATGGTTTACCCATGTCGCTGGTGCTTATCAAGCCTGAATGGGACCAGTGGAATCCTGGCGAACACAATGGAACTTTCCGCGGACACAACCTGGCTTTTGTGACGGCACGGGCCATTCTGAAAGAATGGCAGGACACCAAGGCTGTGCAGCGGATACAGGAAAACGGCCGGCTTTTGCATGATTGGCTGACGAACCTTCCGGAGCTGGGTCGTGGACGGCTCAAGACCAGGGGACGTGGACTGGTCGCAGGCATCGAGTTCGCCTCGGGCGCCCAGGCACAGCGCGTCGTTCAAAGCGCATTCGAGCAGCAGGTCGTGGTCGAGACCTGTGGTCCCCAGAGCCAAGTGGTCAAGCTGCTGCCCGCCATCAATGCGCAGGCACAGGAACTGGGCCATGCCCTGGCCGTGATTTCCCGGGCCATTGCCAGGGAGTGTCAGGCATGAGTCCCCACATACCCCCCGGGGGAGAGCCTCCCGCGGATCCTCGGCTGGCCATGGCTTTGCTGTGCCTGGCCTATTTCATCGTCATTGCCAACATCACGCTGGTCATCCCCATTTTTCCGCTCATGCAGGCGGAGCTGGATCTCGGCCCGGCCCAAAGCCAGATCCTGCTGGGGGCCTTCCCCACGATCGCGCTCGTTGCCAACCTCCTGCTGGGACCGCTGATAGACCGGCATGGGCGCAAGCCATTCCTGGTATTGGGCGCGCTGGGTTCCGGTCTGGCCTTCCTCACCATGGCCTGGGTGTCCGAACCGGTGACCGTCCTCGTGGCCCGGGCAGTCACCGGCGTGTTCATTCCCATGATGGGAGCAAGCATCTTTGCCTCTGTCGCCGACCTGTTCCCGACCGAACAGCGCGCGCGGTATACGGGCTATGTCGCTGCCACGGCGCCCGTGGCCCAGTTGCTGGCGATTCCGCTGACCCTGCTTGCCGGGAACTGGCTGTCTTGGCGCAGCCCCATCGCCGGCTGTGCCCTCCTGTGTGCCGTGGTCCTGCTCATGGCGCTGCGCCTGCCGTCACGGACACCGCCTCGCCCGTCGGGAACCCAAGACACCGGGACCTGGGCACTGGTCATCAGTCCATCGGCAGGCGGCCTGCTCGCCGCCTATTTCCTCTTTTCCGCGGCATCCTTTTGCTTCCTGGCGCTGTACCCGGCCTGGCTGCATTTCCAGATGGAAGACTGGGGTACCTCCTCCGCCGAGCTCTATGCCATCTTTGTCGCAGGAGGCCTTGCAGGGTTCGCGGGGGCACTGGTCGCCCCCCGGTGGGGGCGGCAATTCAGGCACGCCACGACGCTATGCGCCGTCGTGGCCGTGCTCGGCGCCCTCGCACTGGCGGCAGTCCCGGCCTCGGCCCGCTTTTTCGTGCCCCAGCTGCTGGCGTACTGCGCCTTCTCCTTTTGCCGTGCGGCGATGTTGCCCATCGTGATGTCCAGCGGCATGTCCCTGGCCCGCCAGAACCAGCGCAGCACGATGAACGGACTGCTGAACGCGGTGTTTCAAAGCGGTGCCGCCCTGGGGAGCTTTGCCAGCGTCGCCTTGTACGCACGCTCGCCTTCCTACACAGGGGTCTGCGCCGCGGCCGCCATGGCCTGTGTCGCCGGCGCAGCAGCCTTTACCTGGAGCAACCGCTCGACGCGGCTGCCCGCGCCCCAACCCTAGCCAACCCGGCACCACTACGAAAGAAGCATTTCATGGCCCACCTACTCTTTGGCGGCAGCAATCGTGCCGGCCTGGCCGCAATCGACAGTGCCCTTGATCTTGGCCACCATGTGACCTTTCTGATGACGCCGGGCATGGGCGCGTTCTTCCGCGATGCGCCGGCGCAGCGCACGCTGTCCCGCGTGCGCATCGTCGAGCTGGCAACGTTCAGGGATGTGGACCTTCTCACCCAGGCCGTGGCCAGGATACATGCGGCGGACCACGTCGATGCCGCACTCACCGTGTTCGATGCCGTCGTACAGCCATTCGCCGAGGCCTGCGCACGCTGCCAGATCCGGGCGACCTCGGCACGGGCCATTGCCCTGGCCAGGGACAAGGCGCAATGCCGCGACAGGCTGCGCCAGCATGGCATTGCCCAGCTTCCATCGAGGCGTGTCGCCACCCCGGAGCAGGCCTGCCAATTCGCGCAGGAGCACGGCTTTCCACTGATCCTCAAGCCCAATAGCGGACTGGCCAGCATGCTCGTGCAACGCGTGGACAGCGAGCGGCAAATCCACGCCTACTTCGCCGACCTGGCTCAGGCACATGCCCATATTCCGGAGGCAGTCCAGGAGAACATCGAACTCAGGGACAGCATCATCGTGGAGCGCTACGTCGCCGGTGATCTGTACTCCGTCGAAGCCGCAGTGACCGCACAAGGCACGCACTGCCTGGTGCTGTCCCGCAGAAAGCGCGACTCGCTGAACGATGCCATCGAGCTCGGATCGACCATGCCGGGCACGACCGACGAGGCCGTGATACAGCGCGCCTATGCGTATGTCACCGACATACTCTCCGCACTGGGCATGGACCGGGGCATCTTCCACGTCGAGCTGATCATCGGCGAGGACGCCATTCCCCATCTGGTGGAAGTCAATCCACGCCTGATGGGCGGAACTTCGCCCAGCCTGTACAACCTGGCATCCGGGCGCAATGTCTTCGAAGACTTGGTGCACATCCACCTGGACGCTCCCATCGCCGAGGTGCGGGCGCCACGCCACGCGGTGGCCTCACGTGTCATCGGCGCCGCCAGGGACTGGGTCGTGCGCGACGACCTTCCTCCTGACTGGATCGACGGCATCGCTTGCGAGATGGCCTACCACGGCATCCAGATTTCCCAAGGCCAGACGCTGCCCCGCATGACCCACAACTACCACTCCCTCGGTCAGTTCCAGGTGCGTGCGCAAACGCCCCAGGAAGCGGATATCAAGGCGGACCGGTTGCTGGAGCAGATATCGCGCATCACGGGGGTCCCGCTGTGCCATTGATACCGGACAAGACCAAGATGTCACTTCACAAAATCAATCCCCAAACGCACTGGAGCACGGCCGTATCCACCGGGCCGCTGCTCTTTCTGTCCGGCCAGACTGCGAACGGCGCGCAAGGCTGCGCCGACATCGCCTCGCAGACGCAAGAGGCTCTGCGGCGCGTCGAGCGGATTCTCGAAGCCAACCAGAGCAGCAAGGCCCATCTGGTCAGCGCCACGATCTACCTGCGCCACACCGCTGACTTCCCCAAGGTCAACGAGGTCTGGAGCCGCTGGCTGGATGGCCTTGAACCACCGGCACGGTCCACCTTGCAGGCCGCGCCCGTGCAGCCTCATCTGGACATCGAAATCTCTGCCGTCGCCATGCGGCACAACAATGCCATGGAGCGTACGGCATGAATGCACACCCGCCAACAGCCGCCGGCACTTCGTCGCTATCGCAGTCCAGGCAGTGGCTCACACAGCGCTTTTCAGAGCGTGTCGTCGTGCTGAGTCCGCCACGCACAGGATCCACGCCGGTGGCCAGAATGCTGTGGCAGAACCCGTTATTGCGCTACCACTGCCATGAGCCCTTCGAGGCCTGGTACTGGGGCGACGGCCACCAGGAGAGCACGGTATCCGCTGCCTTGCGCCATCCGATGTGCGTGGCAAGCGGCGAACGGGTCGACGCAACCACGATCGAAGGGCAGCCCGGCCTGGTCATCAAGGAAATGTGCTTTCAGATGGACCGGCCGGCCTTTGAGTTCCTCGCCTCGCTCGCAACGCGGCCTCTCGTCTTTGTCGTCAGGGATCCGCGCCTGTCCATCGTCTCGCGACTGCGCATCGTTCAGGAGCTGGACGGAGCCAGCACCTTCACCCCGGAACACAGCGGCTGGGACAGCCTGCTGCTGCAGCTGCAGTGGTGCCGCATGCTTCACATCCCCTATCTCATTGTCGACACCCAAAGACTGAGACAGCAGCCCGAGCGGCAGGCCAGCGCTTTGATGGCGGGATTGCAATTGCCCATGGAAGGCCTCGCCACTCAATGGTCGCAACGCACCGGCCTGCAGCTTTGCTCCCCCGAGGTGGGAGCGCTGATGAGCGAAGTACGCACGGGCTCGGACCCGTTCTACCGCCGCGTGCTCGCAAGCAGCGGAATTCAGCCACCCGACGACATCGACCTGTCCGACTGCCAGCGGCAAATCGACGCCGCCGGACTCCGCGACCAGGCCGACTCCTGGCTCAGAGCCTACCGGGGGCTGCAGGACGACCCCCGGATGCTGTGAACGCCCGCGGCGCCCCTTTTTTCAACCACCAACCTTTCGGAGAACGCTATGGCCCTGCCACAAAGCCGATACATGGTCCTGGACAACATGCCGGCACCCACACCCCAGGAGCTGGAAGAGTTCGAGCACCTGCCCGTGGACAAATATGGACTCGGCCCGTACCGGCATATCCGTGTATCGCAATACCTGATGTATTTCGAGGATGGCCACTGGATTCTCGGCCTGCTGCCGCGCAGGGGGTTCATCCAGGCTGCGGCGTTCAACAAACTCCGTGGCGGCATTCTGCGCGAGCGCGAACAGATACGCGTCGATCCCACCCGGCTGGTGAACCATCTCGCCAACCAGATCCCGCTGGACACCGACAGGTTCTACCAGGTCAATGTGAACCAGGTGCGTGTGGTCTCCACACCGGAAATCCCGGGCGTCCTGGTCGCCGAGGGCCCGCACAGGGACGGCCATGACTTCGGCGCCATCGTCGTGGTGCGCCGGCACAACATCGAAGGCGGCGAATCCCAACTGACGCCCCTCGATGGGGGTGACGTGTTCTTCAGGACCGTGCTGCAACCGGGTCAGGCCCTGGTGCATGAAGACCCCAAGATGTTCCACCACGCGACGAACATCACCCACCTGAGCGAGGAAGGGGGCTACCGCGATATCTGGATCTTTGCCTTCAATGCATGGGAGAACCGGCGCTATGGCCCCCTGCACGAAAAGTCCGCGCTGGGACTCATGTAACGCCACTTTCTTCTGGCTCGCAAACATGGCCCCTGCGGGCCGGCCGCCTGGCATCGAGGACTCTATGAAGCTTGAAATTTATGACATCGTCGGCATAGGCTTCGGCCCCGCCAACATTGCTGTGGCCGTCGCGCTGGATGAAATCGGCTGGCGGGGTTCCACACTGTTCCTCGAACGTGCTGCGGGACCCCATTGGCAACCCGGCATGCTCATCGATGGAGCCGACACGCAGAACCATCCTCTGCGCGATTTCGTCACGCCACGCAATCCCAGAAGCAAGTACGGATTTCTCACCTACCTGCATGAGCACCAGAGATTCTTCGATTACCTCAACCTGGGCCTTCACTACCCCTTGCGCAAGGACTTCGCACAGTATGTGCAGTGGGTGGCACGCCAGTTCGACGATATCGTCGCCTACTCCCAGGATGTGACCGGAATCACCACGACACGGCATGCCGGCCTTCCCGTCTATCAGCTGCAGACCGCTGCCGGCCACACCGTTCTGGCACGCAGCCTGATCTTCGCGCCCGGCAGGACACCCCATATTCCGACGCCCTTCAAGACTTTGCAGGCAGAGCACCTGACCCATCTGGTGAACTACCGGGAGCGCATCCAGTCATTTGCCAGGAACCATCCCGAGGGATGTGTCGCCGTCGTGGGCTCCAGCCAAAGTGCGGTGGAAATCGTCCTGGACATCGCCGACCGCTTCGACCGGCTGTCGGTCGTCAACCTGGTGCGCGGATTTGGCTATCAACTCAAGGACACCAGCCCCTTCTCGGAGCACGCCTATTTCCCTGAATTCGTCGACGCCTTCTACGGTGCATCGGAAGCGGCCAAAGGAAAACTGCGCACCGAGCTTTGGCGCAGCAACTACAGCTCTGCCGACGCCGATGTCATCAACCGCCTTTATCTCAAGCTGTACGAGCAAAAACTCGATCGGCGCGAGCAAGTGCGCCTGATCACGCAAAACGAGGTGGTATCGGCCCGTTCGGAAAGCGATGGCGCCAGGCTCAGGCTGCGCCACGCCCTTGCGGACGGCAGAACGGAAATATGCGCCGGCCTCGTCATTCTTGCCACGGGCTTCCTGAACTTCGGCGATGGCGTTCAGCAGGAGCGCTATCCCGCCCTGCTCGACAGCATCTCCGGCATGGTCGATCGCCGCGACGACGGCAGCTTCGCCGTGGGCCGCGACTACCGGGCGACCGGCATCGATGCCCTGCCACCGCTCTTCATCAACGGCCTCAACGAATCCACACATGGCTTCGGAGACGCAGGCTCTTTCAGCCTGCTGTCCCTGAGGGCCTGGCATATCGTCCAGGCCGCCATCGCGGCCTTGCAGGCCACCGGCGCACAGACACCGGAAAGGGCCTTGTCATGACGGTCTTGCACTACACCAGATCGACCATGCTGCTGCATGCGGATCGCATCCTGGGCAGCGAGCATGGTGCCGTTCATGCGCCGGTGCATTTGAGCACCGCATACCAGCACCCCAGCGCCAGAGATCTGGTTGCGGCCTTCCAGGGCACGAGGAGCGGCTCCGTCTACGCACGCCAGGGCAACCCCACCACCACCGCGCTCGAAGCCAAGCTCGCCATGCTGGAAGGCGGCCACGGATGCGTCTGCTTTTCCACCGGCATGGCAGCCATTGCAGCCATCTGCGTGTCCCTGCTCAAGGCAGGGGACCATATCGTCTGCAGCCGTTTCCTGTTCGGCAATACGGCCAGCCTGCTCAAGACCCTGGAACTCATGGGTGTCGAGGTGAGCTTTGTCGATGCCACCCAGGCCGCGCATGTCCAGTCCGCGCTCAGGCCCTGCACGCGCATGGTCCTGGCAGAGACCATCGCCAACCCTCGCACCCAGATCGCCGACCTGCGCCGCATCGGATCGCTGTGCGCGCAGCAGGGCCTGCTCTACGTGGTGGATGGCACCCTGACCACTCCCATGCTGTGCCAAGCCGCGGACTTCGGCGCCAGCCTCGTCGTCCACTCGTTGTCGAAAGGCATCAGCGGCCATGGCAATGCCATGGGCGGGGCGGTGGTGGACACCGGAGTGTTCGACTGGTCGCGGTACCCCAACATTCTCGAACGGTACAGGAAGGGATCTCCAGCCGGCTGGGGGCTGTTGCAGCTTCGCAAAAAGGGATTGCGTGACTTCGGGGCGTCGCTGCGAGCGGAAGACGCACACCGGATTGCCGTCGGCGCAGAGACCCTGTTCCTGCGGATGGAGCGTGCCTGCGAAAACGCCATGGAACTGGCAAGCTGGCTGCAGCAACAGGCAGAGGTGAAGACCGTGCACTATCCGGGACTGGCATCCCACCCGCAGCACCAGCTCTCACGCGAGCTGTTCGCTGGGCGCTTCGGCACCCTGCTGAGTTTCGAACTGCAGGACGGCCTGGACCTGATGGGCTTTCTGGATGCCCTGTCGCTGGTGATCGTATCTACCCACCTGGCCGACAACCGCACCCTGGCCATCCCCGTCGCCCACACCATATTCCACGAGATCGGAGCGCAGGCGCGGGCCTCCATGGAGATTGCCGATGGCCTGGTCCGGCTGTCCGTTGGCATCGAGGACATCAACGACCTCCAGCGGGACCTGGGCAGTGCCCTGGCCCGTTGCAGGGCATGAGGAGACGCTGTGCACAGTCCACCGACCTCGCCTGCGAACCGTTCACGGTCCGGTGGCGCCATCTGGCACGCCATGGGCGTCGACCTGGGCCAGCGGGCCTCCATCAAGGAACAGCACCCCTGCGCCATCTGGCTGACCGGACTGTCAGGCGCCGGCAAATCCACCATTGCCAACCTGCTGGAGATCTCGCTGCACCGCAGCGGACACCACACCTACGTGCTCGATGGCGACAATCTGCGCCACGGCCTCAACAGCGACCTGGGCTTCGATCCTCCCAGCCGTGTGGAAAACATGCGCCGCATCACCGAAGTTGCCGGCCTGCTCGTCGATGCCGGCCTGATCGTGATCGTATCCTCGATCTCCCCGTTCCGCCTGGACAGGGAACGTGCACGGTCCGCGCTGAGCCGGCGTGCGCCCTTCGTGGAAGTGTTCGTCGATGTTCCTCTTGCCGTCGCCGAATCCCGCGATCCCAAAAGCCTTTATCGACGTGCCCGCGCCGGTGAGCTGAGCCATTTCACTGGTCTGGGATCCGCCTACGAAGCCCCGCTGAACCCGGAGCTGCACATCGATGGCGTGCATTTGTCGCCCATGCAGGCGGTCCAGGCGATCCGGCAGATCACGGATCCGATGACAGGTGTCGTGGCGCGGCCCTAGCCGGGCAAGTCCGCTGGCGGCCGGCCACGCGAAAGCCTCAGGAGACAAGCTTCAAGGGGCCATGACGGAACGGTCCGCGCTGGCGGCCAGTCCCCGTGCACTCACACCTCCCGTGTCGATGCCCAACAGCCGCGCGCAGGCATGCAGGGCCGGCGACCAGCCCGGCCGGGCGGGCGTGGCGAACCAGGTTTCCACGCGGGCCACATCCCTGGCCAGCGTGCCCGGCAAGGCCGTGGCGTGGACGCCGAAGCGGTGCTGCTGGGCTTCGACCACGCTGCGCGGCAATAGGCCGTAGCCCATGCCGGCGGCCACGCAGCCCAGGATGGCGTCCAGCGAGCCCATTTCCATGATGCGCGCCGTGATGCCCTGGGCCGCCAGCAGCAGCTCGATGCGCTGGCGGTAGCTGCAGCCCTGGCGGAAGGCCAGAAAGGGCGCGGCGCTGAGCTGGGCAGACCCTGGGAAGTGCTCCAGCGCATAGGCCGTGACCAGGACCAGTTCCTCCTCGAAGACGCGCCAGCCCTGCAGGCGCGACTGGGGCGGCATGCCGGAAATGAAGGCGCAGTCGATGCGGCCTGCGAGCAGGTCGGCCAGCAGATCGGCCGTGGTGGCCGTGCGCAGTTCCAGGTCCACGCCGGGCTGGGCCTGGTGCAGACGCGCCAGCAGGGGCGGCAGGCGCAGCGCCGCCGTGGTTTCCATGGAGCCTATGCGCAGCGTGCCGGCCGCGCTGGCGCTGTCCTGCAGCAGGGACAGGGCCTCGTCATGGGCGCCCAGCATCTGGCGCGCATAGCGCTCCAGCAAGCGGCCCGCGGGCGTGGCGTGCACGGGCGCGCTGCGCTCTATCAGCTGCACGCCGGCCTCGTCCTCCAGCTTTTTCACATGGGCCGTCACATTGGACTGCACGGTGTGCAATTGCTGGGCAGCAGCTCCGAAGCTGCCGCTTTCGCAAACGGCCAGGAACAGGCGCAGGGACTTGAGCTGCATGGCGGCTTCCTCGTGAAATCTCTGATTCAGATTGCAGCCATCATTTTGAATCATTGGACATGATGATTCCGGGCGCTTAGGCTATGCCCGTCAATCCCCCGAGGACTTCCGTGATCCGCCGCAACGAACTCTCCCTGCTGCTCACCGGTTTCATGGCCACGCTCAGCGGCGTGGGCCTGGGGCGTTTTGCCTATACGGCGCTGATGCCGCAAATGGTGCACGCGGGCTGGTTCGACGGCGGCCAGGTCGCCTATCTGGGCGCGGCCAATCTGCTGGGCTACCTGATCGGCGCGCTGGCCGCCGCACCGCTGGCCGAGCGCCTGGGCGCGCTGCGCGTGCTGCTGGGCTGCTGGGTGGCCATGGCACTGAGCTTCGCGGCCTGCGCCTGGCCGCTGTCCATGCCCTGGTTCTTCAGCTGGCGCTGCATCTCGGGCATCACGGGCGCCATCCTCATGGTGCTGGGCCCGTCCGTGGCCCTGTCCGCCACGCCGCTGGCGCGGCGCGCGGCCCTGGGGCCCTTGATGTTCTGCGGCATCGGCGGCGGGGCCCTGCTGTCGGCCACCCTCATTCCCCTGCTGGCACGCCAGAGCCTGGCCGCGGTCTGGCTGGCCCTGGCCGTCCTGTGCGCCTGGGCCGCCTGGCTGGGCTGGCGCCATGTGCGGCGGCTGCCGGCACCCGCGCCCCTGGCCGTGACGCCGCAGGCCCGCATGGCGCCCGCCGCGCCCGTCTGGACCCTGGCCGTGGTCCTGGTGATGCTGGCCTACATGACCGATGCCTTCGGCTTCGTGCCCCATACCGTGTTCTGGGTGGACTATCTGGCGCGCGAACTGCAGCTGGGCGATGCCTACGCCTCCACGCAATGGGCCATGTTCGGCCTGGGCGCCATCGCCGGCCCGCTGGTGGCCTCGCTGTGCGCCACGCGCTTCGGCTGGTGGGGCACGACCACGGGCGCCTATGCGGTCAAGGCCCTGGCCATTGCCATGCCCCTTTTCTGGGTGGGCTTTGCGGGCCACGCCACCTCGTCCTTCCTGGTGGGTGCGCTGTCGCCGGGCATGGCGGCCATCACCTCGGGCTATCTGATGCAGCTGATCGGACCCGCGCAGCACAAGCGCATGTGGGGCTATGCGACGGCGGCCTTTGCGCTGATGCAGGCTGCCTCGGGGTATTTCATGGCCTGGAGCTATGCGGGCCTGGGCTCGTACCAGCGCCTGTTCATCATCGGCAGCACCTCGCTGCTGCTGGGCACGCTCATGGTCGCCGCCAGCCGCGCCAGCGCGAGGCGCCAGGCCACGGCATGAGCCGGCCATCCGATCACGCAAGCGAGCATACGCAAGGAGTCCCATGAACACCGCAGACACCGCATGGATGGCCCGCCTGGGCATGCGCCACCCCATCATCCAGGCCCCGATGGCCGGCACCTCCACACCCGCGCTGGCGGCCGCTGTCAGCGCAGCCGGCGGCCTGGGTTCGCTGGGCATAGGGGCCCTAGTCACGGAGGCGGCCCGCCAGCAGATCGCCCAGACCCGCGCGCTGACGGACAAGGCCTTCAACATCAACCTGTTCTGTCACCGGCCCGCCCAGGCCGATGCCCAGCGCGAGGCGGCCTGGCTGGCCCATCTGGCGCCCGAATTCGAGCGCTTCGGTGCCCGCCCACCGGACGCGCTCAACGAAATCTATGCCACCGCCGTGGGCAACGCGGCGCTGCAGGCCATGCTGCTGGAGGAGCGCCCCGCGGTGGTGAGTTTTCATTTCGGCCTGCCCGAGCAGGCCTTCATCGACGCGCTGCGCACGGCCGGCATCGTCACCCTGGCCAGCGCGACCTCGCTGGACGAGGCACGGCAGATCGAACAGGCCGGCGTCGACGCCATCGTGGCCCAGGGCATGGAAGCCGGCGGCCACCGCGGCAGCTTCGACCCCGCGCAGGACCACCTGATGGGCAGCTTCGCCCTGGTCCAGGTGCTGGCCCGCCATACGCGCCTGCCCGTGGTGGCGGCCGGCGGCATCATGGACGGGGCCGGCATCGCGGCAGCCCTGGCCCTGGGCGCCTGCGCGGTCCAGATGGGCACGGCCTTCATTCTTTGCCCGGAATCCGCAGCCAGCCCCGCCTACCGCGCCGAGCTGCAAAGCGAGCGCGCCCACCACACGGGCATCACGGCCGCCATTTCGGGCCGCCCGGCGCGCGGCATCGTCAACCGTCTGCACCACCTGGGCACCACACATGGCCAGCCCCTGCCCGACTATCCACGCGTCTATGACGCGGGCAAGGCCCTGCACCAGGCAGCCGCCGCCCAGGGATGCTCCGACTATGCCGCCCACTGGGCCGGCCAGGGCGCACCGCTGGCACGCGCCATGCCCGCCGCCGATCTGTTGCGCACGCTGGCCACGGAGCTGGCGCAGGCGAGCGGCCGCGGGTAGACGGCGCCGGACTCAGTCCGGCAGATCCAGGGTGGCCAGGCCCTGCTCCAGGTCGGCGATGAGGTCGCGCGGCGACTCCAGGCCGATGTGCAGGCGCACCACGGGGCCGCGCGCGCTCCAGTCGGTGACGCTGCGCGCCTGGTCCATGAAGGCCTGGGTCACCAGGCTTTCGTAGCCACCCCAGGATGCGCCTATGCCGAACAGCCGCAAGCTGTCGATGAACCGGTCCACGCCGGCCTGCGGTGTGCCCGGCGCCAGTTCCAGCGACACCAGGCCATTGCTGCCCCGGCAGTCGCGCCGCCACAGGGCATGGCCGGGATGGCCAGGCAGGGCCGGATGGAAGACCGTGGCCACGGCCGGATGCCGCTGCAGCCAGCGCGCGATCTCCAGGCCATGCTGTTCGTGCATGTCCAGGCGCGCAGCCAGAGAGCGCATGCCGCGCAGCACCAGCCAGGCATCATCGGGGCTGACCGCCATGCCCAGGGCATCGCAGCGCGCGGCCAGCGGCGCCCAGGCGGCCTCGGTGGTGGCCACCGTGCCCATCATCACGTCGGAGTGGCCCGCCAGGTATTTGGTGGCGGCCATCACCGACACGTCGGCGCCCAGGGCCAGCGGCCGGTACTGGCAGCCCGAGCCCCAGGTGTTGTCGGCCACCACCAGGGCGCCGCGCCCATGGGCCATGGCCGCCAGTGCGGGCAGGTCGCACATTTCATAGACCAGGGAGCCCGGGCACTCGGCGTAGAGCATGCGCGTTTGCGGGCGCATGCCGGCCTCGGCGTCGCTGCCGTCGGCCGCGAAGAAGCTGTAGGCGATGCCATAGGGCTCGAAGAACTGCCGCGCCATGTGGCGCACGGGCTGGTAGGCGCTGTCGGTGAGCAGCACATGGTCGCCGGGACGCAGGTAGCTGAGCATCACCATGGCGATGGCCGCCAGCCCCGTGGGCAGCAGGCGCGTGCGGTAGGCACCCTCCAGCTCGCTGACCGCATCCTCCAGCGCGAAACCGGTGGGCGTGCCGCGCGCGCCGTAGCTGAAGATGCGCTCGCCGCCGCGGCGATCGCGCATCTCGCGCTGCTGGGCCGTGCTCTCGAACAGCACGGTGCTGGCGCGCACCAGGGGCGGGTTGACGGCGGCCCCGCCCGCATAGGCCGGGCTCTTGCCCGCGTGCAGCAGCCGCGTCTGTGCCTGCAGTGCAGGCAGGGATGGAGCGTCGTGGGCCATCAGTCGATCTTCGCACCGGAGAGCTTGACCACGCGCGACCAGCGGTCCATGTCCTGGCGAAGCTGGGCCGCGAAGGCCTCGGGCGTGCTGGCCACGACCTCGCTGCCACCTTCCACGATGAGCCGGGTCACCTCGGGCAGGTGCAGGGTGCGGACGATGGCCTCGTGCAGGTAGGCCACGCGCTCGGGCGGTGTGCCGGCGGGGGCGAAGAAGCCGTACCAGTCCTCGAATCGCGCATTGCGCAGGCCCAGTTCCTCCAGCGTGGGCACCTTGCCGAAGACGCCGATGCGGCGCGGGCTGGTCACGGCCAGTGCGCGCACCTGGCCGCCCTGGATCATGCCGGCCACGGACGAGGTGGAGGTGATGAGCACATCGACCTGCTGGCCCAGCAGGTCATTGATGGCCGGCCCCGCGCCCTTGTAGGGCACATGGGTCATGGGCACACCGTTTTCCTTGGACAGCACCACGCCCACCAGATGGGACAGGGTGCCGTTGCCGGGCGTGGCATAGGTGACGCGCCCGGGCTCGGCCTTGGTGCGCGCCACCAGGTCGGCAAAGCTCTTGATGGGCGAGGCCGAGGCCACGACGATGGCCAGGGGCGCCGCATTGATCTGGGTGATGGGAACGAAGTTCTTGAGCGGGTCGAAGCCTGGCGCACCGTACAGCGTGGGATTGACGGCCATCAGCGAGACCTGGCCGGTGAGCAGGGTGTAGCCGTCCGGCCGGGCTTCGGCCACGGCCTTAGCGCCGATGTTGCCGCCCGCGCCACCGCGGTTTTCCACCACGGCCGGCTGGCCCGTGACCTCCGGCAGGCGCGACGTCACCCAGCGCGTGCTGCCATCGTTGCCGCCACCGGGCGGGAAGGGCGAGATGAAGCGCAGCGGCTGGCTGGGAAAGCCGTTGCGTGCGGCCAGCGGCTCGGCCACCGCCTGCGAAAGCAGGGCCAGGGCTGCGAGGCTGGCGGCGAGCATCCTGGCGGGTCTGAAAAGGCTTGCGAACATGTCTTGTCTCCTGTCGTTGTGTGTTTTTTCGCTGTGGCGGCCGCGCCCTCAGGACACGGCGTGTTCCGGCAGGCGAAAGCCCGCCAGTTCCTGCTCATCGAGCTGGGGCACCAGCCCGGTTTCCCACTCCAGGTAGCGGCGCGCCGCTTCCTTGTTGCCGTCATGGCGGTCGTGCACGAAGAACAGGTAGTCGATGCATTCGGCGTCGGTGGGGCTGTCGGGCGTGGCCTCGACGGCCAGGCCGGCCTGCTGCCATGCCGCCATGCCGCCGTCGAGCACCAGCGGTGCGGCACCCTGCAGTTCCAGCGCGGCCCACCCGGCCATGGCGGGCGTGTCCGCGACCAGCACGACCGGGCGTGTTTCACCCGCCAGGTCCTGCGCCAGGCGTGGGCGGATCGACCAGCGCGCGCCGGCGATGTGGCCCGCGCGGTAGGCCATGCCCGCGCGCAGGTCGACCACGGCCACCGTGCCCTGGCGCAGGCGCTGCAGCAGATCCGAGGCACAGATGCGTTCCAGCGCGGGCGCCTGCGGTGCCTGCGCGGATTCCAGCGCCAGGCCGCTGTGCAGGCCTGCCTGCAGCACGCTGGCGTCATGGCCCATCTGGCGCAGCCAGCTGGCCACGACGGGTGCGCGCACGCCGTCGCTGTCGAACAGCACCAGGCGCGCGCCACGCACGCCCACGTACTGGTCGCCGGCCTGCATGAGCTGCCCCCCCGGCGTGTGCTGGGCACCCGGCAGGGAGCCGGCCTTGAATTCCTCGGGCGTGCGCACATCGCACAGGAACAGGCTGCGCGCGGCATCGCGGCTCCAGGCCTGTACGGTGGCGGCATCGACTTCGGGCACATCGAAGCGCCGTGCCAGCTGGCGCGCACCTTCCTGCAGGGCCGCGCTGCCCGAGCCGTCGCCATAGCGGCGTGTGCCGCCATGCTCCAGCGGCAGATCCACCAGGTACCAGCCCTGGGTGCCGTTTTCCAGCGCGTAGACGGGGTTGGGCAGGCCCAGGTTGATCAGGGTCTGGGCACCGATGATGGAGCGCGTGCGGCCCGCGCAGTTGACCACGATGGGTGTGGCGGCGTCGGGCACCAGGCTGGCCACGCGGTAGGCCAGCTCGCCATTGGGGCAGCAGATGGCGCCGGGAATGTTCATCTTGTGGAACTCGGCGACCGGCCGGCCGTCCAGCACCACCAGGGGCAGGCCGGCGGCCTGGCGCGCGGCCAGCTGCTGGGCCGTGATGCGCGGCGTGGCGTAGGCATGCTCGGCCAGTTCGCCAAAGGTCTTGGAAGGCAGGTTCACGCCCGCGAACAGCGCGTGGCCTGCGGCCTTCCAGGCGCGGGTTCCGCCCTCCAGCACCGAGACCGCCGCATAGCCCAGGGCCTGCAGGCACCGGGCGGCACGCTGCGCGACACCGTCCTGTCCTGGCTCGCCCCCGTCATAGACCACCACGCGCACCTGGCGGCGCGGCACCAGGCGGCCCACGTCAAGCTCCAGGCGGCTATAGGGCAGGGGCGTGGCATAGAACAGGTGCGACTCACCGTACTGCCCATGCTCGCGCACGTCGAGCAGGGCGATTTCCTGGCCGTCGTGCAGCCAGGACTTGAGGGTGGAAGCGGAAATGGAAGAGCTCATGGCGGGCAGTGCGGAAATGGCGGGCAAAGCCCCGCCCGGCACGCCGTTGGGGCGCGCTCTCGGGCAGGAAGGGGAGAGGAAAAAGCCTAGCGGCGCGTCTGCACGCCGATGGCCATGGTCTGGCAGGTGCCGGCCGCCAGGTCGTAGCTGGTGCGCTCGTTGAGCGTCTCCAGCGCGCGGCCGTACATATGCAGGTGGCGTATGACCTGCTCGCCCTGGATTTCCACGGAATGGATGTCCTCGGGCATGAGGGCGATGCCCTGGCCGGGCTCCACGACCACCAGACCGGTTTCGCGCAGCGTGCCCTTGCCGGGCACCGAGCCGTCATCGGTGCGCTCGTAGACACGGTTGTGCTCCGTGCCCTCGACAGCGGCGATGCAGGCCCAGGTCGTGTGGTTGTGGGGCACGATGCGCTTGCCGGGCCGCATGACGTTGAGGTACAGCGCATAGCTCTGGTCGGCGTCTTCGGCGATCAGATAGCGCGCCTGGTGCTCGCCCTGCTCGGGGGCGCCATAGTCGGCCTGCTGCCAGAAGTCGCGGCGCGCGGCAAGGCCCAGCAGCTGCTGGAGCACGGCATCGAGGCTGGCGCGTGTGGCCGGGCCCTGGCCCAGGGCGTTCTTCATGGCGGCGATGGCGGCCTGGACGGCGGTGCCGCGCTGTTCGGTGAGGGTGTTCAAAGGGGACTCCTTGTGGTCGTTGCAATCCACTGTAGTGAGGCGCCCGGCCCGCAACAATCCGCGCGGCTTCCGAAAATACTTCAATAAAATTGAAGTATGGAGACGCTCGATCTGGACCTGCTGCGCACCCTGGCCGCCATTGCCAGCCAGGACAGCTTTGCCGCCGCCGCCGTGCAGCTGGGCCGCACGCAATCGGCCATCACCCAGCAGATGCAGCGGCTGGAAGAGAAGATCGGCCACCCGCTGTTCGAGAAGCAGGGCCGGCAAAAGCGCCTCACCGACCATGGCCAGCGCCTGCTCGGCTATGCCCGCCATCTGCTGGCCATCCACGACGAGGCCTTGCGCAACCTGCAGCAGCGCCAGGTCCAGGGCCTGGTGCGCATCGGTGCGCCCCACGACGCGGCCGACAACCTGCTGCCGCCCGTGCTGCAGGAAATCGCGCTGAACTTTCCCGGCATGCAGATCGACATCCACGTGGGGCGAAGCCCCTTTCTCATGGAGTCGCTGCGCCAGGGCGAGCTGGACCTGGCCATTTCCAACCGCGAGGACGAGGGCTTCGAAGGCTTTGTGCTGCGCTCCAGCCCCACGGTCTGGCTGTGCGGCGCAGGCTACGCCCATGACCTGGGAAAGCCCGTGCCCCTGGTCATGGCCGACGGCCCCAGCATCTTCCGGCGCCTGGCCGGCGACAGCCTGGATGCCGCGGGCATCGCCTGGACCCCGCGCCATACCTGCACCAGCCTGGTCGGCATACGCGCGGCCCTGCGCGCCGGCCTGGGCGTGACGGCGCGCGGCGTGGAACAGCTGGACCCGGGGCTGCGCGTGCTGGGCACGGGCGACGGCATGCCCCCGCTGCCGGACCTGGTCTACCGGCTCTACATCCGCAGCCATGTGCTCAATCCCGTGACGCGCCAGGTCTTCGAGAACCTGCAGGCACGCATGCGTCTGCCCGCGGGCTGAGCCAGCCAGGGCCGGCCGGCGCAGGGCCGCGGCCGAGGGGCGGACGCAACAGCTTTGCCACCGCTGCTTGTAATGGGAATTATTCTCAACTAACATGCAACGCCCGCGCAGCCCGCCCGTCGCCCGCCCTGCGCCGCCTCTCCCATGCATGCCCGCCTCTATACCGAACACCACGGCTGGATCGAATCCTGGCTGCGCCGCCAGATCGGCTGCGCCTACCAGGCCCAGGACCTGTCCCAGGACACCTTCGAACAGGTGCTGCGCAGCGCACCCGCCCTGCAAAGCGGCGAATTGCGCGAGCCGCGCGCCTTCCTGGTCACCGTGGCGCGCCGCGTGCTGTTCAACCACTGGCGCCGCCGCGACCTGGAACGCGCCTACCTGGAGGCCCTGGCCGCGCTGGGCGAGGAATTCGCGCCTTCGGCCGAGGAGCGCGCGGCCGTGTTCCAGGCACTGGAGCACATCGACGCCGTGCTCCAGTCCCTGCCCGAGCGGGCGCGCCAGGTCTTTGTGCTGAGCCAGCTCGACGGCCTCAGCTATCCCCGCATCGCCCAGGAGCTGGGCCTGTCGGCCATTACCGTGCGCCGCGCCATGAAGCAGGCGCTGGTGGCCGTGGTCGCGGCGTTTTGAAGGGGGCGGCCGCCATGTCCGACGAACAGGCCCTGGACGCCGCCATCGACTGGATGGTGCTGCTGCAGTCCGGCCAGGCCAGCGCCGGCGACCGTGCCCGGCTGCAGGCCTGGTGCCAGGCCCATCCCCGCCATGCCCAGGCCTGGGAACAGGTGCAAGCTGCCTTGCAGCGCAGCCTGCAGCCGCTGCAGACCACGGGAACGGGAACGGCCACGGCTGGCGCGCGCGCCGCGCACAGCGCCCTGCGCCGGCCCCGGCCACGCCGCAGGCTGCTGGGCTCCGCCCTGGCTCTGGCCGGCCTGGGCCTGGGCACGGCATGGCTGCTGCGCCACACGGCACCGGCCGCGCCGTGGCTGGCCGATATGCGCACAGGCACGGGCGAACGCCGCCGCCTGCGCCTGCAGGACGGCAGCGAGATCGTGCTGAACGCGCGCTCGGCCGTGGACCTGGCCTTCGACGCCCAGGCCCGCAACCTGTACCTGCGCGCGGGCGAGATCATCGTGGAAGCCGCGCCCGACGCCGCCCGCCCCTTGAGCGTGCATACGGCCCAGGGCCTGGTGCAGGCGCTGGGCACACGCTTTCTGGTGCGCCAGGGTGAAGGATTCAGCGAAGCCATGGTGCTGGAGCACAGTGTGCGCGTGCAGACCCTGTCCGGTGCGCAGTGCCGTCTTGAACAGGGACAGGCTGTGCGCTTCGATACCGGCGCCATCGATACCCTGTCCGCTGGCAGGCAGCAGGCCCTGGCCGGCTGGGAGCACGGCATGCTGGCCCTGCATGACCGGCCGCTGTCCGAACTGGTCGAGGCCCTGCGGCCCTACCGCCAGGGATTCATGCGCCTGTCGCCGGCCGCGGCCCGGCTGCAGGTGCTTGGCGTGTTTCCGCTGGACGACAGCGACCGCGCGCTGGACGCTCTGGAGCAGACCCTGCCCGTGCGCATCACCCGCCACGGAGGCTGGCTGGTGTCCATCGACGTGGCCACCCCCTGAATGCAATTATTTTCATAGCATCCAATTCAATCACGACATGCCAATGAGCGCATTTTCAACATATCGATGATCGCCTTTCCCGTTTCGTTGCACATACGCGGTGAACCCTGTGAGCAACGAACCGGAGACCGAACCATGGCTTTTCCCTCTTTTCGCGCATCCCGCCCGGGCAATGCCCGGGCCCTGCTGGCCCTGGCCGCAGCCCTGGCCTGCCTGCCCGCCGCGGCCCAGACCGGGGCCGCGCCCGCGGCCGGCCCGTCGGCCCTGCGCGACTGGAATCTTCCCGCCGGCCCGCTGGGCGTGACGCTGGTGCGCATTGCCGAGGCCGCAGGCCAGGCGATTTCCGTGCCGCCCGCACTGGTACAGGGCCTGCAGGCACCGGCCGTCAGCGGGCGGCTGAGCACGATCCAGGCGGCGCATGCAGCCCTGGCCGGCAGCGCGCTGGAGCTGTTCACCACGGCCAATGGCACCCTGAGCGTGCGTGCGCGCCACGCGCCCGCCACGCCCGAAGCGGCCACGCTGGGCGAGGTGCGCGTGACGGCGCGCACCGACGCCGAGACGGCGCTGACGCCCGTCTCCGGCTATGTGGCGCGCCAGACCCGCCTGGGCAGCAAGACCGACACGCCGCTGCTGGAGCTACCCCAGTCGGTCTCCGTGGTCACGCGCGACGAGCTGGATGCGCGCGGCGTGCAAAGCGTGACCGAGGCCCTGCGCTATGTGCCCGGCGTGGCCATCGAGACCTACGGGCCCGACTCCAAGGGCTATGACTGGATGATGATCCGCGGCTTCAACGGCCAGGCCACCAGCGACTACCGCGACGGACTGCGCCAGGCCGGCTACAGCTACTCGCTGTTCCGCACCGAGCCCTACGGCATGGAGCGCATCGACATCCTGCGCGGACCGGCCTCGGCACTGTACGGCCAGTCCGAGACCGGAGGCATCATCGACCGCACGACCAAGCGTCCCACGGGCGAGCGGCTGCGCGAGGTCCAGCTGCGCGCAGGCACCAACAGCCTGCGCCAGGCCGGCTTCGACCTGGGCGATGCCTTCGGCGAGGACGGCAGCCATGCCTGGCGCCTGACAGGCCTGCTGCGCGACGGCGACAACGTCTTTGGCGACCGCGACGACCGCGTGTATCTGGCGCCCTCGCTGGCGCTGCGCCTGGGCCGCGATACGCGCCTGACCCTGACGGCAGAATTCCTGCGCGACCGTGCCGGCCTGGCCAACAACTGGTCCTGGACCTACCCGGGGCCGCGCCCCACCCATGTGTCCTATTCCCAGGCCTCGTTCGACCGCTTCGACCACAACCAGGCCTCGCTGGGCTACCAGCTGGAGCACCGCCTGGGCGAGGACTGGACTTTCCGCCAGAACGCGCGCGCCGGCATCGTCGATGTGCCGCAGTTCAACAAGACCATGCTCAACGGCCTGCAGGCCGATGGCCATACCGTCAACCGCTACGGCTTCCGGCGCGAGGAAATGCTGCGCCAGTTCGCGCTGGACAACCAGCTGTCGGGCCGCGTGCGCCAGGGCGATGTGGAACACCAGTTGCTGCTGGGACTGGATCTCGCACGCCTGAACGCCGATGCGCGCCGCTGGATCGGCGCCCTGCCCGCGCTGGACCTGAATGCGCCGCGCTACGACCTGGCCTTTCCGCTGCCTTCCACGCTGCAGATGGACAACCACGTCGAGCAGCAGCAGGCCGGCCTGTATGCCCAGGACCAGATCCGCTTCGGCCGGCACTGGATCGCCACGCTGGGCGGGCGCTTCGACCAGGCCCGCACCACGGTCAACAGCCGCACGGGCGCGGCACCCCAGGTGCAGACCGACCACGCCTTCACGGGCCGCGCCGCACTGACCTACAGCCGCGCAGGCTGGGCGCCCTATGTGAGCTATGCCACCTCCTTCCTGCCGCTGGCGGGCACCAATACCAGCACCGGCCGCGCCTTCGATCCCACCGAGGGCAAGCAATTCGAGGTCGGCGTCAAGTACCAGCCCGATGAAGACAGCCTGTTCACGGCCGCGCTGTTCGACCTGCGCAAGACCAATGGCGCGACCACCGATCCGCTGACCGGCTTCACGCGCCAGATCGGCGAGACGCGCTCGCGCGGTCTGGAGCTGGAGGCCAAGACCGCCGTGCGCAAGGGCTGGAACCTGGCTGCCAACTACACCTACCACCAGGTCGAGGTCACGCGCAGCGACACGCCCGCCGAGCTCGGCAAATGGCCGACCCTGGTGCCGCGCCACATCGCCTCGGTCTGGACCGACTACCGCTTCGGGGACACCGGCCTGGGCATGAGCCTGGGCCTGCGCCATGTTGGCAAGACCTATGGCGATGCGGCCAACCTGGTCGCCGTCGGCGGCCGCACCCTGGTCGATGCCGCCATCCACTACGAGGTGGAGCGCTGGCGCTTCGCCCTGAATATCAACAACCTGCTGGACAAGGAATACCTGTCGACCTGCTCCAGCTCGGCCTGCTACTGGGGGGCATCGCGCAGCGCGCTGCTGACCGCCCGCTACCGCTGGTAGGCCATCACCTGCGACCCTGCCATGCCTCCTGCCCTCTTGCGAAGACCTCTGACCTGGGCCCGTGACCACGGGCCGCTGACTTCCCGCATCCTCGCCGCGCTGTTCGGCGGCTATGCCGTGGCCGCGCTGTCCAGCGTGGCCGTGCTGGCCCTGCCTGCCGACCGCACGCAGGCCGCGATTGCGGGCACCCTGCTGAGCTTTGGCGTCTATGCGGGGGCCGTGATCTGGGTCTTCGCCGTGCGCAGCGCCTGGCGCGCCTGGGCCGGCCTGCTGGCCGCTGCCCTGGTGCTGGCGCCCGCCGCCTGGTGGACCTGGGGAAAGGGGCTGGGCGCATGAGCACCGGACCGCGCAAGAAGCCCGCCAAGGCGCCGGGCATCCGCCAGACCATGTCGGACCTGCACACCTGGGTCGGGCTGCTGCTGGGCTGGTTCCTCTATGCCATGTTCCTCACGGGCACGGTCAGCTATTTCCGCAACGAGATCACGCAGTGGATGCAGCCCGAGCAGCCCCACCACCGCCAGGCGGCCGATCCCGCGCAGGCGGCCCAGCGCGTGGGCGATGCCATGGCGGCCCTGTCGCCGCAGAGCACGCAGTGGCTGATCAACCTGCCCGACGAGCGCAGCACCACGGCCACGGTGTTCTGGCGCAACCCCCAGGGTACGGCCGGGCGCGGTTTCGAGACCACCCGCTTCGACCCTGTCACGGGTACGCGTCTGGATGGGCCGGTGCGCGAGACGCGCGGCGGCGAGTTCTTCTACCGCTTCCATTTCCAGTTCCACTACATGCCCGTGCTCTGGGGGCGCTACCTGGCGGGCCTGTGTGCCATGTTCATGCTGGTGGCCATCGTCAGCGGCGTGATCACGCACAAGAAGATCTTCGCGGACTTCTTCACCTTCCGCTGGGGCAAGGGCCAGCGCTCCTGGCTGGACGCGCACAACGTGCTGTCAGTGCTGGGCCTGCCCTTCCATCTGATGATCACCTATACCGGGCTGGTGACCCTGGCCCTGATGTACATGCCATGGGCCAATCTGGCCACCCCCATGACGCCCGAACAGCGCATGGTGGCGGGCCAGCAGCTGAGCGCCTTCGTCCCCCCCGGCAAGCCCTCGGGCCAGTCCGCGCCCCTGGCTCCGCTGGCCGGCATGGTGCGCGAGGCCGAGCAGCGCTGGGGAGCGGGCCAGGTGGCCCGGCTCAACGTCAGCCTGCCGGGCGACGCCCAGTCCCGCGTGGTCGTGGTGCGCGGCGACCAGGGCCGCGTCTCCATCAGCCCGCAGTTCATGCTGTTCGACGGCGCCAGCGGCCAGCTGCTGCAGACCCAGGACCGCGTGGGCGCGGCGGCCGAGACGCGCGGCGTGCTCTATGCCCTGCACATGGGCCGCTTCGGCGATCTGGCCACGCGCTGGCTGTACTTCCTGGTCAGCCTCGCGGGCACGGCCATGGTGGGCACGGGCCTGGTGCTGTGGACGGTCAAGCGCCGCGGCAGGCTGGCCAATCCGGACCGGCCGCACTTCGGCTTTCGCTTCGTGGAGCGGCTGAACATCGCCACGGTCGCCGGCCTGTCCATCGGCATGGCGGCCATGCTCTGGGCCAACCGCCTGCTGCCCGTGGACCTGGCCCGGCGAGCAGAGTGGGAGGTGCATGCCATGTTCATCGTCTGGGGCGCCACCCTGGCCTGGGCGCTGGCGCGCCCCGCCCGGCGCGCCTGGGTGGAGCTTCTGTGGGCCGGCGCGGCCGCCCTGGCCCTGCTGCCCCTGCTCAATGCCCTGACCACGGAGCGCGGCCTGCTCCACAGCCTGCGCGACGGAGACTGGGTGTTCGCTGGCATGGACCTGGCCCTGCTGGCCCTGGCCGGCCTGCACGCCCTGCTGGCGGTGCGCACACTGCGCCACAAGCCCAAGGCCAAGGCCGGCGCACCACGTGCCGCCAAACCGGTGACCGGCGCGCTGCAGGAGGGACGGGCATGATCGTCCACCATATCGCATGCCAGCTGCTGGCCCTGGGCGCCTTCGCCTGCCTGGCCCTGGCCATGGACCGCCACCAGCAGGACCTCTGGGGCCGCGAGCTGGCGGCCTCCGCCACGCGAACCTTGCGCGCGGCCGGCTGGGCCCTGCTGCTCATGTCGCTGGCGGCAGCCCTGGCCTCCGACCCGCGCTCCCTGGGCCTGGTGGCCTGGTTCGGCCACATCAGCGCCGCCGCCGCCCTGGTGGTGCTGGCCCTGATCGCGCGCGAGCGCTGGCGCTGAACCGCAGGGCTGGCCGTGACCCTGCTTCGCGCCTGCGAACGCAGCGATCCGGCCAGCTTCATTTTGCTTATCACTAATCCGTATCAAGACAAAGGCCCGCGCCATACCGTTTTGCAGCCATTTGCCGGACAATAGCCACCTTGCCCCGCCCGGGCACCGGCCGCCATGAAGCAGCGGCAAGGCGCCAGACGCCTGCCCCCATGCTTTTCGCCACCGCGTGCCTGCACGGCACCGACCCCTCATCGCAACGTCCCGGCGGGCCCAGCCCACCCGAATTCACCGTATTGCCATCATGAGTGCTTTTCTCGAAGAACGCGTGCTGTCCGTCCACCACTGGACCGACCGCCTTTTCTCCTTCACCACCACCCGTGACACCGCGCTGCGCTTTTCCAACGGCCATTTCACGATGATCGGCCTGAAGGTGGACGGCAAGAACCTGCTGCGCGCCTACTCCATCGCCAGCCCCAACTACGAGGAGCACCTGGAGTTCCTTTCCATCAAGGTGCCCGACGGCCCGCTGACCTCGCGCCTGCAGAACATCCAGGTGGGCGACACCATCATCGTCGGCAAGAAGCCCACGGGCACCCTGCTGATCGACTACCTGCTGCCCGGCAAGAACCTGTACCTGATCGGCACGGGCACGGGCCTGGCGCCCTGGCTGGCCGTGGCCCGCGACCCCGAGACCTACGAACGCTTCGACAAGGTGGTCGTGGTGCACGGCGTGCGCCATGCCAACGAGCTGGCCTACCAGGACCTGTTCGAGAACGAGCTGCCCACGCATGAATTCCTGGGCGACATCGTCAAGGACAAGCTGGTCTACTACCCCACGGTGACGCGCGAGCCCTTCCGCAACCAGGGCCGCATCTCCAACCAGATCACGGCCGGCACCTTCCCGCAGAACATCGGCCTGCCCGA
>JAIRVR010000010.1 GCA_031253795.1 Burkholderiaceae bacterium
GCCGAAATCCTCGCCCAGGCCCTGCCCTACATCCGCAAGTTCCATGGCAAGACCATGGTCATCAAGTATGGCGGCAACGCCATGACCGATCCGGCCCTGCAGGCCGACTTCGCGGAAGATGTGGTGCTGCTGAAGTTGGTGGGCATGAATCCGGTGGTGGTGCACGGCGGCGGGCCGCAGATCGAGACGGCGCTCAACCGCCTGGGCAAGAAGGGCGAGTTCATTCAGGGCATGCGCGTCACCGATGCCGAGACCATGGAAGTGGTGGAATGGGTGCTGGCCGGCGAGGTGCAGCAGGACATCGTGGGCCTGATCCACCAGGCCGGCGGCAAGGCCGTGGGCCTGACGGGGCGCGATGGCGGCCTGATCCGCGCGCGCAAGCTCAAGATGGTCGACAACAAGGATCCGAATATCGAGTACGACGTGGGCCAGGTGGGCGACATCGTCTCCATCGATCCCAGCGTGGTGCGCGCCCTGCAGGACGACGCTTTCATTCCCGTCATCAGCCCCATCGGCTTCGGCGAGGAAAACGAGAGCTACAACATCAATGCCGACGTGGTGGCCAGCAAGCTGGCCACCGTGCTGCAGGCCGAAAAGCTGGTGCTGCTGACCAACACCCCCGGTGTGCTGGACAAGGCCGGCAACCTGCTCACCGACCTGACGGCGCGCGAAATCGATGCGCTGTTTGCCGACGGCACCATCTCGGGTGGCATGCTGCCCAAGATCAGTGGCGCCCTCGACGCGGCCAAGGCCGGGGTCAATGCCGTGCACATCATCGACGGCCGCGTGCCGCATTCCATGCTGCTGGAAATCCTGACCGATCAGGCCTACGGCACCATGATCCGCAGCCATTGACACGGGCTTCCCAGACCGTGGATGGCACGGGCCATACGGTTCGCGTTACCATCGGACATGGCCAGGGCGAGGTTGGAAGGCCTGGCCCCGGTCTGTCGCAAGCCGCCTTCGGGGCGGCTTTTTTGTCGCCGGGCCGCCCCAAGACAAAACGCGGCCCCCTCGGGGGGCAGCGGACCTTGCGCAGCATGGGAAGCGTGGGGGCAATTTTTTGCTTTTGAGCTAGGTGTGGATATGCGTTTGCTTCTGGTGGAAGACGATGTGATGGTGGCCAGCGGCATCAAGCTGGGTCTGTCGGATGCCGGCTATGCCGTGGACTGGGTGGGCAGCGCGGAACGTGCGCTCGAGGTCCTGGCCCAGGAGTCGTTCGACCTGGCCGTGATCGACATCGGCCTGCCCGGCATCGATGGCCTGGAACTGACGCGCCGCCTGCGCAGCAGCGAGGTCGAGAGCTCGGCCATGCCGGTGCTCATCCTGACGGCGCGCGATGCCCTGCAGGACCGGGTCCAGGGGCTGGACCAGGGGGCAGACGACTACATGGTCAAGCCTTTCGAACTGCCCGAGCTGCTGGCACGGCTGCGTGCGCTGCTGCGCCGGTCGCAGGCTGCGACATCGGCCGTGCTGAGCTTCGGTCCCATCGAGCTGGACACGGCGGGCCGCCGTGCCGGCGCGCGACAGCCTGCGCAGGACGGCGATGCCGAAAGCCGGCTGCTGCCCATCGACCTGGGCCCGCGCGAATGGACCGTGCTGGAGTACCTGCTCATCCATGCGCCCAAGCCCGCCAGCAAGGACAAGCTGCTGCAGGCGTTGACGGGCTGGGATCGCGAAATCACGCCGAATGCCGTCGAGGTCTATGTTTCGCGGCTGCGCAGCAAGCTTGAACCGCATGGGGTGGCACTGCGCTCCATACGCGGCTTCGGCTACCGCCTGGAGCTGAGCCATGCGGCGCAGTGACCTGGCGCGCCGGCCGCCACCTGCCGGACGCTGATCGTCGATGACGGCCAATCTGCGCCTGCGCCTGCTGGTTCTGCTGGTGCTGCCACTGACCCTGCTGGCCCTGATGGGCGGCTGGTTCGGTTACCGATCGGCCGACGAAGCCTCGACCCAGCACGACCAGCGCCTGCTGCGCCTGCTGCCTGCGCTGGCCGATTCGGTGCTGGCACCGTCCATTGCCGAAGGCACGCCGCCGCTGGTGGCCCTGACACCGGCCATCGAGGATTTTCTGCGCCAGCGCGGCGATGACGTCGGCTATGCCGTGGGCGACCTGCAAGGCCATGTGGTGGCCGGAGACACCTGGATACGCTTCGACGTTCCTTCCACGCCCCTGGCCGAATTCCACAGCCAGGAGCACGACGGCCTGACCTACCGCGTGGCCGTGATGCGCTCCGAAACCTATGGTGCGGGTGAAATGGTGCTGGCATTGGCCGACGGTGGCGATGTGCGCCAGCAGTGGGTCAGGCAGCTGCTGCTGCATGTGCTGCTGCCCAGCGTGCTGCTGATCGCCGGCGCCGGCATTGCCATCTACTGGTCGGTGAGCCGTGCCTTCCGGCCCCTGCTCAGCCTGACCCAGGCCGTGGAGCGCCGCTCGCCGCGCGATCTCAGTCCCATCGCCGAGCAGAGTTCACCGGCCGAGGTGAGGCCTCTGGTGCGTTCGCTCAACCGCCTGTTCGCCCTGGTCAATGCACAGGCCGAGGGTCAGCGCCGCTTCGTGGCCGACGCGGCCCACCAGCTGCGTACGCCGCTGGCGGCCCTCAGTTCCCAGGTCGAGGCCTGGGCCCTCAGTGCCCAGGCAGCCCAGGCAGAAGCACGGCGCCGGGGCACCGAGGCCCAGTTCACGCTCAGCGTGGCCCAGATCGAACAGCTGCGCGACGCCACGCGCCGTACCTCGCAGCTGGCGCGCCAGCTGCTGGCACTGTCGCGTGCCGATGCACGCAACGCCGAAGTGCAGCCCCTGCAGCAGGTGGACCTCAAGGAGCTGTGCGAGAGCATGCTGGAAATGTTCTTCGACCAGGCCAGCGCCAAGGGCCTGGACTTCGGCCTCGACGTCGTGCCGGCCCATATCTGGGGCCATAGCTGGCTGTTGCGCGAACTGGTGTCCAACCTGGTGGACAACGCCATCAAATACACGCCGGCCGGCGGCAGCGTTACGCTGCGCTGCGGCATGCAGCCTGGCGAAGGTGCCGAAGCACGTGCCTTTCTGGAGGTCGAGGACGATGGCCCCGGTGTGCCCGAGGCCGAGCGCACGCAGATCACCCAGCGCTTTTACCGCGCCCAGGGCGCCAGCGGCGATGGGACGGGCCTGGGCCTGGCCATCGCCGATGAAATTGCCCTGCTGCATCAGGGCAATCTGGGCTTTTCCGAAGGTGCTCAGGGGCGCGGCCTGCTGGTACGCTTGGAGATTCCGCTGCAGGTGCCGGCAGTGTGAACGCCGCATGCCATGGCATGTGCGGGCCTTCAGCTTCGATGATGCTGACGGCAGCGCTTTACGGGGGCAGCTTTGTGCGGGTTGACGCCAAGGGCTGTGAGAGAATTGCTTACAAATAGTTGATCGCTTATGTCCGAGTCTGAAGTCCTGTCGCCTTTATCCGCTCCTGGCGCCGAAGCCGCGCCCGACGAAGCCGCGTCCGCTCCTTCCTCCACACCCGCCCGCAAGCGCCCCAAGCCCGGGGAGCGGCGCGAGCAGATCCTGCAGGCGCTGGCCGCCATGCTGGAAAAGCCCGGTGCGGAGCGCATCACCACGGCTGCGCTGGCTGCGCATCTGGGCGTCAGCGAGGCAGCCCTGTACCGACACTTCGCCAGCAAGGCGCAGATGTTCGAAGGGCTGATCGAGTTCATCGAACAGTCCGTTTTCACCCTGGTGCAGCAAATCGTCGGCCGTGACCTGCCCGAGGCCGAGCGCCCGGCTGTGGACGGCATGCGCCAGGCCAGCCGCGTGATCTCCCTGGTGCTGCAATTCGGCGAGCGCAATCCCGGCATGGTGCGCGTCATGGTGGGTGATGCCATCGTGTTCGAGCACGAGCGCCTGCAGGCCCGCATGAACCAGTTCTTCGACCGCATCGAATCCACGCTGCGCCAGTGCCTGCGGCCGGCTGCGGGCGCGCTGGGCTCCTCGGCCCCCACCGTCGATGCCCAGGTCGCCGCCAGCGTGCTGACCTCGTTCGCGCTGGGCCGCCTGCAGCGCTATGCGCGCTCGGGCTTCCGCCGCCTGCCTACCGAGCACCTGGAAGCCAGCCTTGCGCTGATGGTCTGAGCCAGTTGCAACCGCCACGAACCAAGCCACCGGCTCTGCGAGCCGGTGGCTTTTTTCATGGGCTTCAGGCGCCCGGGGTTCGGGTGCGCCGGCCCTGCGGGGCCGTCACCCCGAGTGCGGCGACGATGCGTCCCACCTGGCCTTCGGTGATGCCGTGCTCGGCTGCCAACTGCCGGGCCGTCTTGCTGGTGGCGTAGTCCGCGGCGATGCGCCGGTTGCGCAGCGCCTGCAGGGCACGCGTGGCCTTGGGGAGTTGGAAGTGGGGCAGGCCGCCGTATTCCTCGGCCAGCGCCTGCAAAGCCTGCAGGCCGATGACGGCCGCGTAGGCATGTTCGGGACCGGCCTTGTCCGGCGTGGGAATGTAGATGCGCAGTCCGCCCCAGCGCCTGACCAGGGCCATGGTGGCCTGCAGCCCGATCAGGCGCTCGAAATCCTGCAGCAAGGGCGGCAGCAGGTCCGTGCTGCCGCTGATGTCCGTGGAGCGGGCCGCCGGCGCTGCCTTGGGGGCGGTGGCAGGCAAAGGCATGGCAAGGCGCCGAAAACCATGAAAGACCGGTGCCAGATTGTGTTCGGAATGCATTTTGGCTGGTACGCTGCTGGTTCAAAAGGAAACGGTTCAAATTGAACCATATTCTTGGTCCATAACGAACCAGTGTCAAGATTCACCATGCCCGCAAAACATGTGAGCGAAGCTTCCACAACCACGGTCGACGACGTGCTGGCGCGCATGTCCCATGCCCTGGGCCCGGACTGGATGGCGGCCATGGGGGTTCAGCCTGAAACGGTCCGGACCTGGCGCAAGCGCGGCGAAGTGCCGGCCCGGCAGCTGATGCGTGCAGCCCAGCAGGCAGGCCGGCCGCTCGAATACTTCAGCGGGACCAGCGGCCTGCCGTCGACGGCCCCGCAACGCCAGGCGGACGAGGACGAGTTCACGCAGATCGAAATGCTGGACGCCCACATCAGCGCCGGCCATGGCGCCGTCAACGGGCCGCACGAAGTCATTGGGCGCTTTGCCTTCCGGTC
The DNA here is from genome assembly GCA_031253795.1 of Burkholderiaceae bacterium. GTDB lineage: Bacteria > Pseudomonadota > Gammaproteobacteria > Burkholderiales > Burkholderiaceae_C > Comamonas. The sequence continues at coordinate 5,126 of JAIRVR010000010.1, forward strand.
GTCCTGGCTGCAGTCCAGAGGCCTGGGCAGGCACAACGCCAAAATCGTGCGTGCCCGCGGCAGGTCCATGGCGGATCGCATCAACGATGGCGACATCCTGCTGGTCAATACCTCGGTCGACACGCTGACCCAGGACGGTGTCTACGTCATCGAGCTGGAGGGCGAGAACTACGTCAAGCTGCTGGAGCGCGACTTCGGCACCGGCGGCGTGCGCATCGTCAGCTACAACCCTGCCTATCCACCCCAGGTGCTGGAAGGTGAGGCGGCCAACCGGCTGCGCATCTGCGGCCGCGTCATCTGGCACGGCGGAGAGCTGTAGACCGCCGGACAAAAGGCAGGTCACCCGTGGCCGACCCTGCCGGACCCATGCGGCGGCATGTGCCGACGACATGCACATCCGCCTGAAATCCACGCCAGCCAGGCGTGAGAGGGCGCGCACCCCGAAACACTGAAACAGGGCCTGCATATGCAGGCCTTATTCATTGGTGCCTGCCTCGGCACAGTCACTCCATCGCAACGACGCATTCGTTCCAGCGTCCCAACGGAGTGACCCATGTTCGCCACCTACCCCACATTTGCGCGGCCTGCCGCTGAGCTCCGGCACCTCGGTGCCGCGCCCGCCGCCAGCGTCCTGGAGCCGCACCCATGAGCGCCCTGGCCCTGCAGCGCAATGCCATCGTGGCCTTGCTGGACTCGGTGCCGCAGATCGGCATCGTCCAGGACCGCGAGCGCCACGCCGCCAGCGATGGTGAGCTGGCAGCCCTGTTCACCTACACGCCGCCCGCGGGTGGCACGGCCCACATCCGCGGCTGGTGGCTGCGCAGAGCCAGCACGGCCGAGCACGGCATCAGCACGGCCCGCACGGTGAGCGTGCACCAGTGGACGGTGCACGGCTATCTGGCCATTGCCGATGCGCAGGCCAGCGAACTGTTGCTCGACGAACTGGTCGAGCAGTTCCGCGCCCTGGTGCGCGCCGATCCCAGCCTGGGCGGCACATGCCAGCCCGGCCCCCTGGCCGGAAGCGATGACCGCACCGATGGCGTGCAGGTCGTTGCCGCCGAGCCGGTGGATTTCGCTGGAGTGCGCTGCCACTCCGTTGTCCTGCAACTCAGAACCTGGAGCTACCTGTGACCTGCACGCCACCGAACCAGGCCTAGGCCTGACCCACCCGATCGCTTTCCAACCCCTGCAGCCAGCGGTGCCCCGAAGGACGCCCAAGGCCGCAAAACCTCTCCCTCTCTTCTTCAAAGGACTTTCCCAATGGCAGCAAAGATCATGCGCAAGATGGCCCTCCTGGCCCTGGTTGAAACCGTTGTCGGCACGGCCGTGGTGCCGCTGGCGGCCAACGCCATGCTGGTCAGCGACGTGACCCTCACCCCCATCGAAGGCGATGTGGTCGAGCGCAACAACATCCGTCCCTTTTTCGGCTCCAGCGGCAGCACCCTGGTCACCGAGTACCAGAAGGTGGCGTTTTCCGTGGAATTCGCCGGCGTCGCCGCCGCGGGTGAACGCCCCGGTGTGAGCGACCTGCTGCGGGCCTGCGCCGCCAGTGCCAGCACCGAGACCGGCGTGAAGACCGTCTTCGCTCCCGTCACCAACGGCATCCAGAGCGTGACCATCTACGGCAACGTGGACGGTACCCTCTACAAGATGCATGGTGCGCGCGGCGAGGTGGAGTTCAGCACCGATGCCAAGGCCATCCCGAAGTGGAAATTCGAGTTCACGGGCTCCTTCGTGCCCGCCGTGGACGAAGCCCTGCCCGCCGTGGACTACAGCGCCTTCGTGGCTCCCCTGGGCGTCAACAAGGCCAACACCCAGCTCACCATCGACGGCCTGTCCGTGGCCTGCAGCGCCTTCAGCTTCAAGTGCGGCAACCAGGTGGTCAAGCGCGACCTGATGAACGTGGACACCGTGGAGATCACGGACCGCAAGTCCACGGGCACCACTTCGGCCTCGACGGCGCAGATCGCTACCTCGTAGACGACGAACTGCGTGCCCAGTGCGCGCAGATGGGCATCGATCCCGAACGGTTGATGCCCGGCGATCTGCACCAGGCCGACCCCGAGGACTACGAACTGTGGCCAGAGCATGCAATGGCCTGGAGCGTGTACCTGGGCTGCTCCACCCAGTGGCGCAGGACGGCCACACCCTGGGGCCAGTGGCACTGGGACGGGCTGGACTACGCCGGGGTCGAGATCGTGATGCGCCGCTACGCGGTGCCCCGTGCCCAGCGCGGCGAGGTGTTCTCGCAGCTGCAGGTGCTGGAGGCACAGGCGCTGCGCCAGCTCAACTGGCACTGAGGCATCCAGTCCCTGCACAGCAGGGACTGCATTTCAAACCACATCAACGGTGAAACCTACCGAACAGAGATCAGCATGAGTACAGCGGTCAAAAGCATAGGCGTCGCCGAGACGCCGAGCCTGAGCGAACTGCGCGCGCAGAATGCCCAGTTCGCCCTGGAACTCGACAAGCTCCATGGGAAGCTGCAGCAGGCGTATGCAGGCATGTCGCAGTTCGCTGGCGCGTCACAGGAGACAGGGCTTGCGTCGGCGCGTGCCACCCTCGATATCGAGGGCCTGTCTTCCTCCATGGGCAAGGTTGTCGGCCGTGCCAATGCCATGCTGGAAGTGGCTGGCGCGGCGGCCAAAATGGGAGAGGCACTCTACACGGCCAGTGCCCAGACGGAGAATCTGCGCACGCGACTGGACCTTGCCACCGGCGGCAAAGGTGCGCAGGAACTGGCCTATGTCACGGCCCTGGCCGATCGACTGGGCCTGCAGCTCAATGCCACGGGCCAGGCCTATGCCGACTTCGCCACCAAGGCGCGCGGCACGGCCCTGGAGGGCGCCCAGGTGCAGACCATCTTCACGGGGATTGCCTCGGCCAACGCGGCCATGGGCCTTTCGGTGGAGCAGGGCAATGCCTCGCTGTCGGCCGTGCTCGACCTGATGGGCAAGGGCACGATAGGCGCATCCGACTTCAGCGAGAAACTGGGACATATCCCGGGTGCGGCGCTGGTCGGCGCCCAGGCCCTGGGCGTGACGCAGGAGCGACTTGCCCAGATGCTGCAGGCCGGCGAGGTCGTGGCGCAGGACTTTCTGCCCCGTTTCTCGCAGGCGTTGCAAAGCTCCCTGGGAGAAGGGACGGACAAGGCGGCGGACAGGCTGGATGCCGGCACCCAGCGCATGGCCAACGCCTGGGACAAGCTCAAGTCCGCTGTGGGTGATTCCGGCATCAGCCAGATGATCTCCTTTGGCATGAATGCAGCGGCCAACGACATGAACGCCTTTTCGGAGTCCATGTCGCGCGCGCGTGACAACGGGTCGGGCTTCCTGGGCCAGATCAGCAGCGGACTGGGAAACATCGCCGGGCGTGCGGTGGGCTTGCAATACGTCAGCACGGCCTTCCAGTCGAATGCGGAAAAGGCAGCCTATCTGGCCAAGGAGCTTCCGCGCGCCAGGGCTGAACTGGAGATGCTGCAGGCCAAGGGGGCCGCGACATCGCGCAATGTGTGGGTGCGCACGGCCCATGACGATGCCCAGCGCCTGGTCGACAAGTTGCAGCAGGTGCAGCGCGAATTGATGGCAGCGCAGGGGCAGCGCAATGCAGGCGGCGGCCGCGGGTTCATCAATCCGCCCCTGGTGGGACAGCCTCAGGCGCAAAGCAAGGAAACCGATGCACCTGCGCAGAGGAAAGAGCAGCCTGTAGTGCCCCGCATCGTCAGCTATGCACCACCGGCCGTGCCGGCCAAAACACAGCAGGACAATGAGGAGCTCAGGCGCGATCAGGAACTGCAGAAAAGGCAGCAGGAGGTGGCGCAGCTCGCCAAGGAGCACCAGACCAAGGCCGAAATCGCGGAAAAGAACCTGGAACTGGCCCGCCAGGAGACGCTGGCCATCGGCCTGACGGGAGAAGCGCTGGGACAACTGCGCCAGCAGCAGATCGAGAAGACCGTTGCCGATCTGGAGGACAACGCGGTCAAGCAGGAGACCGTGCAATGCTCCAAGCAGGTGGCCGAAGCCGTGGGCCGGGAAGCCGACGCCACGCGGGAACTCGCACGTGTCAAGGGCTACAACGAGTCGGCCCGCATGGTGGACGAATACGCCAAAAGCGTGAAGACGGCCACTGAGGCGGTGCAGTTCGAGCAGTCTCTGGCAGCCATGTCGGAACGCGACCGCAAGATCGCGCTGGATCAATACCAGATCGCGATCGACCTCGAGAAAAAGCTGCAGGAAATCGCGGCCAAGAATCCGACAGACGCTGCCGCCGCCAAGAAGCTCAAGGAAGACGCCACGGCCACGGCCGACCAGGCCAAGGCCAATGTCGCCGAACGTGTGCGCATGCAGGAGACCCAGAAATCGGTCGACCAGATGGACGAGATGTTCCGCAAGGGCTTCACGGACATGCTGGCCAACGGCACCGAAGGCTGGCGCACCTTCACCAAGAACCTGAGTGCGACCTTCAAGGCCTCCGTGGCCGATGAGTTGTACAAGGCGTTTGCGCGGCCGTTTCTCGTGCCTGTCTTCGCTCAGCTCAAGGGGTTCGTCGGCAACTTCCTCGGTCAAGGCGGTGCGCCGGGAACGGCGGGCGCTGGTGATGCGCAGGGCACGGGCCTGGGCGGTGGATTGACGGACTGGTCCACCTGGGGCACCTCGGCACAGAAGTACCTGAATGAATCCGCACTCAAGCTCATGTCCAATGGCTGGAACATGGCCGGTGAAGCATTGCAGGACCTGGGCAAGACCGTTGGCCGGTTCGACACCTGGCTGAAAGACATTCCCGGTTTCCAGGGGGGGATTGGCTCTGTGGCCGGTTACCTGGGAAGCCTGTACAGCCTGTCCCAAGGACAGTACGGAGCCGCTGTGGGCCAGGCGGTGGGAACCTGGATTCTTCCGGGCATCGGCTCGATGATCGGCAGCTTCCTCGGTGGAGCGCTCGACAAGGCCTTCGGCTCCCGCGGCGCCAACCATGGCGGCGCGGCCTACAGCACGGCCGGCATTGGCAACGACAAGGCGGCCGAGCAGCTGTTCGGCCGCGCGGCGGGCGATTGGTACGACGATCTGACGCGCCGCCACAGCGATGGCATCGAAAAGCAGCTCAAGACCAGCCTGGACGGACTGGCCCTGGTCTACGGATCCCTGGGCAAGTACGCCACGGGCGGAGTGCGCGACATCGACCTGGTGGGCGGCTTTGCCGCCAACGGAAAATACACCGACGAGGATGCCTACGGCTATGCCAAGATCATCGACAAGGTGACGGGCTCGGTGCTGGCCGGTTTCGAGAACCGCTCGCTGGGCAACAATCCGGAGGAGGCCTACAAGGCCTTTCTGGGCCAGACCGGGTCCCTGCTGGTGTCCGAGCTCAAGAAGGCGGATCTGCCGAGCTGGATGCGCACCACGCTGGACTCGGTGGGCGATACGCCCAATGTCGAGGCGCTGCAAAAGGCTTTCCAGACCATCGACCTCATCGGGCGTTCCTTCGAGGAACTGGGCAAGAAGATCACGGGCTTTGCCAGCCTGACCGACCTGGCTTTCGAGGCCCTTATCAAGGCATCGGGCGGCATCGAGTCGCTCAACGCCAATGCGGGCAGCTTTTACCAGAACTTCTACAGCGAGGACGAGCGCAAGACCATCGCCCGGCGTGAGCTGGACGGCAAGCTCAAGGACCTGGGCGTGGACATCGACCTGGATGCCGGCGACGCCCAGGCCCAGTTCCGCAAGCAGGTGGAAGACCGGCTCAAGGCCGCCAACTCCGAGGAGGCGAATGCCAAGATCCTGGCGGGTTACATCGCGAAATCCGAAGGTGCCCAAAGCCTGCGGGACATGGCCAAGAACGGCTCCATCAAGGACTGGGTCGGCGCCAACCTGAAAGGGGGGGCGGATGGCGACATCGCGCGAACCGCCGCCGAACTGGAGAAGCTGGCGAACACCAGCGGGTCGCTGGCCGACTTCAGTGCCGGTGTGACCAAGCTGGTCGGCAATCTCGGCGGCACGGGCAAGTCTTCGGCCGAGACCGCGGCCGAATTGCTCAAGCTCAATAGCGTGTTCAAGGGCCTCACCAAGACCTCCGAGGAGGTCGCGGAGGCCACGGCCAAGCAGGCCGAGGAGGCCAAGCGTCAGCAGGAGGAGAAGGCGCAGGAGGCCCGCAAGAAAAGCGAGGCCGACACCGATGCGGCATGGAGCCTGCTGCAGCGCTCCGTCGATGCGGAGCGCACGCTGGCCCAGGCCCGCCTGGATGCCGCACGTGAGCAGGTGGCGCTGACGCAGGGCGTGGCCGATCTGGCGCGCGGTGCGGCGCGCGACCTGTGGGGCGGTATCGACGAGGTGGCGGCAGCCGATGCGTCGGCGGCCAACCGCTTCATCCAGCAAGCGCTGGCCACGGCCAGGACCACGGGCTATCTGCCGGAGCAAAAGGCGCTGGACGAGGCGATCGCCGCGGCGCGCGACGGCCTGTCGCGCACCAGCTATGCAAGCCGCATCGACGAGGAGCGGGCACGGCGCATGCTGGCTTCGGACCTCGAGCAACTGGGCCAACAGGCGCAGGACCAGCTCACCACGGCAGAACAGCAGCTGGCCGCCGAGCAAGCGTCCGTGACCCGTCTGGAAGAGCTGCTGCTGTCCGCCAAACAGCAGCTGGATGCGGCGCGCGGCATCGACGCCAGCGTGCGTGGCGTCGAAGAGGCGGTGCGGGACTTCCAGGCCAAGCTGCTGGTGGAGAAAGAGACCGGCAAGAGCGGCACCGATTCCGGCGATGTGGCCGTACTGGGCCCGGGCGGCCCCATGCCGTCCGGACAGGGCAGCAATTCCCGCTATCTGCGTGCGCGCACGGATGGGTCGGGTGGCACCTGGTATGAGCCCGTGGTCGACAAGACCCGTGTCGAGCGGCTGGACAAATACCACGATGGCTACCACGCCTTCGACGGAACGGGCAATGCCGGCGGGCTGAGCCAATGGATCCGGGACAACCGGCTGACCGTCGCCGACCTGGCCGAGCTGTCCGGCCTCTACGAGTCCGATTGGCGCAAGTGGTTCGAGGCCGCAGGCATCCCCGCCTTCGCACAGGGCGGCCTGCATGGCGGCGGCCTGCGCATGGTGGGCGAGCGAGGCTGGGAGATCGAGGCCACCGGCCCTGCGCGCCTGTGGAACCAGGAACAGCTGGGGATGGCGCTCAACGGTGGTGCCCAGGCGGCCGATGGAGCGCTGCTGGCGGCCATCGAACGGCTGGTCCGCGCCATCGAGCGCCAGGACCCGGCCCTGCAGGACATCAAACAGCACGTACGCGACACGGCCGAGGTCCTGCTGCGTGTCACGCGCGGTGGCGTGGCCATGCAGTCATCGGGCGGCAACGCCGTACTGGAGCTCTGATGCCGACCATCGACCAACTCGAACAAGTAGCCTCGCTCATGCCTGGCGACCTGACCCTGGTGCGCCGCACGGGCCGCACCCATGCGATTGCCGCTGCGGCCATCGCGGGTCTGCAGGGCCCTCGCGGCGAGCAAGGCGCAGCAGGACCGCAAGGCCCCCAGGGGCCGGCAGGAGCTCGCGGCGACACGGGGGAGCAAGGCGTGCAGGGGCCGCAAGGCATGACCGGCCTTCAGGGCAGCAAGGGCGAGCCCGGCAGCACGGGTCCTGAAGGACCGGCGGGCCCGGCAGGCCTCGGCGGCGCCACCGGCCCGCAGGGCGCGCCAGGGCCACAGGGTCTGCCAGGCCCGCAAGGCCTGACAGGGCCTCAGGGCCCGCAGGGGGCGACGGGTCCCAAGGGCGATGTCGGCACCACCGGGCCCCAGGGTCCGGCCGCCGCGCCGACGCTGGCCTGGGGCCGTGATCTGGCACGTGCGGGCTATCTGCGCGAAGCCGCTGGCGGTGTGCTGCAGGCCGGTGGCCGCTATGCGATCTGGACGGGAGGAGGGGCCATCACCATGTACCTGCCCAGGAAGAGCGAGGTGGCGCTGGGTGATGTTGTCGAGTTCGCCAACCTGTATCTGAGCTGGCCATCGTCCGCCCCCTTCACCGTTGCCCGGCAGGAGCCGGGCACCTACATCCACGGCCACGACAGCGACCTCGCATGCGATGTGGCCGTGGGTGGATTCCGGCTGGTGTGCGTCTGGAAGGACGGCACCAACATCTGGTGGAACATCGTTTGAGGAACCCATGATAGTTGTCCCCCCCATGCCCATCACGGCGACCGGCCTGATCGACTGCAGCGTTCCTGAGGTGGATGCTTCGGTCGGCGAAGCCCTGTGGTCGCCCACCACGAACTATGAGCGCGGCGCCCAGGTCCTGCGGCTGGAGACGCAGATGCGCTATGAGAACAGCATTGCGGGAGTCGATGCGACGGCACCCGAGCTGGACTCCCGGCGCTGGATGCCGCTGCGCCCCAGCAACCGCTGGGCCATGTTCCGCCACCTCACGAACGATGCCACCGAGGCGGCCGGCGCGCTGAGCTTCACGCTGCGTCCCGGCAAGCGCTTCGACACCCTCTTCCTGCGGGGGGTGCAGGCCGACAAGGTGGTGATTCAGGTCAAGTCCGCGGGTGGCGTCGTTGCGCAGCGCGAGCGCAAGCTCAATGCGCGTGCCACCCGGACCTGGTCGGCCTACTTCTTCGGCGATTTCCCGCTTGTCCCCACCGTCCTGGTCTCGGACCTGCCGCCGTTCACGGGCGCGGACATCGTGGTCAGCCTGGTGCGTGCGGGCGGCCGCACGGTGCGCGTGGAGCACGCGGCCATCGGCATGAAAAGCTGGTTGGGCGATGCCGAATGGGCGCCACGCAATGACGCGCTGAATTTTTCGGTGGTCGACCGCGACAAGTATGGCGGCATCAAGCTGCAGCCCGTGCGCAGCGTTCCCACGCTCTCGGTCAAGGTCCGCATCCCCAAGGACAACGTCGACACGGCGCTGCGCCTGCGACGGGAGCTGGATGCAGCCCCGGCGCTGTGGGCCGCGCTGGATGACGACACCACGGACGGATATGCCGAAGCCGCGTCCATCTTCGGTCCCTACCGGCGCTTTCCCCTCGACCTCAACAACGCGAAAGACGCGTACAGCCAAATCGATCTGGAGTCCATGTAATGCCTATTGTCAAACCACCGCTGATTGCGCAACTGCCCGTCGCTCCCTACGTCGGGGATCCCGATTTCGATGCCCATGCCGATGCCCTGCTGGGGCAGCTCGAATCGCATCGCCAGCAGATCAACGCCACGAACGATGCGACCTACACCAATGCCCTGCACGTGGAGGAACGGGCCGGCTCGGCCGAGGGCGCGGCGCGCGGGGCTTCGCAGTCCGAAGCCGCGGCCGCGCAAAGCGCCATCGCCGCCGCGGCGGCGGCCGGCGCCACCAAATGGGGCGCGGGCGTGGCCTATGCCGAAGGTGCCGTGGTCTGGAGCCCGGCCAACGGCCTCAACTACCGCCGCAGGACCGCGGGCAGCGGCAACAGCGACCCCAGCGCCGATGGCGCCAACTGGTGGGTGATGGGCGCGCCCATGTCGGCGCCCATCCAGCGCATCAGCGCCGACATGCTGGCCCAGGCCCGCATGCACTACGTGATCGAGGCCGCGCTGACGCTGACCCTGCCGGCGGCTCCGGCCCCTGGCGATGTGGTCCAGATCACCGATCTGTCCGATTCGATGGCCGTGGCCATCGATCCCAACGGCGCCCTCATTCGCGGAGCGAGCGGCGCGATGACTCTGGATGTTGTGCGGGCAGCCGGCTCGCTTGTGTATTCCGGCTCAGTGAAAGGATGGGTGTAAGCAATGCCGAATTTTTCTCAGCTTTTTGGGGGCGGTGGTAGCGGTGGCGGTGTCTATGAACAAAGGGTTTTTGTCAAATCCGGAACGTTCATTGCGCCTGTGAATGGGCTGTACCTGCTCTCACTCATCGGAGGTGGTGGCGGCGGAATGCGAGGCGGGCGTGGAGGGGCCGCTGCAGGCTTTTCGCAAAAGCTGGTTCAACTGGCTGCTGGCACGGCCGTCAATTACACCGTGGGCGCAGGAGGGCAGGTCAACGGTGGCACAGGCGGTACATCCACATTGACCACGACCGGAGTCAGCATGGCCGCGACAGGAGGTTCTCCTGACACGCCTGGCACGGCATCAGGCGGGGATATCAATGTCACGGGAGGTTCTTCTGGCAACTCCAGGGCCTCGGGAGGTGGGGCAGTTGGCGTCTACGGCGTGACACCCGCTGCTTCGCTGGAAGGTTTGAACAATGGGGGCGCAGGCGTGGGTTCGCCGGGGGTGCTTTACGGGGCTCCTGGAACTGCTTTGGGGTTTGTTGTCTCCAATACGGCCGAATACTCCGCCGGAAGGCTTTTGCTGCCCATCGGTCGGGGCGGCTTGATCCAGGAGGGCTCGCCACGCAATGGGTTGCCAGGCGGCGGTGGCTACTGGGGATATTCTTCGAATGGAGGCAACGGTGGAATGTTCGCCGGAGGCGGTGGAACGGACGCCACGACCAGCGGGGGAGGCGAAGGCGGAATGTTCGGTGGCGGCGGCGGCGGAACAACCGGCCAAGGCTCTTCAGTGGGAGGCCCTGGTGGTCAGGGCGGCCTCATCATCGAATTTATGAGGGGAAAGTAAATGCGCATTGCGCTTTTCAACGAGGTCAGAGAACCCATCAATCATGTGATCGCTGATGCGTTCTGGGCGGAGCAGGGATTTCCTGAGCGCTGGCGTGTGGCTCCCGAGCCTCTCTTTGCGCTCGAAAAACCCACGGGCATTGAAGAGGTCGCACATCAAGAGCAATAGACCGGCAAGCAATGACCGCGGCCCTTGGCTTCTCAAAAGCCACCGCAGCGATGGCCGCGAGCGCGTGGTCATGGCTTGACCTGCCCACAGGCCCGCGGGGCCCCATCCAAGCCGGCATCTGCCGGCTTTTTTTGCATCTCCCTGATGGCTAGGTGTTTACCCCAGATGTCTTCGCTGCGACATGCTTTCCATGCAAAATAGCACGAACGTTCGTTTTCACAAGAATTCCGCATGCCCAGCGTTTCCGCCCCACGCCGAACCTCCCGCCCGCCCGTCGAAGCCAAGGCGGGCATCCCCGTTGCCGAGGCCGCCGTACCCGTGCCGCGCCGTGCGCTGCACAAGGGCCAGCAGACCAAGGCCACCATCGTCGAGGCCGCGCTCAACCTGGCCACGCACATCGGCCTCGAAGGCCTGTCCATCGGGGCGCTGGCCGAGCTGACGGGCATGAGCAAGTCGGGCGTGTTCGCGCATTTTGGCTCGCGCGAGGAACTGCAGATTTCGGTGGTGCATGAATACCACGACCGCTTCGAGCAGGAAGTGTTCTATCCGGCGTTGCAGGCATCGCGCGGCGTGGCCCGTTTGCGTGCCCTGTTCGACAACTGGATGAAGCGCACGTCGATCGAGCTCGATTCGGGCTGCATCTACATCAGCGGCGCCGTGGAGTTCGATGACCGCACGGGGCCGGTGCGCGACGCGCTGACGGCCTCGGTGCAGACCTGGCATGCGGCCATGCGCCGCACCATCGTGCAGTGCCGCGAATGCGGTGACCTGCGCGCCGACGTGGACGAGAACCAGTTGCTGTTCGAGATCCACGGCCTCATCCTGGCCCTGCATTACGAGGCGCGCTTTCTGCGCAACGAGGGATCGATGCAGCGCGCCATCGACGGCTTCGAAAGCATTCTGGCGCGCTACGCCCGGCCGGCCTGATTTTCCGCATCCACCGCAAAACCCGCCATCACAGGAGAAGACAATGCCCAGCTACAACCCGCCCCTGCGCGACATGCAATTCCTCATGCACGAGGTGTTCAAGGTCACGGACGATTACAAGCAGATGTCTGCGCATGCCGAGGTCGATGCCGACACCATCAATGCCGTGCTCGAGGAAGCGGGCAAGTTCGCGGCCAATGTGACCTTTCCGCTGAACATCAGCGGCGATGCCGAGGGCTGCGTGCTGAACAAGGAGACCCACGAGGTCACCACGCCCAAGGGCTTCAAACAGGCCTATGAAAAGTATGTGGAAGGTGGCTGGCCCTCGCTGTCCTGCGATCCCGCCTACGGCGGCCAGGGCCTTCCCTTCGCGGTGAACTCGGCCCTGTACGAAATGCTCAACAGCGCCAACCAGGCCTGGACCATGTACCCCGGCCTGTCGCATGGTGCCTACGAGGCCCTGCACGTGCACGGCACGGACGAGCAAAAGAAGCTGTACCTGCCCAAGCTGACCACGGGCGAGTGGACCGGCACCATGTGCCTGACCGAACCCCATTGCGGTACCGACCTGGGCCTGTTGCGCACCAAGGCCGAGCCCCAGGCCGACGGCAGCTACAAGATCACCGGCAACAAGATCTTCATCAGCGCCGGCGAGCACGACTTCACCGAGAACATCGTCCACCTGGTGCTGGCCCGCCTGCCCGACGCGCCTCCCGGCTCCAAGGGAATCAGCCTGTTCGTCGTGCCCAAGTACCTGGTCAAGGCCGATGGCTCGCTGGGCGAGCGCAACCCCATTTTCTGCGGTGCGCTGGAGCACAAGATGGGTATCCATGGCAATGCCACGGCCCAGATCAACATCGACGGCGCCGTCGGTACCCTGGTGGGCCAGCCCCACAAGGGCCTGCAGGCCATGTTCGTGATGATGAATGCCGCACGCCTGGGCGTGGGCAACCAGTCCCTGGGCCTGACCGAAGTGGCCTACCAGAACGCCCTTGCCTATGCCAAGGACCGCCTGCAGATGCGCAGCCTGTCGGGCACCAAGGCCAAGGACAAGCCTGCCGACCCCATCATCGTCCACCCCGATGTGCGCCGCATGCTGCTGACGGCCAAGGCCTATGCCGAAGGCGGCCGTGCCCTGGTGACCTACTGCGCCTTCCTGATCGACAAGGAATTCAACCATCCCGACGAAAAGGTGCGCCAGGACAGCGCCGAGCTGGTCGCGCTGCTGACCCCCATCGTCAAGGCCTTCATCACCGACAACGGCTGGACGGCCACGACCATGAGCCAGCAGGTCTATGGCGGCCACGGCTTCATCACCGAATGGGGCATGGAGCAGTTCGTGCGCGACGCGCGCATCAACATGATCTATGAGGGCACGAACGGCATCCAGGCCCTGGACCTGCTGGGCCGCAAGGTGCTGGGCAACCAGGGCGCCTCGCTCAAGAAGTTCGGCAAGCTGGTGGCCCAACTGGTCGAGGAAGAGGGTGTCAACGAGAAGATGGCCGAGTTCATCAACCCCATTGCCTACCTGGGCGATCAGATGACCAAGTTCACCACCGAGATCGGCTTCAAGGGCATGCAAAACCCCGACGAAGTGGGCGCTGCATCCGTGGACTATCTGCGCGTGGCCGGCCACCTGGTCTTTGGCTACTTCTTCGCGCGCATGGCCCAGGTGGCGCTGCGCGAGATCGCGGGAGGCAACACGGATCCGTTCTACCAGGCCAAGCTGCAGACCGCGCGCTTTTACTTTGCCAAGCTCTTCCCCGAGACCGCAACCCTGATGCGCACGGCGCGCGCAGGCAGCAAGTCCCTGATGGACACGGACGCGGCGCTGGCCTGAACGGCTTTCCTCCAACCGGGTGCGCAGGCCGTGGTGCCTGCCCGCCCTTCAAGGCGAAAGGGGTTTGAAATGAAGGCATACCAAGCACTGGCGGCGATGGTCCTGGGACTGACGGCCGCGGCAGCGCAGGCGCAGATGACGCCCGTGGGCCTGTGGAAGAGCGTGGACGACAAGAGCGGCGAGGCCAAGTCCGAGATCCGTATCGCCGAGAGCGATGGCGTGGTCACGGGCCGCATCGAGCAGATCCTGCGCAAGGGCGCCGATCCCGCCGCCACCTGCACCGAATGCTCGGACGACCGCAAGGGCCAGCCACTCAAGGGCCTGGAAATCATCCGCGGAGCCAAGAAGACTGAAGGCAAGGATGTCTGGGAAGGCGGCAAGATCCTGGACCCCGAAAACGGCAAGACCTATACGCTGCGCCTGACCCCGGTGGAAGGTGGCGCCAAGCTCGATGTGCGCGGCTCCATCGGCCCCTTCGGCCGCACCCAGACCTGGGTGCGCGTGCAGTAAACCATTGCGGCAGTCGGCCCTGGCGGCCGCCTGCTCTCCACCTGTGGAACATCCATGTCCCGATTCAATGTGAAGAAAGTCGCCGTGCTCGGCGCCGGCGTGATGGGCGCGCAGATCGCGGCCCATCTGGTCAATGTCAAGGTGCCCGTGGTGCTGTTCGACCTGCCCGCCAAGGAAGGTCCCAAGAGCGGCATCGCCGAGCGCGCCATCGCCAACCTCAAGAAACTCAAGCCGTCGCCCATTGGCGTGGCCGAGGATGCGGACCTGATCCAGGCCGCCAACTACGAGGAGCATCTCAAGCTGCTCAAGGGCTGCGATCTCGTGATCGAGGCCATTGCCGAGCGCATGGACTGGAAGCTCGATCTCTATACCAAGATTGCCCCCCATGTGGCCAGGCATGCCATCCTGGCCTCCAACACATCGGGCCTGTCCATCACCAAGCTGTCCGAGGCCCTGCCCGAGGCCATCAAGCCGCGCTTTTGCGGCATCCACTTCTTCAATCCCCCGCGCTACATGCCCCTGGTCGAGCTGATCGCCACGCCGACCACGCGGCCCGAGGTGCTGGACCAGCTTGAGGCCTTCGTCACCAGCGGCCTGGGCAAGGGTGTGGTGCGCGCCAAGGACACGCCCAACTTCATCGCCAACCGCATCGGCATCGCCGGCATGCTGGCCACGATGAAGGAGGTCGAGAACTTCGGCCTCGGCTTCGACGTGGTCGACGATCTCACGGGCAAGAAGCTGGGCCGCGCGTCCAGCGGCACCTTCCGCACCGCCGACGTGGTGGGCCTGGACACCATGGCCCACGTCATCAAGACGCTGCAGGACAACCTGAGCATCGAGACCGATCCCTTCTATGACAGCTTCGGCACGCCGCCCGTGCTGGCCAAGCTGCTGGAACTGGGCAACCTGGGCCAGAAGGCCAAGAAGGGCTTCTACAAGAAGGTTGGCCGCGACATCCTGCAGTTCGAACTCGACAGCGAGGACTATGTGCCCGCCGGCGGCAAGGCCGACGAGGTCTATGGCCGCATGCTCAAGAAGCCCGCAGCCGAACGCCTGAAGCTGCTGCGCAACGCCGAAGGAGCCCAGGGCCGCTTCCTGTGGGCCATCCTGCGCAACAGCTTCCACTACGCGGCCATCCACCTGGAGAGCATTGCCGAGTCGGCGCGGGACGTGGACCAGGCCATGCGCTGGGGCTTCGGCATGAAGCAGGGCCCCTTCGAGCTGTGGCAGGAAGCAGGCTGGCTGGACGTTGCCAGGATGATCCAGGAGGACATCGACGCCGGCAAGGCACTCAGCAAGGCGCCGCTGCCGAAGTGGGTCTTCGAGGGGCCGGTGGCCGAAGCCGGTGGCGTGCACACGTCCCAGGGTTCGTGGAGCGCCGCCGAGGACCG
This sequence comes from Burkholderiaceae bacterium, assembly GCA_031253795.1. Lineage (GTDB taxonomy): Bacteria > Pseudomonadota > Gammaproteobacteria > Burkholderiales > Burkholderiaceae_C > Comamonas. The sequence continues at coordinate 20,538 of JAIRVR010000010.1, forward strand.
GTTCGTGGCGCGCCGCGTGCTGCCCGTCTACGAGCGCCAGCTGTTTCCCGAGAAGCTGCTGGGCGAGGACAACCTGCCCGACTGGAAGACGGCCGGTACGACGATTGCCGAGTCCAAGGCCCTGCGGACCTGGACTCTGGACGGCGAGATCCTGATCGCCAGCATCAAGAACAAAATGCACGCCATCAGCCCCGAGGTCATGGAAGGCCTGATGGAAGCCGTCGATGCGGCCGAAGCCGACTTCCAGGGCATGGTCATCTGGTCGGGCGATGCGCCCTTCAGCGTGGGCGCCGACCTCGAAGCCACCATGCCGGCCTTCGTGATCGGCGGTGCCGACGCCATTGAAAGCGTTGAGCAGGAGCTGCAAAACCTCATGCTGCGCATACGCTATGCCCAGGTGCCCGTGGTCGCGGCCATCCATGGCATGGCCTTGGGCGGTGGCTGCGAGCTGGCTGTCTACAGCGCGCGCCGCGTGGCCCACATGGAAAGCTATATCGGCCTGGTGGAAGTCGGCGTGGGCCTGGTGCCCGGCGCGGGCGGCCTGACCTATATCGCGCGCCGTGCGGCCGAGAATGCCGCCACCAGCACGGGCAAGGATCTGCTGCCCTTCCTGACCGAGGGCTTCACGGCGGCGGCCATGGCCAAGGTCGGCACCAGCGCCCTCGAATCGCGCAAGCTCGGCTATCTGCTGGACAGCGACCTCGTCGTGCCGCACAAGGACGAACTGCTCTTCGTCGCCATCAACGAGGCCAGGGCCATGGCCGCCGGTGGCTGGCGCGCGCCGCTGGCACGCAGCTTCCCCGTGGCAGGCCGCAGCGGCATTGCCACCATCAAGGGCTCCCTGGTGAATATGCGCGACGGCGGCTTCATCAGCGAGTTCGACCAGCATGTGGCCACGCTGATAGCCGAAGTGGTCTGCGGCGGTGATGTGGATGCGGGCACCCTGGTGGACGAGGCCTATCTGATGAAGCTCGAGCGCAAGGCGTTCTGCCATCTGATCGGACACCCGAAGACCCATGAACGCATTCTCGGAATGCTCAATACGGGCAAGCCCGTCCGGAATTGATATGACCCTCCTGAGTCGCTTCGCACCTTCCCCCAAGGGGGACGACGGCCTCGCGGCGGGGCGGCGCGGCCAGCTTGGGCCCTTGCTCGCTGTCCCCGGCTGGGGACATGCCTGCGGTACGGGCCGCGAATAACTGAGATCTAGGAGCAATCTCCATGAAGCAAATCCAAGACGCCTACATCGTCGCCGCCACGCGCACGCCCATCGGCCGATCGCACAAGGGCTTTTTCCGCAATTACCGCCCCGACGACCTGCTGGCGACCACGCTCAAGGCGGCGCTGGCCCAGGCGCCAGGCCTGGATCCGGCGGCCATCGAGGACATCATCTGCGGTTGCGCCATCCCCGAGGCCCAGCAGGGGCTGAACGTGGCGCGCATCGCCGCCGTGCTGGCCGGCCTGCCGACCAGCGTGGGCGGCATCACCGTCAACCGCTTCTGTGCTTCGGGCCTTTCGGCCGTGGCCATGGCGGCCGACCGCATCCGCGTGGGCGAAGCCGACGTGATGATCGCGGCCGGCGTGGAAAGCATGAGCATGGTGCCCATGATGGGCAATGCGCCTTCGCTGTCGCCCTCCATCTTCGAGCGCGACGGTGATGTGGGCATCGCCTACGGCATGGGCCTGACGGCGGAGAAGGTGGCGCAGCAATGGAAGGTCTCGCGCGAGGCGCAGGATGCCTTCTCGCTGGAGTCGCACCGCCGGGCCCTCGCGGCCCAGCAGGCCGGCGAGTTCAGGGACGAGATCACGCCGATTGAAGTCACCGACCGCGGCCTGGACCTGGCCAAGGGAGAGCCCGTGGCGCGCACGCGCACCGTGGACCTCGACGAAGGCCCGCGTCCCGACACCAGCCTCGAAGGCCTGGCCAAGCTGCGCACCGTGTTCGCGGCGCGTGGTTCGGTCACGGCCGGCAACAGCTCGCAGACCAGCGATGGTGCGGGCGCGCTGATCCTGGCCAGCGAGGCCGCCGTCAAGCGCTTCGGCCTGACGCCGCTGGCACGCTTCGTCAGCTATGCCAGCAAGGGCGTGCCGCCGGCCATCATGGGCATAGGCCCCATCGAGGCCATCCCGGCCGCGCTGCGCTATGCCGGCCTCAAGCAGGACGCCATCGACTGGTTCGAGCTCAACGAAGCCTTCGCGGCCCAGTCGCTGGCCGTGGTGAACACGCTGGGCCTGGACCCTGCCAAGGTCAACCCCATGGGCGGCGCCATTGCCCTGGGCCACCCGCTGGGCGCCACGGGTGCCATCCGCTCGGCCACCGTGGTGCATGCGCTGCGCCGCAAGCAGCTGCGCTACGGCATGGTGACCATGTGCGTGGGCATGGGCCAAGGTGCCGCAGGCATTTTTGAACGTGTCTGACCGTTGATCGAAGCCCCGTTCGCGGGGCTTTGTTTTTTCCGCTCATCCCATCCTTTCCCATCCATGCGAGCCGGCACAGACACGGCACCGACCAGGAGACAGCCATGGAACAGCAGCAACTGGGCAGCGACGGCGCCACGCTGGCGCTGCGTGTCTACCAACCCGAGGGGCCACCGCGGGCCAGCGTGGTCATCGGCGGCGCCATGGGCGTGCGCCAGGCCTTCTACGAGGCCTTTGCCACCTGGCTGGCGGGGCAGGGGTTCCGTGTCACCAGCTTCGACTACCGGGGCCACGGCGATTCGCTGCAAGGCCCCCTGCGCGAAGTCCGTGCCGATCTCTGCGACTGGGCGCGCGACTACGAGGCCGTGATCGCCCATGCCAAGGCGCAGTTGCCGCAGCAGCCGCTGTTCCTGGTAGGGCACAGCCTGGGTGCCCAGCTGCCAGGCCTGCTGCGCACGCCGCAGCTCGTGGACGGTCTGCTGAGCATTGCGGCCGGCAGCGGCTATTGGCGCGACAACGCGCCGCGCCTCAAGCGCATGGTTCCCTATTTCTGGCATGTGCTGGTGCCCGTGGCCACGCGCCTGTGCGGCTACTTTCCGGGCCGGCGCCTGCGCAAGGTGGGGGACCTGCCCGCCGGCGTCATGCTGCAGTGGCGCCGCTGGTGCCTGGATCCGCGCTACAGCGTGGGTGCCGAGGGCGATGCGGCGGAACGCAGCTACGCGGCCGTGCGCTTTCCGGTGCTGGCCCTGTCCATGGGCGACGACGAGCTCATGACCTTGCGCGGTACGCGCCACCTGTTTGCGCTGTACGCCAATGCGCCCAGTCGGATCGAGCACATCGAGCCGAAATCCCTGCAACTGCGGCGCATAGGACATTTCGGGTTCTTCCGCACCGAGATGCGCGAGGCGCTCTGGGGCCGGGCCCTGGACGTGTTCTCGGGCTGGACCCAGGCGACTGCCGCCGCTGCACACCCGCGCTTTCCCTCACCCGCGGAGTCGCCGGCTTGACGGACGCGGGCGTCGCTTGCCATCACACTCATCTGCCATGAGCACAGACATCCATCCTCTCGACCAGGCCGTGGCGCTCACGCCCACCGGCGCCGTGGGCCATTACCAGGGCCAGACCACGCAGGACTACTGGAACATGGTGGGGCCATATGGCGGCATCACCGCAGCGGCGCTGGTGCGTGCCATCCAGCAGCATCCGCTGTGCCTGGGCGACCCGCTGTCCATCACCGTCAACTACGCGGCGGCGCTGGCCGAAGGGCGCTTCGACATCGAGGCCCGGCCCGTGCGCACCAACCGGTCCACCCAGCACTGGCTGTTGACCATCACCCAGCCGGACCAGGATGGCGATGCCCAGGTCGTGACCACGGCCACTGCCGTCACGGCCGTGCGGCGCAGTACCTGGGGCGGCACGGACCTGGCCATGCCCGAGGTCCCAGCGCCCGACCGCGTGCCACGTGTGCCTCCGCTGGGCGGCGTGGAGTGGCTCAACCGCTACGACATGCGTTTTCTCGATGGCATCATCCCCCAGACCTGGGATGGCCGGGAGTGCGACAGCCTGACGCGCCTGTGGGTGCGCGACGAACCGCCGCGCCCGCTGGATTTTTGCGCGCTGGCCGGCGTGGCTGACGTATTCTTCCCGCGCGTGTGGCTGCGCCGCGCGCAGCGCACCCCGGCGGGCACGGTGTCTATCACCGTGTATTTCCATGCGGGGCGCGATGAACTCGCCGCCGCGGGCACGGGCCATCTGCTGGCCCAAGCACGCGGCCAGGAGTTCCGCAACGGTTTCTTCGACCAGAGCGCACAGCTGTGGAGCGCGTCGGGAGCCATGCTCGCCAGCAGCCACCAGATCGTGTATTTCAAGGAATAAGGCCAAAGGGCACAGACCATCATGAGCGAAACCACCCAGGACATCCTCGTGCACACCGAAGCCGGTGTCTGCACCATCACCTTCAACCGCGCCGACAAGAAGAACTCCATCACCGAAGCCATGTACGCCGCCATGGCCGATGGCCTGGCCCATGCCGCCGAGGACAGCACCGTGCGCTGCGTGGTCTTCCAGGGCGACATGGCCATCTTCAGCGCGGGCAACGACATCGCGGACTTTCTCAAGCAGTCGGGCGGCGGCGCTGTCAGGCAAGAGGCCGGCGAGCGTCCCGTATGGCGCTTTCTGCACAACATCGCGGCCTTTCCCAAGCCCGTGATCGCCGCCGTCTGCGGCCCGGCCGTCGGCATCGGCACGACCTTGCTGCTGCACTGCGACCTGGTCTATGCGGGCGACAACGCCGCCTTTTCCCTGCCCTTCGTCAATCTGGGCCTGTGTCCCGAGGCGGCTTCCAGCCTGCTGCTTCCCCAGATGCTGGGCTACCACCGCGCGGCCGAAGCCCTGCTGCTGGGCGAGCCCTTCCTGGCCGAGGCCGCCCTCGAAGTGGGTCTGGTCAACCGTGTCGTGCCGCCCAGCGAATGCAACGCGCTCGCCCAGGCCCAGGCGCGGAAACTGGCGGCCAAGCCGCTGTCGGCTCTGGTCGAGACCAAGCGCCTCATGAAGGCCGGTCAGGCGGGCCTGGTGCGCGAACGCATGGCCGAGGAAGGCGCGAGCTTCGGCAGGCTCATGGGCGGACCTGCGGCCAAGGAAGCCTTCACGGCCTTCATGGAAAAGCGCAAGCCGGACTTCAGCCAATGCTGAAGTACGAAGCCTGCGCAGCAGGCGTGACGCGCAGCGTGGCCCAGCGCTTTTGCCAAAAGCGCAAGCCGGACTTCAGCCCATGCTGAAATCCGGTCCTCCGGTGGAGTCATACGTGCAGTTCGAGCCCGAGTTCGTGGCCGGGCTGCGCGAGGTGTTCGAGCGCCAGGTGGCCTTCAACCAGTTGCTCGGCCTGCGCATCACCGAGGTGCGGCCCGAGCGTGTGGAAGGACGCATCGCCATGCGGCCCGAACTCATAGGCCATGCCGCCTATCAGCGCATCCACGGGGGCGTGATCAGCGCCGGCCTGGACTCCATGGGGGGCCTGGCCGTGATGGCCGCCATCGGCGCCAGGCATATGGACGATGCGCCCCTGCAGCGCCTGCACCGGTTCTCGCGCCTGGGCACCATCGACCTGCGCGTGGACTATTTGCGGCCTGGCATAGGCAGTGAATTCATCCTTCGCGCCGAAGTGCTGCGCCTGGGGTCGCGCGTGGCCAATACGCGCATGGAATTCCTCGCGGCCGACGGCGGCCTGCTGTCCACGGGGACGGCCGCGTATATCGTTTCCTGATCCGTGGTGGCCCGGCCGGGCCACCCGTTCCGGTCACCAGCGTGCGCGCCACACGGCCCCGGCCGTGGCCGCGCCATAGGCAGCCATGGCCACGGCCACCAGGATGAACAGCGACTGGGCCGAACCCTGGCCGCTGCCCATCAACCAGGCGCCGCCGCCCACCACGATCAGCAGGCGCAGCGTGCCGGCCAGTACCGGTGCCCAGACGCGGCCCGCGCCCAGCGAGGCAAAGTACAGCACCAGTCCCAGTCCGAACAGGCCGAAGGCCGGGCCCACCGTGCGCAGATAGAGGTCGGCATAGGCGAGCACGGCCGGATCGCCGGTGAACAGGCCCGACCACAGCCGGGGCCAGACGATGACCAGCAAGCCCAGCACACCCAGCAGGGCGGCCGCGATGGCACCGCCGGACCAGGCCACGCGGCGCGCGCGCTCGACCAGGCCGGCGCCCATGGCCATGCCCACCATGGGGACAGCTGCCATGCCCACGCCGAAGGCCATGGGAATCAACAGGAACTCCAGCCGCTGGCCAATGCCGTAGCCCGCCAGGGCCTGGGGACCCAGTCGGGCCACCATGCCGGTCAGCAGCAGGGCGGCCAGGGCCGTCTGCACGGGCGACAGGCAGGCCAGGGCGCCCACGCGCAGGATGTCGCGGAACATGGGCCAGGAAAGCCGGGGCTGGCGCCAGGCCAGGTGCAGCCGCTGCTGGCCCCATTGCAGGTAGGCCAGAAAGGCGGCCACGGCCAGGGCCATGGCCACGATATTGCCGACGGCCACGCCTGGCATGCCCCAGCGCGGCAGGGGACCCAGGCCCAGCCCCAGGGCGCCGCCGACCACGATCTGCACCAGTGCGGCGGCGAACACCACGGCCGAGGGCAGGCGCATATTGCCCGTGCCGCGCACCACCGAGGCCAGGGTGTTGCACAGCCAGACGAGGATGGCGCCGCTGAACAGCACGGCACCAAAGCCCGTCGCGGCCTGCAGCACCTCGCCGCGTCCGCCCAGCCACTGGTAGAAAGTGGCGCCGCACAGCACGAAGAGCAGCGAATACACCAGGCCCGCGAGGGCACCGATGACCAGGGCATGCAGGGCCAGGGCCGAGGCACGCTCGCCGTCACCCGCACCCAGGGCCCGGCTGATGGCCGAGGCCACGCCACTGCCCATGGCGCCGTTGCTCATCATCTGGGTGAGCATGGCCAGCGGGAAGACCAGGGCCATGGCGGCCAGGGCCACCGTGCCCAGCCGTCCCACGTAATAGGTTTCTGCCACGGCCACCAGGACCGACATGCTCAGCGCCACCATATTGGGCACGGCCAGGCGCAGCAAGGTGGGCACGATGGGCCCGCGCAGCAGCGGGTGGGGCAGGGCGCCGGGGGGCGAGCCGGCGGCCGGTGATCCGGCGGCAGGCGTTCCTGCGGCAGGCGCTCCTGCGGCTGCCGGGGTCGCAGCGGGCAGGGTGGCGCTCATGCTGCGTCCTCCGCCAGGGCCGGCGCCTGGGCCTCCAGTACCGGCAGCATGTCCAGCACCAGGCTCTCCAGCGCGGCGATCTGCTGCAGGCCGCACAGCTCGCGCACCCGCTGCTGGGCCAGGCGCCACAGGGCTGCGGCTTCGCGGATCTTGGCCTGCCCCTGGGCCGTGACGACCACGCAGCGGCTGCGCGCATCGGTGCCCGGGACCAGCTCGATGCAGCCGGCCTGCTGCAGCGTGCGCAGGTTGCGTGTCAGCGTGGTGCGGTCGGTGTGCAGTTGTTCGGCCAGGGCCGATACCGTGGGCGGCGCCTGGTGCGCGCGCCGTGCCTGGACCAGCAGGCTGAACTGGGTACCGCGCAGGCCGCTGGGCGCCAGGGTGTCGTCATAGAGCTGGGAGATCTTGCGCGACAGGCTGCGCACCATGAAGCAGGTGCAGACAGGATCGGGCGCGCGCGGTGCGAAGGACATGGTCGGGTGGTCCGGTGAGTGCGGAGACATAAGTGTAGATGCACCTATTTGCATGCCCTGTCCTGTGCGTGACGGCCGACCCGTGGTGTGTGATCCCGCAAGGCTTGCAAGCACATGAAACGAGAGAACCATCTCGTTACCGTTCTTGCGAGATGCCGTCAATTGTTGCGAGTTGGCCTGCGTAGCATCGGATTTTTCCGAAGGAGACCTCCCATGGCTGTGCAGAACCCGTTCTTTGGCAAACGCGACAACGACGCTTTCACCTCCCGCAACACCCTGGGCAGCGGCCTGGGTTCGTCCAGCGCGGGCGCCGGCTCCGTGGGTACGACACCTTCCGGTGCCGCCAGCCCGGTCACGCAGCGCCAGACGACGGCGGTACCCACCGACGAGGCCTCGGGCGGCAGCAAGCTCACCGTGGGGCCCAACATCAAGCTCAAGGGCGTGGAGATCACCGATTGCGACACCCTGGTGGTGGAGGGTACGGTGGAGGCCACCATGGACTCGCGCGTGATCCAGATCGCCGAACAGGGTGCCTTCCATGGCACGGCCGAGATCGACATCGCCGAAATCCATGGCGTCTTCGATGGCACGCTGACCGTGCGCGAGAAGCTGGTCATCTATGGCACGGGCAAGGTCAGCGGCAAGATCCGCTACGGCAAAGTGGTGATCGAAGAGGGTGGCGAACTCACAGGCCAGATCGAGGCCGGCCCTTCGCCGCGCTCTTCCTCGGGTTCGGCCGCCCGGTCCGCGCCTGCGGCAGCTGCTTCCTCGTCCAGCGATAGCGCTGCAGCCAGCTCCGCTGCCCTGGCCTCGGCCTCTGCGGCAGCTGCCCTGCAGCCGCGCGCAACGCCTTCGCTGGCCTGAGCCGGGTTCCACACCCATGAAAAAAGCGACCGCCAAGGTCGCTTTTTTCATGGGCATCCGCAGCCGGCTTCAGCCGGCCTGCTGCTGCTTGCGTTCGGCGTTGCGCTCGGCCGCGGCGCGCCAGGCACGTGTCTGGTCGTTGTCGGGCAGGTTCTGGGGCTTGCCCTGGGCATCGATGGCCACATAGGTCAGCAGGGCTTCGGTCACCTTGACGAAACGGCCCTGGTCGGCGAAACGCTCGGCATAGACTTCGACGTCCACGGTCACCGAGGTGCGACCCACGCGCTGCACGCTGGAGTAGAACGACAGGATGTCGCCCACGCGCACAGGCTGCTTGAAGATGAACTCGTTGACGGCCACGGTGACCATGCGGCTCTGGCCCAGGCGCGAGGGCAGGACCGAACCGGCCAGGTCGACCTGGGCCATCACCCAGCCACCGAAGATGTCGCCATTGGCATTGACATCGGCGGGCATGGGAATGACCTTGAGAACCAGCTCCTTGTCTGCGGGCAGGGGATGGGGTGGGAGCTCTGGACGGGGAGGCATGGGCACAATGGAATCAATATAACAACCGAGAATTTTCTTCCATGCGACGCGAAAGCGCTTCTTCTAAGGATTTACCCTTAGTCTCAACCCCGTCTCCCCACCAGGACTGGAGCGCGCTGCAGCGGCTCCTGCCCTATCTCTGGCAGTACAAATGGCGCGTGCTCGCGGCCCTGGGCTTCATGGTCGGTGCCAAGCTGGCCAATGTGGGCGTGCCCGTGCTGCTCAAGCACCTGGTGGACGCACTGGACCTGAAGCCGGGCGATCCGCGTGCCGTGCTGGCGGTACCCGTGGCCCTGCTGCTGGGTTACGGGATGCTGCGCTTTTGCAGTGCACTGTTCACCGAGCTGCGCGACCTGGTCTTCGCCAAGGCCACGCAGGGCGCAGCGCGCGCCATTGCGCTGTCCACCTTCGAGCACCTGCACGCACTGAGCCTGCGCTTTCACCTGGAGCGCCAGACCGGTGGCATGACGCGCGACATCGAGCGCGGTGTGCGCAGTACCGAGTCGCTGATTTCGTATTCGCTCTACAGCATCCTGCCCACCCTGATCGAGATGGGCCTGGTGCTGGGCATCCTGGCGCTGCGCTTCGATGTCTGGTTCGCCGCCATCACCCTGGTGGCCCTGGTCTGCTACATCGGCTTCACGGTCACCGTCACCGAATGGCGCACGCGCTTTCGGCGCGAGGCCAATGCCCAGGAGTCCGCGGCCCACAGCAAGGCCATCGACTCGCTGCTGAACTACGAAACCGTCAAGTATTTCAACAACGAGGCCTTCGAGGCACGGCGCTACGACGAGAACCTGGAACAGCTGCGGCGCGTGCGCCTCAAGAGCCAGACCACGCTGAGCATGCTCAACTGCGGCCAGCAGCTGATCATCGGCGCGGCCCTGGTCGCCATCCTCTGGCGCGCCACCCAGGGCGTGGTCGATGGCCGGCTGTCGCTGGGGGATCTGGTCATGGTCAATGCCTTCATGATCCAGCTCTATATCCCGCTGGGATTCCTGGGCGTGATCTACCGTGAAATCAAGCAGAGCCTGGCCGATCTGGAGCGGATGTTCGTGCTCATGGACAAGGAGCGCGAAGTGGCGGACGAACCCGGCGCCCGGCCGCTGGCGCTGCAGGGCCGGCCGCCCGAGGTGGCTTTCGAGCATGTGGACTTTGCCTACGACCCTGCGCGGCCCATCCTGAAGGACGTGAGCTTCACCATTCCCGCGGGCAGGACGGTGGCCGTGGTCGGCCCTTCGGGATCGGGCAAGAGCACGCTGGCGCGGCTGCTGTTCCGCTTCTACGACGTACAGGGCGGCCGGGTCTGCATAGGCGGCCAGGATGTGCGCGGCCTGACCCAGGACAGTGTGCGCCGTGCCGTGGGCATCGTGCCCCAGGACACGGTGCTGTTCAACGACACGGTGGAATACAACATTGCCTATGGCCGTGCCGGCGCCGGCCATGAGGAGGTGGTGGCTGCCGCGCAGGCGGCGCGCATCCATGACTTCATCGCCCACACGCCCCAGGGCTATGCCACGCGCGTGGGCGAGCGCGGACTCAAACTGTCGGGCGGTGAAAAGCAGCGTGTGGCCATTGCGCGTACCCTGCTCAAGAATCCGCCCATCCTCATCTTCGATGAGGCCACCTCGGCACTGGACTCGGCCAACGAGCGCGCCATCCAGGCGCAGCTGCAAAGCGCGGCCCAGAACAAGACGGCCCTGGTCATTGCCCACCGTCTGTCCACCGTGGTCGATGCCCATGAAATCCTGGTCATGGACGCCGGGCGCATCGTCGAGCGGGGCCGCCATGCCCAGCTGCTGGCGGCCGGAGGGCGCTATGCCGATATGTGGGCCCTGCAGCAAAGCGGCGAGGCCGGCACGCCATCCGACGCAGCACCCTAGGTTGAGGAGGCCGGCACCCTGGTGGCGGCCTCCTCACGGGCTCAGGGCTTGAGGTGGCGGACCAGGAACTGCTCCATGGCCTCGTAGAACTCGAACTTGTTCTCGTCGTTGTGGAAGCCGTGGCCTTCGTTGTCCTTGACCATGTACTCCACGTCCACACCGCGCTCGCGCAGTGCCTTGACGACCTGGTCGCTCTCGTCCTTGGCCACGCGCGGGTCCTGCGCGCCCTGGGCGATGAACAGCGGGGTCCTGATCTGGTCGGCATGCAGGGCCGGCGAGGTGGCGGCCAGGCGCTCGCGGTCGCGCTGCGGGTCGCCGACCATGTCGTACATCTTGTCCAGCATCGGCTTCCAGTAGGGCGGAATCGACTGCATGAAGGTGAACAGGTTGGACACGCCCACATAGTCCACGGCGGCGGCATACAGGTCGGGCGTGAAGGCCACGCCTGCCAGCGTGGCATAGCCGCCGTAGCTGGCGCCGTAGATGCCGATGCGGCCCGGGTCGGCAATGCCCTGCGCGATCAGCCAGTTCACGCCGTCCGTGATGTCGTCCTGCATCTTCAGGCCCCACTGGCCAAAGCCCGCCTCCCAGAACTGGCGGCCATAGCCCGTGGAGCCACGGAAGTTCATCTGCAGCACGCAAAAGCCGCGGTTGGCCAGGAACTGGGCTTCGGCGTTGTAGCCCCAGCCGTCGCGCGCCCAGGGGCCGCCATGCGGGTTGATGATGCAGGGCAGCTGGCGGGCTTCGCGTCCTGCCGGCAGGGTCAGGTAGCCGTGGATGGTCAGGCCGTCGCGGCTGGTGTATTGGATGGGCCTCACCTCCGACATGCCGGCTTCGGGAAGGGCGGGGTTGATTTCCGCCAGCAGGGTCAGCGTGTCGCTGGGCACGTCGTAGAGGTAGCGCGCACCTGGCGTGCGGTCGTTGTAGGCGGCGACGATGAAGCGGTCTTCGTCGCGGTTGCTGCCCTGCAGGGCGAAATCGTAGCCCTGCAGCCGGGCCGACAGTGTCTTGAACAGGGCCTCGGTCTGGGCGTCGAAGAACCGGTAGCGGGGCTTGTCGGTCTGGTAGGCGGCCAGGGTCAGCACGCGGCGCTTGCGTGAGTAGCCGGCAGCGTCCAGGTCCACGGTCTCCGGGACGAAGATCAGCTCTTCCTCGTCGGGCGAGGCCGGATCGATGAGGACCAGGGCCAGCTTGTCGCGTCCGCGGTTGGACAGCGCGTAGAGCTTGCGGTTGTCGAAGCTGAAGAGGGCGGGGCTGACGCTGGTGCGGTAATCGGTGGTGATCAGGGGGCGGAATTCCGAGACCTCGTCATCGCGGTACAACAGGCTGGTGTTCAGGCCGTCGCTGGTGATGGCGGCGCGCAGCCGGCCCTGGTGGTCGGTCTGCCAGCCCACGACATTGCCGGGATTGCGGGCCACCAGCTCGGAGGCACCCGTGTGCACGTTGACGCGGTAGACATCGAAGACCTGGGCATCGCGCTGGTTGTGGCTGACCAGCACATGGTCGGCATCGTCCTGCAGGTCGTCGATGATGCCTGCGCGCACCTTGTCGAAGGGTGTCAGGTCCTTGGCCTCGCCGGTTCTGGCGTTGACGGCCAGCACGTGGAAATTCTCGTCGCCGCCGAAGTCCTTCTGGTAGAGCACCACCTCGGAGCCCTTCCAGAAGAAGTTGCTGATGTCGCGCGCTGTCTCGCGGGTCAGCTGGCGTGGCGCGCCCACGGGCTGGCTGCCTTCCAGGGCCTGGACGTGGATGTTCATGCGCGGCGGCTGGCCGTCCACGCTGACGGGCTGCATGAAGCCCAGGGTGTTGCCATCGTCGGACAGGCGGAAGAAACCGCGCTCCGGATTGCGGAAGAAATCCTTGAGGGGATAGGTTGGCGGCGTCTGCCGTGCAGCATCCAGGCTGACGGCGATCAGGCCAAGGGCAGACAGGGAAGACTTCAGGAACTGGGACAAGAGGGACCTCCGCAATGGCTTTCGGATTCAGGCCGGCCGCAGCCGGGCGCCGCCGCGGCGGCATGCCGGGCCATGATGCCATGCCGGGCGCCTGGTCCACCTCGGTAAACGGCAGTACATGGATTGAATGTATACATTGATTTGGGTATACCCGGTGATTGGCGGTGATGGAAGCGATTTATGCTCTTGTTTGTATACATTTAATAGAAACCGCTGGATATCCGTCCGGTCTTTCCCCATGAGCCCAGCCCTTGTTTCCAACCCGGCCGATGAAGGCCACTCCCAGGTCGTCAAGGCCCAGTTGCAGCTGCGCGAGATGATTCTGGCGGGCGAGTTGCCGGCCGGCGAGCGCATCGCGGAACTCAGCGTCGTCGAGCGCCTGGGGATCTCGCGCACGCCGGTGCGCGCCGCGCTGATGCGGCTGGAACAGGAGGGTCTGCTGGAATCCATGGCCGGTGGCCGGGGCTACCGCGTGCGCCTGTTCTCGGAGGCCGATGTGGCCGACGCCATCGAACTGCGCGGAACCCTCGAAGGCCTGGCCGCACGCTGGGCGGCCGAACGCGGCGTGGCCGAGGATCTGCTGGCGCGGGCGGGTCGCTGCCTCGATGCCATCGACCGCGTTCTCGACGGCGACGATTGGGGCGATCAGGCCTTCTCGCGCTATGTGGCGCTGAACTCCGAGTTCCACGAGCTGCTGCACGGCATGTGCGGCAGCGGCGTCCTGCGGCGTGAACTCGACCGCGTGCTGCGCATGCCCTTTGCCTCTCCGTCGGGTTTCGTGCTGGCCAGGGCCGAGGCACCGCGTGCGCGCCACAGCCTGCTGATCGCCCAGGACCAGCACCGGCAGGTGCTGGAGTCCATTGCCCGGCGCGAGGGCGCGCGCGCCGAGGCGCTGATGAAGGAGCACTCGCACATTGCACGGCGCAATCTGCGCGAGACCATGCGCACGCCCGGCGCCCATGCCGTGCCCGGTGCGCAGCTGATACGCGCGGGCGGCTGAGCCGGCCCCGCGCACCGCGGCGCCAAGATCGCGGACAGATACCACCAAGGAGACTTTCCCCATGAGCACTTTTCCCAAAAACACCTGGTATGTGGCCGCCACCTCCGACGAGGTCGGCGACCAGCCGCTGGGGCGGCGCATCTGTGGCGAACCCGTGGTCCTGTACCGCGCGGGCCAGGGTGCGGAGCGCCATATCGCTGCGGTCGAGGATTTCTGTCCCCATCGCGGCGCGCCGCTGTCGCTGGGCAGGGTCTGCGAGGGGCGGCTGGTCTGCGGTTACCACGGCCTGGAAATGGGCTGCGATGGCAGGACCGTGGCCATGCCGGGTCAGCGTGTGCGCGGCTTTCCGGCCATACGCAGCTATCCCGTGCAGGAGCGCCATGGCTTCATCTGGATCTGGCCCGGCGACCCGTCGGCGGCCGATGCCACGCGGATCCCCGAATTGCCCTGGCATGGCCACCCCGATTGGGCCTATGGCGGAGGCATGTTCCACATCCAGGCCGACTACCGGCTGATGGTGGACAACCTCATGGACCTGACCCATGAGACCTATGTGCATGCCAGCTCCATCGGACAGGCCGAGATCGATGAAACCCCGTGCAAGACCGAGACCCGTGGCGAGGGCGGCGCGGCCGAGGTGGTCACCAGCCGCTTCATGCACGACATTCCCGCGCCGCCGTTCTGGAAGATGGCGCTGCGCAGCAATGGCCTGGCCGATGACCTGCCGGTGGACCGCTGGCAGATCTGCCGCTTCACACCGCCCAGCCATGTGCTGATCGAGGTCGGCGTCGCCCATGCCGGCCATGGGGGCTACGAGGCACCCGACGCGCACAAGGTCTACAGCATGGTCGTGGACTTCATCACGCCCGAGACCGAGGATTCCATGTGGTACTTCTGGGGCATGGCACGCCGCTTCAACCCCGGCGATGCCGAGGTCACCGAGCGTATACGCCAGGGCCAGCACCGGATTTTCAGCGAGGACCTGCAGATGCTGGAGCTGCAGCAGCGCAATCTGGCGGCCCATCCCCGGCGCCCGCTGCTCAAGCTCAACATCGATGCGGGCGGCGTGCAGGCGCGGCGCGTCATCGACGCCCTGATTGCCGCGGAGCAGCAGGCCGGCATTTCCGCCGAGGCCGTCGCCGCATAGGTCGCGCCCAGGCCGGACTGCACCACCCCTGGGAAATCACGGGGTGGTTCATATTTATTCATTCAGTAAACTGAATCATATTCAGTGTGCTGAATTTGAATCGAGAAAGCTGGCAAAAAGCTTCGTTCACAGGAGACCCCCGATGACCCGTACAGCGATCCCCGCGCCGCCGCCGGCAAGCCAAGCCGGCCAGGGGCCCGGCTCCCCGCACGCCGATCTGCGCGCCAGCGTGGACCAGCGGCCCATGACCCGTTTCCAGTGGTCGGTCATAGGCCTTTGCATGGTGCTCAACATGATCGACGGCTTCGACGTGCTGGTCATGGCCTTCACGGCTTCGGCCGTGTCCGCGCACTGGGGCCTGGGTGGGGCGCAACTGGGCTTTTTGCTGAGTGCCGGCCTGTTCGGCATGGCTGCGGGATCGTTGCTCATCGCGCCTTGGGCGGACCGCTTCGGCCGCCGGCCGCTGATCCTGGCCTGCCTGGCCGTTTCGGGCCTGGGCATGCTGGGGTCGGCCTGGAGTCAGAGCGCCATGCAGTTGGCAGCGCTGCGCGTGGTGACGGGCCTGGGCGTGGGAGGAATCCTGGCCTGCAGCAATGTCATCGCCAGCGAATACGCATCGCAGCGCTGGCGCAGCCTGGCCGTGACCTTGCAGTCCACCGGCTATGCGCTGGGCGCCAGCATCGGCGGCAGCATCGCGGTCTGGCTGCTGGGCCGTTACGACTGGCGCGCCGTGTTCCTGTTCGGCGGTGCGGTCACCCTGGGCGTTCTGCTGCTGGCCTGCTGGCGTCTGCCCGAATCCATGGACTTTCTCCTGGCCCGCCGGCCCGCTGGGGCCTTGCCCAGGCTGCAGGCCCTGGCGCGCCGCCTGGGCCTTGCTGTGCCGCAGGCGCTGGAACCGCAGCCCGTGGTGGCGGCCGGTGGCGCGCGCGGCCCCTTGCCGCTGTTCGCGCCGGGCCTGCGGCGTGCCACGGTCCTGGTCTGGCTGTCCTTCTTCGCGGTGATGTTCGGCTTTTACTTCGTCATGAGCTGGACACCCAGGCTGCTGGCGGCTGCAGGCCTGACGCCCGAGCAGGGCGTGACCGGCGGCGTGCTGCTCAGTCTGGGCGGCATCCTGGGCGCCACCTTGCTGGGCCTGCTGGCCGCGCGCTACCCCGTGCACCGGGCCCTGGCCGGCTTCATGCTGGCCACGGCCGTGCTGCTGTGCTTTCTCGTCAGCAACCCGGGGTCGCTGCTGCTGTCCTATGCGCTGGCCTTTCTCATCGGGGTCTTCGTCAACGGCTGCGTGGCCGGCCTGTATGCCATCGCTCCCATGGTCTATGGCGGCGAGGTGCGCGTGACGGGGGTGGGCTGGGGCATCGGCGTGGGCCGCATCGGCGCCATCGTCTCGCCCATGGTCGCGGGCACGTTGCTCGATGCCTCGTGGTCGGCCAGCCAGCTGTATGTGGGCTATGGAGCGGCCTTCGTTTTCGCGGCCTGCATCGTGTCCCTGCACCGCCTGCCCGCTCCCCTGGCCCGGTCGGCTGCGCCGGACCGCCCGCTGCCGGCCGTGGCCCGCCATGCATCCATAGCCCATTCCAAGGAGACTCCATGACCGAATGCACTTCTTCGCCGCGCGCAAGCGCCCAGGTCCAGGCCCAGGCCCAGGCCTTTCCCCTGGACCGGTGGTATGTGGCGGGCCTGGCCTGGGAGCTCGAGGACAGGCCGCTGGCCCGCACCCTGCTGGACCGGCCCGTGGTGATGTTCCGCCTGCCCGATGGCAGCGTGGCCGCGCTGGAGGACCGCTGCTGCCACCGCGAACTGCCCCTGTCCTGCGGAACCATCGAGCCGCGCGGCCTGCGCTGCGGCTACCATGGCCTGCTTTTCGACTCCGGCGGCCAGTGCCTGGAAATCCCGGGCCAGCAGCGCATACCGGCCAAGGCATGCGTGTCGTCCTTCGAGCTGCGCGAAAGCGACCAGATCCTCTGGATCTGGATGGGTGCCCATCCCGACTCCCGGCCCACCGAGCCGCCGCCGGCCTACCCGGTGCACGGCGATCCGCGCTACCGCTTCGGCGGCGATGTGGTCCACTACGACGCGCCTTACCAGCTCATCCACGACAACCTGCTGGACCTCAGCCACCTGGGCTATGTGCACCTCAAGACCATTGGCGGCAATGCAGGCATCCACATGAATGCCGAGCTGCAGGTCACTCAGGAGGGCGATACGGTCAAGGTCGTGCGCTGGATGCCCGACTCCGAGCCACCGCCCACCTACGCCGCGGCCTGGCCGTTCGCGGGCCGCATCGACCGCTGGCAGGAGGTGGAGTTCCATCCCTCGCATGTGTGCATCTGGACCGGCGCCATGGACGCGGGCAGCGGCCGTCTCGACGATGCGCAGCGCCACGGCTTTCACATGCGGGGCTTTCACGGTGTGACGCCCGAGACCGCGGACTCGGCCCATTACTTCTGGACCATCGCCACCAACCCCCACCCGCAGCGCCCGGATCCCACCCAGCTGGTGATCGAGCAGACAGCCGCGACCTTCGAGGAGGACAGGCTGGTCATCGAAGCCCAGTACCGCAACCAGCAGCGATTTGGCGCGCGCCCCGTCATCGACATCCACGTGGACGTCGGCCCCAACCGAGCGCGCCGCGTCATCCGCAGGCTGTGCGAGGCCGGTATTCAGGCGGGCGCGCAAGCAGGTACCCCCTCGATGGCCCGCGCCTGATTTTCCCGTTTCCCTTCCCACGATCCGCCATGCCATCGAACCCCGTATTCCAGGTGCGACTCGCACGCAAGCGCGCCGAAGCGCAGGACATCTGCAGCCTGGAGCTGCAAGCCTTGCCAGGCCAGAGCCTGCCCGCCTTCACGGCGGGCTCCCACATCGACCTGCATCTGCCCGGCGGCCTGGTGCGTCAGTACTCGCTGTGCAGCGATCCCGGGGACACGGGCCGCTACGTGGTCGCCGTGCTGCGCGAGAGCGCGTCGCGCGGTGGCTCGGCGGCCGTGCACGAACACCTGGAAGAAGGTCAGGAGATCTCCATCGGTGCGCCGCGCAACCAGTTCGTACTGCATGCGGGCCGGCCTGCCAGGCATGTGCTGCTGGCCGGGGGCATAGGCATCACGCCCCTGCTGGCCATGGCGCGCCAGCTGGCTCATGAGGGTGCTGATTTCGCACTGCACTATTGCGCGCGCTCGCGGGAACGCATGGCCTTTGCCGACCAGCTGCTGGCCATGCCCTGGTCCGGCAGGGTGCGCCTGCATCTGGATGGCGACAGCGGATGGCGCATGGCCGAACTTCTGTCGGAGCCGAAGTCCGATCTGCACTTGTACGTGTGCGGGCCGCGCGGCTTCATGGAGGCAGCGCTGGAAGGCGCACGCGCCGCCGGCTGGAGCGAGGACTGCCTGCACAGCGAGTTCTTCGCGGGCGACGTGGTACGGCGCGAAGGCGATGCGGACTTCGAGGTCGAAATCGCCAGCACGGGCCAGGTGGTGGGCGTGGCGCCGGGACAGACCGTGGTCCAGGCCCTGGCCGGCATCGGCGTGCAGATCGCCACATCGTGCGAGCAGGGCGTGTGCGGCACCTGCCTGACGCGCGTGCTCTCGGGCCGGCCCGAGCACCGCGACATGTACCTGACCGAGGATGAGCAGACCGCCTGCGACCAGTTCCTGCCGTGCTGCTCGCGCGCGAAATCGCCCAGGTTGGTGCTGGACCTGTAGCGCAGGATGCAGGCAGACGGCGCACAATGGGGTTTTCCCCCCGACGCCCGCCGACCGGCGGCGGGCACTGCCTTCCTGCCATGCAACCTGCCCTGCTCGTCCTCAACTTCAACACCGAGGCCCATCTGCACCAGATGGCCCAGGCCTTTCCCTCCTTCGATCTGCTCTATGCGCCCGATGCCCGCCTGTGCGAGGCCGCCATCGCCGAGCATGGCGAGCGCATCCAGTCCGTGCTGACCATTGGCTCGACCGGACTGTCGGCCGCACAGATGCGCAGCATGCCCGCCCTGCGCCTGGTCTGCGCCCTGGGAGCGGGCTACGAGAACATCGACATTGCCCATGCCCAGGCCCATGGCATCGCCGTGGGCAATGGCGCGGGCACCAATGACGAATGCGTGGCCGACCATGCCATGGGCCTGCTGATCGCCTCGGTGCGCGGCATCGTGCGCCTGGACCGTTTCACGCGCGAAGGGGTGTGGCGCACGGCCCTGCCGCTGCCGCCCCATGTCTCGCACAAGCGCCTGGGCATCCTGGGCCTGGGCACCATCGGCGCCAAGATCGCCCAGCGTGCGCTGGGCTTCGACATGGAGGTGGGCTACCACAATCGCCGCCA
Source organism: Burkholderiaceae bacterium (assembly GCA_031253795.1). Classification (GTDB taxonomy): domain Bacteria; phylum Pseudomonadota; class Gammaproteobacteria; order Burkholderiales; family Burkholderiaceae_C; genus Comamonas. Next base: position 39,858 of record JAIRVR010000010.1, read on the forward strand.
GCGCGAGGAGCTGCCCTACCGCTACTTCGACGACCTGCTGTCCATGGCCCGCTGGGCCGACGTGCTGCTGGTGGCAACGCCCGGTGGCCCGGCCACGCGCCACCTCATCGACGCGCAGGTGATCGATGCCCTGGGCCCGCAGGGCCATCTGGTCAATATCGCGCGTGGCAGCGTGGTCGATACCGCCGCACTGGCCGCCGCCGTGCGCGAGGGGCGGCTGGCTGGCGCGGGCCTGGACGTCTATGAAAGCGAACCCGCGCCGCCCGTCGAACTGCTGGACCTCGATGCCGTGGTGCTCACCCCCCATGTGGGTGGCTGGTCGCCCGAGGCCGTGCAGGCCTCGGTGGACCGTTTCATCGCCAACATGCGCAACCACCTCGACGGCCGGCCGCTGGTGTCGCCGGTGCTGGCCTGAGGCCGGTGCAGACGGGCTGAGCGGGGTGCCGCCGGAGAGCGCTGTGCCCCGCTCGCCAGGCCCGGGATGAAAAAAGGCCCCGCATAGCGGGGCCAAATACTGGAGTTCGGTTACAGCCCGATCTTAACCTCTCAGGGCTTGCGTGCGGCAATGGCCTTTTCTGCGACATCGACCAGGTCGGTGCCGACCTGCTGCTTCCACTTGTCGTAGACGGGGCGTGTGGCCTTGACGAAGGCTTCGCGCTCGGCGGGCGACAGCTGGGTCACGGTCACGCCGTTGGCGGCCAGTTCCTTGAGCAGGGGCTTGTCGGCCTCGATCATGCCCTTGCGTGCAATCGTCACCTGCTCCTTGGCGGCGTCGATCGCGGCCTGGCGCACGATGTCCTGGTCTTCCTTGGTCCAGCTGGCCCAGATGTCGCGGTTGACCACGAAGATCAGCGGATCATTGATATAGCCCCAAAGGGTCAGGTGCTTCTGGCCCACGGACTGCAGCTTGGCGGCCATGTAGACCGACACGGGGTTTTCCTGGCCGTCCACGGCGCCGCTGGCCATGGCTGGCTGGGCGTCGGCCCAGCTCATCTGCGTGGGGTTGGCGCCCAGGGCGGTGAAAGTGTCCAGGAACAGGGGCGAGCCCACGACGCGGATCTTCAGGCCCTTGAGGTCGGCCGGGCTCTTGATGGCGTGCTTGGAGTTGCTGATCTCGCGGTAGCCGTTCTCGCCCCAGGCCAGCGGGACCACGCCGGCCTTTTCCAGACGCTGGAACAGGCGCTTGCCGGGCTCGCCATGGGTCAGCGCGTCGGCTGCCGCATAGTCGGGCATCAGAAAGGGCAGGGCGAAGAGATTCAGCTCCTTGATCTGGGGCGACCAGTTGAGCGTCGAGCCCACGGCCATGTCGATCACGCCCTGGCGCAACGCGCTGAATTCGCGCGTCTGATCGCCCTGGATCAGGGACACACCGGGATAGAGCTTGATATTGATGCGGCCGTTGGTGCGCTCGCGCACCTTGTTGGCCCAGATTTCGCCGCCCTTGCCCCAGGGGAAGGCCGTGCCCAGCACCAGGGACATGCGGTATTCGCTTTTGTACTTGGCCGGTGCCTGCGCCATCGCAGGCGCGCTGGAAAGGGCCAGCGCGGCGGCCGCAGCCAGGCCGCTGGCGAGGAAGGTGCGAAATTTCATTGCAAAGGTCTCCTTGTTGAATTTGTGAGAGGGTCAGTAGCCCAGACGCGCGGGCAGCCACAGTGCGAGCTGCGGGAAGGCAATCACGGCAATCATGACCACGAACATGGCCAGCAGCATGGGGCCGACCCAGCGCACGGTGGACTCCATGCGCACGCCGGCGATGCGGCACGACACCATGAGGTTGACGGCCAGCGGCGGCGTGAACTGGCCCAATGCCACCTTGAGGGTCAGGATGACGCCGAACCACACGGGGTCCCAGTTGTAGTGCTGCATGATCGGCAGCAGCAGGGGCACGAAGATCAGGAAGATGGAAATGCCGTCCAGGAACATGCCGACGGTGATCAGCAGCAGGATGAGCAGGGCCATCACGCCGTACTCGCCCAGGCCCGAACTCACGATGGCCTGTGCCACGGGATCGATCACGCCCAGCGTGGACAGCGAGAAGGCGAAGATGCCGGCCAGCGAAACCACGAGCAGGATGACCGCCGACAGCTCGCCAGCCTCGCGCAGGATGGGGTACAGGTCCCGCACGGTGATGGTGCGGTGTATGACCATGCCCACGAACAGGCCGTAGAACACGGCGACCACGGCGGCCTCGGTGGGCGTGAACCAGCCCGCGCGCATGCCACCCAGGATCAGCACGGGTGCGGCCAGGCCCCAGGAGGCCTCCCGCAGGCTGCGCCAGAAGGGCGGGCGGGGCATGGAGGCCTCGAGCGCGCCCATCTTGTGTTTGCGCGACATCCACACGGCGGGAACGATCAGAGCCACGCCGGCCAGGATGCCGGGCACCATGCCGGCCGCGAACAGGGCCGGCACCGAGGCACCGGGCACCAGCACCGAATAGATGATGAAGGCCACCGAGGGCGGTATCAGGATGTCCGTGGCTGCGGCCGCGCCCACCACGCTGGCCGAGAAGCTGCCCGGGTAGCCGGCGCGGCTCATGGCGGCGATCATCACGCCGCCCACGGCCGCGGCATTGGCCGGGCCCGAGCCGGAGATGCCGCCCAGGAACATGGCCACGGCGATGGCCACCAGGGGCAGCATGCCGGGGCCACGGCCCACGATGGCCACGGCGAAGTTCACCAGGCGCAGGGCCACGCCCGATCGGTCGAAGATCGAGCCCACCAGAACGAACATGGGAATGGCCAGCAGCGGGTACTTGCCCAGGCCTGCGTAGAAGTTCTGGGGCACGGCCAGCAGGCCGAACCACTGGGTGTCGGGGCTGGCCAGGGCGATGGCGGCTGCACCGGCCAGACCCAGGGCCGCGCCGATGGGCACGCCCAGGAACATCAGGCCCAGAAAAGCCAGGAAGAGGAGGGTGGCGATCATGGGGCCTTCTCCTCGCTGGTCACGGCCGGTGCATCGAAGGCACCGGGGCGGCCCTGGCGCCGGAACAGCTGCAAGGCGCGGGCGGTGATCAGGGCCGAGCAGATCGGCAGCCACATGGAGTACCACCACTGCGGCACACCGATGCCGGGCGAGGTTTCCTCGAAGCGGTAGTCGTCCCAGACCACGCGCACGCTCAGGGCGGCGATCACGGCGAAGAGCAGGGCCACCATCAGCGTGCCGAACCGCGCCAGGCGCCGGCGCCGCAGCGCGCTGCCGCCCTCGGCGAAGTACTCGATGCGGATATGGGCGTTGCGCGCCACGGCCGCCGAGCCGGCGACCATGGCCAGCAGGATCATCAGAAAGACCGAGATCTCTTCGGTCCAGGCGAAGGAGGAGGACGTGAAGTAGCGCACCAGCACGTTGGCAAAGGTGATCAGGGCCAGCAAGGCCATGATGATCACGGTGAGCCAGTCTTCCAGGCGCAGCGAGCGCGGCTCGTCCTGCTGCAGGGGCGCCTCAAGCGCGCCTTTTTCGGGGGGGTGGGATGGCATGGACGCGGGGAGTCAGAAAAATACACATGGCAAGGACAGGGCACAAATGCAGTCACTGAGCTTCCTCGGCGTCGTGTGCCGGGGGCTGTGAGGAAAAAATGTCACATTGGGTAAATGCGGCGCAGCGCCATTATGTGCGCATCCGCGTGGTGCATCGGCTGGCGGTTTCCTCAGGTTGGCGACCGGCGATGCGTGCGGACGCGGCAGCCTCCCGGCATGGCGGCAACGAGGAAGGGCCGATGCCGGCCGCACCTGCGCCGGCCGCAAGGCCTGCACCGAGGGTGCCGCCCCTCCGGCCGGAGAGGGGGACGCGGCGCAGCTGCTCGGGGGGTGCCTGCCATCCCAGCGGATAATGGCGGCCATGGAAACCAAATGGCTTGAAGATTTCGTCAGCCTGGCAGAAACACGCAGTTTCAGCCGCTCTGCACAACTGCGCCATGTGACGCAGCCGGCGTTTTCGCGCCGCATCCAGGCGCTGGAGGCCTGGGCCGGTACCGACCTGGTGGACCGCAGCTCCTATCCGACCCGACTGACTCCGGCGGGCAAGACCATGTATGACCAGGCGCTGGAAATGCTGCAGTCGCTGCAAAGCACGCGCACCATGCTGCGCGCCCACGTCAGCGCGGGCAAGGGCATGGTGGGATTTGCCGTGCCCCATACCCTGGCCTTCACCTTTTTCCCCAATTGGGTATCCAGCGTGCAGGCCAAGTTCGGTCCCTTCCGAAGCCGCCTGTTCGCGCTCAATGTGCACGATGCCGTGATGCGTCTGGTCGAAGGCGGCTGCGACCTGCTGATCGCCTACTTCCACCCTTCGCAGCCCTTCCAGCTGGACCCCGCGCGTTATGAGATGGTCAGCCTGGGCCATGAAGTGCTGGCGCCCTATGCCAAACCCGACGCCGATGGTCTGCCCATGCACCTGCTGCCGGGCCACCAGGGCCAGCCCTTGCCCTACCTGGGCTATGCGCCGGGCGCCTATCTGGGGCGTGTGACCGAGCTCATCCTCAAGGAATCGGGCGAGGCCGTCCATCTGGAGCGCGTCTACGAAACCGACATGGCCGAAGGCCTCAAGGCCATGGCGCTGGAAGGTCATGGCGTGGCCTTTCTGCCCTACAGCGCCGTGCGCACCGAACTGGAGGCAGGCAGGCTGGTCAGCGCCGCACCGCCCGGCGACCAGGGCTTTCGCATGGACATGGAGGTGCGTGCCTACCGCGAAAAGCCTACCAGCAAGGATGCGCCACAGGGCGTGGCCGGCGCGCTGTGGAACTTCCTGCTGGAGCAGGGCGAGACCATGGGCTGAAGCTGACAGAGCTTGGTCGCATGCCACAAAAAGGGGCGGTACCGTCAGGGTATCCGCCCCTTTTTGTGGCATGCCCGCGCCTGACCCGACGCCTGCGCCGCCGCTGCGGCGCTGTGACGGGGGCGTACATGGGGCCATCCTGGTGCATGGAGAGCCCGAGTTGGTGATCGGGTTATGCCTAGGGTAAACACCTATTATGCACGCCATGCATAAGGCCTTCTGGAAACGGCATTGGCTGCCCGGCAGTCCATGGCATTAGAGTGCGCGCACAGCAAACATGCGGTGCGCAAGCCCGTTGGCAGGTTTGGACAGGCTGCAATGGCGTGTGGTGGCACGGCAGTTGCTTGTAGGAATTCAGCTGATGTGCAGGAAAGCCCTAGCACGCATCGATGCGGTAGCACCGTCCGTGATTGCACAATATGTGTCACATCGTTGATAGTGCGAGCCAGCCACAAGTGGCTCGACCGTCCCATCCAAGACCGTTCTCGTCCTCATCTCAGGAGACCCCTATGAAGAAGCAATTGTTGGCCATCGCCGTGACTGCCCTGGCAGCAGGCAGCGCGTTCGCCCAGGCTGGCGATACCCTGGCCAAGATCAAGTCCAGCGGCAGCGTCACGCTGGGCGTGCGTGAGTCCTCCGGCCTGGGCTACACGCTGGGCAACGGCAAGTACGTGGGCTTCCACACCGAGATGGGCGAGCGCGTGCTGGCCGACATCCAGAAGCAGCTGGGCCTGGCCAAGCTGGACGTCAAGTTCCAGCCCGTGACCTCGCAGAACCGCATCCCCCTGGTGACCAACGGCACCGTGGACATCGAGTGCGGCTCGACCACGAACAACCTGGCCCGCCAGAAGGAAGTGGCCTTCGCCGTGACCACCTACGTGGAAGAAGTGCGCATCGCCGTCAAGGCCAATTCCGGCATCACCGGCATCAAGGACCTCAACGGCAAGACCCTGGTGACCACGACGGGCACCACCTCGGTGCAGACCCTGCGCAAGAACAAGCGCGCCGATGGCCTGACCTTCAAGGAAGTCATGGGCAAGGACCATGCCGACAGCTTCCTGATGCTGGAAACCGGCCGTGCCGACGCCTTCATCATGGACGGCTCCATCCTGGCCGCCAACATCTCCAAGTCCAAGGCTCCTGCAGACTACAAGATCGTCGGCGAAACCCTGTCGGTCGAACCCATCGCCTGCATGCTGCGCAAGGATGACCCCGCCTTCAAGAAGGCCGTGGACGATTCCATCAAGCGCCAGATCGCCGACGGTTCGCTGGCCAAGCTCTACGACAAGTGGTTCATGCAGCCGATTCCCCCGGCCAACGTGAAGGTCGGCCTGCCGCTGTCCGAAGCCACCAAGGACGCATGGGCCAACCCGAACGACAAGCCCATGGAGTCGTACGAAGTCAAGTAAGCACCAGCTGAATGCCGCCCCTTCTGCCATGCGGTTGGAAGGGGCGTTTTTTGTTGCGTGACCGTTTTTCAGCGGCTGCGCAATGTCAGGATTTTGAACAATAAAGGGGTGCTCCTATGAGTTGGGATTGGCAGGTGTTCTGCCAGGACACCATTTCCCAAGAGGTTGGTCAGAGCTGCTTCGGCAAGAACGGCGACATCACCTACCTCGACTGGATGCTGTCGGCCTGGGGCTGGACCATTTCCGTGTCGCTTCTGTCCCTGCTGATCGCCTTGATCGTGGGATCGCTGATCGGCACGCTTCGCACGCTGCCCGACCGTCCCTGGATCGTGCGACTGGGCAATGCCTGGGTCGAGCTGTTCCGCAATATTCCGCTGCTGGTCCACATCTTCATGTGGTACCACGTGGTGCCGGCCATCTTCCCGGCCCTGAAGTCCCTGCCGGGCTTCGTGCTGGTGGTGCTGGCCCTGGGCTTTTTCACCTCGGCGCGTATCGCCGAGCAGGTGCGCTCGGGCATACAGGCCCTGCCGCGCGGTCAGCGCTACGCGGGCATGGCGCTGGGCTTCACCACCTTCCAGTACTACCGCTATGTGCTGCTGCCCATGGCCTTTCGCATCATCATTCCGCCGCTGACCAGCGAAACCATGAACGTGTTCAAGAACTCGTCCGTGGCCTTTGCCGTGTCCGTGGCCGAGCTGACCATGTTCGCCATGCAGGCACAGGAAGAGACCTCGCGCGGCATCGAGATCTACCTGGCCGTCACCGGCCTGTACGTGGTCTCCGCCTTTGCCATCAACCGCATCATGGCCTTCATCGAGAAGCGCTCGCGCGTCCCGGGCCTGATCGCCGCCGGCGGGGGAGGACACTGACATGAACCTGCAAATCGACTGGTCGTTTTTCACCTGGGACCTGTTCAGCAACTTCGTGCTGAAGGGGCTGTACTTCAGCATCACCCTGACCATCATCGCCACCATTGGCGGCGTGTTCTTCGGCACGCTGCTGGCCCTGATGCGCCTGTCCGGCAAGAAGTGGCTGGATCTGCCCGCCACCATCTACGTCAACGGCATGCGCTCCATTCCGCTGGTGATGGTGATCCTGTGGTTCTTCCTGCTGATGCCCATGCTCATCGGACGCCCCATCGGCGCCGAGGCCTCGGCCATCATCACCTTCATCGCCTTCGAGGCGGCCTACTTCAGCGAGATCATGCGCGCGGGCATACAGTCCATCCCCCGCGGCCAGGTCTTTGCGGGCCAGGCCATGGGCATGACCTATGGACAGAACATGCGCCTGGTGGTCCTGCCCCAGGCCTTCCGCAACATGCTGCCCGTGCTGCTGACGCAGACCATCATCCTGTTCCAGGACACCTCGCTGGTCTATGCCATCGGTGCCTACGACATGCTCAAGGGCTTCGAAGTGGCGGGCAAGAACTACGGCCGCCCCATCGAGTCCTATCTCGCGGCGGGTGTGACCTATTTCGTGCTGTGCTACTCGCTCTCGTGGGCAGTCAAGCGCCTGCACAAGAAGATCGCCATCATTCGATGAGCCTGCACCCCATTGAGGAATTGCAATGATTGAACTCAAGAACGTTTCCAAGTGGTACGGCAGCTTCCAGGTGCTGACCGACTGCTCCACCAACATCCAGAAGGGTGAAGTGGTGGTGGTTTGCGGGCCCTCGGGCTCGGGCAAGTCCACGCTGATCAAGACCATCAATGCGCTGGAGCCCTTCCAGAAGGGCGAGATCTTCGTGGACGGCGTGGCCGTGCACGATCCCAAGACCAACCTGCCCAAGCTGCGCAGCCGCGTGGGCATGGTGTTCCAGCATTTCGAGCTCTTCCCCCACCTGTCGGTGACCGAGAACCTGACCATTGCCCAGGTCAAGGTCCTGGGCCGCAGCGCGGAGGATGCCAAGAAGCGCGGCCTCAAGATGCTGGACCGCGTGGGCCTGACGGCCCACAAGGACAAGTTCCCGGGCCAGCTGTCGGGCGGCCAGCAGCAGCGCGTCGCCATTGCGCGCGCCCTGTCCATGGATCCCATCGTCATGCTGTTCGACGAGCCCACGTCGGCCCTGGACCCCGAAATGGTGGGCGAAGTGCTGGACGTGATGATCGGCCTGGCCAACGAAGGCATGACCATGATGTGCGTGACCCACGAAATGGGCTTTGCGCGCAAGGTGGCCAGCCGCGTGATCTTCATGGACGTGGGTGGCAAGATCCTCGAGGACTGCTCCAAGGATGAATTCTTCGGCAACCCCGAGGCACGCCAGCCCCGGACCAAGGAATTCCTCAACAAGATCCTGCAGCACTGATGCGGCCGCCGTCAGGCGGTCTCACCTTGGCAAAGGGCGCTTCGGCGCCCTTTTTCTTGGGCGCGTGCGGACATGGCCTGCGGGCCGCAGTCGTCGGCGGATGAGAACCGTTCTCGATACAATCGCCGGCTCGACCATCCATTCCGTGTCCAAGATTCCCTCTCCTTCCCCTTGTCTGCCATGCCGGCCATGGCCGCGCCGTGCCGCGAAAGGCCCGCATGGCCGGGGATGACACGCCGGGTCCGGCAGGCCATTTCGCCAGTCTGTATGCGCGCTGGCGCCAGCCGCTGCGGCGCATGCTGGCCAAGTATTTCAAAACGCCGGCCGACATCGAGGATGCCTCCCAGGAGGTTCTCGTGCGCATGATGGCGGCAGACAAGCGGCTGCCGGCCGACGAAGAGCGGCCCTACCTGTACCAGGTCGTGCGCAGCGTGGCGGCGTTCGAGCAGCGCAAGGCGCCGCGGCACGCCGGTGTGCGCGTGGTGTCCGTGGAGGACTGCCGCAATGAAGTGGAGGCAGTGCCGGCCCGCAACGCCGAAGACGGTGCGATGGAGGCCGAGCGGCGCCAGCGGCTGACACGGTTGCGCGACGCCTTGGGCGAGCTGCCCGCGCGCCAGCGCGAGGCCTTCGTGCTGCACCGCGTGCAGGAATTGACGCTGGAGCAGACCGCCGAGCGCATGGGCATTACCGAGCGCATGGTGTCGCGGCATCTGGCGCGCGCGCTGTCCTATTGCGAGATGCGCGTACGCTATGCCAGCGCCGAACAGATGCGTGTCTTGATGGACGCGGGCGGCGGCGACGCCGATGCGGCGGAGAGCACACGATGAACCAACGACTGCCCGAAGGCGTATCCGCACAGGAAATGGCCGGACTGCACGATGCAGCGGCCGACTGGTTCGTGCGCCGCCAGCAGGCGGACTGGACCGGAGCCGACGAACGCGCCCTGGATGCCTGGCTGGCCGCGAACGCCTTGCATCGCGACATCTTCGAGGGCATGGCGCGCCCCTGGAATGCGGCGCCGCAGCTGCGGCAGCTGTTTCCGGAGGAGTTCGGCGGAGCTGGCGCGGAGTTGACCGGTACCGGCCGCCCCGCGCCACGCCAGGCCGTGCGGGCGGGCCGGGTCCGATGGTGGGCAAGGCCTGCCATGGCCCTTTGCACGCTGGCCGCCGTGGCCTCGCTGGCGGCCGGCGGCTGGTACCACTGGGACCGGACGCCCGGCTATACGCTGCAGGCCCGCACGACGCCTGGCGAAACACGCGATCTCCTGCTGCCCGACGGTTCCCGCATTGCGCTGAACCGGTCCAGCCAGCTGCAGGTGCGCTACTACCCGCGTCGCCGCGAAGTGGTGCTGGACCATGGCGAGGCCTTCTTCCAGGTCGCGCCCGGCGCTGACCGGCCGTTCACCGTGGACACGGGCACCAGCCAGGTCAAGGTGGTCGGAACGGCCTTCAATATGCGTGCGGGGCCTGTTCTGGTGGTGAAGGTGCTGGAAGGCAAGGTGCAGTTGCGGCCCGGCCGGGACGACGCGGGCGCCGAGGTGATGCTGCTGGGCGCTGGCTCGGGTGTGGCCCTCGATACGGCCACGGGCCAACGCAGGGTGCTGGCGGCCGAGCCCGACACGGTGGGCGACTGGCGCACAGGCCAGCTGCGCTTCAGCGGCACACCGCTGGCCGAGGTGGCACAGGAGTTGTCGCGCTACCTCGCCGAGCCGGTGGTCCTGGAAGACCCGGCGCTGGGCCGGTTGCTTGTTTCAGGCCTGCTCGCCACGGCGTCGCCCGAACGCTTTGTGCGTGCGCTGCCAGGCCTGATTCCGGTGCGTGTCCAGCACAGCAAGTCGGGCTGGCTGATAAAGCGCGGCACAGGTCAAGCCAACTGAATACATTTTGTTTCAATTGAGTGAAGCCCCCGGGGTTCAGGGTTACGCGCGGGACAGGCTTCTTGATGGGCAGGGGCGCGCCATCCTGCACGCCCGCTCGGCTGCCAGCCACGCAGACCTGAAGGCAACGCCTTCGTCGACCCAGCCAACGGCCGCAACACCTGACGCGCATGCTCGGGTGGGCTGGCTCTGCATGTCCGGTGCGTGTTCCCGATCGCCCGCATCGCCATGCTCCGGCCTGCCTGTGCATGCCAACGCACGCCAACGGAGTGGCAATGACAAGGCAAGACATGAACGATACAAACGGGAGGACGGGCGCATGGCATGGCACGGAACCCCAAGCGCGCGCCCGCCTGATGGCGCTGCTGGTGGCAGGGGCGATGGCTGGTCTGGCGGCCGCTGCGCCGTCGGCCCGGGCGCAGCAGCCTGCGTCGCAGGCGCAGCGCCTGGTTTTCGACCAGCCTGCACAGCCCCTGCTCAATGCGCTGCGCGCCTTCGGCCGGCAGACCCAGTACCAGGTGCTTTATGACGAAGCCCTGCTGGCCGGCCACCTGGCGCCCGCGCTCAAGGGAAGTTTCACGCCGCGCGAGGCCATGGATCGGCTGCTGGCCGGCACGGGCCTGGTGGCCCACAGCACGGAGCAGGGCAGCTTCACGCTGCGCAAGGCGCCGGTTCCCCAGGCCGGCGCGGCCATTCTGGGCACGGTGACCGTCACCTCGGAGCGCGACAGCGCCGCCGAGCGTTACGCGGCAACCGACCGCAGTGCCAGCACCAAGCTGGGCACCGCGCTGATCGAGACGCCGCGCGCCATCTCCATCGTCTCCCGGGAGCAGTTGCAGAACCAGGCGCCCAAAAGCATTGAACAGGCCCTGTCGTACACGGCCGGCGTCTCCACCGAGGTCACGGGTGCCGACCTGCGCATGACAGGCGCCATCATCCGCGGCTTCAGCGATGGCAGTTCCTACTACAAGGATGGGCTGCGGCAGTTTTCGGCCGGAACCTATGGCTCGTGGAATGACGAGATCGACGAGCTGGACAGCATCGAGGTCATCAAGGGGCCGGCCTCCGTGCTGTTCGGCCAGGGGCGGCCTGGCGGCGTGATCAACGTGGTGTCCAAGAAGCCCGAGGCGGACCATGTCAACAGCGTGGGCCTGTCCTATGGCCGCTACCACCGTGCCCAGACCACGGCCGACCTGGGTGGCAGACTCGATGCCTCGGGCGATGTGCTGTACCGGCTCAATCTCAAGGCGCGCGACAGCGACGGCCGCACCGTGGGCTCGCGCGACGACCGCCTGTCCATCGCGCCTTCGCTGCGCTGGAACCTCTCGGGCCGCACGCAGCTGACCGTGCTGGGCAGCTATTCGCGCGAGCGGGGCACGCCCAAGTCCTGGTGGCCCAGCCTGTTTGCCTATCCGCAGATCAAGGACCTGCCCTCCCGCCTGACGGCGGGCGATCCGGCCTTCGACCGCTTCGATCGCGATACGCGTTCGCTGGGCTACGAGTTCTCCCACCAGACCGACCACGGCTGGCTGCTCACGCAGAACCTGCGCTACTCCACCATCGACATCGACTACCGCCACATCTATGCCATGGACGTGCTGGCCGATGGCCACAGCGTCTCGCGCGCCAACCTGGCCCAGATCACCAAGGGCCGCACCCTGGCACTCGATACCCGTGTGCAGAAGGACCTGCGCTGGGGCGGGGTGCAGCACCGGCTGGCGGTGGGCATGGACCATGTCCGGTACAAGGAGCGCGGCGGACTGGGCTTCGGCTGGGACGTGCCCGACCTCGATACGCGCAACCCTGCCTACGGCCAGTCCATCGCCCTGCCCGAGATGGAGGACAGCCACAGTACCCTGCGCCAGACCGGCGTCTATGCGCTCAACCAGCTGCAATGGGGCCGTTGGAACGCCAACCTCAGCCTGCGCCACGACCAGGCCATCACCACGCAGAACAGCAGTACCCAGCCGCGCATGAGCGATAGCGCGACCACGGGCAGCGCCGGCCTGCTGTATCTGTTCGACAGCGGATGGGCACCCTATGCGAGCTACGCCACCTCGTTCGACCTGGTCACGGGCCTGCAGTACGACGGCAGCGCCTTCCAGCCGCGCCGCGGCAAGCAGTACGAGGCCGGCATCAAGTACCAGCCGCCGGGATCATCCACGCTGATCACCGCCTCGGTCTTCGACCTGGTCCAGACCAATGTCACCACGCTGGATCCCGAGCATCCGCGCTTCAGCATCCAGACCGGCGAGGTGCGTTCCACGGGCCTGGAACTCGAAGGCCGCTTCGCGCTGACCCGCGAACTCAGTGCCCTGGCCAGCTACACCTACCTGGATCCGCGTACCACCAGGAGCAACCGTCCCGCCGAAATCGGTCGCCAGACCATCCAGACCACGCGCCACATGGCCAGCCTCTGGCTGGACTACCGCCCGCGCGCGCTGCCCGGCCTGATGGTGGCCGGCGGCCTGCGCTACAAGGGCCGTTCGCCATACAACGTGGCCGCGGACGGCACGCTGAACATCAACGACTCCGCCACGCTGGCCGACTTGGCCCTGGCCTACGAGACGCCGCGCTACCGCATTGCGCTCAACGTCAACAACCTGTTCAACCGCAAGTATTTCGCCGGCATCTTCCGTGGCGTGGACCGCGAAGCCACGCTGAGCTTCAAGTACTACTGGTCTATGTAGCGCGTTTGCGGGTGGCCGGCTTGCGCGGGGCCCCTGCCGCTGCGCGCGGCGCGGGCCGGATCAGCTGGTGGTCGAACTCGCGCCACAGCGTGTCGCGCCGCGCCAGGGCCTCGGAGACATCGTCGTGGCGCAGTTGGGCCACGGCCGAGACCAGGGCATTGCACAGGAAGAAGGCCGCCGTATAGGAGTGGAAGGGCGAGGCATTGGCCGTCTGCACCTGCAGCCAGTGGTGGGCCAGGGGCACCAGGGGGGAGGTGGGGCTGTCGGTGATGGCCAGCACCTGGCCACCGGCATCGCGAAAGCGCCGTGCCAGCTCGGTGGTGCCGCGCGAATACAGGCTGACGCTGAACACCAGCAGCAGGTCCTGCGGGCCCACCCACAGCAGCTGGTCTATGGGCGATACCGCACCCACGTCCAGCTCCTGCACGCCGGGCCGGCACATGTTCAGGTGCAGGGCCAGCCAGGCCGAAACCGGCGCGCTGTTGAGTTGGGCCAGCACGAAGACGCGGCCCGCACCATCCTTCGCCAGCTGCCGGGACATGGCATCGAAGGCCTCCATGTCCAGCCCTTCGCGCGTGGCCTGCATGTTGTGCTGGTCGTGCAGCAGGGCGTCGTCCACGCATTCGGCCAGGCTGCGCCGTGTGCCCAGGGTCACGGGCGCGCGCTGGGCCGCGGTCTGCAGCAGGGCGGTGACTTCGCCGCGGGCCTCGCGCTGGGCTTCGGCATAGCTGGCATAGCCCAGCTTGGCGAACAGGCGCACCACGGTGGAGGCGCTGGTGCCCGTGCGCCCGGCCAGTGCCGTGGCCGATTCCAGCAGCGTATGCGGGTACTCCCGGCCCAGGACCTCGGCCAGGGCCTGTTCGCTGGCCGTCAGCTGGGCGCCGTGCCGGGCCAGGCGCTGTGGCAGCAATCGCACGCCGGTTTGCAATGTTGATTTCATTGAATACCTTTTGTGAAATGAATATTGCAAAATGGAGTCAGGCATGCAACAGGGCATGCGCTTTGGAGATTCAACCGTGCAGGATACCCTCGAAGAAAGCCGTGCGCTGCAGCGTGCGCGTCTGCTGGACTGGCTGGGCAGCCAGCAGCAGGAAATGCAAGATCTGTTGCAAAAGATCGTCGATATCGACAGCGGCAGCCGCGATGAAGCCGGGGTCACGGCCGTGGCCGAGGTGCTGCGCGACCGGCTGCAGGCCGCGGGCGTGGCCGTGCGCTTCGAGCCCGTGCCCGGCTATGGCGTGCTGCTGCACGCCGATGTGCCCGGTCCCGGCCGGGGCGCGCCCATTTTCCTGATGGGACACATGGACACGGTGTTTCCCGCAGGCAGCGTGGCCCGCCGCCCCTTCCGCGTGGAAGAGGGCCGGGCCTACGGCCCTGGCGTGGCCGACATGAAGTCCGGCCTGGTCCTCAACGTTTTCGTGGCCGAGGCCTTCGCGCGCTGCGGTGGCCTGGGTGCTCCGCTCAAGCTGTTCTTCTCCTGCGACGAGGAGATCGGTTCGCCGGCCACGCGCGAGCGCATCATGGAGGTGGTGCGCGGCGCGCGCGCCGTCTTCAATGCCGAACCCGGGCGCGTCAGCGGCAACCTGGTCACCAGCCGCAAGGGCTCGATGGCCGTGGAGTTCGAGGTCCAGGGCGTGGCCGCCCATGCGGGCATCAACCATGCGGCCGGGGCCAGCGCCCTCGAAGCCATGGCGCGCAAGCTGCTGGCCCTGCATGCGCTGACCGATGCCGCCACGGGCACGACCACCAACGTGGGCGTGCTCAACGGCGGCATCGTGCCGAACATGGTTGCGCCCCACGCCAAGGCCGAGCTCGATGTGCGTTACACGGCCGATACCGACCCCGATGCGCTGATGGAGCGCATACGCGCCATCATCGAGGAAGAGTCCGTGCCCCGCACCCAGGGCCGGGTCACGGCCGTACGCCGCACCCTGCCCATGGCACCCACGCCCGACGACATGCTGCAGCTGTACCGGCGCGGCGCCCATTCGCTGGGCTTCGATGTCCAGGGCGAATTCACGGGCGGCGCGGCAGACAGCGGCCTGACGGCTTCGGTGGGCGTGCCCACGCTGTGCGCCACGGGGCCCGTGGGCGGCCATCCCCATACCGAGCGCGAATACTGCGAGCTCGCCACCTTCGTGCCACGTGCCCAGGCCGTGGCCCTGGCCATTTTCGATCACCCCTGATTTCGCCGATTCCCATGAAAAACCTGTCCGTGAACGCATCCCTCCCCACCCGCCGCAAGCTGCTGGGCGCCGGCCTTGGACTGGCGGGCCTGTCCGCCCTGACGCCGCTGGCCGCGCGTGCCGACGACAAATACCCCTCGCGCCCGATCACCCTGGTGGTGCCGTTTCCGCCCGGCGGTTCGGTGGACATCATGGGGCGCCAGTACGCCGAGCCCCTGTCGCGTCTGCTGGGCGTGCCCATCGTGGTCGAGAACCGGCCCGGTGCGGGCGGCTCGGTGGCCACGCAATATGTGGCCCGTGCCAAGGCCGACGGCTACACCCTGGTCGTGTCCTCGCAAAGCAGCCACCTGGCCAATCCGCTGACCCAGCCCAAGGTGGGCTACGACCCCATCAAGGACTTCGAGAACATCGCCATCCTGGGCCGCCAGCCCAATGCCCTGATGGTGCATTCCAGCCTGCCGGTGAAAAACTTCCAGGAGTTCATCGAGTACGTGAAAAAGCGCCCCGGCCAGGTCAACTACGGCAGCGCCGGCATCGGCAGCATGGGCCAGCTCAACGTGGAAATGCTCAAGGCTGCGACAGGCATCTTCGCCACGCACATCCCCTACCGCGGCGGCTCGCCCCTGGTCACGGCGGCCATCGGCAACGAGGTGCAGTTCATCCTCGACAACCTGGTCTTCATGCTGCCCCA
>JAIRVR010000044.1 GCA_031253795.1 Burkholderiaceae bacterium
AACTGGTAGCGCTCCTTGTTGCGCTGGAACTCCAGCTTCATGTTCAGGTCCAGCGCCTTCTTGGTGCCGAAGTAGTCCACCATGATGGAGTGGTCCACCACCAGGTCCACGGGCACCAGGGGTTCGATGGATTTGGGCTTCTTGCCCAGCTGGGCCGCCGTGCTGCGCATGGCCGCCAGGTCGGCGAGCAGGGGCACGCCCGTGAAGTCCTGCAGCACCACGCGTGCCACGACGAAGGGGATTTCGTCCGTGCGCTCGGCCTGGGGCTTCCAGTTCGCCAGTTGCTCCACATGCTCGCGCGTCACCTTGTTGCCGTCGCAGTTGCGCAGCACGGACTCGAGCACGATGCGCAGGGACACGGGCAGGCGCCTGATCTGCGGGTACTGCCGGGCCAGCTCGGGCAGGGAAAAGAACTTGCCCTTCTTGCCGCCCGCCGCAGCAAAGGACTTGAGGGTGTTGTCGTATTCGTGGCGCATCGTGAGACTCCTGGATGAAACTCTGGGAAGGAACATGTCTGCAGCCTTTCCTGGATGCTGGACCGTTCCAAGACTCTGATTTCCATTGTGCCCAGAAGTGCCCGCGCCCGCTGTGGGCCGTTGGCGATAGTCCCTTGCGGACAACACCGTCCGGCATGCGGGAACGGCCGGCTTTCACAGCCCTGTCATCGAACCGGCCAGGCCGGCGCGGGCCGCCACGGGCCTCAGGACACGGCCGCCCGCACGGTGCCTGCGACAGGGCGCGTGTGGCGCAGGCCCATCCACTGCAGCTCGGCCAGTACCACGACCACCACGGCCTGGGCCAGCACCCAGGCCACGCCCCAGACCGACAGCGACAGCCCGCCCACCGCCAGCAGGGCGATGCACGCGGCGGCCCAGCCGAAATTGCCCGCCACCACCAGGCCGATCAGGCGGCGCGGTGCAGGGCTGCGGGCGGCCATCCATGCAGCCGCCAGCGCATAGGCCAGCAGGAACCAGCCCGTTCCCTGCAGCAGTGCCAGGGGCAGGCCGCTGAGATCGGCCAGCGGCCGGCCGGCCGCCAGCTGCAGGGCGCCAGTGGCGGCGCAGGAAGCGGCATCGGCCCACATGACACGGGGCAGGAAGCGGGAAGAAGCGAACATCGACATGGCAGACTCCTCTGGATCAACAGGCCTGCACCATGCAAGCCATGGCCCCGATGGTCGGCTGCCCGCTGCGCAGGGTCCATAACCTCGCAGGTCATGGCCACCGCCGGCAGCCGCCCGCTACCATGCCGGCCATGATGCCCACCTCCGCCCTTCCTTCCGCGCGTTCGCCCTTCGGCGACCACCTGCGCCACTGGCGCCAGCACCGCCGCCTGAGCCAGCACGGTCTGGCACTGGAGGCCGACATCTCCACACGCCATCTGAGCTACGTGGAGACGGGCCGTGCCCAGCCCAGCCG
Organism: Burkholderiaceae bacterium; assembly: GCA_031253795.1. Lineage (GTDB taxonomy): Bacteria > Pseudomonadota > Gammaproteobacteria > Burkholderiales > Burkholderiaceae_C > Comamonas. The sequence continues at coordinate 1,419 of JAIRVR010000044.1, forward strand.
GGAAATGGTGCTGCGACTGGCCGAGCGCCTGGCCGTGCCGCTGCGCGAGCGCAATGCCCTGCTGGTGGCCGCGGGCTTTGCGCCCATGTACCAGGCCAGGCCGCTGGACCATCCCGACCTCGCGGCGGCACGCCAGGCGGTGGACCTGGTGCTCAAGGGCCACGAGCCCAACCCGGCCCTGGCCGTGGACCGGCACTGGAACCTGGTGGCCGCCAATGCCGTCGTTCCCGTGCTGCTGGCCGGTGTGGCGCCCTGGCTGCTGCAGCCGCCCGTGAACGTGCTGCGCCTGAGCCTGCACCCCGAAGGCCTGGGCCCCCGATTGGCCAATGCCACCCAGTGGCGCGACCACCTGCTGCACCGCCTGCAGCAGCAGATCGCGGCCACCTCGGATGCCCAGCTGCAGGCCCTGCACGACGAAATCGCCGCCTATCCTTTCGCGGCGCACGAGGGCCACGCGCACGGCCCCGCCAGCCCCATCGCCGTGCCCTTCGAGCTGGACACCGACCACGGCCGTCTGAGCTTCATCAGCACCATCACCATCTTCGGCACACCCGTCGACGTGACGCTGCAGGAGCTGGCGGTGGAGTCGTTCTTCCCGGCGGATGCGCAGACGCGGGATGTGCTGGAGCGGTTGGGGCGGACACCCTGATCCGAAAAGAAAAAGCCCGCCGAAGCGGGCTTTTTCACAGGCGCCGGAGCGGCCTCAGGCGGCAACGCCCTTGGCGACATCGGCGTACTCTTCGATCTGGTCGAAGTTCATGTAGCGGTAGACGCTGGCCTTGTCGGCGTCGATGATGCCCATTTCCTTGAGGTATTCCTCCTTGGTGGGCAGCTTGCCGATGCGCGAGGCGATGGCGGCCAGCTCGGCCGAGCCCAGGAACACATTGGTGTTCTTGCCCAGGCGGTTGGGGAAGTTGCGGGTCGAGGTGGAGATCACCGTCGCGCCTTCGCGCACCTGGGCCTGGTTGCCCATGCACAGCGAGCAACCCGGCATTTCGGTGCGTGCACCGGCCGTGCCGAAGGCTGCGTAGTGGCCTTCCTTGATCAGCTCGTTCTGGTCCATCTTGGTCGGCGGAGCGACCCACAGCTTGACGGGGATGTCACGCTGGCCGCCCAGCAGCTTGGCCGCTGCACGGAAGTGGCCGATGTTGGTCATGCACGAACCGATGAAGGCTTCGTCGATCGGGGTACCGGCCACTTCGGACAGGAACTTGGCGTCGTCCGGATCGTTGGGGCAGCAGACGATGGGTTCCTTGATGTCGGCCAGGTCGATTTCGAACACGGCAGCGTACTCGGCGTCCTTGTCGGCTTCGAGCAGGTCGGGCTTGGCCAGCCAGGCCTCGACCTTCTCGATGCGGCGCTGCAGGGTCTTGGCGTCGGCGTAACCGTCGGCGATCATGTTCTTCATCAGAACGATGTTCGAGGTCAGGTACTCCTTGATCGGCTCGGGGTTGAGCTTGATCGTGCAGCCGGCGGCCGAGCGTTCGGCCGAGGCGTCGGACAGCTCGAAGGCCTGTTCCACCTTCAGGTCGGGCAGACCTTCGATTTCCAGGATGCGGCCCGAGAAGATGTTCTTCTTGCCGGCCTTGGCAACGGTCAGGGCGCCCGCCTTGATGGCGTACAGCGGAATCGCGTGCACCAGGTCGCGCAGGGTCACGCCGGGCTGCATTTCGCCCTTGAAGCGCACCAGCACGGATTCAGGCATGTCCAGGGGCATCACGCCCGTGGCGGCACCGAAGGCCACCAGGCCCGAGCCGGCCGGGAAGGAGATGCCGATGGGGAAACGCGTGTGCGAGTCGCCGCCCGTGCCCACGGTGTCGGGCAGCAGCAGGCGGTTGAGCCAGCTGTGGATCACGCCGTCGCCGGGACGCAGGGCCACACCGCCGCGGTTGCTGATGAAGGCCGGCAGCTCGCGGTGGGTCTTGACGTCCACGGGCTTGGGATAGGCAGCCGTGTGGCAGAAGGACTGCATGACCATGTCGGCCGAGAAGCCCAGGCAGGCCAGGTCCTTGAGTTCGTCGCGGGTCATGGGGCCCGTGGTGTCCTGGGAGCCCACGGTGGTCATGCGCGGCTCGCAGTAGGTGCCGGGGCGCACGCCCTGGCCTTCCGGCAGGCCGACGGCGCGGCCGACCATCTTCTGGGCCAGCGTGAAGCCGGCGCTCGAAGCGGCAGGCGCCTGGGGCAGGCGGAAGACGGTGGAGGCGGTCAGGCCCAGGAATTCACGGGCCTTGGCGGTCAGCGAGCGGCCGATGATGAGGTTGATGCGGCCGCCGGCGCGCACTTCGTCGAACAGCACGTCGCTCTTGAGCTGGAACTCGGCAACGGTCTCGCCGTTCTTGACCAGCTTGCCGTCATAGGGCAGCACGTCGATGACGTCGCCCATTTCCAGCTTGGTGACATCGACTTCGATGGGCAGCGAGCCCGAATCTTCCTGCGTGTTGAAGAAGATGGGAGCGATCTTGCCACCCAGGGTCACGCCGCCGAAGCGCTTGTTCGGCACGAAGGGGATGTCCTGGCCCGTGGCCCAGACGATGGAGTTGGTGGCCGACTTGCGCGAAGAGCCCGTGCCCACGACGTCGCCCACGTAGGCGACCAGGTGGCCCTTCTTCTTCAGGTCGTCGATGAACTGCATGGGACCGCGCTTGCCGTCTTCCTCGGGCTTGAAAGCCGCGTCGGGACGGGTGTTCTTGAGCATGGCCAGGTAGTGCAGCGGGATGTCCGGACGGCTCCAGGCATCGGGTGCGGGCGACAGGTCGTCGGTATTGGTTTCGCCGGGCACCTTGAAGACGGTGACGGTGATCTTCTTGTCGACTTCGGGGCGCGATGTGAACCACTCGGCCTCGGCCCAGCTCTTCATGACTTCCTGGGCCTTGGCATTGCCGGCCTTGGCCTTGGTGGCCACGTCGTTGAAGAAGTCGAACATCAGCAGCGTCTTCTTCAGCGCCTCGGCGGCCACGCCCGCCACTTCGGCGTCGTCCAGCAGCTCGATCAGGGGATGCACGTTGTAGCCACCCACCATGGTGCCCAGCAGTTCCGTGGCCTTGGCCTTGGAGATCAGGCCCACCTGGATGTCACCATGGGCCACGGCAGCCAGGAAGCTGGCCTTGACCTTGGCGGCATCGTCCACGCCCGGAGGCACGCGGTGCGTGAGCAGGTCCAGCAGGAAGGCGTCTTCGCCAGCCGGCGGGTTCTTGATCAGTTCGATCAGCTCGGCGACCTGCTTGGCGTCCAGCGGCAGCGGGGGGATACCGAGCGCGGCGCGTTCGGCCACGTGGTCACGGTAGGCTTTCAACATGATTCTCTCTCCATGGTTTTCTAAAGTGGGGCTGCTTGC
>JAIRVR010000057.1 GCA_031253795.1 Burkholderiaceae bacterium
AGCATAGGCACCAAGCTGCTGTACCGCACCAGCCAGGGCGTGACGCTGACGCCGCCGGGCCAGGCCTTCGTCACCCATGCGCGCATGGTGCTGGGCCAGATCGAGCACCTGCGCGGCGACATGCAGGAGTATGTGCGCGGCATCAAGGGCCATGTGCGGGTGTTTGCCAACACCACCTCGCTGGGCGAGTTCCTGCCGCCCGTGCTGCGCCACTATCTGCGCCGCAATCCCGATGTGAACATCGACCTGCGCGAGCGCCTGTCCCACGACATCGTGCGCGCGGTGACCGAGGGCCAGACCGACATAGGCATCGTGGCGGGCCTGGTGCGCACCGAGAACCTGGAAACCCTGCCCTATCGCCGCGACCGCCTGGTGCTGGTCGTGCCGCGCGGCCATGCGCTGGACGGCGAGATGCAGATGGCCTTCGCCGATACGCTGGAACTGGACCATGTGGGCCTGCACGAGTCCAGCGCCATCCACGCCTTTCTGCGCCAGGCCAGCGACCAGCTGCACCGGCCCATCAAGCAGCGCATCCAGGTGGGCAACTTCGAGACGGCCTGCCGCATGATCGAGTCCGGCGTGGGCGTGGGCGTGCTGCCCGAATCGGCCGCCAGCCGCCACGCCCAGTCCATGGACATCGCCATCGTGCCGCTGTCCGATGCCTGGTCGGTGCGCGAGATGCAGATCTGCGTGCGCAGCCTGGAGGCCCTGCCATCCTTTGCCCAGGAACTGGTCGAGCTGCTGGTGGCCGACGCCCAGGGCCGGCTCAGCCTGGAGTAGGGCGGTCCGGTGCGCAGGGGCCCCGCGGCTCCAGCGTGGTCGGCGGCAGCCAGTATTTGAAAGTGCCGCTGGCCGTGGCCACCAGGCGGTCCTGCTCGTCGAGCAGCCGGGCCGCGCAACTGCACAGGCTGCGGCTGGCATGCACCACCCAGCCCTCGGCCCGCAGGGCGCCGCGACCGGGGCGGTGGAAACGGCTGCTCATCTCCACGGTGACGGCGGTGCGCGAGGGCGCCCCCGGCAGCTCGCCCGCAGCGCGCGACATCACGGAATCCAGCAGGGCCATGAGCACGCCGCCGTGGGCGGCCGGCAGTTGGTTGAGCAGCTCCTCGCGCAGATGGGGCAGGTGCACATGAACCTGGCCTGGCGGGGCCTGGACCTGGGATGCGCCGATCAGGCGCATGAAGGCGCTGCGGTCCGGTGTCGCGGTGTCGGTGGCCATGTCGCTCATGCGTTGCGGGCCTCGCGCACCATGTTGCGCGCAATGATGATCTGCTGGATCTGCGTCGTGCCCTCGTACAGGCGGAACAGGCGCACGTCGCGGTAGAAGCGCTCGATGCCGAACTCCGCCAGATAGCCCGAGCCGCCCAGGATCTGCACGGCGCGGTCGGCCACGCGGCCCACCATCTCGGTGGCGAACATCTTGCAGCACGAGGCCTCGGTGGAGACGTTGCGGCCCTCGTCGCGGCGGCGCGCCGCATCGATGACCATGCACTCGGCCGCGTACAGCTCGGCCTGGCTGTCGGCCAGCATGGCCTGGACCAGCTGGAACTCGCAGATGGGCTGGCCGAACTGCTTGCGGTCCAGGGCATAGGCCAGCGCATCGCGCAGGATGCGGCGGGCCACGCCCACGCTGACTGCCGCGATGTGGATGCGGCCCTTGTCCAGCACCTTCATGGCGGTCTTGAAGCCCTGGCCCTCCTTCAGGCCTATGAGGTGGGCCGCCGGCACGCGCACGTTGTCGAAGAACACATCGCAGGTGTGGGCTCCCTTCTGGCCCATCTTCACATCGTTCTTGCCGAAGCTGATGCCCGGCGTTTTCGCATCGACGATGAAGGCCGAGACGCCGCCCGCTCCCTTGTTGGCGGGGTCGGTGCGCGCCATCAGCGTGAAGATGCCCGCATGCGGCGCATTGGTGATGAAACGCTTGTTGCCGTTGACCACGTAGTGGTCGCCGTCCTTGATGGCGGTCGTGCGCAGGGAGGCCGCGTCCGACCCCGCCTCGGGCTCGGTCAGCGCGAATGAGGCCATGATCTCGCCCGTGGCCAGCCGGGGCAGCCAGGCCGCCTGCTGCTCGGGCGTGCCGTCGATGAGAATGCCCTGTGAGCCTATGCCCACGGTCGTGCCTATCACGGAGCGGAAGGCGGGCGCCGTCTGGCACAGCTCGAAGAGCACGCGCACCTCTTCCTCCATGGTCAGCTCCAGGCCGCCGAATCGTTCGGGGATGGTCATGCCGAACAGGCCCAGGTCGCGCATCTCCTGCACGATGGCCTCGGGGATTTCGTCGGTTTCGGCCACTTCGTTCTCTGCCGGCACCAGGCGCTCGCGCACGAAGCGGCGCACGCTGTCTTCCAGGGCTTCAAGGGTTTGCGGGTCGCGGATCATTGCGGGGTGCTTTCTGTGCGGTTCAGAGGGTTTCAGCGGTTCCCAGCACCGCCGTGGACTGGCTGGACAGCGTGCCGCCGTTGCCGTGGACCACGGCCGTGCGGTGGCGTCCCAGCTGGCGCTGGCCGGCCTGGCCGCGCAGCTGGCGCACGGCCTCGATCAGCGCGAAGATGCCGTACATGCCCGGATGCACGCAGGACAGTCCGCCGCCATTGGTATTGACGGCCAGGCGCCCGCCGGGCGCGATGCCGCCCTTTTCCACGAAAGCGCCGGCCTCGCCCTTGGCGCAAAAGCCCAGGTCTTCGAGGAACAGCAAGGTGTTGATGGTGAAGGCGTCATACACCTGGGCCATGTCCATGTCGGCCGCCGACAGGCCGGCCATGGCAAAGGCCTGGGCGCCGGACTGGGCTGCGGCCGTGGTGGTCAGGTCGGGCATGCAGGAGATCTGGCGGTTCCAGATGGCCGTGGCATTGCCCAGCACGTAGACCGGTGGCTGGGGCAGGTCGCGGGCGCGGTCGGCGCGCACCAGCACGATGGCGCCGCCACCGTCGGTCACCAGGCAGCAGTCGCGCACGCTCAGGGGACTGGCGATGGGGCGGGCCGAGAGCACATCCTCGATGGTCAGTGGATCGCGCATGAAGGCTTCGGGATTGAGCTGGGCCCAGGCGCGCGCGGCCACGGCGACCTCGGCCAGCTGCGTGCGCGTGGTGCCGAACTCGTGCATGTGGCGCGCCGCGGCCAATGCATACGCGGTCACGGGCAGCACGGGGTCGTAGGGGAACTCATAGGGCTGCGGATCCAGGAAGCGCCGTGCCGCCTGGCCTTCCTTGCGGCCGAAGGTGGCCGAGCGCTGGGCGCTGCCATAGCACACCAGCACGGCCTGGCATTGGCCGGCCTCCAGGGCGCGCATGGCGGGCAGCAGATGGGCGATGAAGCTGCTGCCCCCGATCATGGTGCCATCCACATAGGTCGGGTTCAGCCCCAGGTGCTCGATCACGGGCATGGTCCACATGCTGGCGTTGACGCTGCAGGTGGCCAGGCCGTCGATGTCCCGCATGGTCAGGCCTGCATCGGCCACGGCCGCATGGGCGGCGCGCACCAGCAGGGTCATGTCGTCCATGCCGGGGGCTTCGCCGCAGCCCTAGGTGGCGGCGCCGGCGATGGCCACGCGCCCGCGCAGCGGGCGGTTGACGCAGGCGGCGTCCAGGGCGGAGGTGGGGATGCGGGCGTTCATGCGGCAGCTCCCTGGTCGAGGGCGGGCTGGAACAGCACCAGGCCACGCCCGTCCTTGCGGGCCACATGGCCCTGCACGCGCTGGCCTATGCGCACCTCCTCGGGGGCCAGGCCTTCCACGCGGCCCATCATGCGCACGCCTTCGTCCAGGTCGATCAGGGCCACGTTGTAGTTGCCGCCGGCCTCGGGCTTGCGCGCGATGGTGGAGGTGGAATACACCGTGCCCAGGCCGCTGGCGCGCACCCAGCGCAGCGGGCTGGCGCCGCAATGCGGGCACAGCTCGCGCGGGGTGAAGACATGGCGCGCGCATTGCGGGCACTGCTGCAGGCAGAAGCGGCCGGCGTCGAGTTCGGCCTGGTAGTGGGTCTGGGCGCTCAGATGCATGGGCGGTGGTTCCGTTCTCGGTGTGGGGGACATGCGGCCGGCCCCGGGGCAGCCGCCATCGCTGACTGCGAGCATGCCCGCGTTGGGCCGGCGCTTCAATTCGCCAATCTGGAAGGGAGGCTTCACCGATGCGCTCGCCGAGCTCTACGGGTTTCTCCCGCTTGGGCGCGCTGAAAGCGCATCTTCCGCATTGACGAAACACGGCCCGTTGCCCCGTCCACACAATGGGCCGCGCGGCAAGCCGCCGCCTGTTTCCGGAGATATCCGCCATGCCCCCCTCCCTGTCTTCCCGCCGGCGCCGCCAGCTGCTGTGCGCCGGTGGCGCCCTGGCCGCCAGCGGCCTCCTGCCCGGCCTGCAGGCCGGCGCCCAGGCCGCCGATGCCTGGCCCGCGCGGCCCGTGCGCTTCATCGTGCCCTTTCCGCCCGGCGGCCCCGTGGACACCACGGCACGCGCCTTCAGCCAGAAGCTGGGCGAGATCTGGCAGCAGCCCAGTCTGGTCGACAACCGCGCCGGCGCGGGCGGCATGGTGGGCGCGGCCCTGGCCGCCAAGGAGCCTGCCGACGGATATACGCTGTTCGTGGGCTCCATACACCATGCCGTCAACCCCGCCTTGCAGCCGCGCATGACCTATGACATCGAGCGCGATTTCGCGCCCGTCAGCTTTGCGGCCATGTTCCCCGTCTTCCTGGTCGCCCACCCCTCGGTGCCGGCCGGCAATGTGCGCGAGCTCATTGCCCTGGCCAAGAGCGGCAACGGGCTGAGCTTCGGCTCCTCGGGCAACGGCGGCGGCACCCATCTGGCCGGCGAGCTGTTCAACATGCATGCGGGCATCAAGCTGCAGCACATTCCCTACAAGGGCAGCGCCCCGGCCATGAACGACCTGCTGGGCGGCCAGGTGCAGCTGATGTTCGCCGATGCGCCCAGCGCCCTGCAGCACATCAGGTCGGGCCGCATCAAGGTGCTGGGCGTGGCCAGCCGCCAGCGCTCGGCCATGCTGCCCGAGGTGCCCACCATCGCCGAGTCCGGCCTGCCCGAATACGAGGCCTATTCCTGGGCGGCGCTGTTCGCGCCGGCGCGCACGCCGGCCACCGTGCTGGACCGCATCAATGCCGACTTCAATACGGCGCTGCGCGATGCGGGCGTGCGCCAGCGCCTGCTGACGGCCGGTGCCGAGGCCGACCCCGGTACCCAGCAGCAAATGCGCGAACGCCTGCGCAGCGAGCTGCGCAAATGGGCCCAGGTGGTCAAGGTGGCCGACATCCGGGCCGATTAGGGTCTGTTCACACTTGCGTGGGGCAAGGCGATCCTCACATCAGTGTGCACAGGCCCCAGGCCGGCCGCTGGCCGGGTCCGCGCCCCATGGGCCGGGCGGACCTGGCTCGCGGCTGCGTTCAGGCCAGGGTCTGGGCGCGCTCCTGCAGCAGGCGCTTGAGCACCTTGCCGTTGGGGCTGGTGGGCAGCTCGGCCAGGGCCACGATATGGGCGGGCAGCTTGTAGGGCGCCAGCCGCTGGCGCAGGTGGGCGCGCGCGGCGGCCGAGTCCAGGGTGGCGCCGGGCCGCAGCTCCACGAAGGCCACGACCTCTTCGTTGCCGTCGCGCTCGGGCCGGCCGACCACGGCGCTGCGCTGTATGCCCGGCAGCTCGTTGAGGGCCAGTTCCACCTCGGCCGGGTAGACGTTGAAGCCCGAGCGGATGATCATCTCCTTGAGCCGGCCGACCACGAACAGCGCGCCGTCGGCATGCAGCTCGCCCAGGTCGCCGCTGGCATACCAGCCGCCTTCGCGCATCACGGCCGCCGTGGCCTCGGCGTCGCGGAAGTAGCCGGCCATCAGGCCGCGGCCGCGTATCCACAGCTCGCCGCGCTGGCCCGTGGGCAGGGCCTGGCCCGTGGCAGGGTCCACGGCGCGCACCTCGGCGCCTTCCACCACATAGCCTGCGCTGGTGTCGTCGCGCTGCTCGCCCTGGCGTGTCAAATGCACGGACCCTGCGTATTCCGACAGGCCGTAGCCGTGGTGCAGGGTCTGGCCCAGGGCCTGTTCCACGCGCCTTTTGAGCGTCAGGTCCAGCGGGCCGGCGCCCGTGTAGACATAGCGCAGCGCCGGTGCGTCGACGCGCGCGATGCCCTGCTCCTGCAGATGGGCCAGCAGGCGCGCATACAGGGCGGGCGGGCCCTGCAGCTGCGAGACGCCATGGCGGGCCAGCGCATCCAGCAGGTCGGCGGGATCGAATTGCGGGCGCATCACCATCTGCGCACCGGCGTGCAGGCAGGCCAGCAGCACCGTGCCCAGGCCGAAGATATGGGTCATGGGCACGAAGGCGTAGCTGCGGTCGCCGGGCGCCAGCGCGCGCGACGCCGCCGACACCCGCGCGAAATGGGCGAGCGCATCATGGCCCACCATCACGCCCTTGGGCGTGCCCGTGGTACCCGATGTGAAGATCAGGGCCGCCACCTCATCGCGCAGCGGGCCGCTCTCGGCCACGGCGTCGGCGCGCACGGGGCTGCGCTGCAGCCCGGCCAGGTCGGAGTCCACGGCCAGGAAGCGCCGCGCGTGGTCCGCCGCGGCCCGGGATCCCTCGGTGGTGAAGTACACCAGGCGCGCGTCGGCCTTGGCCGCGAAGGCGTCGATCTCGCCAGGCGCCATGCGCGCATTCACGCCGCAGGACCAGGCGCCCACGCGGCTGCAGGCCAGGATCAGGGCCGCATGCGCGGGGCAGTTCTCCGCCACCACCAGAACGCGGTCGCCGGGCCGCACGCCCTGTGCGCGCAGCTCGGCCTCGGCCGTATCGGTCAGCGTGCCGATGTCGGCAAAGCTCAGGCTGCTGCCGTCCGGCAGATGGATGAAGGGGCGCTGCGGCGACTCGGCCAGCCAGCGGTCCAGAAGATGGTGTATTCGTTGATTCATTTCGATGATCCATGGGGGCCCGCTTCGCCAAAGGCCCTCAAAAGCCGGCGCGGCCCAATGCGGGAGGGCCTATGCCGGCCGCGCCGCCCCGCGGCGGGGGTGTCGCCGGCTGCCCGTACGCCCCCGCCGAAGGGAGGGGGAAGGCGCGAAGCGCCTCGGGGGGTGCTCCATCAATCCACCACGATGCCCTGTGTCACCGTGGCCCACATGGCGCGCTCGCGGCTGCCGCGCTCGGCCAGCTTCTGGGGCGTTCCCGTCCATTCCTCATAGCCCAGCTCTTTCAGCCGCTTGCGCATCTCGGGCTGGGCCAGGGCGGCATTGATGGCCTTGTTCAGCCGGGCCACCTGCTCGGGCGCCATGCCCTTGGGGCCGTAGACGCCGTACCAGCCGCCCACGTCGAAGCCCTTGAGGCCTTCCAGGCCCGATTCGGCGAAGGTGGGCACGTCGGGCAGGGAGCTGTTGCGCTGGGGCGAGGTGACGGCGATGGCGCGCACCTTGCCGCTCTGGATGTAGGTGCTGGCCGTGCTGATGATGTCCAGCATCATGCTCAGCTGGCCGCCGATCACGTCGGTCATGGCCGGGGCGTTGCCCTTGTAGGGGATGTGGTTCATCTCGATGCCGCTGCGCCGCGCGAACAGCAGGGCGCCCAGGTGGTTGGAGCCGCCCACGCCGGCCGAGCCGTAGTTGAGCTTTTGCGGATGGGCCTTGGCATAGGCCACCAGCTCCTGGGTGTTCCTGTAGGGCTCGCCGTTGTTGACCACCAGCACGTTGTAGTAGCTGAGCACGGGCGCCACGGGCGTCAGGTCGCGCGCCGGGTCGAAGGACATCTTGCTCATCACGTTGGGGCTGATGGTGATGGTGGGGCTGGCCGCGAACCACAGGGTCAGGCCGTCGGTCTTGGCGCGCACGACCTCGCTGCCGGCCATGGTGGCGTTGGCGCCGGGCTTGTTTTCCACCACCACCGGGGCGCCCAGCTCCTTGGTCAGGGCCACGCTGAGCAGGCGCGCGCCCTGGTCCACGGGCCCGCCCGCGGAATAGCCCACGATAAGGCGTACGGGTTGGGATTCCTGGGCGGTGGCCGGCACAGCGGCCAGCAGCGGTGAAAGGGCCAGGGCGGCCAGTGCCTTGCGGCGTGCTTGGGCGGTCATTGCATGTCTCCTGCAAAAGGTGGTTCCAGCGAAGCCCTGCATGCCCTGCACGGCCGCGCGCCCGGTCTGCGCCGGACTGCAGTCAATGGTGCGCATGGGGGCGCGGCTTGGGAATCTGCTTTTGCCAAAGCCGGGGTTTGCCGGCTGTTAGGGCCAGGCGAACGCCCGCGGATGGCGTGCGCCGCATCCGGGCCGTAGCCTGCGGATGGGCGCGGATCGCGAAGACCTCGGGGGCTTGGTCGGTTGAAGGGCGGATCACACCCGCTCGAACACCGCCGCGATCCCCTGGCCGCCGCCAATGCACATGGTTTCCAGGCCGTAGCGGCCCTTGCGGCGCTGCAGCTCGTGCAGCAGGGTGGCCAGGATGCGCACGCCCGTGGCGCCTATGGGGTGGCCCAGGGAGATGCCCGAGCCGTTGACGTTGAGCTTGTGCGCGATGGCATCGTGGTCGTGCCACTCCCAGCCCTTGAGCACGGACAGGACCTGGCAGGCAAAGGCCTCGTTGAGCTCGACCAGGTCCATCTGGTCCAGCGTGAGGTTCAGGCGTGACAGCAGCTTCCTGACGGCGGGCACGGGGCCTATGCCCATGTGCGACGGTTCGCAGCCGGCCGCGGCCCAGCCCACCAGGGTGGCCATGGGGGTCAGCCCCAGCTCCGCCAGCCTGTCCTCGGCCACGACCAGGCAGGCGGCGCTGGCGTCGTTCTGCTGGCTGGCGTTGCCGGCCGTGACCGTGCCGCCCGGCATCAGCACGCGCAGCCTGCCCATGCTGTCCAGGGTGGCATCCGCGCGAAAGCCTTCGTCGCGCGAGAACAGCAGGGGATCGCCCTTGCGCTGGGGCACGGAGACGGGAACGATCTCGTCGGCGAAGCGGCCCGCCTCCCAGGCGGCGGCAGCGCGCTGGTGGCTGCGCACGGCATAGGCGTCGGCTTCCTCGCGGCTGATGCCATGGTCGCGCGCCAGGTTCTCGGCGGTCTCGATCATTCCCGAGATCTTTCCGAAGCGCTCCACGGGCTGGGAGCGCTCGCGGCCGCGGTCCAGGCGGTCATAGAAGCGCACATTTCCCGAGCGCGCGCCCCAGCGCATGTCGGTGCTGTAGTACTCGATATTGCTCATGCTTTCGACGCCACCGGCGATGACCACGTCGGCCGCGCCGCTTTGCACCATCATGGCGGCCGTGGCCACGGCCTGCAGGCCGCCGCCGCAGCGCCGGTCCAGCTGCATGCCAGGCACTTCCACGGGCAGTCCGGCCTGCAGGGCCGCCCAGCGGCCCACGCAAGGCGTTTCGCTGCTGGCATAGGACTGGGCGAAGACGACGTCGTCGATGCGTGCGGGGTCGATGCCGCTGCGCTCGACCACGGCGCGCACCGTGGTGGCGGCCAGCTCCTCGACCGGTACCGGCCGCAGGCTGCCGCCGAAGGTGCCGACGGGGGTGCGAAGGGGGGTGACGATGGCGGCTCTGCGCATGGTGTTGTCTCCTTGAAAGCGGAAAATCAGTGGAAAGCCGCGCCTTGCTGGCGCAGCAGTTCATGGGCCTGGCGCTCCAGGTCCTCGCGGTGTTCGGGCGCAGCGATATCGATCAGCCGCTTCACGCGCCGCGATAGCGTCTGGCCGCGCAGGTCGGCCACGCCGTGTTCGGTGACGATCAGGCCCGCATCCGAGCGTGGCGTGCTGACGGGGCCGGACAGCCGGGCCACGATGCGCGAGACGCCCCTGGCCGTGGCCGGCAGCGCCACGACGGGCAGGCCGCCACGGCTGCGCGCGGCGCCGCGCAGGAAATCCACGGCCCCGCCCACGGCGCCCACATAGACGCCACCCGCGACCTCGGCATTGACCTGGCCCGTGAGATCGACCTCGACGGCCGAGTTGATGGCGGCCAGGCGGTGGCAGGCCGCCAGCACCTCGGGATGGTGGGTGTAGGCGGTTTCGCGCAGCTGCAGCGAAGGATTGCGGTGGGCCCAGCGCCTGAGCCGTTCGCTGCCCATGAGGATGCCGCCGATGCCCACGCCGGTGTCCAGGCTCTTGCGCGCATGGGTGAGCACACCGGCCTCGGCCAGGGCCGCGATCCCGTCGCCCACGGCGCCGCTGTGCAGGCCCAGGTCGCGGTGGCCGTGCAGTGCCGCCAGGACGGCCTCGGGCAGGTTGCCCACGCCCACCTGCAAGGTGGCACCGTCCTCGATCCATCCGGCCACATGGCTGGCGATGGCCTGCTCGGCCGGGCCGGGGGCGCTGCGCGCCTGGTCCAGCGGGGGGTGCCGCGCATCGATGAGCAAGGCGAAGTCGCCGGCCTGCAGGCTCATGCCGCCATGGGTCCAGGGCACATCGGCATGGACTTCGCCGATCACCACGCGCGCGCGGCGCACGGCGGCGGGCAGGTATTCCTGGGCCAGGCCCAGGCTGTGGCGGCCCTGGGCGTCGGGGGGGGAGACCTGCAGCAGCACCACGTCGGCGGGCAGGCTGCCGTCCTCGATCAGGCCCGGCAGTTGCGAGTAGTGGCAGGGCAGGATGTCGAGCAGGCCGGCCTGGGCCAGCGCGCGGTGGGGTCCGCCCGCCGCATAGCCGAAGAAATCGAAGGTGTCGCCATGGGCGGGCTGCAGCGTGTCCGATGCGCCCATGCCCACGAATGCGCGCAGCCGGCCGCCACGGGCCAGTGCCTGGCGCTGCGTGGCCACGGCGCGCGTCAGAGTCAGCGGCTCGGCCGTGGCCTGGCCCCACCACAGCGTATCGCCGGGGCGCACCAGGGCCTGGAGCTGGCGGCCCAGCGCGTCCTGGCTCATGGCTGGCGGTCCCAGTCGAAGCGCAGCGGCTGCTTGTCCTTGAAGCGCTGCACGGCGTCCTGGTGGTAGTCCGAGCCGCGGCACATGGTCTGGGCATAGGCCTCCAGCTCGGCCATGGCGTGCGCGTCCAGCTCGAAGGCCTGGTTCATGATGGTCTTGGCCATGCCGATGGCGGCCGTCGAGGCCTGGCCGAAGCGCTGCGCCAGGGCCAGGGCGGCCTGCTGCAGCGCCGCGCCGTCCTCCACGATGTCGTAGACCAGGCCCAGGGCCTTGGCCTCCTCGGCCTCCACCGTGCGCGCGGTGAAGACCAGTTCCTTGGCCTTTTGCTGGCCCACGATGCGCGGCAGCAGCTGCATGGCGCCCAGGTCGGGGACCAGGCCGATGCGGCCGAACACGGCGCAGAACCTGGCGCGGCGCGTGCACAGCACGAAGTCGGCGGCCAGGGCCAGGCTCAGGCCCGCGCCGAAGGCCGGGCCGTCCACGGCGGCGATCACGGGCTTTTCGAGGTTGACCAGCTCGGGGAACCACTGGTGCAGGCTGCGTATGCGTTCGCGCCAGGGCAGGCCCGCCTGGCCGGCATCCAGCATCTGGCCGATATCGCCGCCCGAGCAGAAGGCGCCGCCCGCGCCGGTGAGGATGACGGTGTGGACCTGCGGGTCGTCGCGCATCTGCGCCACGGCGGCGGCCAGGGCCGGGCGCATGGCCTGGTTGAGCGCGTTGCGGGCTTCGGGGCGGTTCAGCGTGATCGTGCCTATGCCGTCCTGGATGGAGGTCAATACGGGGGAGGTGTTCATGGGAACTCCGGGGCAGAGTGAAGGAGCGGCCTCTTGCGAGGCCTCCGTGCATCAAGCGAGTTCAGCGTAGCCGTGGCTCAGCACGGTCTTGTCGCGCTCCAGCACGCGAGCGCGCAGCTGCAGCTGGGAGGGCTGGCCAGGCACGCGCCAGATCTCGGTGACCAGGGTCTCGCCCGGGTAGACGGGCGCGGCGAAGCGGATGTCCAGGGCCTTCAGGCGCGCGGGATTGCCGTCGCCGCACTGGCGCAGCACGGCATGGGCCACCAGCCCGTAGCTGGCCAGGCCGTGCAGGATGGGCCGCTCGAAGCCGGCCCTGCGCGCCACGGCGGGGTCGGCATGCAAGGGGTTGTAGTCGCCCATGAGGCGGTACAGCAGGGCTGCCTCGGGCCGTATGGCCTGGGTATCGCTGTGGTCGGGTGCGCGGTCCTCGGGCACGGCACGCAGCGGTGCCAGGGGCGCATCGCTGGGCTGGCCGCCGTCCAGCAGGCTGTAGCCGCCGTCGCCGCGCAGAAAGCTGACCTGCTGCACGGTGGCCAGCAGCTCGCCCTGCGCGGTCTCCAGGCGGCGCTCGGTGACCATGATGGCCCCCTTGCCCTCGCCCTTGTCCGTCAGATGGGTGATGCGGTTGTGGCCCACGACCTCGGCACTGGCGGGCAGCGGCCGGTGCAGGCGCATGCGCTGCTCGCCGTGCAGCAGCCGCACCCAGTCGATGCCGGTATCGGCCTCGCGCGCCCAGAAGCCCGGATAGCCCAGGACCACGGCCTGCGAAGGCAGGGCGCGCAGACCGCCCGGCGCGCCTTCATAGAAAAACGGCAGGCCGGCATCCGACAGCGGGTCATTGCCCAGGCCCAGGCTCAGCGCATAGAGCATGGTGTCGCGCTCGCCATAGTGCTGGCGCACAGGCGCGAACGCGCGCTGCTTCAGGTGGTCGTAGCGAATGGTCATGGAACGGGTCATCTCGGTGATTGATTGCGCTGGCCCAATACCCGCAGCCCCCAAAAGCCGGCGCACCCCAACCCAGGGGCGCCGAGCAAGAGCCGCCTCGCGGCGAGGGCGCCGTCCCCCTCCCGCGAAGCGAGAGAGGGGGAAGCGGCGCAGCCGCTCAGGGGGTGTCGTTCAAACAGGATCCCAGCTGAACACGTCCGCCGAACGGTCCATGGGCACGAAGGAGGCCTTGAGCGCGGGCATGCCGTGCTCGGCGATGAACTGGGGCGACCAGCCCTCGCTGCGATGCACCGAGCGCAGCGGCCGGGGCTGGCTCATGACGAAGATCTCGTTGTTGCGCACGGCGAAGACCTGGGCGTTCACCTCGCGGGCCGCGTCCGACAGCAGGTAGACGGCCAGCGGCGCGATCTTGTTGGGCGTCATCTGCTGGATCTTGGCCACGCGCGCCTGCTGTTCTGGCGTATCCGTGGGGATGGAGCCGATCATGCGGCTCCAGGCGAAGGGAGCGATGCAGTTGGAGCGCACGCCGAACTTCTGCATGTCCAGCGCAATGGACTTGGACAGGGCGGTCAGGCCCAGCTTGGCGGCGCTGTAGTTGGCCTGGCCCAGGTTGCCGATCAGGCCCGAGGTCGATGTCATGTGCACGAAGGCGCCGCTTTCCTGCTCCTTGAAGTGGTTGGCCGCCGCGCGGGCCATGTAGTAGCTGCCATACAGGTGGACCTTGATGACGGCATCCCATTCATCCAGGCTCATCTTGTGGAAGAAGCGGTCGCGTAGGATGCCGGCGTTGTTGACCACGCCGTCGATGCGGCCGAAGTGGTCCACGGCGCACTGCACGATGCGGCCCGCCGCGGCGGCATCGGCCACGCTGTCGGTGCTGGCCACGGCCTGGCCGCCGGCGGCCACGATTTCGTCGACCACCTTCTGGGCGGGACCGGCGTCCGTGCCTTCGCCCGTGGTGGAGGTGCCGATGTCGTTGACCACGACCTTCGCGCCCTCGGCCGCCATGGCCAGGGCGATGTCGCGCCCAATGCCGCCGCCGGCCCCCGTCACCACCACCACCTTGTCCTGCATCATCTTGTGCGCCATGGCCTTGTCTTCCTGATTGCGTTGTTGTGCGAAAAGCTGGCAGCCAGCATGCCGGCAAATGCGAGCAGGCGCCATTCGGCAATCGCAAGGACGGGCTTCGCGGGAATGAAAGCAGGGCCCGGCGGGCCAGTCTTTAGCGCGGCCGAAGGCTCGCTTAAAAAAACGCGGATTGCCTGGGCGCGCGCTTGCCACGACGATGGCGACCATGACAGATACGCAACACGCAAGCATCGATGCGGCCACCCTGGCCCATCTGAAATCCTGGCAGGGCCGCAGCGAGGTACTGGGTGACGGCATCACGGCCGCGCCCGTGGCGGCGCTGTCGGCCACGCTGGACCGGGAAGACCCCGAGCCCGCGCAAGGCACGGCCCTGCCGCCGCTGTGGCACTGGATGTACTTTCTGCCCCATGCGCGCCAAAGCGAAATCGGCCCCGACGGCCACCCGCGCCGCGGCGGCTTTCTGCCGCCCGTCCCGCTGCCGCGCCGCATGTGGGCCGGCGGCCGCCTGCGCTGGGAGGCGGGCAATCCGCTGCGTGTGGGCCAGGCGGTCGAGCGCCGCTCCACCATTCTGTCCGTGAACCACAAGAGCGGCCGTTCGGGCGAGCTGCTCTTCGTGCAGGTGGAGCATGCGTTCGGCAACGCCGAAGGCCTGGCGTTGACCGAGGAGCACGACATCGTCTACCGCGCGGCGGCCCAACCGGGCGACCCCGCGCCCACGCCCCAGAAGCCGCCACTCGATGGCCAGCAGTCCTGGTCCCGGGCCATCGTCCCCGACGACGTGCTGCTGTTTCGCTACTCGGCCCTGACCTTCAACGGCCATCGCATCCATTACGACCGCCGCTATGTGACCGAGGTCGAGGGCTACCCGGGCCTGATCGTGCACGGTCCGCTGATCGCCACCCTGCTGCTGGACCTGCTGCGCCGCGAACTGCCCCAGGCGCAGCTGCTGTCATTCGACTTCAAGGCCGTGCGGCCCACCTTCGACCTGCATGCCTTCAGCGTGCACGGCAAGCCTTCTGCCGATGGCAAGACCGTGGAGCTGTGGGCCCGGGACCATGAAGGCTGGCTGACCATGCAGGCGACCGCCGCGCTGGCCTGAATCTTCCCTTGGAAAAACTGCAGGCCGGTGCCGCGAGGGCGCCGGCCGCAAAGGCTTGAGACACCATGATCGACAACACGCTTTCGAACAATTTCCCCGAGATCCGCGACGCCATCCGAGCCCTGTGCGCCGAGTTTCCCGACGAGTACTTCCGCAAGATCGACGAGCAGCGCGCCTACCCCGAGGCCTTCGTCAACGCGCTGACCCAGGCCGGCTGGCTGGCCGCGCTGATACCGCAGGAGTACGGAGGCTCGGGCCTGGGCCTGACCGAGGCCAGCGTCATCATGGAGGAGATCAACCGCTGCGGCGGCAACTCCGGCGCCTGCCACGGCCAGATGTACAACATGGGCACGCTGCTGCGCCACGGCTCCGCGGCCCAGAAGGAAAAGTACCTGCCGCGCATCGCCAGCGGCGAATGGCGCCTGCAGTCCATGGGCGTGACCGAGCCGACCACGGGCACGGACACCACCAAGATCAAGACCAGCGCCGTGAAGAAGGATGGGCGCTATGTGGTCAATGGCCAGAAGGTCTGGATCAGCCGCGTGCAGCACAGCGACTGGATGATCCTGCTGGCGCGCACCACGCCCCTGGCCGAGGTGACGAAAAAGAGCGAGGGCATGTCCATCTTCATGGTGGACCTGGCCGAGGCCCAGAAGAAGGGCCTGACCGTGCGTCCCATTCCCAATATGGTCAACCACGAGACCAACGAGCTGTTCTTCGAGGACCTGGAAATCCCCGAGGACAACCTGATCGGCGAGGAAGGCAAGGGCTTCAAGTACATCCTCGACGGCCTGAACGCCGAGCGCACGCTGATCGCGGCCGAGTGCATTGGCGACGGCTACTGGTTCCTGGACCGCGTGACCAGCTATGTCAAGGACCGGCAGGTCTTCGGCCGTCCCATCGGCCAGAACCAGGGTGTGCAGTTCCCCATCGCCGACGCCTTCATCGAGGTCGAGGCCGCCAACCTCATGCGCTGGAAGGCCTGCGAGCTGTTCGACGCCCACCAGGCCATGGGTGCCCAGGCCAATATGGCCAAGTACCTGGCGGCCAAGGCCAGCTGGGAAGCCGCCAATGCATGCATCCAGTTCCACGGGGGCTTCGGCTTCGCCTGCGAATACGACGTGGAACGCAAGTTCCGCGAGACGCGCCTGTACCAGGTGGCGCCCATCTCCACGAACCTCATTTATTCGTACGTGGCCGAGCACATTCTCGGCCTCCCCCGTTCTTTCTGAAGGCGCGGCGCATGACACAGCAACGCCTGAGGCCCCTGGACGGCACCACCGTCGTCTCGCTCGAACATGCGGTGGCCGCGCCCTTTTGCACGCGCCAGCTCGCCGACCTGGGCGCGCGCGTGATCAAGGTGGAACGGCCCGGCGGCGGCGACTTCGCGCGCGGCTATGACCAGAGGGTCCAGGGCCAGTCCTCGCACTTCACCTGGATCAACCGCAGCAAGCAAAGCCTGGCGCTGGACCTCAAGCAGCCACAGGCACTCGAAGCCCTGATGCAGTTGCTGGAGGGCGCCGACGTACTGGTGCAGAACCTGGCGCCCGGCGCTGCCGCGCGCATGGGCCTGTCCTGGGAGGCGCTGCGCGCGCGGTTTCCGCGCCTCATCGTCTGCGACATCAGCGGCTACGGCGCCGATGGCCCGTACCGTGACAAAAAGGCCTACGACCTGCTGATCCAGAGCGAGGCCGGCTTTCTCTCGGTCACGGGCACGCCCGAGGTGCCGTCCAAGGCCGGCATCTCCGTGGCCGACATCGCGGCCGGCATGTACGCCTACACCAACATCCTGTCGGCCCTGCTGCTGCGTGGCCGCACAGGCGAGGGCAGTCACATCGACGTGTCCATGCTCGAAGCCCTGGGCGAGTGGATGGGCTACCCCATGTACTACGCCTTCGAAGGCGCGCCGCCGCCGCCGCGCACCGGTGCCTCGCATGCCAGCATCTATCCCTACGGCCCCTTTGTGGCCGGCGACGGCGGCACGGTCATGCTGGGCCTGCAGAACGAGCGCGAATGGAAGGCCTTCTGCGACCAGGTGCTGCTGCAGCCCGCGCTGGCCACCGATCCGCGCTTCGACAGCAACGCGCGGCGCAATGCGCACCGCGAAGAGCTGCAGGCCCTGATCCTGTCCGTATTCGCCACGCTGGACGCGGCCCGGGTCGTGCAGCGGCTGGAGACGGCCGGCATTGCCAACGCACGCGTCAACGACATGGCCGGCCTGTGGGCCCATCCGCAGCTGGCTGCGCGACAGCGCTGGCGCAGCGTGGGCACACCGGCCGGACCGGTGCAGGCCCTGCTGCCGCCGGGCGCCAACAGCGCCTTCGACTACCGCATGGACGACGTGCCCGCCGTGGGCCAGCACAACGAGGCCATCCTGGCCGAACTGGGCTGGAGTGCCGAGCGCATCGGTGCCTTGTCCCAACAGCCTGGAAAACCCACTCCCTGAAACCTGGGCACATGCGCAGAATGCGCCGGAGACCTCCAACCCATGAAAAATGACACCCAAGTGAGCATCCATCCGCTGGCCCGGTTTGCCGCCACGCTGCGCTGGGACGACGTTCCGGCCGCCGTGCAGCGGCGTGCCGAAGACCTGTGGGTGGACTGGTTCGGTTCCGTGCTGGCGGGCCAGGCGGCGCGTCCCGTGCAAAGCCTGGCGCGCTTTGCCCTGTCCCAGGGGCCGGCCCAGGGGCCCAGCGAAATCCTGGGCCGCGCACAGACCAGCTCGCCCATGATGGCGGCCCTGGCCAATGCCGCGGCCTCGCATGTGGCCGAGCAGGACGATGTGCACAACGGATCGGTCTTCCACCCCGCGGCCGTGGTCTTTCCGCCGGCCCTGGCCGTGGCCCAGAGCCTGGGCGTCAGCGGCATCCAGCTCATGCAGGCCTGCGTGGCCGGCTACGAGGTCGGCATCCGCGTGGGTGAGTTCCTGGGCCGCAGCCACTATCGCATCTTCCACACCACGGCCACGGCCGGCACCCTGGCCGCGGCCGCTGCCGTGGGGCGGCTGCTGGAGCTCACGCCAGCCCAGATGCAGCATGCCTTCGGCTCGGCCGGCACCCAGTCGGCCGGCCTGTGGGAATTTCTGCGCAGCGGTGCCGACAGCAAGCAGCTGCACACGGCCCATGCGGCGGCTGCGGGACTGATGTCGGCCTTCCTGGCACAGGACGGTTTCACGGGCGCGCAGGACATTTTCACGGGACCTCAGGGCCTGGCGGCCGGCATGTCCACCGATGCCGATCCCGGCCGGCTGACCGATGGCCTGGGCACACGCTGGGCCACGGCCGAGACCTCGTTCAAATGGCATGCCTCATGCCGCCACACCCACCCGGCCGCCGATGCCCTGCTGCAGGTGATGGAACAGCACGGCCTGGTGCCGGCCGACCTGGCCCAGGTGACCTGCCATGTGCACCAGGGCGCCATCGACGTGCTGGGTCCCGTGGTCCACCCCGGTACCGTGCACCAGAGCAAGTTCTCCATGGGCACGGTGCTGGCCCTGGCCGCGCGCCATGGCCACGCGGGCCTGGGCGAGTTCGACAGCGAATACCTGGCCGCCACCACCGTGGCCCTGCGCGAGAAAGTGTCCATGGTGCTGGACCCCGAGGTCGATGCCGCCTACCCGCGCCGCTGGATCGGCAAGGTCACCGTGGCGACCACCGATGGCCGCACGCTGCACGGCCGCGTGGACGAGCCCAAGGGCGACCCCGGCAACACGCTGTCGCGCGAGGAAATCACGGCCAAGGCCCTGCGTCTCATCGCCTATGGCGCGGCCCTTTCCGAAAGCGAGGCCCAGTCCACGGTCCAGCGGCTGTGGCAGGTCGCGCAGTGGCCGCGTGTCCAGCACCTGCTGGGCCAGGGCTGATACCTGTTTCTTGTGCCGGTGCCACGGGGGCACCGGCATCTTCCCGGGCAAGGCGCCACAGAGCGCGTCCCGATCCACCACCGTGCAGAGGAGACAACCATGCAACGTTCCAACCACCGCCGCCGGCTCGTCCATGCGCTGGCCGCCGCCTGTGCCCTGGCGGCCGGCGGCCTCGCCCAGGCCAGCGCCTGGCCCGAAAAGCCCGTCGTCCTCGTCGTGCCCTACAGCGCGGGCGGCCCCACCGATGTGGTGGCCCGCCTGCTGGCCGTTCCCATGGGCCAGGTGCTGGGCCAGAGCGTGCTGGTCGAAAACACCGTGGGTGCGGGCGGCACCATCGCCCCCGCCCGCGTGGCCAAGGCCAAGGCCGATGGCTACACCATCCTCATCCACCACATGGGCATGGCCACGGCGCCCGCGCTGTACAAGAAGCTGCCCTATGACCCGCTCAAGGATTTCGAATACATCGGCCAGGTGCTGGACGTGCCCATGACCCTGCTGTCGCGCAAGGACTTCCCGGCGCGCAACTTCGCCGAGCTGCTGGACTACGTCAAAAAGAACCAGGACAAGGTCTCGCTGGCCAATGCCGGCATCGGCGCCGTGTCCCAGCTGTGCGGCATGCTGTTCATGCACCAGGCGGGCGTGAAGCTGACGACCGTGCCCTACAAGGGCGCCGGCCCGGCCATGAACGACCTCATGGGCGGCCAGGTGGACCTGCTGTGCGACCAGACCACGCAGACCGTGCCCGTCATCAAGGACGGCCAGCGCGCCAAGGTCTTCGGCGTGACCACGCCCCAGCGCCTGTCTTCCCTGCCCGACATCCCCACCCTGGACGAGCAGGGCCTCAAGGGATTCGACGTCAAGGTCTGGCATGGCATGTACGCGCCCAAGGGCACGCCCAGGGACGTGGTCATGGCCATCAACAAGGCGCTGAACGTGGCGATCAAGGACGAGAACGTCAAGAAGCGCATTGCCGAACTCAGCTCCGACCTGGTCACGCCCGACAAGGCCACGCCCGAAGGCCTGCGCACCCACCTGCAGGCCGAGGTGGCGCGCTGGGACAAGGTGATCAAGGCTGCCGGGGTCTCGGCGGAATAAGCCCACAGGAACCTCCATGCACGATCTGGCGCGACAGGCCACCTCCTTTCTCTTCGTTCCCGCCACGCGGCCCGAGCGCCTGGCCAAGGCCCTGGACAGCGGGGCCGACATGGTCATCGCCGACTGGGAGGATGCCGTCGCCCCGGCCGACAAGGACAGTGCACGCATCGCCCTGGCCCAGGCCGTGGCCGGGCTGCCGGCCGCGGCGCGCGCACGGGTCCTGGTGCGTATCAATGCCGAAGGCTCGCCCTGGCATGGCGATGACCTGCAGGCCCTGGCCATCCTGGCGGGCCAGGGCGTGGCGGGCGCCGTGGTGGCCAAGGCCGAAGGCGCGGGCACACTGCAGGCCGTGGCCCGGGCCGCCGGGCCGGACGCCGTGCTGCTGCCCCTGGTGGAGAGCGTGGCCGGGCTCGATGCTGCCGATGCGCTGGCCGCCGCGCCCCAGGTTGCACGCCTGGCCTTTGGCCACCTGGACTTCCAGGTCGATGCGGGCATGGCCTGCGATGCCGGCGAGGAGGAATTGCTGCCCATGCGCATGGCCCTGGTCCTGGCTTCGCGCCGGGCCCGGCGGGCCGCGCCCGTGGACGGTGTGACCGTGGACACGCGGGATCCCCAGCGCCTGGCCTCGGACGCGCGCCGTGCGTTGCGCATGGGCTTTGGCGGCAAGCTGTGCATTCATCCGGCCCAGGTCCAGCCCCTGCATGCCGTCTTCGACCCCGATGCGCAGGCCGTGGACCAGGCGCGGCGCGTGCGTCAGGCACTGCAGGACGCGGGAGGCGGTGTCTGCGTGCTGGACGGGCGCATGGTCGATGCCCCCGTGCTGCAGCAGGCCGGCCAGGTGCTGGCGCGCCATGCCTGGGCGCAGCAGCGCCTGGCACGCGACTGAGCCAGGGCATGCCGGCCCGCGCAGGCCGGCACCATCGTGGTGCACTGTGCTGTAATCGCGGCACTTCGTGCAGCGCCCGGTGCAAGGCCGGGGTACGGGGCTGCCGAGGTTTCTACAACATTGAAAAGGGAGTATTGCCGTGAGCGCATTGGTCATCAAGGCCTGGAAAGTCAGCGAGGAACAGCCCGTCGATGCACAGGGAAACCACATCGCCATCACCGGACGCGAGGGCGGCCTGGTCGCCTGGATCCTGTCCAAGGTGAACATCGATCCCACCACCACCATCCGGGTAGGCAGCGAGCGCCTGGAGTTCTCCAGCGCCTCGCTTTCGGGCACGCAGTCGCGCCTGATCCCGCTGCAGGGCGTGTGCTCCACCTACTACGGCTACCACAAGCCCTGGAAGACGGCTGCGGCCATCAGCTTCCTGTCGCTGTTCCTGGGCATTTCGGTGATGTCCTCGAGCTTTTTCGGCGGCCTGGTGCTGATGCTGGCTGGTTTCGGCATCGCCGCCCTGATCTACTTCCTGAACCGAACCCTGACCCTGGGCTTCATCGAGAACAGCGGCGTGGTCAACGGCATCCAGTTCAAGCGCTCGGTGATCGAGAACATCGACATCACGCAGGAGCAGGCCCGCCAGGTGTGCGAGCTCATGCAAAAGCTGATCGAGGCCAAGGAAAAGCGGCTCTGACAGCCGCCCTCGGACCGCGCCTGCCGGCGCGGTCGGCGCCGACCCCTGGCGGTGCAAACGCTCAGGCCGCCGCGCCGCGCGCCATGAGCTTGAAGGTTCCCGTGGCCAGGGCCACCAGGGTGCCGTCCTCGGAGCGCACTTCGCCGCGCGCGAAACTGATGGAGCGGCCCCGGCGCTCGCAATGCGCCGTGGCCACCAGATCGCCGCTGCCGGCCGACACATAGTGCAGGGTCAGGTCGATGGTGGCCACGCCGAAGGCCGTGGGGTCGTGCGAGCGGCAGGCCGAGGCCAGTGCGCAGTCCAGCAGCGAGGCGATGGCGCCACCGTGCACGTCGCCGCGGCTGTTGGCCTGATCGGCCTGGAAGCCCATGCGGATCTGGGCGCGGTCCTCGCCGATGCGTTCGCCGCTGAGCTTCATGGCACGTGCCATGGGCATGGGCAGGCCGAAGAGAATGCCGGGCGCCTCGCCCGCGAAGGGGTTGCTGGCGTGTTCTTTGAGCGGTGTGTTCATGGACATCATCATCGCATTGGGAGTGGTGCTTGAGACTGGCGTGCCCCACTCAGGGGACAGCGAGGAAGGGCCTGGACCGGCCGCGCCGCCCCGCACCGAGGCTGCCGCCGGCTGCCCGTACGCCCCCTCCCGCGAAGCGGGAGAGGGGGGTGCCGTGCAACGGGAAGCGGCGCAGCCGCTCAGGGGGTGATTTTCAATCCACGCGGGCCCCGGTCGATTTGACGACGGCAGACCAGCGCGTGATCTCGCGTTCGATATGGGCCTGCAGCGCCTCGGGTGTGGAACCCACGGGCTCGTAGCCACCCGCGGCCAGCTGGGCCTGCAGCGCGGGCTGGCGCAGGGCGGTGGCGATCTCGCGGCTCAGGCGCTGGGTGACGTCCTGCGGCGTGCCGGCCGGCGCGATCAGCGCATACCAGCCCGTCACGTCAAAGCCTGCCAGGCCCTGCTCCTGGATGGTGGCCACCTCGGGCGCCAGCGCCGAGCGCCTGGGGCTGGTCACGGCCAGGGCCTGCATGCGGCCGCTGCGGATGTGGGGCATGGAGGTGGAGATGCTGTCGAAGGTCAGGTCGATGTCGCCGGCCAGCATGGCATTGACCACGCCTGCACTGCCCTTGTAGGGCACGTGGGTCATGCGCACGCCGGCCATGCTGGCGAAGTACTCGGCCGCCAGGTGGCCGGTATTGCCATTGCCCGCCGAGCCGAAGGTCAGCTGGCCGGGGCTGGCCTTGGCGGCCTGGATCAGCTCCTGGATGTTCCTGGCGGACAGCTTGCTGCTGGCCGCGACCACCATGGGCAGGTTGGCCACCAGGGAGACGGGGGCGAAGTCCTTGCGCGTGTCGTAGGGCAGCTTGGGATAGAGGCTGTCGTTGATGGCATGGGCGGCCAGCACCATGAGCACGGTGTAGCCGTCGGGCCTGGCGCGCGCCACGTATTGCGAGGCCAGCGTCCCGCCCGCGCCGCTCTTGTACTCCAGCACCACGGGCTGGCCCAGCTGCTGCTGCAATTGCACGGCCAGCGGGCGACCCAGCAGGTCGGCGCTGCCACCGGGCGGATAGGGGATGACCAGCTGGATGGGCTTGGCCGGCCAGGCCTCGGCGGCCCGGGCTGTGGGCAGGGCTGCGGTGCAAAGGGCACTGGCGGCCAGGGCCAGGCAGGTCAGCATGCGGCGGCGTGTGGGCATGGTGTGCTCGCGGTTCATGAAGAGGAAAGGGCGTCGGGCTGGTACTGCTCGCGCAGCGCGCGCTTGAGCACCTTGCCGATCTCGCTGCGTGGCAGGCTGGCGGCCAGCCGCAGTTCGGCCACGCGCTGGGTCTTGCCCACACGGGCGTTGAGCCAGTCGCGCAGGTGCGCAGCCGATGGCTCGGTGCCGGGCCGTGCCACGGCATAGGCCACGGGGGTCTCGCCCCATTGCGCGGAGGGAACGCCGATGACAGCGCATTCGGCCACCTGCGGGTGCTGCAGCAGCACGGACTCGATGTCGCTGGGGTAGACGTTGAAGCCGCCCGTGATGATCATGTCCTTCTTGCGGTCGCCCAGCACGATGAAGCCGTCCGCGTCGAGCCGGCCCACATCGCCGCTGCGGATGAAGCGCCGGCCCTGGGCATCGAACCACTCGGCCTCGCGCGTCTTGTCGGGCAGGCGGTGGTAGCCGCTCATCATGCCGGCCGAGCGGCCCACGATCTCGCCCTGCTCGCCGGTCGGCAGTTCGCTGCCCTGCTCATCGATGAAGCGGATGTCGGCCCCGGGGCCGGGCCGGCCCACGGTGTGCAGCTTGTCCGGATGCTCATGGCAGTGCAGTTCGCAGCGCACGCCGCCCTCGGTCATGCCGTAGTACTCGATGAGCCGGCCCGGCCAGCGCTGCAGCACCTCGGCCTTGAGCGCGGGGTGGAAAGGTGCGCTGGTGCAGAACTTGTGCTGCAGGCTGGAGAGGTCGGCGCCGTCGAAGGCCGGGCACTGCATCAGGCGCTGGTACTGCACGGGCACCAGCATGGTGTGCGTGGCGCGGTGGCGCTCGGCCAGTTGCAGGTAGCGGGCCGCGTCGAACTTGCGCATCAGCACCAGGGTTCCACCCAGGCCCAGCGTGGGCAGGGCCGCGACCAGGGTGGTGTTGGAGTACAGCGGCGTGGCGCACAGCGAGACGGCATCGGCTCCGTAGCCGTTGCCGATGGCGCGGTGCACATGGGCCCAGCGCATGGCCCAGGACTGGACGATGCCCTTGGGCACCCCGGTCGTGCCCGAGGAATAGATGACGTTGAACGCCCAGTCCGGCCGGGGATCGATGGCGGCGGGCGTGGCTTGCTCCGCCAGCCATTGCGACCAGGGTGCCCCGGCCTCGGGCGCATCGTCCAGCGCCACGCATTGCAGGTCGCTGCCTGCCTGCAGCGGCCATTGCAAGGCCGTTTCGCGGTCACGCAGCACCAGGCGCGCGCCGCAGTTGGCCAGCATGGCGCTCAGGTGCCCGGCCGTGGCCGAAGGCGCCAGCGGCGCCACGGCCACACCCGCGCGCAGTGCGCCCAGAAAGGCCAGCACGTACTCGGGCGAACTGCCTGCGCAGATGGCCACGACGTCGCCGGGGCCCAGGCCCTGGCGCTGCAGGCTCAGGGCGGCACGGTCCATGCCGTCCTGCAGCGCGGCATAGTCCAGAGTCCGGTCGCCGAGCACCAGAGCGGCGTGGCGGGGGCGCTGCGCCGCCTGCAGCGCGATCAGCTCCGGCAGCGAGCCGAAGCTCCGGCTCAAGAGAAGGGCAATATCTTCTGGCATGGGAGGGATGCGTTATGGGGAAAGCTATTCGAGCGACAGGCCGGCGGCCTTCACGATCTGAGCCCAGCTCTTGCGCTCCTGGGCGATGAAGGCGTCGTACTCGGCCGGCGTCTCGCCTCCGGGCACGCCGCCGAGGTCGGCGAAGCGCTGGCGCACCTCGACCGTCTGCATGGCGCGGCGGGTGGACTGCTGGATGCGTTCGACCACGGCATCGGGCGTGCCTGCCGGCGCCAGCAGCCCGAACCAGGCCGTGACCTGCATGGGCACGCCGGCCTCGGCCATGGTGGGCACCTCGGGCAACTGGGCCGAGCGTGCGGCGCTGGTGATGGCCAGGGCGCGGAATTTCCCGGCCTTGATATGGGGCATGGAGCTGGGCAGGTTGTCGATCATGTAGTCCACCTGCTGACCCAGCAGCGCCGTCACGGCAGGCGCGGCGCCGGGAAAAGGCACCAGGGTGACCTCGATGCCGGCCTTCTGGCGGAACATCTCCGAGGACATGTGGGGCGACTGGCCCACGCCCGAGGTGGAGACATTCAGGCGCCGCGTCTTCGCCAGCGCCACCAGCTCGCCCACGCTGCGCACGGGCGAGTCCGCATGGACCACGAGGATGTTGGGCACGGAGATCACGTTGGTGATGCCGCGCAGATCGCTTTCCCTGTAGCTCAGCTGCCTGTAGAGGCTGAAATTGATGGCCACCGGGCCGATGTTGCCCATCAGCAGCGTGTAGCCATCGGGCCTGGCGCGCGCCACCTGGGCCGTGCCGATGGAGCCGCCGCCCCCGCCCTTGTTCTCCACCACGACCGACGTGCCCAGGTCCTTGCCCATCCTCTCGGCCAGCACGCGCGCGGCAATGTCGGTCGTGCCGCCTGCGGCGGCCGGCACGACGATGGTGATGGGACGTTCAGGCCAGGCGGCTGCCAGCGCGGCGGCAGGAGCCAGGGAGGAAAAAGGCAGGGCGGCCAGCAAGGCCAGCAGGCTGCGGCGGACGGTCATGGGCAGTCTCCGGTTCACTGCCCGCAACGATAGGAAACCCCGCGCCCCAGGGCACCAGGGTTTGACTGGAGATCCGCTTCGCCATTCGGAAACCCGCGCTTAGCCCCCCTGGAACGCGTGCTAACCCGTTGAGCAAAAAAAAAGGTGGTCCACCGACCACCTTTTTGTTCTTCCATGTTCTGGTTGCTAGCCCCATGGCAGGGCCTTCGGTACTGCCACGACACAACTCAGGGACGCCGAGCAAGAGCCGCCTCGCGGCGATGGCGTCGCCGGCTGCCCGTACGCCCCCTCCCGCGAAGCGAGAGAGGGGGAAGGCGCGTCAGCGCCTCAGGGGGTGATCAAGGATACAGGCCCCGCATTTCGCGGGCGTGCAGTATGCGCTGGCAGGCCACGATGAAGGTGGCGGTGCGCAGGGTCACGCCGTGCTGCTGGGCCACCTGCCAGATGGCCGCGAAGGCGTCCTGCATGATGCGCACCAGGCGGGCATTGATCTCGTCCTCGCTCCAGAAGAAGCTGGAGAAATCCTGCACCCATTCGAAGTAGCTCACGGTCACGCCACCGGCGTTGGCCAGCACGTCGGGCAGGACCAGCACGCCCTTTTCGGTGAGGATGTCGTCGGCTTCGGTGGTGGTCGGGCCGTTGGCGCCTTCGATGACCATCTTGGCCTTGATCTTGCCGGCGTTGTCCTTGGTGATCTGGCCTTCCAGGGCCGCGGGGATGAGGATGTCGCAGTCCACGCCCCAGAAATCGGCCGCGTCCATGGCCTCGGCACCCGCGAAGCCACCCACGCCACCCTTGGCGGCCACATGGGCCAGCAGGGCCGCCACGTCCAGACCGTTGGCGTTGCGGATGGTGCCGGTGTGGTCCTGCACGGCCACGACCTTGGCGCCCGCGTCGGCGAACAGCTTGCCGGCCGTGCCGCCCACGTTGCCGAAGCCCTGGACGGCGATGCGCGCGCCCTCGACGGCCAGGCCGGTCAGCTTGGCCGCTTCCACGCCCACGGTGAACACGCCGCGGCCCGTGGCCTCGACACGGCCCAGCGAGCCGCCCAGGTCCACAGGCTTGCCCGTGACCACGCCGGTGGCCGTGGCGCCGGTGTTCATGGAGTAGGTGTCCATCATCCAGGACATGATCTGGCCGTTCGTGTTCACGTCGGGCGCGGGGATGTCCTTGGAGGGGCCGATCAGCAGGCCGATCTCACTGGTGTAGCGGCGTGTCAGGCGCTCCAGTTCGCCGCGCGACAGCTTCTTGGGGTCCACGCGGATGCCGCCCTTGGCGCCGCCGTAGGGCACGTTCACGGCCGCGTTCTTGACCGACATCCAGGCCGACAGGGCCATGACTTCGGACAGGGTCACGTCCTGGTGGAAGCGCACGCCGCCCTTGCCGGGACCGCGGCTGAGGTTGTGCTGCACGCGGTAGCCTTCGAAGTGGGCGATGGTGCCGTTGTCCAGCTCGATGGGCACGTCCACGATCAGGATGCGCTTGGGGCGCTTGAGGGTTTCGACCCAGCGTGCCAGGTGGCCCAGATAGGGCGTGACGCGGTCGACCTGCTGCAGGTAATTGCCCCAGGGGCCGAGATGGTCGGCCTGCAGATAGGAGGGGATGGCGTGGTTGGGAAGTCCGGCCGAAGCGGGTTGCTGCATGGTGAATCCATACAAAGTTGATCTGAGGGTTTCAGCTTATTCCTGCGGTATTTCCCTGTCCAACGCCTTATGCGCGAGGGTCTTATGCGTTTCATGCATAACCATGGAATCCATGGCCCCAGCGCACAATCGGGGGCCATTTCCCTTCCGCATTGCCGAGAAAATTCCATGAATCCTGAGTCCCCCACCCCCATGGCCCTGGCCCATGCGCTGCTCGAGGCGCGCCACAGCGGCGAACGGCTCGATGCCGATACCTGGGCGGACGCGGTGCGCACTGCGGCCGATGCCGCGGCCGTGCAGGCCGCCATGGCGCCCGCCTTCGGCTGGCGCGTGGCCGGATCGTCCTCCGGGCCGGGCCGCATCCCCGGCTACTGGAAATCGGGCGCGCCGCGCCGCGATGCGGCCCTGGGCCATGCGCCCCTGCCCGAGGACGGTGTCTGGGCCAGCCCCTCGGTGGCCGGCGGCGCACCGCTGCAGCTGCGTGGCATCGAGGCCGAGGTTGCGCTGCGCCTGGGCCGCGACGTGACGGCGGCGATGGCGCAGGCCCTGCAACCCGGCGATGGCCTGGATCTGGTCGATGGCGTCACGGCCACCATCGAGGTGGTGGACACGCGCTGGCGCCAGCACCTGAAGGCAGCACCCCTGCTGCTGGCGGCCGATGGCCTGTGCCATGGAGCCCTGGTCCTGGGGCCCTGGCAGGACGCGCGCAGGCTGTTGCCGCGTGACTGGTCGGCCCAGGTCTGCCGGCTGCGCGTGGGTGCGGGGCCCGAGCAGGTCTTCACGGGCACCCACCCGCTGGGCGATCCGCTGTGGCTGCTGGCCGGCTGGCTGCAGGAGCTGGTGCGCCGCTATGGCAGCGTGCCCGCGGGCACGGTGGTGACCACGGGCACCTGGAATGGACTGGCCTTCGCCCAGGCGGGAGACCTGGTGGTGGCGCAGCTGGAGGGCATTGCCGAGGCCAGTCTCCAGCTGTGAGGCATCAGGTGATCCTGTAATCCTTGAGCGCCGGATCGCCGGCCGGAAAGCGCAGCGGCAGGTTGCGCAGCACCTCGCGCAGCAGGGTGGCGATCATCAGGTTGCGGTGGGTCTTGGAGTCGGCCGGCACGATGGTCCAGGGCGCCCAGGGCGTGTGCGTGGCGCCCAGCAGCTGGCCATAGGCCTGCTGGTACTGCTTCCACTGCGTGCGCACCTTCATGTCGTTCTCGTCGAACTTCCAGTGCTTGGCCGGGTCGTCCAGGCGCTCCTGCAGGCGTGTGCGCTGCTCATCCGAGCTGATGTGCAGCAGGAACTTGACGACCACGGTGCCGGTTTCGCTGAGCATGCGCTCGAAGTCGTTGATCTGGGCGAAGCGCTGGCGCTGCTGCTCGGGCGTGATCCATTCATTGACCACGGGCACCAGCACATCCTCGTAATGGCTGCGGTTGAAGACCGTGATCTCGCCCGCGCCCGGCACCTGCTGGTGGATGCGCCACAGGTAGTCGTGGGCGCGCTCGGCGTCCGTGGGCGCCTTCCAGCCCACGGCATGCACGCCCAGGGCGCTCATGCGACCGAAGACGCCACGGATGGTGCCGTCCTTGCCCGCCGTGTCCGTGCCCTGGAGCACGACCAGCAGCTTGAAGCGGCGGTCGGCGTACAGCAGGTTCTGCAGGGCGTCGAGCTCTTCGGCCAGGGCCTCGACGGCGGCCTTGTCCTCGGCCTTGCCGTTGCCCTTGGAAAAGGGCTTGGCCGCGGGGTCGAAGCTGGCCACATCGATGGGCTTGCCGGACTTGCCGGGCTGGGGCTGCCACTGCTGCCACAGGGCTTGCAGGGAGTCGTCGGAACTGGAAAAAGGCGTGGCTGCGGTATCCATGGAGTCTCCGGAAAGAAAGCGGCATGCGGTACACGAGGGTGCGGGTGCGCCCACGCCGCATTGTCCGGGACCGCGGCCTGGCCGCCTGTCAGGGCATGCCGCGTATGGCCTGCACGCGCAGCCGCAGCGGGTGCGGCATGGCGCCGGCTCCGGCGGGCATGCGGGGTGCGGCCTCGCCCTGCACCTCGACGGTCTGGCGCTGCCATTGGTCGATCTGCGCCTCGCTGATACCGTCGAGACGCCAGATCTCGCCCGAGGCCGTCTGCAGCACGGGCTCGGCATGGGGGGCATTGCCGCGCAGCAGCAGCACGCCCTGCAGCGTCACCGCTCCGGTGGCAGGCAGGGCCGCTGCCGGCGGGGCGGGTGTGGCCGCGCCGGCGGGTACGGCGGGGGCCGAGCAGGCCGACAGGACGGACAGGCCGCAGGCGGCCAGCCAGGGCAGGGCGCGGCGGCGGCCCGAGGGGCGTTGGAAAGCCGTGGTGTTCATGGTCTTCATTGCACGATGGCGGTGAGCGTGGTGCCAGGGGGGATGCGCAGCTGCTCCTGGTACACGCCCTGGGCGTTGGGCTGGCGCACGAAGGGGAAATGCGCACGTGCCGCCAACTGGGCCGGCACGGTGGCAGGCAGCTTGCGGACCTGGGCATAGAGCTGGCCGTCGATGGCGGGCAGCGAATAGCCGAGTTCGCTGCGCGCCGGCCAGCCAAAGCCCGAGGGTGCCGTGGGCGGCAGCAGGGCGATGTTGGCGCCCCAGCGCTGCAGCGTCACGGGCAGGCTGGGCCCGCCGGCCTGGGCGATGGCATTGCCCAGCACCTGCAGCGAGTCGGTGGACGAGGTGTTTTGCAGCAGCTGCCGGTAAAAGCCGATGCCATGCTGGCGCAGCAGGTAGGCGCCCAGGCTGCCCACGATGCTGTAGCCAAAGCAGGGGGAGGTGGTGCTGGCCTGCCAGCTGGCCAGGTCGCAGTTGAAGCCGGGCTGGGCCATCCACTGGCGGATGCGCGTATCGCGCATGGGGTTGGTGCCGGGCGTCAGGCGATCGGCGAGGATGTCCTCGGACATCAGGGCCGTCATCTCCTCCAGGAAGGTGTCGAACATGTAGTCCGTGCCCTTGAGCGCACCGCGCTGGTAGAAGTTGACCATGTGCAGGAATTCATGGGCCAGGGTGCTGGTCTGGGTGGTGACACCGGCATCGCCGGCCAGGTAAAGGGTTTCCGTGTCCATGTAGAAGGACAGCGAGGCATTGCTGTACCGGTACTGGGCATCGTTGGGCTGGACCTTGTAGTTGTTCAGCGACCAGAAGTAGCCCAGCAGGCCATAGGGCCGGCTGTCGGGCACGAAGTTCACCAGCACGATGTCCAGCGGCTGATCGGCGTCGATGAGGTTGCTGTAGGGCTGCGGACCCCAGGGCTGGCCGGCCAGGCCCGTGACCAGGCTGTATGCCGAATTCGGCCCGCTGGCAAAGCGCGCCAGGAAGTTGTCCATGAGGGCATCGCTGACCTTGGCAGCGCCGTATTCACCATCCTCCAGCCAGAGGTTGACGGTGCGTGTGCCCGTGGGCGTGGTCACCGTGGTCTGGCGGCGCAGCGTGGCGCTGCGCGTCTGAATGCTGGCGCTGCCCGCGTCGATGAACCAGTTGCGCTGGTCACCCACGGCGGAAGCGCTCGCCTGTATGGCCCGGGCCGGCGCCGTGGCTTGCTGCATGTCCGCCGGCGACAGCCGGGGCTTGAAATCGCGCACGCGTTCGGGGATCTGGTTGGCCTCGGGCGTGGGCTGGTCGGCGGGCTGGACACTCTGGCTGGGCGCGGTGCCCGACGCCGCCGTCAGCGTCAGGCCCGGCAGGGTCACGGCGCTGCTGGAGGTGTTGGTATAGACGAGGGTCACGGGCTTGCTGCCCAGGCCGCTCAGGCCCACGTTGATGGTCTGTTCGGCGGGCGAGCCGTTGGCATAGCTCCATACGCCTATGCCCTGTCCCGCATAGGTGGAGGCACTGGCCGCGCCGCAGTTGGTGCCTGTGCAGGCGGGTGTCAGCTGAGTGGCGACGCTGTCGCCAGGGCTGGTGCCTCCGCCGCCGCTGCCTCCTCCACAGCCAGCGAGGCCAAGGGCAAGAGCCAGGGTGCCCAGTGCGCCCAGCGCCTGGTAGTGGTGGTGATTCAAAGCCATGGGTGGTCGGTTCCTGCTCGGGGCCAATGGGGGATGCCGGTGCCACTATCTCAGGCCTGCATGACGGCGGCAAGCCATGACCGCGTGAGGGTGTCTGGCTTGGCCAGCCACGGCTCAGCGGGGTGCGGGCGGTGCCATTAGCTGATCGACGAAGCGGCGCGCGGCCACGCCCAGAGGCCTTTCCTTGGACCAGACCCAGTCCACCCAGCGCAACGTGCCATTGCTGAGGTTGGCCAGGGGAATGCGCAGCAGCGCGCCCGTCTGCAGCAGGGGCTCGACCAGGCTGTGGGGCAGCCAGCCCCAGCCCAGGCCGGCTGAAATCAGGGACAGGGCGGCCAGGTGGCTGTCGGTGCGCCACAGCTGGTGCGAGAAGACGAAGCGCTCGTCCGTGTGCGTGAGGTCGCGGCTGGCCAGAAGGATCTGGCGGGTGCGCGCCAACTGGCCCAGGTCGATGCGCGCCGCTTCGTTGCCCTGCTGCGCCACGGCGAGCGGGTGTTGTGTGGACATGACAGCCACCATGGTTTCCTGGCCCATTTCACGGAACTCCTCGCGCCCGTCCATGGCCGGGCGTTCGAACACCAGGGCCAGCTGGGCGCGGCCCGAGTGCAGCTCCTTGAGCGCGTCCACCTGGGCGGCGACCAGCACCTCCACTTCCAGGCCCGGAAACTCCTGCACCAGGGGGGCCAAGGCCGTGGCCCAGGGGGTGGACAGCAGCTCGGGCGCGATCACCAGGGTCAGCCGCTCTTCCAGCCCCTGGTGCAAGGCCATGGCCTGGCGGTTGAGCTGCTGCAGTTGCTCGGCCAGCAGCCGCGCCTGGGGCTCCAGCGCGCGCGCCGCCGCCGTGGGGCGGGGTTCGCGGCCGCTGCGGTCGAACAGCTGCAGGTCCAGCTCGGCCTCCAGCTGGGCGATGGCCATGCTCACGGCCGATGGCACGCGCCCGAGCCGGCGCGCGGCCGCGGAAAACGAGCCCGTGTCCAGCACGGCGAGAAACAGGGGCACTTGTTCGGCGGGAAAGGGCATGGCGGGCTTGATTTATCAGTTTTACTGAAAGAATCTGACTTCAACATTCAATTATCAACACATAAACTGCGGCCCCATGACTTTGCAAACCACAAAAAAGGGCCTGCAGGGCCCCCAGCGCAGAGTGGTCTTCGTGACCTTGTATGAGCTGATCGCCATCGTGGCCTCCAGCCTGCTGTTCATGGCCCTGGGGCAGAACGCCGGGCATTCGGGCGGCATGGCCGTGGCCGCGTCCACGCTGGCCATCGTCTGGAACCTGAGCTTCAACTGGCTGTTCGAGCAGTGGGAGGCGCGCCAGAGCGTCAAGGGCCGCTCGGTTCTGCGCCGCGTGGTCCACGCGCTGTGCTTCGAGGGCGGCCTGGCCCTGGTGCTGATCCCGCTGATGGCCTGGTGGTTCGGCGTGTCCCTGTGGGAGGCCACCGTGATGGAGGCCGGCCTGCTGGTGTTCTTCCTGGTCTACACCTATGTCTTCAACTGGTGCTTCGACCATGTGTTCGGCCTGCCGGCATCGGCCTCGACCGCCGCGGTCCGTGTTCAGGGCGAGCCGGCCTGAAGCAGCTGGCCCGCCACGGCCGCCGCGGCCGTGCGCGTCTCCACCCCGAGCTTCTCGAAAATGTGCTCCAGGTGCTTGTTCACCGTGCGCGGGCTCATGCCCAGGATGTCGGCGATGTCCCGGTTGGTCTTGCCCTTGCTCAGCCAGGACAGCACCTCGGTTTCGCGCGGTGTCAGCGCCACCTCTTCCAGCCGCCGCGAGGCCGCTGCCTGGGGTGCCGCATGGCTGAGCAGCAGCATGGATTCGCCCAGGCCGCTGGCGCCCATGTGGCGTGCCAGCAGCTGGCGGCCATCGGTCAGCAGCAAGGCCTGCTGACCGTCCTGGCGCGCCTGGGCCAGCCAGCCACCTGCCGAGGCCTGGGGAAAGGCCTCCTCCAGCCAGCGTGAGGCCTGGGGCGAGCGCCAGGCCACGCGGTCCTGGCCGTCGAGCACCACCACGCCCAGTCCCGCCACGTCCACCGCTTCCTGGGCCTGGCGCGTGGCCCGCGCGTTGCGCACATGGGTGGCCAGGCGGGCCAGGACCTCGGGAATGCGCAGCGGCTTGACCACGTAGTCCACGCCGCCGCTGGCAAATCCCTGGATGATTTGCTCGGTGTCGGAAAGCCCCGTCATGAAGACCACGGGCACATGGGCCCAGGCCGGCGTGGCCTTGATGCGCCGGCACAGCGCAAAGCCGTCCATGCCGGGCATGACGGCGTCCAGCAGCACGCCGTCGGGCACGGTCAGTCCGAAGCGCTGCAAGGCCTCCTCGGCGTCGCGGGCGGCCAGCACCACATAGCCTTCGGCGGCCAGGGCCTCGCACAGCATGCGCAGGCTGTCCAGCGCGTCGTCCACCACGAGGATCACGTGGGCATCGTTTGCGGTCGTCATGGCTTGTCTTCCTGGTTGCTCATTCATCGGCGCCGGCATCGGCGTCTTCCTCGTCGTGCTGCGGCAGCAGGCGCACCAGCGCATCGAAGTCGAAGCGGTCGGCGCAGGCCTGCAGGCGGTCTATCAGGCCTTCGTGGCCCGGCGCCTGCTGTCGGGCCTGGCGCAGCCGCTCGCGCAAGGCCGTGGCCTGGCCCGAGCGTGCCAGCCGCACCAGGTCTTCGCGCAGCCCGGACGGCAGTGCCGCGGCGGCGGCCTGGGGTGCGGCCGGGGCGGGCGCCGGCAGGGCGGCCGGGCGGTTGTCGCGCACCCATTCGAGCTGCAGCACGCGCTCCAGGGTCTGCAGCAGCTCGGATTCGATCACGGGCTTGGCCACAAAGCCCTGGCACCGGGCGTCCGCCAGGCGCGGCGGCTCGTTGTCGAACAGATTGGCCGAGACGAAGACGATGGGCAGCTGGGCGGCACTCCAGCGCGCGCGCAGCAGGGCCGCGGTCTGCCAGCCGTCGAGATCGTCCATGCTGATGTCCAGCAGCACCAGGTCGGGCGGGCTTTGTCCGACGATCTCCAGGCATTCGCGGCCGCTGGCGGCCTCGCGGATCTCGAATCCCAGCGGCAGCAGCAGGCCGGCCAGGAGCTGGCGCTGCAGCGGCTGGTCGTCGACCACCAGCAGGCGCCGGCGCGGCGCCAGATAGCCGATGACGCTGTGCAGCGATGCGGCCGCGTCGGGCACCGTCCAGGCGGGGTCGGGCACCATGTCGGGCAGGTACAGGCGCACGGTGAAGCAGCTGCCCTGGCCCGGCGTGCTGCTGAGCGTGAGCTGGCCGCCCATGAGCTCGGTCAGCAAATGGGTGATGGTCAGGCCCAGGCCGGTGCCGGTTTCGCTGACGCGCCGCCCGGCGGCGCCGCGCTCGAAGGGCACGAAGATGCGCTCCATGTCCTGGGGCTCGATGCCTATGCCCGTGTCCACCACCTCGATGCGCGAGACATGGGGCCGGAAATCCATGCGCAGTCTCACCTCGCCCTGCTGGGTGAAGCGCACGGCATTGGACAGCAGGTTGATGAGGATCTGCCGCAGCCGCTTGGCGTCGGCGCGCACCCAGCGCGGCATGGTGCCCAGCGTCTCGACCGAGAACTGCAGGCCCTTGGCCTGGGCCTGGGGCCTCATCATGGCCTCGATGCTCTCGATGAGCGCAGGCAGGGGCAGGGGAGCGAGGTCCAGCCGCAGCCGGCCGGCCTCGATGCTGGCCAGCTCCAGCGAGTCGTCGATGAGGGCGCGCAGGTGCTGGCCGCTGTGCTGCATGGTGGACAGGGTTTCGCGCACGGCGCCATCCACGCCGGGGTGCTTGAGCAGGATCTGGGTGTAGCCGAGGATGCTGTTGAGCGGCGAGCGCAGCTCGTGCGTCATGCCGGCCACGTAGCGCGTCTTGGCCTGGCTGGCCTGTTCGGCCTGGTCCTTGGCGGCCTGCAGCTCGGCGTCGGTGCGCTTGTGGGCCGCGATTTCCTGCAGCAGCAGCTGGGTCTGGCGCTCGGATTCGTCCTGGGCCATGCGGCGGCTGTCCGTGCTCAGCACCACCCACCAGGCGGCCACGGCGCACAGCAGGGCCAGCAGGGCGAAGACCTTGAGAAAGGGCAGGCGCAGGGCCGCGCCCTGGCCGGCATGCAGGCTCTCCTGCATGTAGACCACGCCCACCATGAAGGCCATCACGGCGCACAGGGACAGCATGACCACCAGGTACTGGCCGATGCGGAAATTGACCTTGGTGGCCCAGCGTGGGGGCAGCATGGCCGAGGCCAGGGCGCGCAGCTGGTCGCCGGCGCGCGATCCCGTCTTGCAGCGGTCGTGGCAGCGCGATTCCAGCGTGCAGCACAGCGAGCAGATGGGTGCGCCATAGGCCGGGCAGCGCGCCATGTCCTCGGACTCGAAGCGGTTCTGGCACACGGTGCACTGCACCATCTCGCCGGGCCGCCAGTGGGCCTGGGCGGGGCGGGCGATGTAGTAGCGTCCCCGGGTCAGCCAGGCCAGCAGCGGGGCCAGTGCCATGGACAGGCCCAGGGCGATGAAGGGCGAGAAGGCGGCTGCCACCTCGCCCAGCAGGCCAGCGTAGGCGCAGCAGGCCACGATGGCTGCCATCAGCATGGAGCCCAGGCCCACGGGGTTGAGGTCGTAGAGGTGGGCGCGGCGAAACTCGATGCCGGGCGGGCTCAGTCCCAGGGGCTTGTTGATGACCAGGTCGGCCACCAGGGCGCCCACCCAGGCGATGGCCACATTGCTGTAGACCGTGAGCACCTTCTCGAGCGCGCCGAACACGCCCAGGCTCATCAGCAGGGTGGCGATGACCACGTTGAACACCAGCCAGACCACGCGGCCCGGGTGGCTGCGCGTGATGCGCGCGAAGAAGTTCGACCAGGCCAGGGAGCCCGCATAGGCATTGGTCAGGTTGATCTTGATCTGCGAGACCACCACGAAGACCACGGTCACGGCCACGGCCAGGCCCGGCAGGCCCAGGGCCTGCAGCACCTGGCGAAAGCCCGCCAGGAACATCTGGGTGGGTTCGGCCGCGCGCGTGGCGTCCACGGCCTCCAGCTGCATGGCGGCGAATGCCAGGAAGGCGCCGCCGGCCATCTTGAGCATGCCCATGACTATCCAGCCCGGCCCGGCCACCAGCACGGCGCCCCACCAGCGCAGGCGGTTGGCCCGCGTGCGCGGCGGCAGAAAGCGCAGAAAGTCCACCTGCTCGCCGATCTGCACGGCCAGGGCGAAGATCACGGCCGCGGCCGCGCCGAACATCAGCGGATCGAAGCCGTTGCTGCCCGAGCGCAGGCCCGACAGCCCCGCGAAATCGCGGTACAGCTGGGGCTGGGCCAGGGCGATGAAGACAAAGGGCAGCACCAGCAGGAACAGCCACAGCGGCTGGGTCCATGCCTGCAGGCGCGAGATCAGGGTGATGCCGCGCATGGCCAGCGGAATGATGATCAGCGAGGACAGCACGTAACACCACTCCAGCGGCCAGTCCACCACCAGCTGCAGGGCCAGGGCCATGATGGCCGCCTCCAGCGCGAAGAGGATGAAGGTGAACACCGCGTAGATCAGCGACGTGATGGTCGAGCCCAGGTAGCCGAAGCCCGCTCCGCGCGTGAGCAGGTCCATGTCCAGTCCGTAGCGCGCCGCGCAGACGGCGATGGGCAGGCCGGTCAGAAAGATCACCAGGCCCACGGCCAGGATGGCCCACATGGCGTTGGCAAAGCCGTAGTTCAGCGCAATCGCCCCGCCGATGGCCTCCAGCGCCAGGAAGGACAGGGAGCCGAAGGCCGTGTTGGCCACGCGCAGCTCGCTCCAGCGGCGAAAGCCGCGCGGCGTGTAGCGCAGGGCGTAGTCCTCCATGGATTCGTCGGCCACCCAGGCGTTGTATTCGCGCCGGAACCGGAAGATGGTCTGCGGCGCGGGCTGGGCATGGGGTGGGCTGGAGGAGGGCATGACCGGATATAGCAAGAAACGTGCTGGGCCAATGCCGGCGCGGATCGCGCGGGACCGGTGGCGGGCAAGGATGGCGCGCAGGCCGGGCTACGTCAATTGACGTATGGGCGGTTTCAAGGGTTGTTCCTAATCTTGGAACCAGGGCGGAAACAAGCCGTAACCGTTGTCCCCCAGACCATCCAACCCGATCCTGACAGGAGAGTCACCATGAGCCACCCCTCCGAACCCCGCGCGCCCGGTTCCGTTCCCGCCGAGCTGGGCCGCCGCCGTGTCCTGCAGGCGCTAGGCGCCGCTTCCATGGCCGGCCTGCCGGCCTGGTCCTTCGCCCAGTCCACGGCCCAGGTCAACACCACCAAGCTGGCCGTGACCGACACCGAGGTCGTGGTGGGTCAGCTGCACTCGGCCACGGGCACCATGGCGATTTCCGAGACGGGTTCCATCCAGGCCGAACAGCTGGCCATCGACCAGATCAACGCCGCGGGCGGCGTGCTGGGCCGCAAGATCCGCGTGATCAAGGAAGACGGCGCCTCCGACTGGCCCACCTTCGCCGAGAAGTCCAAGAAGCTGCTGATCAACGACCGCTGCGCCGCCGTTTTCGGCTGCTGGACCAGTGCCTCGCGCAAGGCCGTGCTGCCGGTCTTCGAAAAGGAAAACGGCCTGCTGTACTACCCCACCTTCTACGAAGGCCTGGAGCAGTCCAAGAACGTGATCTACACAGGCCAGGAAGCCACGCAGCAGATCCTCTACAGCCTGGACTGGGCCAAGGCCGAGAAAAAGGCCAAGACCTTCTTCCTGATCGGCTCGGACTACATCTGGCCGCGCACGTCGATGAAGATCGCGCGCAAGCACATCGAGAACTTCCAGAAGGGCAAGGTCGTCGGCGAGGAGTACTACCCGCTGGGCAGCACCAACTTCGGCTCCCTGGTAAACAAGATCAAGCTGCAAAAGCCCGACTGCATCTTCGTGGCCGTGGTGGGCGGCTCCAACGTGGCCTTCTACAAGGCCCTCAAGGCGGCCGGCATCACGGGTGACACGCAATTGCTGGTCACGCTGTCGGTCACCGAGGACGAAATGACGGGTGTGGGCGGAGAGAACTTCACGGGCTTTTACTCCTCGATGAAGTATTTCCAGACGCTGGACAACGAGAACAACAAGAAATTCGTGGCCGCCTTCAAGGCCAAGTACGGTCCCAACGCCGTCATCGGCGATGTGACCCAGGCCGGCTACCTGGGCCCCTGGCTGTGGAAGGCCGCCGTGGAAAAGGCCAAGAGCTTCGATGTGGACAAGGTGGTGGCCGCATCGCCGGGCCTGGAGCTCAAGACCGCACCCGAAGGTTATGTGAAGGTGGACGCCAACCACCACCTCTGGAGCAAGTCGCGCATTGCCGTCGGCCAGCCCGACGGCACCTTCAAGGTCGTCTCGGAGTCGCCTGAACTGATCAAGCCCGATCCGTTTCCCAAGGGTTACCAGTAAGGCACCCCCTGAGCGGCTGACGCCGCTTCCCCCTCTCTTCTCGCTTCGCGAGGGAGGGGGACGACATCCTCGGTGTCTCCCGCGTCGGGCTCTGCCGGTTTCAGGCAGGGCCGGTTCGTTGCATCGATGGTTTTCCCCGATTGGCTTGCGCGCAGGAGCTGCACCATGAGTTTTTCCGACATGATGAATATCGGCCTGATGCAGGGCTTCGCGGGGCTGAGCCTGTTCGCCGTGCTGCTGCTCATGGGCCTGGGCCTGGCCATCATTTTTGGCCAGATGGGCGTGATCAACATGGCGCATGGCGAGTTCATGACCATCGGCGCCTACACCATCTACCTGGGCTCGACGCTCACGGCGCAGCACGCGCCTGACTTCATGCCCTATTACTTTCCGCTGGCCATCCTGGCGGCCTTCATGTTCGCCTTTGCCGCGGGCTGGCTGGTGGAGTGGGGGCTGATACGCCATCTGTACAAGCGCCCGCTGGACACCCTGCTGGCCACCTGGGGCGTGAGCCTGGCGCTGCAGCAGTGCTTTCGCACCTTCATCGGCCCCAAGGAAGTCAGCCCCACGCTGCCGGACTGGCTGATGGGTTCCTGGGCGCCGGCCGAGGGCCTGGACATTCCCATCAACGGCCTGTTCGTGCTGGCGCTGACCCTCATCGTCACGGCCGGCGTGCTGATCGCCCTGCACAAGAGCCGCTGGGGCCTGCGCGTGCGTGCCACGGTGAGCAACCGCGTCATGGCCAACGCCATCGGCATCGACACCAAGAAGACGGACCGCCTGACCTTTGCCATCGGCTGCGGCATTGCCGGCGTGGCCGGCGCGGCCTTCACCACCATCGGCTCGACGGGGCCGACCTCGGGCTCCCTGTACATCGTGGATGCCTTCCTGGTCGTCACCTTCGGTGGCGCGGCCAGCCTGCTGGGCACCGTGGTCTCGGCCTTCGGCATCGCCCAGACGCAGTCCATCACCGAGTTCTTCATGGCCGGCTCCATGGCCAAGGTGATCACGCTGTCGCTCATCGTCTTCATCCTGATGCTGCGCCCCCAGGGCCTGTTCGCCTCCAAGGTCCGGCGCTGATCCCGTTGCGCCCGAGAGTTTCCCAGTTCACCGGAGTTTTCCCATGCAAGCCCTCAAAGCCTGGATACAGCGATACCAGCTCGCCAGCCTGGTGCTGCTCACCGTCCTGCTGGCGGTGGTGCTGCCCCTGGCGCTGGACATCTTCCGCCTCAACCTGGTCGG
This sequence comes from Burkholderiaceae bacterium, assembly GCA_031253795.1. GTDB lineage: Bacteria > Pseudomonadota > Gammaproteobacteria > Burkholderiales > Burkholderiaceae_C > Comamonas. The sequence continues at coordinate 39,823 of JAIRVR010000057.1, forward strand.
CAAGTACCTGACCTATGCCTTCGTGGCCATCGGCCTGGTCATGGTCTGGGGCTACGGCGGCGTGCTCAGCCTGGGCCAGGGCGTGTTCTTCGGCCTGGGCGGCTATGCCATGGCCATGTTCCTCAAGCTGGAAGCCTCCGATCCCATCAGCACCAAGATCCAGTCCACGCCCGGCATTCCCGACTTCATGGACTGGAACCAGCTGACCGAACTGCCCTCTTTCTGGATCCCGTTCAAGAGCCTGCCGTTCTCGCTGGCCGCCGTCATCGCCGTGCCCACGCTGCTGGCCTGGGTGGTGAGCTACGCCATGTTCAAGCGCCGCGTGGGCGGGGTGTACTTCGCCATCATCACGCAGGCCGTGGCGCTGATCCTCACCGTGCTCATCATCGGCCAGCAGGGCTATACGGGCGGCGTCAACGGCATGACCGACCTCAAGACCCTGTGGGGCTGGGACACGCGTACCGACAGTGCCAAGTACATCCTCTACTACGTGTGCGTGGCCCTGCTGATCGGCGCCATCGTGCTGTGCCGCTGGATACAGACGGGCAAGGTGGGCACCCTGCTGCTGGCCATGCGCGACAAGGAGGACCGCGTGCGCTTTTCGGGCTATGACGTGGCCAACTTCAAGGTCTTCGTGTTCTGCCTGGCGGCCGCGCTGTCGGGCATAGGCGGCGCCCTGTTCACGCTGCAGGTGGGCTTCATGTCGCCCAGCTTCGTGGGCATCGTGCCCTCCATCGAAATGGTCATCTACGCCGCCGTGGGCGGACGCATGAGCCTGGTGGGCGCCGTCTACGGCACCTTGCTGGTCAATGCCGGCAAGACCTATTTCTCGGAGAGCTTTCCCGACCTGTGGCTGTTCCTCATGGCCGGCCTGTTCATCGGCGTGACCATGGCCTTCCCCATGGGGCTGGCCGGCCTGTGGGAAAGCCGCATCGTGCCGTGGTGGAAAAGCCGCCGCAAGGGCGCCCAGCCCGCCGTGACGGCCGGGGCCCCCGCTGCCGCAGCATCGGCTGCCGCAGCTCCGGCTGCCGCAGCATCCTCCGCCGCCACCAAGCCCTCGTCCACCCTGTCCGAAGGCATGGGCCGCCAGGGCGCCTGAATCCACCGCTGGAGCACATCATGAGCAATACCGACTTCACGCTGGCCGTGGAAGACCTCACGGTCTCGTTCGACGGATTCAAGGCCATCGACGCGCTGAACCTGTACATCGACCGCGACGAGCTGCGCGTCATCATCGGCCCCAACGGCGCGGGCAAGACCACGCTGCTGGACCTGATCTGCGGCAAGACGCGCGCCACGGGCGGCAGCATCAAGTTCAAGAACGAGGAGCTGACGCGCATGGCCGAGTACCAGCGCGTGCGCCTGGGCATAGGCCGCAAGTTCCAGACCCCGTCCATCTACGAGAACCTCTCGGTGTTCCAGAACCTCGAGGTCTCCTACCCCGAGGGACGCTCGGTCTTCGGCGCCCTGGCCTTCAAGTGCACGGATGCGGTGCGCGATCGCGTGCAGGCCGTGGCCACCGACATCGGCCTGGGCGACCGGCTGGACACCGAGGCCGGCCTGCTCAGCCATGGCCAGAAGCAGTGGCTGGAGATCGGCATGCTGCTCATGCAGGAGCCGGAGCTGCTGATGCTCGACGAGCCCATCGCCGGCATGAGCGCGCGCGAGCGCGAACTGACGGCCGAGCTGCTGCAGCGCATCTGCAAGAACCGCTCGGTGATCGTGATCGAGCACGACATGGAATTCGTCGCACGCATCGCCCACAAGGTCACCGTCATGCACCAGGGAAAAATCCTCGCCGAGGGGCCCATGGACAAGGTGCAGGCCGATCCCAAGGTCATCGACGTCTACCTCGGCCATTGAGGCACGCACAAGGAATTCACATGCTGCAAGTCAAGGATCTGTACGTGGCCTATGGCCAGAGCGAGGCGCTGCACGGCATCTCCTTCGAAGGCCGCGAAAACGAAACCGTGGCCATCATGGGGCGCAACGGAATGGGCAAGACCACGCTGTTCAAGAGCCTGATGGGCGTGATGCCCGCCAAGAGCGGCCAGATCACCGTGGCCGGCCAGGACGTGACCCGCGACGAGAGCTTCCGGCGCGTGGCCAAGGGCATCGCCTACGTGCCCCAGGGCCGCATGATCTTTCCCACGCTGACCGTGGAGGAAAACATCCAGACCGGCCTGGAGAACGCGAAGACGCGCCAGGTGCCCGACGATATCTACGCCCTGTTTCCCGTGCTCTGGGACATGCGCCGGCGCAAGGGCGGCAACCTCTCGGGCGGGCAGCAGCAGCAGCTGGCCATTGCGCGCGCCCTGGTCACCGACCCCAAGGTGCTGCTGCTGGACGAGCCCACCGAGGGCATACAGCCTTCCATCATCAAGGACATCGCCAAGGCGCTCAACGAGATCCGCAA
>JAIRVR010000038.1 GCA_031253795.1 Burkholderiaceae bacterium
ACGGCCTCGGCCACGTTGCGGCCGCAGGTCAGCAGGCCGTGGTTGCGCAGGATGAGGAAGTTGCTGGCGCCCAGGTCATCGACCAGGCGCGGCTTCTCGTCGTCGCGCAGGGCCACGCCCTCGTAGTCGTGATACGCCAGGCGTGCCAGCGGGAAGATGGACTGCTGCGAGATGGGCAGCAGCCCTTCCTTCTGCGCCGAGACGGCCACGCCGTAGCGCGTGTGCGTGTGCAGCACGCACTGCACCTCGGGGCGGCCGTCGTGGATGGCGCTGTGGATCACGAAACCGGCCGGGTTGACGTCGTATTCCGTCTCCATCAGCGGCCGGCCCTCGTGGTCGACCTTGACCAGGCTGGATGCCGTGATCTCGTCGAACAGCATGCCGTAGGGGTTGATCAGGAACTGGTCGGGCTGACCCGGCACGCGCGCCGAGATGTGGGTGAAGATCAGGTCGTCCCAGCCGAAGTGGGCGACCAGCCGGTAGGCGGCGGCCAGCTCGACGCGGGTCTGCCATTCTTCGGCCGTCACCTGGCGGCGGACGTCGGACATCGTGGTGTCGTTGCTCATGGGGTGTACCTCGTGGTGTATCTCATGGAAAGGCGCGGCCACCGGCTCAGCGCCCTGCCGCATACTGTTCGCGCAGTTCACGCTTGAGCACCTTGCCGATGGCGCTGCGCGGAAGCTCGGCGATGAAGCGCAGGTCGGCCAGGCGCTGGGTCTTGCCGGCCTGCCGGTTGTACCAGCCCATGATCTCTTCGGGCAGGGCAGGCTGCCCCGTGCGCGACACCACGTAGGCCACGGGGGTCTCGCCCCATTGCTCGGAAGCCACGCCGACCACGGCCACGTCTTCCACGGCCGGATGGGCGCGCAGCTGGGTCTCCAGGTCGCTGGGGTAGATGTTGAAGCCACCGCTGATGATCATGTCCTTGCGGCGGTCGAACAGGGTGAGAAATCCGTCGGCATCGAAGCGGCCCACGTCACCGGTGCGGATGAAGCGCTTGCCCGCGGGGTCGAACCATTCGGCCTCGCGCGTTTTCGCAGGCTGGCCGTGGTAGCCGGTCATCATGCTGGCCGAGTGGCCCACGACCTCGCCGTCCTGGCCGGGACCGACCTCGCGGCCGTCCTCGTCGATGAGGCGGATGTCGTGGCCTTCGGCGGGCCTGCCCACGGTGTGCAGCTTGTCGGGGTGCAGGTGGGCTTCCAGGATGCAGGTGCCCCCCCCTTCGGTCATGCCGTAGAACTCGGTGAGGCTGCCGGGCCAGCGCGCCACCACATCGGCCTTGAGTTCGGCGCGGAAGGGCGCGCTGGTGCAGAACTTGGCGTGAAAGCTCGACAGATCATGCTCGCCGAACTGGGGCAGAGCCATGATGCGCTGGTACTGCACGGGCACCAGCATGGTGTGGGTGGCTCGGTGCTGCTGGGCCAGCTGCAGGTAGCGGGCCGCGTCGAACTTGGCCATCAGCACCACGCAGCCCCCGCTGCCCAGCGTGGGAAAGAACACCACCAGGGTGGTATTGGAGTACAGGGGCGTGGCCAGCAGCGTCGTGCCCTCGGGGCCATAGCCATAGACGCTGCCCCGATTGATGTGTGCCCAGCGCATGCCGTGCGACTGCACGATGCCCTTGGGCGTTCCCGTGGTGCCCGAGGAATAGATGATGTTGAAGGGCGCGGCAGGCCCGACGTTCACGGGCGCGGGCTGCGCGCCCTCGGGAGCCAGCCAGTCCTCGAAGTCGCCGCCCGGCGCCACGCCGTCCAGCGAGATGCATTGCAGGCCGGCGTCGGCGGGCACCAGGTCCTGGGCCGCCTTGTCCAGGAACAGGTGGCGCGCCTGGGCGTCGCGCAGCATCGATGCCAGGCTGTCGGCCGTGGACGAGGGCGCCAGCGGCGCGACCACCACGCCCGCGCGCAGGGCTCCGAGGAACAGCGCGGCATAGCGCACCGAGTTCAAGGCGCAGATGGCGATGGCCTGGCCGGGCTGCACGCCGTCGCGCTGCAGGGCGGCGGCCACGCGGTCCATGAGCAGGTCGAGCTGGCCATAGCCCAGGACCTGCTGGTCGTCGCGCAGCGCGGCTTGGCCGGGCTGCTGGCGCGCATGGGCACGGATCAGCTCGGCCAGCGTGGTGAAGGGTGCATCGGGCGAAGGCAGGGAAACCGTCATGAGGGGCTCCGTTTCAGGAATTCACGAATCTCGAGAGGACTGCGCCTGCGGGCCCCACGGCCCTGCGGGCGCATAGGAGAACAGACCTATTTGGCGGCCAGGCCCAGGCGCTCGATCAGGACCTTGTCCTTGGCATAGGCTTCGCGCACCCACTGCGCATAGTCGGCACCCGAGCGGTACCAGGCGTCCTGGTTGAGCTGCTTGAGCACCTCGATGTGGCGCGGGTCGTCCATGGCCTTCTTGAAGGCGTCGTGCAGCTTGCGCACCACGGCCGGGTCCATGCCCTTGGGTCCGGCCAGGCCGTAGGGCGAGGTGGAGACCACGCCATAGCCCAGCTCCTTGGCCGTGGGCACTTCGGGCCAGCGCTGGGTGCGCTTTTCGCCGAAGGTCATGAGCAGGCGCATCTGGCCGCCGTCCACATAGGTGTCCCAGCCCGAGGCATCGCTTTGCGCGGCCACATGGCCACCCAGCAGGGCCTGCTGCAGGTCGGCATTGCCCTTGAAGGGCACATGGTTGAGCGTGACCTTGGCGTTCTCGGCCAGTTCCTCCATCAGCAGATGGGGCGAGGAGCCGATGCCGGTGGAGCCGTATTCGATCTTGCCCGGGCTCTTGCGCGCGGCGGCGATGTATTCGTTGAAGCTCTTGTAGGGCGAGTCCGAGCGCACCGTGAAGCCGAAGGTATAGCCCGAGACGCCGATGATGTAGGTGAAGTCCGTGACCGGGTTCCACGCCGTCTTCTGCATGTGCGCCATGCGCAGCATGGACATGGGGAACTGGGTGATGGTGTAGCCATCGGGTTTGGCCGTGCGCGCCATATTGCCCGGGCCCAGGGTGCCACCGGCGCCAGGCTTGTTCTCCACGATGATGGCCTGACCCAGCTGCTTGCCTGCGATGTCGGCCAGGGTGCGCATGTGGCGGTCGGTGGAGCCGCCGGCCGGGAACGGCACGATCAGCGTGATCGGCCGCGTGGGAAAGTCGGTGGCCTGGGCCCAGGCGGGTGCGCTGGCGCCCGTGGCGGCCACAAAAGCTGCGGCCGCGAGCGCGAAGCCGCGGCGGCCGAGGGAAATCTGCATGTCTGTCTCCTGAATCTCTGAACCAGGTGGAGCCGGGGCACATGCCTTGTGTGCCGCTCTGGCGATGGCCCGGACACCAGGTCCGGGCCGGTGGCACCGCCTCCCTGCGCGGTGCCTCGGTGCAATGTGCTTACAGCGACTGCACCAGTTCCGGCACGGCCTGGAACAGGTCGGCCTCCAGGCCGTAATCGGCCACCGAGAAGATCGGCGCTTCCGGATCCTTGTTGATCGCCACGATCACCTTCGAATCCTTCATGCCGGCCAGATGCTGGATCGCTCCCGAGATGCCCAGCGCGATGTACAGCTGCGGCGCCACGATCTTGCCCGTCTGGCCCACCTGCAGGTCGTTGGGCGCATAGCCTGCGTCCACCGCCGCGCGGCTGGCACCGATGGCGGCTCCCAGCTTGTCGGCCAG
>JAIRVR010000041.1 GCA_031253795.1 Burkholderiaceae bacterium
ACCAGCCACAGCACGGCAATGATCAGGCAGGCGCCAAACAGCAGGTTGTGCTGCACGGTGGCCAGGGTGTGGCCCACCAGGTCGGCGCGGTCATAGGTGACCTCCATGTGCATGCCCTCGGGCAGCAGGCCGCCGTTGAGCTGCACCACCTTCTCGTGAATGCCCTCCAGCACCACAGAGGGGTTTTCGCCGCGCTTGAGCAGCACGATGCCCTGGACCACGTCGTTCTCGTCGTCCATGCCCACCGAGCCTTGGCGCGGTGTGTGGGACTGGCTGACGTTGGCCACATCGCCAATGGTCACCGGCGCGCCGCCGCGCATCTCGACCACCACGTCCTTGATCTCCTGCGGCGAGCGCAGCAGGCCGATGCCGCGAATGATCAGCGACTGCTCGCCACGGCGCATCAGGCCACCACCCACGTTGCGGTTGGACTTTTCCAGGGCCTCGGTCACATCGCCCAGCGACAGGCCCAGGCGGTACAGCCGGTCCGGGTCCACCTCGATGTGGTATTCCTTCACAAAGCCACCGATGCTCACCACATCGGCCACGCCCTGCACCTGCTTGAGCACGCGCACGATGTGCCATTCCTGCTCGGTGCGCAGCTGGTCCAGCGTGTGACGGTCGCTCTTCAAACGGTAGTAGTAGATCTTGCCCAACGGGGTGTAGTCGGGCGCCATCTCGGGCGTCACGCCATCGGGCAGATCGGCCTGGGGCAGGCGCTGCGAGACTTCGGCGCGCGCATGGAAGCTGTTGGCCTGGTCATTGAAGACCAGGTTGATCATGGCCAGGCCGAAGTAGCTTTCGGAGCGCAGCGACACCAGGCCCGGCGTGCCGTTGAGCTCGCGCTCCAGCGGCTGGGTGATCTGGCGTTCGACCTCCTCGGGCGCAAGCCCCGGGGCCTGGGCGATCACGCCCACCTGCACATTGGTCACATCGGGATAGGCCTCGATGGCCGTGTGCAGGTACGAATACACGCCATAGATGGCGATGATCAGGGTGGCGCACAGGGCGACAAGCCGCCGGTGCACCACGAACGCTATCAGGGAACGCAGCATGGATGGGTCTCCTGCCGCGTTCAGAGCAACTGGCTGGCCGCGCCATCCAGCAGCAGGCCACCACGCACGACGATCTTCTCGCCGGCCTTCAGGCCCGACACCACGGGCACCATGCCGCGGGCCGGACGGCCCAGGATGACGGTGCGTGCCTCGAACTGCAGCTCGCCCGTCTGCACGAAGACAATGCTGCGGCTCTCGTCCTTGATGAGCACGGCGGTGACGGGAATCAGCATCTCATGCTCGTTGGACACCTGCAGGCCGACGCGGGCCTGCATGCCCGAACGCAGCACGGGGTCCTGGGCATCCAGCTGGACGATGACGGCCGCTCGGCGCGATTCCTTGTCCAGCGTGGCGCCCAGATGGCGCACCTTGCCGCTCAGCGGCTTGGGCAGTTGGGGAATGTCGACTTGCACGGCACTGCCCAGGCGTATGCCGGGCAGATCGCTTTCGAAGACCTCGGCCACCACGCTCATGGCGCCCTGGTCACCGACCAGGAAGAGCTCGCCGCCGGCCTCGATCGAGGCGCCGACCACGGCCTTGCGCTCGGCCACCACACCGGCACGCGGCGCGCGCAGCACGATGCGGTCGCCGCCGCCCTGCCCCAGCAGGGCTGCCGTGCCCTGGGCACGCGACAGTTCCTGGGCGCTTTCGCGCAGCTTGGCCTGGGCCGCGCGCAGATCCACTTCCACGCCGACGCCCTTGTCCACCATGGTCTGCTGGCGGCGCACTTCCACAGTTGCCACATCATGGGCGCTGCGTGCGGCCTCCACCTCATAGCGCACGCGCAAGGCCTCGGGGCTGACCAGGGTGGCCAGCTCATCGCCAGCCTTGACGATGTCGCCCACATGGGCGCGCACAGAAACCACGCGCGCGGCCACGGGCACGGTCACCGTGGCCACGCGGTCTTCGGCAAAGGCCACGCGCGCGGGTGCCCAGGCCATTTGTGTACCCTGGGGATCGGCCACCACGGCGATGTTCAGCATCTTCAGGGACTCGGGCTTGACCTGGACCACGCCCTCGGGGCGGGGGGCCGGCCTGGAGGCCTCGGGCTGGGCCGAGGCCTTGGACGCATCGCAGCCGGCCAGAACGCAGGCTGCCGAAAGGGCGACGCACAGGGACGCCGCCGGAATCCGGGCCGCCATATGCAGGCCCGCAAAAGTCTTGATCATCTTGCCCCCTTCAATCCATGCCTGGAGCGCAGGGACTGCGGCAGCCGGCCCTCTCTCCTGAGATGAACGCATGCTAGGAAGCCGGTCCATCGACGTGCGTGAAGCATTTATTACCGTTTGGTAAGCAAACGGCCGGCCCGGGCAGGGCACGGTGGATCGCGCCACCCAGGGCCCGGGCTTCGCGGCGCGCCTTCCACGGCCGGCCGTGGCCAGCGGCAGGTCATCGCGCAGCCGCCTCCGCCAGCCATGCATCCATTTGTGGATAAGGCCCGTGCAAGTCCATGAAAAGCCTCAGGAGATATGCACACGCAGACTTATCCACAGCCGTGATCAACCCGACTTCGCACTGCAGATCGCCAAAAATCGCACTTCCACAAAAAACCATTGCAAATCAATCACAAATCATCACAATCAACAATGAAATCCACAAGCTGACAAACAGCATTTCCACAGGAGGCGCCCTATCGCTTGCGGATGGATTCCTGTGCACAAGGCGGCAGCCGGGCCCGGCTTCCAAGCCGGTGTCGGCAGAGGACAAATCAGGAACAGCTGGTGGATAAATTCACACATAACCACCTGCGGCCCCATGCGATTGATGCCCCGGGCCCTGCATACAGCAGCCAGCTTGTAGGCTGTACGGCATACGAAACAGGGGCTGTGTACGCTGTATTGCATAAGATTTCGCATCTTATTTGCTACATATCCCTGTACGAATCCTTATAAATCTCCGGGCACCCAACGCCCGGAGAGCCAAAAACCGTTGAAATGCAAGAAAAAAAGTGGGCTGACCAGGCCCTGAATTCCTTCGATGCCGTGGTCGGGGCCATGCCAGGGTTCCGCAGCCGCGAGGGCCAGCGAAAAATGGCGGCTCGGATCGCCGAAACCTTCAGCCAGGCCCAGCTCGGAAAAATCGATGAGGACGCCCCCGATCCGGTCCGTGCCATTGCCGTGGTGCAGGCAGGAACCGGGGTTGGAAAATCGCTGGCCTACAGCATCCCGGCCATTTCCATGGCGCTGTCGCGCGGCACGCGCGTGCTGATCTCCACGGCCACGGTGGCCCTGCAGGAGCAGCTGGTGAACAAGGATTTGCCGGCCCTGGCCCGCCAGCTGGAGCAGCCCTTCAAATTCGCCCTGGCCAAGGGCCGGGGCCGGTTCGTCTGCAAGCTCAAGCTCGAGCGCCTGGCCAGTACCGGCGAGGCCCAGGACGACGATGTGGACATGGACGATTTGTTCGCCGAGGAAAAGACGCAGGCCCAAAGCCGTGCGGCGCGGCCGGCCCAGGAACTGGAAGCGCGCATGCAGTTCTACCGGCGCATGGCCGATGCCCTGGCCACCCAGGCCTGGGACGGCGACCGCGACTCCCTGGAAACCCCGCCCGAAGCCGAGGCCTGGAGCCCCGTGGCGGCCGAATCCTCTTCCTGCACCGGAAAGCACTGCCCGGCCTTCAGCCAGTGCGTCTATTACGAGCGCCGCAAGGACCTGGTGGCGGCCCAGGTCATCGTGGCCAACCACGATCTGCTGCTGTCCTCCCTGGGCGCGCGCCTGCTGCCCGACCTGGACAATTGCCTGCTCGTGCTCGACGAGGCCCACCATCTGCCAGCGACGGCCCTGGACCAGTTCGCGGGAGAAATGGACCTCAGCCGCCTGGGCTGGATCGACAAGCTGGCCAGCCGCGCCCTGCGTGTGAACGCCTTGATCGAAGTCGAGGAACTGGCCGAGGTGCCGGCCCATGCCAGCCAGTTGCGCCAACAGCTCCAGGAGCTGGCTCGCCTGGTGATGGAGCTGTACGCGGACGCCCTCAAGGGGCAGAAGGACCGCTGGGGTCCGGCCCGTGTGCGCGTACCGCGCGGCATGCTGCCCGAGCCCCTGCTGGAACCCCTGGGCCGCATCGCCCACCATGCCAATGGATTTCTGGACGCTCTGCGTGCCGTCTCCAAGACCCTGCGCGCCGAAATCAAGAACCGCCCGGAGGAAGCCCGCAGGCTATCCACGGTTTATGCACAGGTTGGTGCACTGGCGCCGCGGCTGGAATCGGTCTACGACACAGCCCAGTTGCTGATGCAGCAACCTGTGGAAGAAGCCGACAGTAGCCGCGTTCCCAATGCGAAATGGTTCACGTTGGAGACGGATGGAGAATATATCGTGGTCAAGGCCCATGCCAGCCCCATCCTGCCAGGGGCCACCCTGCGCCACCATCTGTGGTCCCAGGTGCGCGGCGCGGTGCTGACTTCGGCCACACTGACCAGTTGTGGACAATTCGACTTCTTCCTGCGCGAGTCGGGCCTGTACGACGACCAGGCCGTGAGCACGCTGGAAGTGCCCAGCCCCTTCGACTATGCACGCCAGGGCACCCTGGTAGCGCGTGAAACAGCCGCCGACCCCAAGGACGCGGCGCGCTTCACCGAGGAAATGGTGGATGCGCTGCTGGGCGACCTGTCGCGCGTACAGGCCGGGGCCCTGGTGCTGTTCACCTCGCGCGAGCAAATGCGCCTGGCGGTGGACGCCCTGCCCACGGCCATGCGCTCCCAGGTGCTGGTGCAGACCGCCCTGCCGCGCTCGCTGCTGCTGGCGCGGCATCGCGATGCCGTGGAAACCGGTGAAGCCTCCATCATCTTCGGCATGCAGTCCTTCGGCGAAGGACTGGACCTTCCCGGTGCACTGTGCGAATCGCTGTTCATCACCAAGCTGCCCTTCGCACCGCCTGACGACCCCGTGGGCGAAGCGCGCGCCGAATGGCTGCGCAGCAGCGGCCGCAACCCCTTCAACGAACTGGTGGTGCCTGCCACCGCCATCCGCCTGGCCCAGTGGGTGGGCCGTGCCATCCGCACCGAGGATGACCGTGCCCATGTCTATTGCTACGACAAGCGCCTGGTCCTCACCAGCTATGGCCAGCAGTTGCTCAAGGGCCTGCCGCCCTTCAGCCTGCAACGCCAGACGGCGCGTTGACGGCCAGTCCGTCGCCGCCCCCTGTGGAAAACCAGTGCCCTCCTGCCCAATGAAGGCCTGAAAACCCGTCTGCGCCAAAGAGACTCCTCCCGAGCATCTCTGCACAGGACATTTACCCACAACTGTGCAAAACCGCGGTCCGGCTTCAAGACCGGATCCAGAGGGCGGGCCAGGGCATCGCAGGCATCGCCCTGGCCCCACCCCATGAAAGCCCCTCCAGGGGCCTGCAAGGCCTCAGGACAGCCCCGCTGCACCGGGGATACCCACGGGCCTTGCCGGGTCCTCATGGGCTCTCTCAGCGCCTGAATGGCGGGCACCAGGCCATGAAAGGGTTGGCGTGCCCAGATGTCCACAGCGAATTCCTCTTTCCTGCCCAAAGTGCATTCCTTCCGGGACGCGAGAGCATGGGCCACCGCCCGTCGGCCTGCAACAGGCGGCGTGATCCACCCCGGAATACCTTCCCGGCCAAGGGCAGGGCATGCATTCGAGACAGGGCATCAATTTTCGTGATGTCCTTGATGGACAACGAAATCCCGCTCCTGATTCTGAAACAGATCCCGGTATCTCTGCAGACAGGGTGTTGAATTTTTTTGAATGCCTGCTGGCTTGGCCGGAACCTCTCCCTGGGGCAGGCCATTTACCCACAGATGTGCAGAACATCATGTGGACAAATCATGCGCCCAGCGCTCTGCGCATGTTCTTGTCCCCATCACGGGGCTGGGCACGGCATGTTGTTTTCGGAATTTTTTTGACGGACGACGTGCCAATTTCACTGGACGAGCGACGGATCCGGCCGGTCCCCTCGTCCAGCGATTCCTGAACGCCTGTCACGTCCAAGCTTTCTGGGTGACCTGCCTGCCGTCGCGCAGCTGTTCCTTGGTTGTTCTTTGAATCTCTTATAAAAAATAGTCGTAGTAGTAGAGTATGGATATCTCTGTGGATAAGATATTTTTTCTTATAAAAATCAAAAAGCTTTCACTCTGATAAAGCTGTTCACAAACCCCTGCTGCCGGTGTACCTGCAACGGGGATAGATGGCCTGTTCCACATTTTTCTGTGGATAACAAAAAAGTTCACGGCAATTTATCCACAGTTTTTCATGAATCCATGGATTCATTGTTCTTCTGCCTAAATCATTGAATTTAAAAGGTTTTCTGGAAATTCAAGGATTAGCCAGGGGCTTGGGATCGAGGATGAACACACGGCATGGCCGATGTGTGGCCATTTTTTTGTGACCACACGCAGTGATTTTTTTGTCCAAACGAGCCGTCGGGCTGTGAAAAACCAGGCTTGGCTGTTATCTCTATCTTTCTTATTTTTTAGTTAGTGATAGTAGTAAGCAATGCACTTAAGTGTTGATAACAGAGAAAATACATTGAAAATCAATGACTTGTGTTCAATGAAAGCCTGTGATCGGAACAGCGGTGCTGGTGCTCCCTGTTTGGGAACAACTTTCAGGATGGATGCATGTCTGTGGAAAACATGGTTTTTACGCATTTTTTACCACCAGGTTTATCCACAGGTGCCTGGGGCGCAAAAAAACCACCGCATGCGGTGGTTGCGGCGGGTGGGCCGATCAGCGTTCAGAAGTGCCGTGCATAGCGCAGCTGCAGAAAGTTTTCTCCGGGATTGGGCTTTTTGATGCCGGCGTTGGAATGGTGCTCCAGGCGCAGCGCGATCTCGTGCTGGCCCTGGCTGCCGAACAGATAGCCCATGCCGATGTGGGTGGCGAAGTTGTAGCGGGTCGGGAATTCCTTTTCATCGGTCACATAGCGCCGGTTCAAGGCCCAGCTCAGGCCGACGCCCGCTTCGGTGAACCACCGCGACTGTCCTCCCTGGCCGCGCCAGCGCAGCGTGGGGTTGACGCCGATGACCCAGGTTCCGCGGCGGCTGCCTTCCAGTGGCGCCGACCAGCGGCCGGCCCAGAGATCCCAGTAGCCGGTGAGCACACCGCCCCACAGGCCGCGCCGCCAGTCGCGCCATGGCAGGGTGGCGCCCAGGGTCCAACTGTCGGCATCGTGCTCGGCGGCTCCGTACTGCAGGTACATGGCGGGCGAGGTGTCGGGTGCCGTCCACTGGGCCCGGGCGGGGGCGGCTGGCAGCAGGCAGATGCCCGCCAACAGCAGGGCCGGTGCACCGCAAGGCCAGGCCGCCAGGCGACGGGCTGGGGCGGTGCGAAGGGATGGCGTTGCCGGATTGTCTGTGTGGGCCATGGTCTTCTCCAGAGGCTTCAGAGATGTTTCTGCATGTTCTGGATACCACTCTAGGGAGCCTGTCGCCGTCGGGGACGTCAGCAAAAAAGCCCTTGCAGTGTCGGCCGCCGGACAAGGCGCCGCTGCAAGGGCTGGATGGCAAACAAAGCCTGGCCGCAGGCTGCGGCCGGGCCAGGGGCCTGCTTATTGGGCCGGTGCCGTGGCGGGTGCCGGACGGGGCTGACCACCCTTGTGGTCATGGCGAGGGCCGTGGTCACGGTGCATGCCCGGGTGGCCCATGTGGCGTGTGGCGTTGTCGAAGGTCTTTTGCTGACCGGCGTCGAGCTGGGCGTAGAAGGCCTTGGTGGCTTCGCCGCGGCGGTCGGCCTCGGCGGCACGCTGGGCACGCATTTCACGCATCTTGTCGATGCGCTGGGGTGTGGTCAGCTGGGCGAAGGCTTCGCGGTCCATGCGGGGCGGGCGTTGCTCGGGCTTGAAGCTGGCCGCATAGGTATTCCATGCGCCTTCCTGTGCGGGCGTGAGCTTGAGGTCGGCCTTGAGCTTGGCGATCCGTTGCTTCATGTGCTCCATGCGGTCGCCGGGCTTGTGCATGGGGCGGTCGGGCCTGGCAGCCGTGGCCGTGGCAGGTGCTGCGGGGTCGGCGGTCTGCGCGAACGAGGGCATGCTGAACGATGCCAGCAGGGCCGTGGCGGCTGCGGCGCTGGCGAGGGTGCGGCGGAAGGTGGTGGTCATTCCAAAGTCCTTTCTGGCGGGGTGACTGAAGGCCGCGGCATCGGTGCAGCGGATGATTGAAGTGTGGTGGTCCCATGTATCTGGGCCATGAGGTTTTGCGCACGGCTTGTAAAGAATTGACAAGCTTGTTCGATGCCTTCGCCAGCGGCCATGCACAATGGCCGGGCAGGGCGCCGGACCATGGCGCCTACCCTTTGTTTTTTGGTGTTTTCTCTGCGCACGCATGGGGCCGCGGCCTGTTCTGGCAGCCCTGGCCCCATGCCGTGGCAGTAAAGGTTTGCTATGTTCAAGAACATGATCGTCTACCGCATCGACCCGGCCTGGCAGGGCGATTTGCTGCGGCTGGAAGAGGCCCTGGCCAAGAGCCCGTTTGCCGAATGCGGAGCCACGCAGGAGCGCAGCGCGGGCTGGGTGCCGCCGCGTGGCGAGGCCCATGGCCCGCTGGCCGAATCCGTGGCCGGACAATGGGTGATGCGCTTCATGACCGAGGCCAAGATGCTGCCCGCCAGCGTGCTCAACCGCCGTGTCAACGAAAAGGCCGCCCACATCGAGGCCACCGAAGGCCGCAAGCCCGGCAAGAAGGAGAAAAAGGAGCTCAAGGACGAGGCCAAGCTGGACCTGCTGCCCATGGCCTTCACCAAGCAGGGCTCCATGTGGGTCTGGCTGGATCCGCAGGCGCGCACCCTGGTGCTGGACACGGGCCGCCAGGCCCGGGCCGACGAGGTGGTGAGCATGCTGGTCGAGGGCCTGACGGGCCTTGCCCTGGCCCTGGTCGATACCCAGACGAGCGCCCAGGCCGCGATGGCGCACTGGCTGATGAGCCAGGAACCGCCCGCAGGCTTTTCCATAGACCGCGAGTGCGAGCTCAAGGCTGCCGACGAGTCCAAGGCCGTGGTGCGCTATGCGCGCCATCCGCTGGACATCGATGAGGTGCGCCAGCACATCGAGCACGGCAAGCTGCCCACGCGCCTGGCCATGACCTGGGACGACCGCGTGAGCTTTGTGCTGACCGAGGGGCTGCAGGTCCGCAAGATCGCGCTGCTTGATGCCGTGACCGACGGTCAGTCGCAGGACGATGGCGGATTCGATGCCGACGTGGCCATTGCCACGGGTGAGCTGTCCAGGCTGATCCCCGACCTGATCGAGGCCCTGGGCGGCGAGGGGCGCACGGGCCTGGGACAGGGCCTGCCGGCTTCGCTGGCCACGGCGACCGAGAGCGCCAGACCGGCGGGCCGTGGCACGCTGACCGGGCCGGCCATGGCCCCGGCGGACACGGCGCCGGAAGAGGCACCGTTCTGATCGCACAGGGCCCATGGCCATGTTTCATGTGAAACATGGCCCCGGGACTGCCGAGTCCTCACAGGCTCGGCCCTGAACAGGAAGGCCGCCGCCGCTGCGATGCGGCTGTGGCGCTCAGGAAGAGACTCTCTCGAACACCGCGGCAATGCCCTGGCCGCCGCCGATGCACATGGTGACCAGGGCATAGCGGCCGCCCGTGCGCTGCAGCTCGGCGATGGCCTTGGTGGTGATGATGGCCCCGGTGGCGCCCACGGGATGGCCCAGCGAGATGCCCGAGCCATTGGGGTTGACCTTGGCAGGGTCCAGGCCCAGTTGCTGTATAACGGCGCAGGCCTGGGCGGCAAAGGCCTCGTTGGCCTCGATCACGTCCATGTCGTCGATCTTCAGTCCCGTGCGCTGCAGCACCTTCTGCGTGGCGGGCACGGGGCCTATGCCCATGTAGGCAGGCTCCACGCCCGCATGCGCATAGCCCACCAGGCGCGCCAGCGGCTTCACGCCCAGGCCGGCCAGGCGGTCGCCCGCCACCAGGGCCACGGCGGCCGCACCGTCGTTGATGCCCGAGGCGTTGCCGGCCGTGACGCTGCCGCCTTCCTTGCGGAATGCGGGCTTCATGGCAGACAGGACTTCGATGGTGGTGGCGGCGCGCACATGCTCGTCGGTGTCGAAGACCACGACGCCCTTGCGCGTGGCGATTTCCACGGGAACGATCTGCTCCCTGAAGTGGCCGGCCGCGATGGCGGCGGCCGCGCGCTGGTGGCTGGCAGCGGCCAGTTCGTCCTGCATGGCGCGGCTGATGTGGTAGCGCTCGGCCACGTTTTCGGCCGTCACGCCCATGTGCATTTTCTGCCATGGGTCATGCAGTATGCCCAGCATGTAGTCGATGCTCTTGGCATCGCCCATGCGCGCACCCCAGCGCGAAGCCTGGTCGAAGTAGGGGCCGCGGCTCATGGATTCGCTTCCGCCACCGATGGCCACGTCGCAGTCGCCCAGGGCAATGGCCTGGGCCGCCGAAACGATGGCCTGCAGGCCCGAGCCGCACAGCCGGTTGACGTTGAAGGCCGGTGTCTCGATGGGGCAGCCCGCATCGATGGCGGCCACACGCGAGAGATAGGCATCCTTGGTGTCGGTGGGGATCACATTGCCCATGACCACATGGCCCACGGCATCGGGCGGCAGGCCCGCGCGCTCCATGGCGGCCTTGACCACGGTGGTGGCCAGCTGGGTGTTGGGCACGTCCTTGAGGCTGCCGCCGAAGGTGCCGATGGCGGTGCGTGCGGTGCCGACGACGAAGACGTCGCGTGGGGTCATGGTGAAACTCCTCGAAGCGATGAACACGGGGGATGGCCTGCATTGTGCCGGCAGGGCCGCGTGCCGTGCAGCCACCTCGGCGTCAGTGCGCGGCGTTTCAGCGGCCCTCGAAATGCGGTATCTGCTTTGCGTGGAAGGCGGCAATGCCGCGCGGCAGGTCGGCCGTGTGCGCGCAGGCATCGAAGGCGCAGGCTTCGGCCGCCAGCTGTTCGCGCAGGTTGCGTTCCAGGCCCGAGCGCATGAGGCGGCGCATATGGCCCAGGGCCACGGTGGGGCCTGCGGCCAGGCGCCGTGCCAGCTGCGCCACGCTGTCATCGAGTTCGGCGGCGGGCAGGGCGCGGTTGATCAGGCCCAGGCGCTGTGCATCGGCGCTGGTGAGGGTCTCGCCCAGCATGGCGATTTCCAGCGCATTGCGCAGGCCCACCATGCGCGGCAGGGCCCAGGAGGCGCCCACGTCGCAGCTGGCGCCCAGCTTGATGTAGGCCAGGTTGAAGCGCGTGTCCTCGGCCGCATGGACGAAGTCGGCCTGCAGCATCAGCGACAGACCGGCGCCGGCCGCCGCGCCATGGACCTGGGCGATGACGGGGGCATCGAGCTGGGCCAGCAGGGCCACGGCCTCGTTGAGCAGCTCCAGCAGCTCGGCCGCGCCGCGCGCGGGGTCGGCGGCCAGCGTGTCCAGATCGCCTCCGGCCATGAAGGCACGGCCTGCGCCCTTCATCACCACGCAGCGCAGCGTGCGGTCAAGGGCCAGGCCGCGCACGGCATCGCGCAGCGCCAGGGCCATGGGCACGTCGATGGCATTGAGCGCGGCGGGGCGGTTGAAGATCAGCGTGGCGATGGCGCCCTCGCGTTCGAGCTGCAGCGGTGTCGGGTGGTCGTTGGTCATGGGCATGGGCGGCAAGCCGATCGCAAGGGATTCATTGGTACAGTGCCTCGATCTCGGGGGCATAGGTCTTGTAGATGGAGGAACGGCGCAGCTTCATGGTGGCCGTGACTTCGCCGTCGTCATGGTCCAGCTCCTTGGTCAGCAGGTGGAAGCGCCGCACATGGGACACCTGGGCCAGGCGCGCATTGCCCTGGGCGATTTCGGTGTCGATGAGCTCGCGCACCTGGGGCGTTTCGGCCAGGGAGCGGAAATGCGTGAAGGCGATGCGGCGCGCCTCGGCCCATTGGCCCACGGTGTCATAGTCGATCTGCACCAGGGCCGCCACGAAGCGGCGTCCGTCGGCGACCACGATGCACTCCTTGATGTAGGGGCTGGACTTCATGGTGTTCTCGATCTCCGAGGGCGTGAGGTTCTTGCCGCCGGCCGTGATCATGATGTCCTTGAGGCGGTCCACGATCCGCAGCTGGCCGTGCTCCTCGCGCACCACGTCGCCCGTGTGCAGCCAGCCGTCCTGCAGGGTCTGGGCCGTGGCTTCGGGGTTCTTGTAGTAGCCCGCGAAGACCATGTCGCCCCGGATCTGCAGTTCGCCGCTGCCATCGCCGCCGTTGCCGGCGGCGATGCGCCATTGCACACCCTCGGTGGGCACACCCACCGTGCCCACGATCACCTGGTCGGGCCGGTGGCCCGTGACCATGCCCGTGGACTCGGTCAGGCCGTAGACCTCGATCAGGGGCAGGCCCAGGGTGCGGAAAAAGCGCACCACGTCGGGAGGAATCGGCGCGGCGCCCGTGAGCGCGACGCGCACCTCGCGCAGGCCGATGAAATTCTGCAGCGCGCGCAGCACGCTCCAGTAGCTGGCCGCGTAGGCCAGGCGTTCGCCCAGGCTCCATTGCGTGCGCGGCTTGTCGGCCAGCGGTGCGCAGGCCGCGAGGGCGCGCTGGAACAGCAGGCGGCGCAGCGGGCCGGTTTCCTGCATCTTGATGCTGATGGCCGCGTGCAGCTTTTCCCAGATGCGCGGCACGCCCAGGAACATGGTGGGCGCCACTTCGCGCAGATCTTCCTGGACCGTGCGTATGGATTCGCCGAAGTGCACCAGGCAGCCCAGATAGAGCGGCACGAAGCTGGTCAGCATCTGCTCGGCCACATGGCAAAGCGGCAGATAGGACAAATGGCTGGTGCCGGCATCCAGGCCCAGCCGCTCGACGATGCCGGGCACCACGCCGCGGATGTTGCGGTAGGACACCATGGCGCCCTTGGGCTTGCCCGTGGATCCCGAGGTGTAGATCATCAGGCCCACATCGTCCAGTGTCTGGCGCGCCAGTGCCTCGTCGATGGGGGTGCGGTCACGGGCCTCGGCGCCCAGTCGCTCGACCTCGTCGAAGCTGGCGATCAGGGCCCGCACCGCGGGCGGGAAGCTGCGCAGGCCCTTGGTCTCCATCACGATGATTTTCTTCAGCCGTGGCAGCCCGGGAAGGGCTGCCAGCAGCTTGTCGGTCTGCTCCTGGTCTTCGCAGACCATGATGTCGATATCGGCGTGGCCGACCACATAGGCCACCTCGGGCGTGGGGCTGGTCGGGTACACGCCCACGGTGACCGCTCCCACCAGGCCCGCACCCATCTGGGCCAGCACCCATTCGATGCGGTTTTCCGAGATCACGCCCACGTGGCCGCCGCGCGGCAGGCCCAGCTG
Organism: Burkholderiaceae bacterium; assembly: GCA_031253795.1. Classification (GTDB taxonomy): domain Bacteria; phylum Pseudomonadota; class Gammaproteobacteria; order Burkholderiales; family Burkholderiaceae_C; genus Comamonas. Next base: position 13,298 of record JAIRVR010000041.1, read on the forward strand.
CACCAGGCCCAGCCCGAAGTGGCTGGCGCGCTCGTGGTAGCGCGCCCAGGTCGTGGGCTTCCAGATGCCGAAGTCCTTTTGCCGTATGGCCACGCGCGATGCATCGCTGCGCGCGCGCTCGGCCAGCATCTGGGGCAGGGTGAGTTCGGGAAGAGTGTGCATGTCGGCGGTCCGGCGCGCGGGCTAAAAACTGGCGCATCCCGACGCGGGGCACCGAGGAAGGGCCAGGGCCGGCCGAGCCGCCCCGCACCGAGGGTGTCGTCCCCCTTTCCCGCGAAGCGGGAGAGCGGGGGAAGCGGCATAGCCGCTCAGGGGGGGCTTCATCGGGGCACCGAGCAAGAGCCGCCTCGTGGCGAAGGTGCCGTCCTCCTCCCGCGAAGCGAGAGAGGGGGAAGCGGCATAGCCGCTCAGGGGGTGCTTCATGACAGCCAGCGCTTGCGGCGCTTGTAGTGCTTGAGATCGCGGAAGCTTCTGGCCTCGCCGCTGCCGCCCATGCCCAGGTAGAACTCGCGCACGTCGGCATCGCGGGCCAGTCGCTCGGCCGGGCCGTCGATGACGATCTTGCCGCTTTCCATGATGTAGCCGCTGTGGGCCACGGCCAGGGCCACGGTGGCGTTCTGCTCGACCAGAAGCATGGAGGTGCCGCGCTCGGCATTGATGCGGGCGATGATGCCGAAGATGTCCTCCACGAGCTTGGGGCTCAGCCCGAGGGAGGGCTCGTCCAGCAGCATGAGCTGGGGATCGGCGATCAGGGCACGGCCAATGGCCAGCATCTGCTGCTCCCCGCCCGACAGGTAGCCGGCCAGGCCCTTGCGCCGCTCATGCAGGCGCGGGAAGTAGGTGTAGACCAGATCGAAGTCCGCACGCGCGTGGGGCCGTCCCGTCAGTGCATAGGTGGCGGCCACGAGGTTCTCTTCCACCGTCAGGTCCTCGAACACGCGCCGACCCTCCATCACATGCGACAGCCCCTGGCGCACCAGCTGCTGGGGCGCGTACCGGTCTGTGGACTGGCCGTTGTAGTGCACGCTGCCGCTGGCCAGCAGGCCGTCCTCCAGCGTGAGCAGGCCCGAGACGGCCTTGAGCGTGGTGCTCTTGCCCGCGCCGTTGCTGCCCAGCAGGGCCACGATGCTTCCACGTGGAACCGACAGCGACAGGCCGCGCAAGGCCTGCACCACCTTGTTGTAGATGACCTCGATGTTGTTGATTTCGAGGATGCTCGCAGCACCTGTGCCGGCCGGGGTCGCCGTCAGTGTTTCATTGCGCATGGTTGGCCCGCGACGTTGGTTATGGCACGCATCCGGCGTGAGGCACCGAGCAAGGGCCTGCGCCGGCCGCGCCGCCCCGCCGCGAGGGTGCCGTCCTCCTTCCCGCAACGCGAAGCGATGCAAGAGAAGGGGGAAGCGGCGCAGCCGCTCAGGGGGATGCGTTGCATCACAGCGCGATCCAGTCGGAGGCGGGCAGCATCTTCTGGGCCTTCATATCGGCCTTGTAGACGCGGCCCACGGGGATGGAGTTGCCCTTGATGGTGATAGGCACACCGATCAGGCCGCCCGTGTCGAAGTCCTTGATGGAGTTGAGGGCCGCCTTGAGGTTGGGACCCGTCAGCGGCTTGCCCGCGTCCAGGCAGCGCCTGGCCGATTCCACGAACAGCATGGCTGCCAGAAAGCCCTGGATATAGGCCGTGCTCTGGTATTCGGGCCGCAGGGCGCGGATCTTGTCCAGCATGGGGGCCTTGGCCGATGTGTCGTAGTAGTAGCGGTAGGGCATGACGCCCATGAAGCCGTCGCCGGCCTCGCCCATCTTCATGACGGTGGAGCTGTCCATGGTCCAGAAGGTGCCCATCCACTGGCTGGTCATGCCCATCTGCTTGCCCTGCTGGATGAACTCGGGAATGGGGGCCAGGATGTAGCCGTGGAAGATGGTGTAGTCGGGCGCCGCGCGGCGAAGCTTGATGACTTCGGTGGACACGTCCACGCTGCCCGGTGGCGTCATCAGCTTGGCCACCACGTTCAGTCCCAGCTTCTTGGCGGCGGTCTCGCTGGCCTCGATGGGGTCACGGCCGAACTCGGAGTCGGAGTAGACGAAGGCCACCTTGGCCCCCGGCTTTTCCTTGGCGATGTGCTTGAGCAGGATGCCGAACATCTCCGTGTAGTCGGGCCCCACGAGGAACTGGTGGGGGTACCTGGCGGGGTTGTTGAGTTCGGTGGCGAAGGAGGCGCCGGCCATGAGGATGTTGCCGTTGCGGTCCAGCTCGGGATTGATGGTCTTGGAAAAGCCGGTGGAGTCGCCGTAATAGAGGCTGACCTTGTTCTGGCTGGTGATCTTCTTGAAGGCGGCCACCGAGACATCGACCTTGTAGCCCGTGTCCTCGGGCACGTAGCGGATCTTGCGGCCCTTGATGCCGCCCGCGTCGTTGACCATCTTCACGTAGTCGCCCATGCCGGCATTGATGCCCACGCCCGCGAAGGCAAAGACGCCCGTCATGGGAATGGAGCCACCGATGACGATGTCCTCGCCGCCGGCCTGGGCGCGGGCCGCCAGGGGAGCGGCCAGGCTGGCCCCGGCCGCCAGCAGCAGGCTGCGGCGGCGTTCGGAAGTCGGATGTTGCTGCATGCTTGTCTCCTCGTCGTTGCTGTGCGCTGGGGTCCGTGGCTGCCGCTGCGGCCTGGTCTCAAGTGCGGAAGGGCCACAGGTGGAAGAAGCGGCGCAGGCGCCGCCACATCTGGGCGAGCCCCTGCGGCTCGAACACCAGAAAGCCGATGATCAGCAGCCCGAACACCATGGTGCGCACGGGCGAGAGAAAGACTGCCAGCTCGCTGCCGCCGGGCAGCAGGTCGACCAGCAGCTTGAGCAGTTCGGGCACCATGGTCATGAAGACCGCGCCGAGGATGCCGCCCAGAATGGAGCCCATGCCGCCGACGATGATGGCCGCCAGGAAGAAGATGGACATCAGCAGCGGAAAGCTCTCGGGTGTGACCACGCGGAAGAAGTAGGCCCACAGGCCGCCGGCCACGCCCGCGTAGAAGGAGGACAGGCCGAATGACAGCAGCTTGTAGCGCAGCAGCGGAATGCCCAGCACCTCGGCCGAGATATCGCGGTCGCGGATGGCGATGAAGGCCCGGCCTATGCGCGTGCGAAACAGGTTGGCCGCGCCCAGCAGCATGAGCACGGTGACGGGAACGATGACCCAGTAGAGGCGAAACGAGGTGTCCAGCACCAGGCCGAACAGCTGGGCCGGTGGCACGGCCAGGCCCGCCGTGCCACCCGTGAATTTCAGGTTGGCGAAAAGGAAGTGGGCGATGAACGAGGCCGCGATGGTGGCAATGGCCAGGTACAGGCCCTTGACGCGCAGCGAAGGCAGTCCGACCACGATGCCGCCCAGCATGGCCACGCAGCCGCCGGCGAGCAGGTTGAACAGAAAGGGCGTGCCCCAGCGGGCCTGCAGTATGGCCACCGTATAGGCTCCCAGGCCCATGAAGGCCGCCTGCCCCAGGCTGACCAGGCCGGTATAGCCCGTGAGGATGTTCAGGCCCGTGGCGCTGGCCACGTTGATGCAGACCAGGCAGGCCAGGTACAGCCAGTAGTCGCTGGCCATGAAGGGAAACAGCAGCAGCAGGGCGCCGGCGCCGGCCAGCCAGGCCTTTTGCGTGCGCGAATCGAACAGGGCCGCATCGGCGGCATAGCTTTGCTTGAGGGTTCCGATGCGCATGGTGCTGCCTTCCTGAAGCCTGGCTAGAGCCGCTCGATTTCGTGCGTGCCGAACAGGCCGTAGGGCCGCAGCATGAGCACCACGACCAGCACGATGAAGGTGGCCAGCAGCTTGTACTCGCCCCCCAGGTAGGCGCCTGCCAGGGCCTCGACGAGGCCGATGAACAGGCCGCCGACCAGGGCGCCCAGCACGCTGTCGAGGCCGCCCACGATCACCACCACCAGCACCGACAGGCCGAACACGCCCATGCTGGAGGAAATGCCGCCGATGGAGCCGACGATGATTCCCGACACCGCCGCGATCATCGCCGAGACCACCCAGGCCAGCGAGAACACGCGCGGCACATTGATGCCCACCGAATAGGCCGCGGCCTGGTCGCTGGCCGTGGCGCGCAGGGCGACGCCGCCGCGCCAGAAGCGGAACACCAGCAGCACCGCGGTGATGAAGACCACGGCAATGGCCGCGCCCCAGGCCACCTTGGGGGCCAGGAAGGCTTCGCCGATCACCACTGGCTGGCGCGGCATGAACTCGGGCAGGCGGCGCTGGTCGGCCGTCCAGATCAGCTCCACCAGGCCCACCAGTACCGAGGCCAGGCCCACGGTGACCATGAACACCGAGATCGGTGGCTCGCCCAGCAGGGGCCGGATCATGGTGCGCTCGATCAGCGCGCCCAGCAGGCCCGTGCCGAGCACGGCAGCGGGAATGGCCAGCCACAGCGGCAGGGCGAACATGGCGGCGAAGGTGAAGAACAGATAGGCGCCCACCATGAGCAGCTCGCCGATGGCGATATTGACCACGCGCGTGGCCTTGTAGACCACCACGAAGGCCAGGGCGGCCAGGGCATAGAGACCGCCGCCGGCCAGGCCCGTGAGGCCGATCTCGAACAGGTAGGCCCAGTCCATCAGGCGGCCTCCGGCAGGCGCTGGGTCGTGTCGCCGCGCAGCCTGCGCCGCAGCTCGTCCACGTTGCCCGAACCCAGGTAGGCGCGGTTGACCTCGGCATCGGCCTGCACCACGGCCGGTGTGCCCTGGGCGATGACCTGTCCGAAGTTGAGCACCACCACATGGTCGGACAGGTCCATGACCATGCCCATGTCATGCTCCACCATGAGCACGGTCACGCCCCACTCGGCGCGCACGTCGAGGATGAAGCGCGCCATGTCCTCGGTTTCCTCGCGGTTCATGCCGGCCACGGGCTCGTCCAGCATCAGGATCCGGGGCTGCATGGCCAGGGCCCGGGCCATCTCCACGCGCTTTTGCAGGCCGTAGGACAGGGCGGCCACGGGGGCGTGGCGTATGTGGTCGATCTCGAGGAAGTCGATGATGCGCTCCTCGATGTCGCGGCGCAGCTCGGCTTCCTCGCGGCGCGCGCGGCCCAGGTAGAGCAGGGCGTCGAGGACATGGGTGCGCAGGTGGGCGTGGCGGCCCAGCTTGATGTTGTCCAGCACCGTCATGCCCCGAAACAGGGCGATGTTCTGGAAGCTGCGCCCCAGCCCCAGCCGTGCGCGTTGCGGCGCCGGCACGCGCGTGATGTCCTGGCCCTGGAAGCGGATGGCACCGCCCGTGGGCCGGTAAAAGCCGGAGATGGTGTTGAACAGCGAGGTCTTGCCCGCGCCATTGGGTCCGATCACGGCCGTGATGGAACCCGGTTGCACGTCGAAGCCCACGCCCGAAAGCGCCTTCACGCCGCCAAAGGCGAGCGTGACGCCATCGACCTGCAGCAGCGGGGCGGCGGGGCCGCCTTCGGGTGGTGTCTCCATCGCTCTCCCGTTCGGTTTTTGTCGAGCCGGACAGATGCCTACTGATGCGTAGACTGCTTACTTTGGAGTAGATTCTGGTTGTCGTCCCACGCATGCAGCATCGGTGGTTTCCCCGGTGCGCCCGCCGCCATGAAGCCTTCGACCGCTGCCACCAAGACCCGTCCCACCGTGCGCCGCAAGCCCGCACCAGCTGCGCTGGAATCGCCCTGGAGCGGCACACCCGACCGCGAACAACAGCGCGAGGCCAAGCGCCAGGCCGTGCTCCAGGCCGCAGCCCAGCTGTTCAACGAGCGCGGTTTTCACGCGACCTCGCTGGACGATATCGCCGCCCGCCTGGGCGTGAGCAAGCCCACGCTGTACTACTACGTCAAGAACAAGGACGAGATCCTGCTGCAATGCGTCAACCAGGGCCTGGCCATGACCCTGGAGGGGATCGAGTCCTCGCGCCGCGCGGGCGGCCAGGCCGTGGACCAGTTGCGTGCCTGCATGCAGGTCTATGCGCGCATCGTCACCATGGACTTCGGCATGTGCCTGATCCGCGTGGGCGATGAACAGGTGCCTCCGGGCAGCCGGCGGGAACTGCGGCGCCAGAAGGCGGCCATCGACCAGGCCTTCCGGCGCCTGGTGGCGGCCGGCGTCGAGCAGGGGTCGCTGGCGCCCTGCGACCCCAAGATGACGGCCTTCGTGATCGCGGGCGCCCTGAGCTGGATAGGGCGCTGGTACCAGCCAGGGGGCCAGTACACGGCCGAAGAGGTGGCGCAGCAGTGCATCGATACGCTGATGGGCGGGGTGCTGCGCAGGGCGCCCATCCCCCGCACCGCCAAGGCCGGGGCGCCGCGCAAGGCCAGGCCTTGACTAGGGCGCTGGCGAGGCCTGCTCTGCGGCCGCCAGATCATCGAGGATGGGGCAGTCCGGCCGGTCGTCGCCATGGCAGCAGTGCACCAGGGTCTGGAGCGTGCGCTGCATGGACTGCATGGCGGCAATGCGCTCGGCCAGGGCGTCGATATGGCGCTGGGCGATGGCCTTGACTTGGCTGCTGGCGCGGCTCTTGTCCTGCCACAGACCCAGCAGGGTGGCGATTTCCTCCATGGAAAATCCCAGGTCGCGGCTGCGGCGTATGAAGCGCAGCGCGTGTACGTCGGCTTCGGCGTACTGGCGGTAGCCGCCGTCCGTGCGGTGCATGGGCGGCAGCAGACCCAGGGCTTCGTAGTGGCGCACCATGCGCGCCGAAACACCGGCGCGGCGCGCCGCCTCGCCGATGGCCACCGGCCAGCCCGGTGCAGTGCGTGCGGACATGGCGCCGGCCCTCAGGCGACCTGGTAGCCTTCTTCGGCGATGGCCGCGCCCAGGGCTTCGCGCGTGGCGCTGCTGTCGACTTCCACGCGCTGGGCGGCGCGGTCGATCCTGACCTGGGCCTGGCTGTCCACGCCCTGTACCGCCTGGGTGACGGCACGCTCGCAGTGGCCGCAGGTCATGCCCTGGACATTGAAAACATATTGCATTGTGTGCTCCGGTGATTGGCGCGCCGGAATGGCGCTGTCCCATGCCATGCATGTTGGACCTTAACACCATGGCAAGGTCAAGCGCCCTGGCGGACTGGGCATTGATATGGGCCAAATGCTTTGGAACAGGCCGGCTCAATGATGGGCCGCATTGGCCGATAACCTGGAGTGCAGCAGGCCATAAGCAAAAAAACGCATAGACCATTGGCGATCATCTGACAAACTGCAACAATTTGTATTTCTTTGGCGCCTGGCATTCGAGACCGTGCGGGCGTCCTGACAGACAGAGAGGATACGGTCATGAACTTGTTGGGAATGATGCGGGCGTTCACGATCCGCACGCGGATGCTGGGGGCCATTGCCATGGTGCTGGTGCTGCTGGGTCTGCTGGGCGGAGCGGGCATGCTGGGCATGTTCCGTATCCATGGCATGAGTCAGCAGTTCATGCACATCTCCTATGCCAAGATGGGCTACATGGTGGAGATGCGCACCGAGCTGGGTGCGGTGCGCGCACATGAAAAGGACATGATCATCCAGTACGAGCGCGCCGAAGAGGTGCGCAAGGCCCATGGCCAGTGGGTGGCCGCCATCGACCGTACCAAGGCCGTGGCCGCGCGTTTCCTCAAGGACGAGGACGCGGCCGATGACGCCATCGTCAGCGGCATCGTCGAGCGTGTGGACCGCTATCGCCAGCAGTTCGAGCACATTGCACGCCAACTGGAGGCCGGTGGCTACGACACGGCCACCACGGCCAACCGCATGAGCGGCAAGGCCATGGCCGAGATCGCCGAAGTCGAGAAGCTGATTGCCCAGCTGGACCAGCTGCTGCGCCAGCAGGTCGATGCCATGGCCGCCGAGGAGCAGGGCGTGGCCGAGCAGACGCAGTGGATCTTCGTGGCTGCCGTGGTCCTGACCGTGCTGGTGGTCGTGCCGCTGACCCTGCTGAACATGCTGTCCATCTGCCGTCCCCTGGTGCGTGCGCGCCAGATGGCGCTGACCATCGCCCAGGGTGATCTGTCGCAGAGCGTGACCGTGGAAGGCCGCGACGAAGTCGCCGATCTGCAGCGCGCCCTGGACCAGATGCAGCAGGGCCTGGGCTCCATGGTGACCCAGGTGCGCGACGCCAGCGGCAACATCGCCACGGCCAGCCAGGAAATCGCCACGGGCAACCAGGACCTGTCTTCCCGTACCGAGCAGACGGCCAGCAATGTGCAGGAAACCGTGGCCTCGCTGTCCCAGCTCACGGCCACGGTGCAGCAGACGGCTTCGTCCTCGCAGCTGGCCAACCAGCTGGCGGCCTCGGCCTCGAGCACGGCCACGCGCGGTGGCCAGGTGGTGTCGCAGGCCGTGGTCAGCATGCAGGAGATCACCAACTCCAGCCGCAAGATCGGCGACATCATCGGCCTGATCGACTCCATCGCCTTCCAGACCAACATCCTGGCGCTGAATGCGGCCGTGGAAGCGGCCCGCGCGGGCGAGCAGGGCCGCGGCTTTGCCGTCGTGGCGGGCGAGGTGCGCAGCCTGGCCCAGCGCTCGGCCCAGGCGGCCAGCGAGATCAAGGGCCTGATCCAGACCAGCGGCCAGGCCGTGGACGGCGGCGTGCGCCAGGTCGAGGAAGCCGGCAAGGCCATGAAGGAAATCGTGGACAGCGTGCAGCGCGTGGGCGACATCATCGGCGAGATCACGGCGGCTTCCAGCGAGCAGTCGGCCGGCATCGGCCAGGTCAACCAGGCCGTGGGCGATATCGACCGCATGACACAGCAGAATGCGGCCCTGGTCGAGGAATCGGCAGCCGCCGCCCAGTCCCTGCGCGAACAGGCCGCACGCCTGGCCCAGGTGGTGGGTCAGTTCCGCGTCGCCGGGTCTGCCGCGGCGTCGGCCATGCCCTCCTTTGGCCGCCAGGCCACCCAGCCCAGCCTGGCACCCGCGTCGGGCCGAGCCTCCCTGGCGGCATCGCCCGAGCCCCAGCTGCTGGAACACGCCTGACCGGAACCGGGGCAGGGCCCCGGTTCCACGTGAAAAAGCAAAAAGCCCGCCGGCCATGCCTGCGGGCTTTTTTTTGGGCGCCTTGCCGTGGTCAGGCCTGGCGTGCGAATGGGTAGTCGGTATAGCCCTCGGCGCCGCCGCCGTAGAACAGGCTGGAGTTCCAGGGATTGAGCGGCAGGTCGTCGTGCAGGCGGTGGACCAGGTCGGGGTTGGAGATGAAGGCCTTGCCGAAGGCCACCATGTCGGCGTGGCCGCTTTCCACGGCACGCATTGCCATGGCGCGGTCATAGCCATTGTTGACCATCCAGACGCCCTGGCCGCCCGCCTGGCGGTAGGCCGATTTGAGGGCTGCGTAATCGAAGGGCCGGTCGGGCAGTTCGCGCGGGCCGCCCGTCGAACCTTCGATGATGTGGATGTACGCTAGGCCCAGGCTGGCCAGTTCACGCACCACGTACTCGAACAGCGGCTGGGGGTCGGTGTCGGCGATGTCGTTGGCCGGCGTCACGGGGGACAGGCGTATGCCCACGCGGCCACCGCCCACGGCATCCACGGCGGCACGTGTGCATTCGAGCAGCAGGCGTGCGCGGTTTTCTACGCTGCCGCCGTAGTCGTCGTTGCGCTGATTGGCGCCGGTCTTGAGGAACTGGTCCAGCAGATAGCCGTTGGCCGCATGCAGCTCCACACCGTCGAATCCGGCCGTTTCCACAGCATTGCGCGCGGCCACGGCAAAGCTGTGGACGATGTCCGGCAGCTCCTGCTGGGCCAGTGCGCGCGGCAGGGAGGTGGGTGTGAACTGGCCCTGGCCCGTGGCCTCGTCGATCACATAGGTCTTGGATTTGGCGGCCAGCGCCGAAGGGGCCACGGGTGGCTGGCCGTGCGGCTGCAGCGAGGTATGGGACACGCGGCCCACATGCCACAGCTGGGTGACGATGCGTCCACCGGCCGCGTGCACGGCGTCGGTGACGCGCTTCCAGCCATCGAGCTGCTCGCTGCCATACAGCCCCGGGACATGGGCATAGCCCTGGCCCTGGTGGCTGATGGCCGTGCCCTCGCTGATGAGCAGGCCGGCGCTGGCGCGCTGGGCGTAGTAGGTGGCCATGGTCGCATTGGGCACGGCGCCGGGTGCACGGTTGCGCGTCAGCGGCGCCATGGCGATGCGGTTGGGCAGGCGCAGTTCACCGGCCTGGATGGGATCGAACAGAGAGGTCATGCAACGGGGCTTTCTGTGCGTGAAGCAAAAGCGCCGCCCGTGCGGGCGGCACGGCGTACGCCACAGATTACGCCGATGGATTCAAACCGTGCAGGCCAGGGGTTTGCGCGCTGTCGTGCAGGCGACGGTGCTGCTCCATTTGCCGCAAGAGCGCCTGCATCTGCGCCATGGTGAAGCTGCGCGTGGCCGTGTCGCTGCACAGGCCCTGTTCGTCGAATTTCTGCGCTGCATGGCCCACGAAGACTTCGGGCCGGGCCAGCACCACGGCCTCCATGCACTGCAGTACCTTGCGCAGCTCGTACTGCACGCGCGCTCCGCCCAGCGGGCCCGGCGAGGCCGAAAGAAGGGCCACGGGCTTGTTCCGCAGGGGCTGGTCGTCCCCGCGCGAGATCCAGTCCAGCGCGTTCTTGAACATGCCGGGAATGGAGAAGTTGTATTCCGGCGTGGCCAGGACCACGCCATCGGCGCGGCGTATGCGCTCGCGCAGCTGCTGCACGCAATCGGGCATGCCGGCGGCCAGCAGGTCGGCATCCAGCGGCGGCAGCGCGCGCCAGTCGCAGACATGCAGCCTGGCCTCGGGCGCCAGGCAGTCGCCTGCCAGATCCAGCAGCATGCGGTTCAGGGAATTGCGGCGCAGGCTGCCGCACAGGCCGATGACGTCCATGGCGTCAGGCCTGCAGCGGGATGCCGACCTGCTGGATGACGCCGCGCCAGCGGGCGATCTCGGTACCCACCATGGCTCGCATCTCCTCGGGGCTGCTGGGCGTGGCGGCGCTGCCGGCGCTGGCCAGGGCCTGGAGCAGGTCGGGCTCCTTCAGGGCCTTGCGGGTTTCGGCGGCCAGCCTCTGCACCACGTCGGCGGGCGTGCCTGCGGGCGCGGCCAGACCCAGCCAGGAGCGCACTTCGAAGCCGGGCAGCACGGCCGAGGCCGGCGGTACCTCGGGCAGGGATGGCCAGGCCTGGACGCTGGTCACCGCCAGGGCGCGCAGCCGGCCCGACCGTATGTGCGGCGTGGCCACGGTCAGCGTGTCGCTGAGCACGTCCACATCGCCGGCGATCACGGCCTGCACGGGCGCGCCGCCGCCGCGGTAGGGCACGTGCAGCAGCTGTACCCTGGCCGTGGAGCCCAGCAGCTCGCCGGCCATGTGCTGGGTGGAGCCCACGCCCACCGAGGTGAAGGTGATGCGGCCGGGCTCCCTGCGGGCCATGGCCAGCAGGTCGGCCAGGGTCCTGGCGGGGTGCTCCGCGCGCACGGCCACCACGAAGGGGAAGGAGGAGACGGTGGAGACAAAGCTGAAGTCCCTGACCGCGTCATAGGGCAGGGACTTGCGCAGCGCGGCCGACACGGTATGGGCGCCCGTGAGCATGACCAGGCTGTAGCCGTCGGGAACGGCCTTGGCCACGAAGTTGCTGGCAATGGAGCCGCCTGCTCCGCTCTTGATCTCCACCACCACGGGCTGCCTGAGCGATTCCTGCAGCTTCTGGGCCACGAGCCGGGCCACCACGTCGGCGTTGCCGCCCGCCCCGAAACCGTGGATCAGCTGTATGGGCCGTTGGGGAAAGGTGCCCTGCGCCCGGGCGGGGGGCAGGGCGAGTGCGGCAGCGCCTGCCAGCAGGGCGCTGCGTCGGGTGATGGCGGTCATGGCTTGTCTCCTTGTTGTGTGGGGTGCGCTTTGCGGGCGCCGGGCTATCGGTCGGCGCGCGCGTAGCCGGTCTGCGCGCCGTAGAGCTTTTCGCGCTGGGACCAGTCGTGGGTCTGGTTCCACAGGGCGAGCACCTGCATGGCCTCCTGCTCGAAGACCTGGTGGCGTGCCGCGTCCGCCGTGCGCGCGGTCAGTTCCAGGCGGTGGCCCGAAGGGTCGAAGAAGTAGATGGAGGTGATGAAGTCGTCATGGTTGGTGGGGCCCACCACTTCGATGCCGCGCGCCAGCAGGTCCTCGCGGGCCCGCAGCACGGTGTCCACGTCGGCGACCTCGAAGGCGAAGTGCTGTATCCAGCCCGGCGACTCCATGTCCTTCATCTGGCCCGGGTCCCTGGGGCACTCGAAGAAGGCGATGGAGCTGCC
>JAIRVR010000033.1 GCA_031253795.1 Burkholderiaceae bacterium
ACGGCCGTGAAGATCTTCAACTGGGTGGCCACCATGTGGCGCGGCTCCATGACCTTCGAGACGCCCATGCTGTTCTCGGTGGGCTTCATCTTCGTGTTCACCATGGGCGGCTTCACCGGGCTGATCCTGTCCATGGCGCCCATCGACATCCAGCTGCAGGACACCTACTACGTGGTGGCCCACTTCCACTACGTGCTGGTGGCGGGCTCGCTGTTCTCCATGTTCGCGGCCTACTACTACTGGGCCCCCAAGTGGACCGGCGTGATGTATTCGGAACGGCGCGGCCAGATCCACTTCTGGGGCTCGCTGATCTTCTTCAACGTGACCTTCTTCCCCATGCACTTCCTGGGGCTGGCCGGCATGCCGCGCCGCTATGCCGACTACCCCATGCAGTTTGCCGACTTCAACATGCTGGCATCGATCGGTGCCTTCGGCTTCGGCCTGATGCAGGTGTATTTCTTCCTCTTCGTCGTGCTGCCCGCCATGCGCGGCAAGGGCGAGAAGGCGCCGCAAAAACCCTGGGAAGCCGCAGAAGGCCTGGAGTGGGAAGTGCCGTCGCCGGCCCCCTTCCACACGTTCGAGACGCCTCCCAAGCTCGACGCCACGGCCACCCGCATCATCGGATGACATGAAGCACCCCCTGAGCCGCCTCGCGCCTTCCCTCGTGTGCACGGCGCCCTCTCTCGCTGCGCGGGAGGGGGGCGTACGGGCAGCCGGCGACAGCCTCGCGGCGGGGCTGCCCTTGCTCGCTGTCTCCGGCTTGGGTAGCGCCGGCTTCAGGGATGGCAAACGGGGCGTAGTGCAGAGAGTCACGGAAATGGGAAAGGAAATGCCAATGGATACGCAACAACGAAAAGCCAACGTGCGGCTGGCGCTGATCCTGGTATCGGTGGCGCTGGCCTTTCTGGCCGGCTTCGTGATCAAGATCGCCGTGCTGCATTGAGCGGCGGGGCAAGCACCTTCAGGAGGCACGCACCGTGAGCCTGCGCAGGGAAAACACGAAGATGGTGGGCAAGCTGGCCGTGGTGGCCCTGGGCATGTTCGCCTTCGGCTATGTGCTCATCCCCATCTACAAGCACATCTGCGAGCTCACGGGCATCAACATCCTGTCGCTGTCCGAACGCCAGGTGCCGGGCACCGGCACGGCCGGCCGCAATGTCAGGCTGCCCGCCAACTCGCAGGTGGACACCAGCCGCACCATTACCGTGGAATTCGACGCCAATGCGCGCGGGCCCTGGGATTTCAAGCCGGCCCAGCGCTCCATCCAGGTCCATCCGGGCGAGCTGGCGACGGTGATGTACGAGTTCCAGAACGTGCAGGACCGGCGCATGGCGGCCCAGGCCATTCCCAGCTATGCGCCGCGCCAGGCGGCCTCGCACTTCAACAAGCTCGAGTGCTTCTGCTTTTCGCAGTACACGCTGGACCCGGGCGAAAAGCGCGAGTGGCCCGTGGCCTTCGTCATCGATCCGCGCATCTCCAAGGATGTGACCACGATCACGCTGTCCTATACCTTCTTCGAGGTCGGCGGCAAGACGCCGGCCGCGCCCGTGGCGGCCAGCCCAGTGCAGGAGCCGGCTTCATGAGCGCGCCGCAGCCTCCCCGGGCGCCGGGACCGTCGCCCAGCCTGTGGCGCACGGTGCGCGCCGTGGCTTGGTCGATCTTCGGCGTGCGCAGGGGGCGCGAGTACCAGAAGGACATGGAACGCATCACGCCGCTGCATGTGATCGCCGTGGGGCTGGCAGCCATCTTCGTGCTGGTGCTGGGCTTGATCGCCCTGGTGAAGCTGGTGGTCTGAGAGGCCGCGGCGGGCCAGGCGACGATGGACAGGAATACACAAACCAAGAATTTCAGGAGCTGAGCAATGAGTGCAACCACCCACGGCAAAACGCCTTACTACTACGTCCCCGCGGAGTCCAGCCACCCCGTCATGGCGGCGGCCGGCCTGTTCTTCGTCATCCTGGGCGCGGGCAACTGGATCAACGGCCACACCTGGGGCATGTACAGCCTCATCGTCGGCCTGGTCTGGTGGCTGGCCGTGCTGTTCTTCTGGTTCCGCGAGGCCGCGCACGAAAGCGAGTCCGGCAAGTACGGCCGCAAGATCGACCTGTCCTTCCGCTGGAGCATGAGCTGGTTCATCTTCTCGGAGGTGATGTTCTTTGGCGCTTTCTTCACGGCACTGTGGTGGGCGCGGGCGCATTCCGTGCCGGCCCTGGGCAGCCTGGACAATGCCCTGCTGTGGCCCGACTTCAAGGCGGTCTGGCCCAGCATGGCCGCCGGTGCCACGGCATCGCCGGCCAATACCGTCGAGCCCTTCCAGACCGTGGGCCCCTTCTGGCTGCCCACCATCAACACGGCCCTGCTGCTGACCTCGGGCGTGACGCTGACCATCGCCCACCATGCGCTGCAGGCAGGCCAGCGCGCGCGCACCATCGCCTTCATGTGGATGACGGTGATCCTGGGCTTCGTCTTCCTGTGCGTGCAGGGCTATGAGTACTACCACCTGTACACCGAACTCAACCTCAAGCTGTCCTCGGGCGTGTTCGGTTCGACCTTCTTTCTGCTCACGGGCTTTCACGGTTTCCACGTCTTCGTGGGCATGCTGATGCTGTTCTTCATCACGCTGCGCCTGCACAGCGGCCACTTCACGGCCGAGCGCCATTTCGGTTTCGAGGGCGCGGCCTGGTACTGGCACTTCGTGGATGTGGTCTGGCTGTTCCTGTACGTGCTGGTCTACTGGATGTGAGGCCGCAGGCCCCCATGCAAAAGAAGCGCCTCGGCGCTTCTTTTTTTGGGTGGTGGCGGGCGCGGGCGGCTACTGTCCTGCCGTCCAGCCGGTAGGATGGATATAGCCGAGCTTGGCCGCCAGCAGCACGCACAGGAACAGGGCCACGGACAGGCCCACGCGCAGCGCCAGGGCCCGGAACATGGCGCGGCTGCGCCGGCGGTCGTCCTGGCCGTCGCCCTGGCGGCGCATCATGAAGAACAGGGCGCTGCCCAGGCTGGCGACAATGGCCAGCAGCGCGAGAGCGATCACGAATTTCATGGATGGATTATCCGGTGCGCGCTTCCCGAATGCCAGACCGCCGTCGGTTTGTACTGATCACCGTGGCCGCCCTCGTCGGCGTGGCCATCACCCTGTCCCTGGGCCGCTGGCAGCTGCAGCGTGCGGCCTACAAGCAGGATCTGTTCGACGCCGTGCTGGCCCAGCAGGCCCAGCCTCCCTGGGACAACGCCCGGCTGGCGGCCCATTCCGGCCTCGCCGCGGCCTGGCTGCACCATCCCGTGCAATTGCAGGGCCAGTGGCTGGAGCAGGAAACCCTGTACCTGGACAACCGCCAGATGCAGGGCCAGCCGGGATTTTTCGTGCTCACGCCCCTGAGGCTGGCACCGCCCCACCAGGACCGGGTGGTGGTGGTGCAGCGCGGCTGGGTGCCGCGCAACTTCCTGGATCGCACGGCCCTGCCGCCCGTGCAAACGCCGCCGGGCCTGGTCACCGTGCAGGGGCGCATGGAGGCCGGGCCTTCCCGGCTCTACGAGTTCGGCGGTGCCCCGGAGCGAGGAGCCGGGGCAGACCCTGATGGGAAAAAGTCGCGCATCCGACAGAATGTGGACATTGCCGAATGGGCGGCCGCCTCGGGACTGGCGCTGGGTGAGTGGAGCCTGCTGCAGACGGGCGAGGCCAGCGAGGGGCTGCGGCGCGACTGGCCCGTGCCCACGGCCGGCGTCGAGAAACACCATGGCTATGCGTTCCAGTGGTTTGGACTCGCGGCCCTGATCACGATTTTGTATGTCTGGTTCCAAATCCTCCGACGCTTTGCCCGCCCGCGCGGCCACCGCTGAATCCCCTCTGGAGATGACCATCCACGGCCTGCCGCCGCTGCCCGGCGCTGTGCCCGATGCGCAGCGCACGCGCAGCGGCCGCTGGAAGATGCTGGCCGTGCTCGCGGTCTGCGCGGCTCCCGTCGTGGCCTCCTATTTCACCTACTACGTGCTGCGGCCCGAGCAGCGGCGCAGCTTCGGCGAATTGATCGCCGACCAGCCGACACTGCCTTCGGTGGCAGCGCGCCGGCTGGATGGCGGAAGCCAGCCACTGCAGGCGCTCCAGGGCCAGTGGCTGCTGGTCAGCGTCTCGGGCGGCGCCTGTGGCCCCGTTTGCGAGAGCAACCTGTACCTGCAGCGCCAGCTGCGCGAAACCCTGGGCCGCGAAAAAGACCGGTTGGACCGGGTCTGGCTGATCACCGACGAAGCCCCTGTGCCGGACCATCTGCAGGCTGCGCTGGAGCAGGCCACGGTGTTGCGCCTGCCCGAGGCCGTGGTGAGCGGCTGGCTGCGGCCCGAGGCCGGCCATGCCCTGCAGGAGCATCTGTATCTGGTGGACCCCCAGGGCCACTGGATGATGCGCCTGCCCGCCGGCCTGGGCAAGGCCGAAGCCGGCAAGGCCAAGCGGGATCTGGACCGGCTGCTGCGTGCTTCCTCGTCCTGGGACCAGCCGGGGCGTTAGGGCCTGTCCACACGCGTATGAACAGGTCCTGACCTGGCGTCCCTGGGGTTTTGCGGCAATGGGTTAAGGTCGGCATCCATGCGGATGGGCTGCTTGTGTGTGCCCGCCGCTTTTTCCATTGTCCCCGGGAGCCGCACCGGCCGGTGCCACGGTCCGGGGTCTTTTTTGTCGAGGAAGCATGAATAAACGGACAGCGCTGCGCGTTCTGGGCATGACCGCGCTGGCATGGGGCACGGTGGGCCTGACCGCCTGCTCGCGCGAGAGCAAGACCAGTTTCCAGGGCGTCGATGTCACGGGCGCCGAATACGCCAGGGACATTCCGCTGCGCGACGCCGATGGCCGCCAGCGCAGCCTCAAGGACTTCGCGGGCAAGGTGGTGGTGGTCTTCTTCGGCTACACGCAATGCCCCGACGTCTGTCCGACCACGCTGCAGGAACTGGTCGAGGTCAAGCAGCAGTTGGGCGCCGATGGCGAACGCCTGCAGGGCGTCTTCGTGACCCTGGACCCCGAGCGCGACACGCCCGAGGTGCTCAAGGCCTATGTGGGCAACTTCGACGCCAGCTTCGTCGGCCTGCATGGCACGCCCGAGGAAACCGCGGCCGTGGCCAAGGACTTCAAGCTCTTCTACAAAAAGGTGCCTGGCAAGACCGAGGGCACCTATACGCTGGACCATTCGGCGGGCAGCTATGTCTACGACACCGAAGGCCGGCTGCGTGTGTACGAGCGCTATGGCGGCGGCCCCCAGGTGCTGGCGGCCGATGTCAAGGCCCTGCTGCAGGAAAAGCGCTCCTGAGGGGGGCGCGGTGCCGCCGCCGCGCCGCGATTGTGACCCCGGTCACATTGGGCGCGTTTAGCCGCGCTGGCTTGCGCCATCCCTGATGTGCATCGCCGCAGGACTGCTTAGAGTGGGCCCCGCCTGGGACGTCATGCCGACGTCCGGCCCATCTCCAAGAGACTTCCTACATGCGGCGAAACGTGTACGTCACCCAGCGTGAGTACCCTCTGAACGAAGGAGAGACGCTTCTTTCCGTCACCGATCTGAAGGGGCGCATCGTCTATGCCAACGATGCCTTCATCCGCGTCAGCGGCTTCGAGGCCGGCGAGTTGTACGGCCAGGCCCACAACATCGTGCGCCACCCCGACATGCCTTCGGCCGCCTTTGCCGATATGTGGGCCACCATAGGCCGCGGCCTGCCCTGGAGCGCCCTGGTCAAGAACCGGCGCAAGAACGGCGACCACTACTGGGTACGTGCCAATGCCAGTCCCCTGCGCCATGACGGTGCCGTGGTCGGCTACCTGTCCGTGCGCACCCGGCCCGACCCGCAGGAGGTCAGCCAGCATGCGCGCCTTTACGAACGCCTGCGGGCCGGCAACCGCCTGCTCGGGCTGCACCGCGGCTTTCCCGTGGCCCGTGGAATGTGGGGCGGCATGCTGCGCTGGTGGCGGTTCAGGCCGCTGTCCTGGCGCGTGCAGGCCCTGGTGGCGGGCCTGTGGCTGCTGGGATCGGCCTGCATGCTGGCGCCCTGGCTGCAACTGTCGTCCGCGCCTGTGGCCCAGGCCTGGCCTGCCTGGCTGTTCTGGAGCCTGGCCTGCGCCATGGCCGGCAAGTGGCTGGCCCGCCGTGTGCTGCAGCCCCTGGCGGCCCTGCGCGGACAGGCACAGTCCGTGGCCAGCGGCCAGCCCGCCCAGGCCCTGTTCCAGCAACGCACCGACGAGATCGGAGCCATCGCCAATGCCGTGCGCCAGGCCGGGCTGAATCTGGTCTCCCTGGTGGGCGACATCTGCGGCAAGAGCGAGCAGGTGCGCCGCTGCGCCGATGCCGTGCAGCAGGGCAGCAGCGCGCTGAGCGAGCGCACCGAGGCCGCTGCGGCCAGCCTGGAGCAGTCGGCCCAGGCCATGCAGGCCCTGGCCCAGGCCATAGCGCACAGCAGCGGGCAGGCGGGCGATGCGGCCCGCCGCGCCGTCCATGGCGTGGAACTGGCCCGGCAGAGCAGCGCCACCGTGGACCGGCTGGACGACAGCATGCGCGGCGTGGCCCGCACCAGCGAGCAGGTGGGCCGGATCAGCGCCATGATCGACGGCATTGCCTTCCAGACCAATCTGCTGGCCCTCAATGCGGCCGTGGAGGCCGCGCGCGCCGGCGAGCATGGGCGGGGCTTCGCCGTGGTGGCCGGCGAGGTGCGCAAGCTGTCGCAGCGCAGCGCACAGGCCGCGCGCGACATCAAGGACTTGATCGATGCGTCCCGGCTGCAGGTGGACCAGGGCTGTGCCATGGCGCGCGAGGTGGGCCAGGCCATGCATGCCGTGCAGGCCGACATGCGCGAGCAACTGGATCTGGCCCAGGCCATGCAGTCGGCCTGCCAGGCCCAGGCCGGCGGTGTGCAGCAGGTGCAGGCCGCCGTGCAGCAGCTCGAGCAGCTGACCCTGGACAACGCTGCCCTGGCGCGAGACACGATCTCCCAGGCCGCCGTGCTGGCCGCCCAGGCCGGTGCGCTGGAGGCCGCGGCCTCGGTGTTCCAGGGCAGCGGGCGCAGGCCATGACGGCGCACCCGCCGGCCGGCGCCGGCCTGGACGAAGACCTCAAGCGCGTGGCCATGGAGGCCGCGCCCGACGGCATTTTGCTGGTGGACCGCGGCGGGCGCATTCTGCTGGCCAACCCTGCCATGCAGGCCATGAGCGGCTATGGGGCCGACGAGCTGCTGGGCCATCCGCTGCAGATGCTCCTGCCCGTGGAAGCCCACGCGGCCCACGGGCCGCAGATGGGCGCCTATTTTTCGCGGCCCGCGCGCCGGCCCATGGGCCAGGGGCGCGACCTGTGGCTGCTGCGCAAGGACGGACAGCGCCTGTCCGTGGACATTGCCCTGGGCCATTCCCCGCACGGCGGCGGCGTGGCCGTGGCGTTTGTGCGCGACCTCTCGCAACTGCGCGAGCTGGAAGCCTGCATGCACTACCACGCCACGCACGACACCCTGACCGGCCTGCTCAACCGCTGGCAGTTCGGCCTGCAGATGGAGCAGGCCATCGCCCAGGCGCGGCAGGATGGCGGTCCGGGCGGCTTCGCGCTGCTGCTGGTGGACCTGGACGATTTCAAGGCCATCAACGACGGCTATGGCCATGCCGTGGGCGACGCCGTGCTGCGCGAGGTGGCGCGACGCCTGCAGTCGGCGCTGGGCACCTCGGTGACGCTGGCGCGCATGGGCGGCGATGAATTCACGGCCCTGGTCCATCCCTGCGCCGACGAGGCCGCGCTGCGCCCGCGCATCGAGGCCTTGCTGGGCGAGCTGTGCAGGCCCTGTGCCATCGGCCATTTCGCGCTGAACTTCGGTGCCAGCGTGGGCGCGGCCTTCTTCCCCCAGGATGCCGAGGACGCCGGCACGCTGATGCGCTATGCCGACATGGCCATGTACGAGGCCAAGCAGCGCGGCCGCGCCTCCTATGCGCGCTATGCCAGCGCCATGGGCCAGGCCATGGCCGAGAAGGTGCGCCTGCACGAGCGCCTCAAGCTGGCGCTGGAGCATGGCCTGCTCAGCCTGTATTTCCAGCCCCAGGTCCAGGTGGCCGGTGGCCAGGTCCAGGGCGTGGAGGCCCTGCTGCGCTGGAACGACGCGCAAATGGGCTGGGTGTCGCCCGAGCGCTTCGTCCCCGTGGCCGAGTCCACGGGCCTGATCCTGGAGCTGGGGGAGTGGGTGATCGAGGCGGCCTGCCGCCAGGCTGGCGCCTGGCTGCGTGCCGGCATGCCGCTGCGCGTGGCCGTGAACCTGTCGCCCCAGCAACTGCGCCAGACCGATCTGCAGCAGCGCCTCATGGGCTGTCTGGCGCGCCATGGCGTGCCGCCCCAGCTGCTGGAGCTGGAGGTCACGGAATCGGCCGCCATGACCGACCCCGTGCAGGCGCGCGAGCTGCTGGGCAGCCTGCTGGCCGCGGGCGTGTGCGTGGTGCTGGACGACTTCGGCACCGGCTATTCCTCGCTGGCCCATTTGCGCGACCTGCCCGTGTCGCGCGTCAAGATCGACCGCAGCTTCATCGGCCCCATGCTCGACAGCCCGGCCGATGCCAAGATCGTCAAGGCCGTGATCGCCCTGGCCCGCACCCTGGGCCTGCAGGTCGTGGCCGAAGGCGTGGAGACCTCGGAGCAGCTGCGCCTGCTGCGCATCCTGGACTGCGATGCCTACCAGGGCTGGCTGTTCGCGCGCGCCGTGCCCCCCGAGCAGATTCCCGCGCTGCTGCGCCATCCCGCTGCCCGCCGGCAGGCGGTCGATGGCTAGTCCTGCGCGCTGCGGTCCGGGGCCTGGCCGCCGCTGATCTGCCGCAGCGCCTCGGGGCACAGCGTGCAATGCCAGCGGTCCCGGCGCTCCAGCGCGCCCAGCCGTGCCAGCCGGTGCAGGCTGCGGGCAATGGTTTCGCGCGTGGTGGCCAGCAGGGCGGCCAGGGCGCCCTGGCCGGGCAGGCGCACCAGCAGGCTGGACTGCAGCCGGGACAGCTGCAGCAAGGTGGCGGCCAGTTGCCCCAGCACACCCGGGATGCGCACGATGCGCGCCCATTCGGCGAGCAGCGCATTGCCATGCGCATGGCTGATGGCCAGGGCCTGGACGAAGCCGGCATCGACCAGGCCCTGGCGCGTGGCGCCGGCGATGTCCACACAGCAGATGCGGCCCGGGCCCAGAGCCTGGAAGTACATGGCCGAGGGCAGTTGCAGCCAGCCCGGGCTGCCCATGGCGTGGCCGTTGCCGAACAGGGCGATGGGCCGCGCCACGCCGTCGTCGCCGCGGCGCAGGGCCAGGACGAAGCCCAGCTTGATGACCTGGAACTCGTGGGCGACGAAGCCCTGGGCCTGCAGCACCTCGCCCTTGATCAGACCGCGCTCGCGGATGTGGGGCAGCCAGCGCAGGCTGGCCGGCTCGGGCATCTGGCCCAGCAGGCAATGGGGCGAACGCATGCATTCACTGCAGCGGACGGCTGAAGTCGTGGGTGTGGGCGATGGCATGGCACGGGCGCTGACAACAGGCCCGGGCGGCATGGCCAGGGCGAAGCCGTGCAGGCTAGCGGCCTATGGGCGCGGATGCAACATGCTGTAACCGGTGGACGGGGCAGGCCGGCCACCGAATGCCGGCTTGCTTGACCTGGGTCAGACGCCGGCCGTGCTCCGGGCCTGGCGCATGCGTTCCAGATCGCGTGCGGGCAGGGGGATATCGCCGCTGGCCACCTTCATCAGCAGGCAGTGCAGCATTTCGGTGGACAGGCCGTGCAGCACCAGGCGGTGGCCGGCGCGCAGTGTGGACAGGGGCACCAGCGGGTGCTTGTTGTTGAGCATGACCAGGTGCTCGGGGGAGGCCAGGATCTTGGCCGCGTAGATGGCCACGGTCTCGTCCAGCTGCAGCGAATTGCTGGCACGCCAGAAGTCGTTGTCGGTCAGCAGCAGCTGGTAGACCGGCGTATAGACCTCGATGGCGCTTTGCAGGTCCAGCAGGTTCAGGCGTCCGCGCGGCATGTCCTGCAGCCGCAGCGGCGGCTCGTGGAGCATGGAAAAGTCGGGCTCGGCCACGGGCTGCAGCTCCTGGCCCGCGGCACGCAGGGCGTTGTTGAGCCGGATGACGAAGTTGAACAGGTTCAGGTCGTGCTTGAGAAACAGTTCGTCGCGGATGTCGTCGATGCTCTCGGGTGCCAGCGGCGCCGTGGCCACGGGCGTGGGCGCGTTGGCGGCGACGAAGGCCAGGATCTGCGAGCCCAGGTGGAAGTGGCGCAGGATCAGCCAGTTGGCCTCGGGCGAGACGAAGCGGTTCATGCTGAAGGCCAGCAGCCGGTGCAGCAGCCTGGAATGCGCCCAGTTGCGCGGCAGCAGGACCTTGAGCACCTGGATGAGGATGATGCTGGTGCGCGCCAGGGGGCGCAGAAAGGGCAGCAGGTACTGGCGCGAGCCGCTGCTGCAGTCGCGCAGCCATGCGGCCTTGACGTCGTCGGGCAGGGGGGTGCTCTGGTCGAGGTAGAGGGCGCGCCAGGGGCTGGGGTCGCGCTCGTCGTGGGGCTGTTCCAGGAAGTCGGGCGGCATCAGAACTCCTCGGGGAAAACCTGTTCGAACTGCATCAGGTACAGCGCCGCCGTATGGCGCGCGGTGCGGACGATGGCCTGGGCCGCCGTGCCCGTGCCGTCCAGCGCCATCACCATTTGCACGGCCATCAGCCAGCGCTCCAGGTGGTGCTCGTCGTTGGCACCGTGGTATTCGAGAAAGCGCAGGGCATCGGGAGGCAGCTGCAGGCTGGCGCGCAGCAGGGGCAGCAGGCTGGGCACGATGCGCTGGCCCGTGCCCTCGATGATGTAGATGGCGCCCAGCAGGCCCACGGGATTGGGGGTGGCCGCCAGCGCATGCAGATAGGCGTTGAGCGCCTCTCCGCCCGGGTTGCGGCGCAGGCGCGTGATGTCGGTCTCGGTGCCGCCGGCGTTCAGGTAGTCCTGGTGCAGGATGCGGAAGTCGTTCTGCTCCTCGCCCGCATGCACGTCGATCAGGGCCGCCAGTGCCGCGTAGTCGCCGGTCAGCGAGGCGGCGCCCTCGCGCATCCACAGGCTGCCCTCGCGCACCTGGGGAATCCAGTGGCCTGTCCAGCGCACATAGTCGGCCACCTGCAGCCTGCCCGTGCGTATGCGCTGCAGCAGCGGCGTGCGCCACACGCGCGAGCGGTAGTCCTGCCAGATGCTGGCCAGCTCGGTGAGCAGGGGCCCCAGGGCCTCCGGCGCCTGGGCGGGATCATGGGGCGGTGCAATGGCGCCGGCGTCGGGCAGCAGGTCGGTGCCGGCCGTCTCCTGCGGGGCGGTGCGTGCGGCGGCGGGCCGTGCCGTTGCGTCGCAGGGCCGGGCGGCGTCCTCCACCTCCAGCAGCATGTAGCCGGCCGTGAAGCGGCCCGATTCGGGAATGAAGCACAGCACGGTGTCGCCGGGCGACAGGCGCGCCGATTCCTTGTCCAGGAATTCGGACAGCATCACGAAGATGGAGGCCGCGCCGGTATTGCCGCGCCAGGCCAGATTGCTCCACCAGCGCTCGCGCGCAATGCCCAGCCGGGCCTTGTCCAGCAGCTCGTCGACCACGGGGATGAAGCGTTCGGACGAGTAGTGGCACAGGAAGTGGTCGATGCCGCGCTCGGGCACCCAGCCCGTGTGGGCCAGGTGGGCGTATTCGTGGATGCAGACGTCGAACAGGTGCGGCAGCAGCCGTATGTCCTGGCGCAGGGACAGGGCGCCGGCGGCCTCGGCATCGCCCCAGGCCGCGAAGTCCAGGTGGCTGGTGCTGCGGTCCGGCGTCAGCCCCAACTGCATGCACACCGGGTAGTCGCCCGCGAAACTGCGCAAATGGGTCCAGCGCAGCTTCAGCCGCAAGCCTGGCGCCTGGGGCAGGGCGCGGGGGCCGCCCAGCAGCACGGCGCCCGCGCCGTCGGACAGCATCCAGCGCAGGAAGTGGGCGTCGAAGTCCGTGTCATACCCCTGGGCCGCGAAGCGCGAACGCTTGAACAGGCGCGAGGGCATTTCGCTGGCCACGGCAAGGGCCAGGCTGTCGGGGGCGCGTTCCACGGCCAGGGCCGCGGCCTGCAGCGCGCCCACGCTGGCCGCGCACACGCCGTGCACGGACAGGGTCTCCATGGGGGGCGCCGCCATCTCTCCCTGGATCATGCTGGCAAAGCCCGGCATCAGGGCATCGCCGCCCGAGGAGCCGCTGGCCAGGAAGGCCAGATCGCCGCGCGCGCGCCCGGCCCGGGCCAGGCAGTCATCGATGGCCTGCACGGCCATGGCCGTGTTGCTGTGCACGGTGCGGCCCTGGTCATCGATGGCGTAGTGGCGCTGGCGTATGCCGTTTTCGGCCAGGATGCGGCGCTTGATGCGTTCGGACAGGCGGTTGAGCGGCGCCACATAGGCGTCCATGCCGGCGTTGTCCACGGGTTGGCCGGGCAGGAACATGCCGGCGGCATGCAGATAGACGTTGGAATAGGCTGCGGGCATAGCGTGTCAGTCGAAGGTTCCAGGGGGCATCTGCGCGCGCGTGCGGGCCGACGGCCAGACGCTGCCGAGCACGAAGACGCGCGCCATGTAGGCAAGCAGGCCCCCTTCGTTGAGCTCGGGCGCCACGCGCTGGCGGTAGTGCTCGCCATGCAGTCGCGCCAGCTCGGACCAGTGGGCCTGGGGATGCTCGTGGTGGGCCGTGTGCAGGCCGATGTTGAACAGCAGGGGGTTGACCCAGCCCTCGAAATTGCGCGCGTAGTTCAGCGGCGTGGCGGGGCACAGCCGCTGGGCGCGCGTCAGCGGCCGGCCGTCGGCATGGGCATGCTGCAGATAGTTGGTGGCCAGCAGCCAGTGCAGGCCGTGCAGCTGGGGCACGATGACCAGCAGCAAGGCTTTCTGCCAGTCCAGGGCCAGCAGCAGGGCCCAGCTGCCCAGCCACAGCAGGTACTGGCCCATGCAGTAGCGGAAGGCGCCGGGCCAGTGCCGGCGCAGCTGGCCCAGCCAGCGCAGGAACAGCGGGTACAGCACCCAGGCCGCCTGCAGCGGGTGGGCCAGGTAGCCGGCCAGGTGGTTGTGGTCGCCGCCGAAGCGGTAGGTGCGCGCCACATCGCGCGGGCCGTGGCGAAAGCGGTGGTGGTTGGCCACATGGGCCGGCCAGAAGACAAAGGTGGGATGACCTTGCAGCAGGGTGAGCCAGTAGTCGGTGAGCCGGTTGGCCCTGCGCCCGCGCCACATGCGCGCATGCGTGTGGTTGTGGTGTATGACGCCCACGCCCAGGGTCAGAAACAGCTCGATGCCGTAGAGCCAGAGGTTCCAGCCATGCTGCCACTGCCAGACCACGAGCAGGGGCAGGGCCAGCAGGTAGGCCAGGGACTGCAGATCGCGCCAGTGGCGCAGCCGGGGCAGGGCGGCGCGCATTCAGTGCGGGGCCCGGGCCTGGGCCGGCGGCGCGACGCGCGTGCGCATCAGGCGGTCCATGAAGGCCAGGGCGAAGCCGTAGTTGCCATTGGGCCGGGCATGGTGCAGGTGATGGCGCCGGCTTGCCGCCAGGGCATGCGTGTCCGGCACCCCGGGAAAGAAGTCGTAGTTGGAATGGCCGATGACGTTGAGCAGCAGGCTGAGCACGGGGACGCTGGCCAGCGACCAGAAGCTGAAGTCATGCACCACCATGGGAAGGAGGATGACATTGCCCAGCATCAGGGCCTCGATGGGATGGAAGCTGTAGGTGGACCACGGCGTGGTCACCACCGAACGGTGGTGGTCGCCGTGGAAGCGTCCCAGCAGTCGCGTGTGCAGCAGGCGGTGGTTGATCCAGAAGTGCACATCGTTCCAGATGAGCAGGACCACGATCTCGGCCGCGATGCGCCAGAGCGGGACATCGCTGGCCAGATGGGCCCAGCCCAACTGCAGAAAGCCCCAGGGCACGACCATGCCGATACCGAAGATCAGCACCGAATGCAGGGACTGGCGCCATTCGCGCTGCAACTGGTCGGGCTTGAGCGGGCGCGTGTCCAGCACGCGGCCCACGCCGCGGCGCAGCAGGGCGCGCGTGAGGGCCGTCATGCCCCAGCCGCCGGCCAGGTACAGCGTGCCGAAAAAGGCCAGGCCCCAGGCCATGACCTGCCAGGCGCCGAGGGCGGTGAAGGCGTGTGCGGCGTCCATGCGGTCCTAGTTGGCGCGTATGCCCTGGTCGCGGATGATGCGGCCCAGGGAATCCACGTCCTGGCGTATGCGCAGCGACAGCCCTTCGGGCGAACTGCCCACGGCCTGCCAGCCCTGGGCCGACAGGCGCGCACGCATCTCGGGCGAGCGCACGATGTCGCCGACGGCCTCGGCCAGCCGGCGTACATGTTCGGCAGGCATGGCGCGCGGTGCGGCCACGGCGTTCCAGATCTCCAGGTCGAACGGTTGGATGCCCAGCTCGCGCAGGCTGGGCAGGCCGGGTGCCAGAGGGCTGCGAGTGGCCGAGGTCACGGCGATGCCGCGCAGCTTGCCCGCCTGGATCTGGGCCATGGCCAGGGCAGGTGGCAACATGGACAGCTGCAGGTCGCCGCCCTGGATGGCATTGAAGACCTGGGGGTAGCCGGGGTAGGGAATGTGCTCGGGGCGCAGCGCCGAGCGGCTCTTGAGCAACTCCATGCCCAGATGGCCCACCGTGCCCACGCCCGGCGAACCGTAGCTCCAGCGGCTGCCGGCCTGGGCCGCGGCCTGCAGGAAAGCCCGGCCCTCGGGAGCGCCGGCTGGTGCCACCAGAACCAGGGGTGCCACGCCGATCAGGCTGACCGGCTGCAAATCCTTGACCGGGTCGTAGCGCACGGAGGGATTGAGCAGACGGGCAATCGTCAGATTGCCGTTGATCATCACGCTGAAGGTATGGCCGTCACGGGCCCGGGCCACGTACTCGCCAGCGATGTTGCCGCCCGCGCCGACCCGGTTTTCCACGATCACCGGCTGGCCCAGGCGCTGCTCCAGCGGCTCGGCCAGGGCGCGGGCTGTCAGATCGGGCGAGGACCCGGCGGGAAAGCCCACCACCAGGTGAAGCGGCCGGCTGGGCCAGGCATCGCCACCCGCCTGGGCGGACGGCAGGGCGGCAGCCAGGGCGGCTGCGGCAAGGAGCAGGTGGCGGCGAAGCGGCATGGCGTAGGGCGGGGCCTGGAAACGGGCAATAAAAAACCCGGAGATTATCCGGGTTTCGAAACCAGGGGCTTGTCAGCCCGCGCCGCAGGCTTCAGGCGAACTCGGCCAGGGCCTTCTTCATCTTCTTCATGGCAGCCACCTCGATCTGGCGGATGCGCTCGGCGCTGACACCGTACACGGCGGCCAGCTCGTGCAGCGTCATGCCGCCCGAACCGTCGTCGTTGACCTTGAGCCAGCGCTCCTCGACGATGCGGCGGCTGCGGTCGTCCAGTGCCTCCAGGGCCATGGCGATGCCATCGGTGGCCAGGTGGTCGCGCTGGCGCGATTCGATCATGGCCGTGGGCTCGTGGGCGCCGTCGGCCAGATAGGCGATGGGGCCGAAGGCCTGTTCGCCATCGTCGCTGGGCGAGGGATCCAGCAGCACGTCGCCACCGGCCAGGCGCGTTTCCATCTCCATGACTTCTTCGCGCTTGACGTTGAGCCTGCTCGCCACGGCGTCGATCTGGTCCGATGTCAGCGTGTCGCGCAGCATGGCCTCATCGGCCATGGCGGCATCGGACTTCAGTTCCTGCTTCATCGAGCGCAGATTGAAGAACAGCTTGCGCTGGGCCTTGGTCGTGGCGACCTTGACCATGCGCCAGTTCTTCAGGATGTACTCGTGGATCTCGGCCTTGATCCAGTGCATGGCGTAGCTCACCAGGCGCACGTTCTGGTTGGGGTCGAAGCGCTTGACGGCCTTCATCAGTCCGACGTTGCCTTCCTGGATCAGGTCGCCATGGGGCAGGCCGTAACCCAGGTACTGGCGCGAGATCGACACCACCAGGCGCAGGTGGGACATCACCAGACGCCCTGCGGCGTCCAGGTCATTGTGTTCTTTGAGCTTGCGGGCATAGTCCTGCTCTTCCTCGAGGGTGAGCATGGGCAGGCGGTTGACCGCAGAGATATAGGCATCCAGGTTGCCCAGCGGCGGCACCAGGGACCAGGGGTTCGCGGGGGCCAAGGTGGTCGCAATGGAGCCGGAGGCGTTTGTCATTGCAAAGTTCCTTTCTTCCATTCCTTCATATTAGCACTCGTTAGGATCGAGTGCTAAAGCCGAAGTTCCGTACTTGCCGAAGGGGAAATCCGACCTGCACGGTAAGACAAGTATGAGGCCGCAGAGTTCCGCTGACCGTGGTGATGGGATACAGCCATTGCCGGGACCTGGCCTCCATCAGCGGCCCGTGTGGGCAGCCTCCGTGCTGCCGTCGCAAATTCAATCTGTCGACATATAGTAAGTATGCATACGATTTTGGCGGAAATCGCTTTGCCGCCAGCGTCGGGCGGGCGGCGGCGTGGTCCTCGGCCGATCCGCCGTCACTTTTCCCTTGCCGGCGTTGCGCGCTACTTCGCCGCTGGGGCAGGCGATGGCGGCCTGGGGGCGACCAATCCCCACACATAGTCCAGCGCCTGATCGTCCGTCATCGGGGCTGCGCCAGTGACCGCCAGTGCGCCCTGGGTCTCGACGTCGCTGTGCAGGAAATACTGGATCAGCCCTCCCATCGTGACCATGAGCAGGCCCGCGGGAACGTCGCTGCGCACATGGCCGGCCTGCTGGGCAGCCTCCACCACCGGGACGAACAGCTGGTTGAGCTGCTTCGAGCGCGCCTGGCGCTCGTCGGCGGGGGCGCCCAACACGCGCCAGAGCTGGAACCGCAGGGCACGAGGATGCTCGCGCCAATAGCGCATATAGGCTCCGACCATCTGTCTTGCACCTTCCCCTGGGCCCTGCAGGTCTGTATCCATGGAGGACCGGATGTCTTCGACGAATTCCTCGGAGATGCGCTGACCCACCAGGTTCCACAGCGTTTCCTTGTCCTTGAAGTGGTGATGGATCAGGGCCGAGGACACGCCCGCTTCCTTGGCGATTTCCCGGGTGGTCGCGCCGTCGAAGCCGCGCAAGGCGAAGACGGTCAATGCCGCTTCCACGATACGGTCGCGGGCATCGACCGTGGTGTAGACCTTGCGCAGTTCGGACATGGGGGCTCCTGGCAGGGCTGGTTCGCCTGCATTGATCAGCAAACTGATCGTCTGGTTAAATGCCGATCATAGCCTGGGGGGTGTCTGCGGGCCGCCGTGCGGAAACAGGCGCAGGAAATGGACGGTGCAAGCGGCGAAGGCCGTGATCACACAGGCCAGGAAGACGGGCCAGCCTACGGCCTGGATGCTGCCGGGCAGTACCATCAGGGCCGCTGTGCCGATGAATCTGCCCACTCCGTACAGCAGGGCATAGTCGGTGGCCGCCTGCGGCCCGCAGGCCCATTCCAGCATCAGGCTGCCCAGCACCACGTACAGGGCGGCGGCACTTGCCGTCGTCAGAATGCTGCCGACGATCACGGTGGTGGTGCTGGCCTGCACCACGCCCAGCCAGACCAGGCCAGCGCTCGCCATGCAGCCTGCCGCCGTGAGCCAGGCGGCGTTGCGCACGGGCATGGCACGTACCAGGGCAGGTGCGAGCATGCACGCCATGGCGTTGGCCAGGGGCGCGATGATGCCCAGGACATGGCCTATGCGTTCCAGCGACACACCCATGTCCACCAGCAACAGGCGGTTGAAGTTGAACAGGGCCAGCAGCGTGCACACCAGCAGCGAGAGCCTCGTGAGGCGATCGGCCATGCCCTGCTTGCGCAGGGTCTGCAGCAGATGGGCCCGATGCGCCGGCACGCGGCCGGACAGGCGTCGGTCGCTGGCGGCCAGGGCGAAGATGGGCAGACAGGACAGGGCCGTGGCTGCAGCGATGAACAGCAGGCAGCCCTGCCATTCCAGCCTGGGATACCAGGCCACCAGTATCCCGCCGCCGAGCACGGCCCCCAGGGAGATGCCGCCCATTTTGGCGCCTGCCGCGGCGCTGCGGCGGGCCTGCGGCATCCTCTCCACGGTCAGCGCATCCAGGGCCACGTCCATGGTGGCCGCCGCGGCGGTGGCAATCAGGCCAAGTCCCAGCAGCAGTCCCCAGGCGCCGGCGGCGGGCGGAATGAAGGCCATCGCGGCCAGCGCCAGCACGCAGATCCACTGCATGGGAACGATCCATCCGGTGCGCCGGCCCAGCCAGGGCCAGCGCACCGAGTCGACCAGGGGCGCCCAGAGAAAGGCGAGGCCGAATGGCAGATACAGCGCATAGACCCAGCGCAGGGCCGACAGCTCCATGCCCTGGGTGCGCAGCACGGGGGCGATACCGCCCTGCACGAAGCCCAGAATGACCCCCAGGGACACATAGGCCAGCGCTATGGCCGCCAGCAGCAGGCGGCTGTCATCGCCGCCGGCATGCGGATCATCCGCGGGCGAAGAAGGATTGGCGGGCACGGGCGGCTCCTTCGTCAGAAGCGCATCGTCGCGCCCAGCCCCACGATGCGGGGCTGGCCCACGCGCACGGAACTGACACCTGGTGTCCAGGCCTGGCCGCCGACCAGATACTGCCTGTCCAGCAGATTCCAGGCGAAGGCATAGATTTCCCATGGGCCCTGCTGCCAGCCGATGCGGGCATTGACCACGCCGTAACCGGGAAGATCGAAGCTTTCTTTCACATCCACGGCGCGCTTGCCCACGTATTGCCAGGACAGCGATCCTTTCAGGCGGCCCGTGGCGCTGCCCCACTGCATGGGGGCCTCGTACTGCAGGCCGACGGCCCCCGTGATGCGGGGCATATTGGGCACGCGATTGCCGGATCTGGCGCCGGTCGAGCCATTGGCGGGCACATGCGCCAGTTCGGCATGGGTATAGCCCGCAGCCGCGCTCAGCCTGAGATGGGGCGTCAGGCTGGCCAGTGCTTCCAGTTCCGCGCCCTTGCTGCGGTAGTCCAGCGATGCCGTCGTGAACAAGGCCTGCGAAGGATCGAAGACGATCAAGTGCCCGTTCTTGACGTCGTTGTAGAAGACCGAGCCATTGAGGCCCAGCCGCCTGTCGAGCCACAGGGTCTTGAAGCCTGCTTCATAGGTCCAGCTGGTGGAGGTTTCGTAGGGCACTTCCGGCTTGCCGGCGTAGCCATTGGTCTGCGTGACGGGAAAGCCCGCGCCGACGGCGCCGCGCGAGACCGTGGCATAGGCCATGGCCTGCGGCGTCCACTCGTAGGACAGGCCGGCACGGCCGGTCAGGAAGCTGTCGGAAAGCTGCATGCCGTACCAGGAATGCCCGACCACCGCAGGGTTGCCGTTGCCGGTGAAGCCATAGTCCGCCTGCTTGCGTTCGCTGGTGTAGCGCAGACCCAGCGTGGCCTTGAGCCGGGCGCTCAGAGCCAGCGTGCCTTCCCCGAATGCCGCCACGCTTGTGGTCCGGATGCGGTTGTCCTGCGTGCCGTTCTGGGTCTGGAAATTGAAGGCCGCGGGCGAGGCCGTGGCCCGGGCGTCATTGGTGAAGCGGGAGTGAAAGACATTGATGCCCGCTGTCCAGGTCACCGGTCCGTCGCCCAGCGAAGACAGCCTGACCTCCTGCTGCAGTGTCCGCTCGTGGAAGCGGATGTCCACGTAGTCCGCGTAAGGCGTGTCGTACAGGCTTTGCGGCCGGCCTGTCATGCCTGCGTAGATCAAGCCATCGGTCAGGTCCATGGGCTGGAAAGAGTGGTTGTCCTGATAGCTGGTCAGCGAGGTCAGGCGCAGCTGGCCCATGTCATGTTCCACCTTGAGCGTCGCGCCGGCATCGCGCCAGCGAACCTTGCTTCGGGGGTTGACGGCACTCTGGGGGAAGGCGGGGTTCTGGTACCAGATGAAGCGCGGCGCATCGGATTCACGGCGGTCATAGAAGCCGGTCAGGGTGACCGTGGTGTCGTCGCCGGGCAGCCACAGCAGCGAGCCCCGGATGGCGCCGACCTGGGTGCGGCCGTCCTTGCCGCCCGCTGCGAGGTTGGGGACCGTGCCGTCCAGGTCGGATGAACGAATGGCCAGGCGGCCCGCCACCGTGTCCGACAGGGCGCCGTTGAGCACGGTCTCGCCGAGCCTGTGCCCATGGGAGCCTGCCTCCGCGGTGGCGGAGAACTCGCGCTTGAAGCTGGGCATGTTGGGGACCACGTTGATGGCTCCCCCCTGGGTGTTGCGTCCGAACAGCGTGCCCTGCGGGCCGCGCAGGACCTCGACGCGGTCGATATCCAGCAGGGCAGGCGGTGCGCCGTAGACCGAACGGGGGACCTCGTTGAGGTACATCACGACCGATGTGTCATCGGCCGACAGCGGCGCGAACGAACCCACGCCGCGGATGATGAAGAGATTGCCGAACTGGCCGCCGCTGTCGGCGAAGGACACATTGGGTGCCGAGCGTGCCAGCCCGCCGTTCCCGTCCGATGCAGAGGCCGTGGTGCCGCTGTCCTGCCCGCGGACCACGCTCATGCTGATCGGCACGTTCTGAACCGATTCCTCGCGCTTGCGCGCGGTGACGGTCAGGGCTGGGAGCTCGGCGATGGCGGGGGGCGCGGACGGTGTTTCCCGGTCCTGTGCCCGGGCGGACGTGGTTACTGCGAACAAGGCCAGCGCGATGGCGGGGGCGATGGCGCAAGGCCGGACGGCATGCGCAGTGGAGGTCCCGCGCGCAGAAGTCGAAAGCATGGTTTCCCTCGGAGGTGTTGGACGATCCCACGCTGGTACCTCATGGCTGTCGTGCTCGTCCTGATGCAGCGTCCGAGTGGCTAGGGTTGCATTTCGCGTCAAAAAATAATCAATCAGTTTATTGACTGATCAATTGGTCAGTTAAATGTTAATGGCTGCCTGCCGCGCTTGTCAACCAGGCCGCGAGGCTGTCGCCGTGGCCTGGCGCCGCGCCGGGGGCAGGGCGGGCCTGCTGCAGTGGTGCAAAAGGATTTTTTGCATGCCCGTGTTAAAACGGTATAAACAGTATGTATTGTTTTTTTTGAAAGCCACGCCATGCCGGCACGCAAAGTCTCCAAGCCTTCCCGTCCTGTTGGAAAGACCCACCCCGCCTCCAGGGCCCCCGCATCCGCATCCGCACCCGCACCCGCACCCGCACCCGCACCCGCCGCTGCCCCGGTCGCCGTGCCTGTGCCCGCGCAGGCGCCGGCGGTCCTGGAAAGCAAGCCCAAAAAGCCCAAGCTGATGCGCGACAGCTTCACCGTGCCCAAGGACGAGTACGCGGCCATCGATGCGCTGAAGCTGCGGTCTGCGCAGCAAGGCCATGTGGTCAAGAAAAGCGAGTTGCTGCGCGCAGGCCTCAAGCTGCTGTCCGGACTGGACGACGGCCAGCTCCTGGCGGCCCTGAAGGCCGTGCCGTCCATCAAGACCGGGCGCCCCGCCAAGGTGGCAGAGGCGCCGTCCGGCGGACCTGCTCCGGAACCGGCCGCGGCCAAATCCAGGAAGGCCGCCAAGGCCCCCTGACTGCCTCCGCATGCAGGCAGGGCTCGCGCATGGCGCGAGCATGGCCGGTGTCAGTGCAGGTGGTGCCGGATCCAGCCGCAGAGCATGGCCTGGAACCTGGCTTGAGGCACCTCATGCACCGAGACCGCGCTGGCCAGCTTCTCCAGCTGCTGCCGGGCCAACGCACGATGGGCGCGCAAATCGTCAGGCAGCCCCTGCCCGCGCGCCTGTAGCTGGCTGGCCTCCAGCAGGTCGTGCTCGCGCAGCGCGCGGGAAATCTGCTCCAGCCGCTGTACGCACAGATCGCTGTGGTGCCTGCCGTGCCGTACCAGCTCTTGCACGGTGCGGCACAGTTCCAGCAGTTCGATATGCTGAGCGTCCAGCACGGGGTCGCGCACGCTCATGCGGGGTGTCCATCGCGGGACAGTGTCCATCTCACGCTCCTTGTATGCCAGCGTCGGGTCAAGGCAGGTGGGCCAAATGTAGCCAGGTGGCAGGCTGCGTGGGTGATGTGGGTCATGCCATCGCGGCGAATGCGCAGGGTGTTACGCACACTTACGGGCAAACCGGGTAGCCTGCCACAGCCTTCGGTGGGCGGCGTCGATCTGCACCGGCATGCTGGCGCCGTTGCAGATCGGCGTGGTCTTGAACCCTGGCACGCCAAGGCTGTCGAAGCGCCCATGGACGCCCTTGGCAGTCGATACGGTCAGTGCGGTGCCGGCTGCCGGTGTGTATCCGGGGTGGAATTTCACCGTGAGCGTGCCTGCCCGGGGGCGGGCTCGGAGATGCGCCAGCCGCCGGGCATCGCCATTGCCGGCGGACTGGCGCCATCGCAGATACTGACGCTCTACGCCACACCCGTGATCTGCCTGTGGTTCCAGCGCCCCGCCGCGCTGCCGGCACGGGACCAGGTCGCGCCAAGGGAGTCCGCCCCATGAACATCGCCAGCGCCGGGAGCACGTATGCATCCGATCCCCCCATGCCGCGGCTGCGTGTCAGGGATCTGCGCTCGCCCCATGGCGGCCCCTATGGCCTGGATCTGGAGGCCGGAGAGTGCCTGGCCGTGCTGGGACCGTCCGGCAGCGGCAAGAGCGTGCTGCTGCGGCTGATCGCCGACCTCGATCCACACCAGGGCGAGGTGTGGCTGGACGGCCGTTCGCGGTCCACCTGGCCGGCTCCCGAATGGCGCCGTCAGGTGGTGTATCAGGCGGCCGAGCCCGCCTGGTGGGCGCCCACGGCCGAGGAGCACCTGGGTGGGGCCGCACCGGCCGTCGTTGCGCCCATGCTGGAGCAGCTCGGCCTGCGGACGGCGATGCTGGCCGCAGACATCTCCCGCCTGTCCACCGGCGAGCGCCAGCGCATGGCCTTGGTGCGGTCCCTGGCGCGCGCGCCGCGCGTTCTGCTTCTGGACGAGCCCACGGCCTCTCTGGACGGCGCCAGCACACAGGCGGTAGAGCAACTCCTCGGCCACCATATGCGGCAGGGCCTGGCCGTCATTTGCGTCACGCACTCCGAAGAGCAGGCCCGGCGCATCGCCGGCCGGAGCCTGCGCATCGGCGCCCAGGCCGCCAGGTCCCCGCAGTCCGCATCCAGCGCAAGGCCGCCACCATGAACGCAATCCATCTCGATCTGGTCGATCTGGTGGCTGCCGCCGTGCTGGTGGTGGCAAGCGCCGCTGCCTCCGTCGCGCTGAGCCTGCAGGTGCACCGGGCCCTGTTGTGGGCGGCCGCACGCATGGTCGTGCAACTGCTGTTGATCGGGTTGCTGCTGCGGGTGGTGCTGACTTCGGGCTCGGCCTGGGCCACGGCCCTGGTCGTGCTGGCCATGATGGCGGCAGCCGCGCGCGAGGTGGCCGTGCGGCCCGCCCGGCGCCTGCGGCATGGCCTGGCCAACTACCGCATCGGCGCCATGGTGGTGGGGGCATCGAGCGTGGCCGTGGTCGGCCTCGCCCTGCTGACCGCCCTGAGGCCGGCCCCATGGTATGACCCGCGCTACACCATACCGCTGATGGGCATTGTGCTGGGCACCGTGCTCAACTCGGCCAGCCTCGCGCTCGATTCATTCTATGGAGGCCTGGAGGCCAGCCGCAGCGCCATCGAGGCCCGGCTCGCCCTGGGGGCGACGCTGCGCGAGGCACTTGCGCCGCTGGCGCTGGTGTCGCTGCGACGGGGACTGATCCCGCTGATCAACCAGATGTCGGCGGCCGGAATCATCACCTTGCCGGGCATCATGACGGGCCAGCTGCTGGCCGGCATGGATCCGGTGGAGGCGGCCAAGTACCAGATCCTGCTGCTTTTGCTGATGGCAGGGGGTGGCTGCCTGGCATCCGGTGCGGCCATCCACCTTGCGTGCCTGCATGTGGGAGACGGCCGCCAGCGCTTGCGGCTGGACCGTTTGCAGGGCAAATAGGCCCTGTGCCGGGGCAGGGCAGGATGGGCCCTTGCCCAGGCGCCTGCGTGGTGAAGATCCCTCTGCTGGCGGGCGCAGGGACGGCGGCGTGCTCCGGATGGCGCCAAGCATGTAGAATGAGAAGCAATCGCATTGTCTGGGCTCGTTGTGGCTCTTTGCGATGGTGGAAAGAAATCATGGCATCCGGTGAGTCCGCACTGCAGCGCGACGTCCACGCGCTTTACCGCGACCATCATGGATGGCTGCGCGACTGGTTGCGCGCCAGGCTTGGCTGCACCCAGCACGCGGCCGATCTCGCGCACGACACCTTTGTGCGGCTGCTCAGCCGTGGCGAACGTACGGACCTGATCGATCCGAGGGCCTACCTGAGCACGATTGCGCACGGGCTGGTGGTGGATTTCCACCGGCGCCGGGCGCTGGAGCGGGCCTACCTGGCCTCGCTGGCGGCCCTGCCCGAACCCCAGGCACCTTCTCCCGAGGCCCGGGCCATCGTGCTGGAGGCCCTGGTGGCCATCGACGCCATGCTCGACGGCATGAAGCCGGCCATCCGCCAGGCCTTCATCCTCTCCCAGCTGGAAGGCCTGACCTATGCGCAAATCGCCGCGCAACTGGGCGTGACGGTGCGCACGGTCAACAACTACATGCTCAAGGCGCTGGAGCACTGCTACCTCATCGTGGCCGACGGAGCCTGACAGCCTTGCCTGCGAACCGTGACGGCAGCGCGGCCGAAACCCGCATCCGCCAGGAGGCCATTGCCTGGTACGCCCGCCTGTGCTCGGGCGAGGCCACGGACGCCGACCGCATGGCCTGGCAGCGCTGGCTGGAGTCCCATCCCGAGCACCAGCGGGCATGGCGTCCGTTCGATGCCATGCAGGCCATGCTGCAGCGGGTGCCGGGCCATCTGGCTTCCTCCACGCTGCAGGCCAGCCGCCATGGCCGGCGCAGGGTCCTGCGCGGCATGGCGGCCCTGGTGGGCAGCGGGACCGTGGCCGGCCTTTCCTGGCAGTTGGCCGGACGGCAGGAGGGCATGCGTTCCTGGCTGGCGGACTACCGCACGGGCACGGGCGAGCGGCGCGATCTCATGCTGGCCGATGGCTCCGCGCTGACGCTGAACACCGGGACCTCGGTCGATGTGTCCATGGATGCCGCGCAGCGGCGCATCGTGCTGCATGGCGGCGAAATCCTGGTGCGGACCGCGCGGTCCGCCGGCGCCAGGGATGGCCGACCCTTCACGGTGCACACGCCCCAGGGCCGCATTCTGGCGCTGGGCACCCGCTTCACCGTGCGCAGCGAGGGCGAGCAGACCGTGGTCAGCGTGCTGCAGGATGCCGTGCAGATCCAGACCCGGCAGGACGCCGGCCATTCCCTGCGGCTGCAGGCCGGCCAGCAGGCGGTCTTCAGCGGCCAGCGCCTGGGGGCGCCCATGCCTGCCGATCCGGCACAGGTCAGCTGGGTGGAAGGCAGCCTCGTCGTGGATGGTTGGCGGCTGGAGGACGTGGTTCGGGAGTTGGCACGCTACCGGCCAGGCCGCCTGGCCTGCGATCCGGCGGTGGCGGAGCTGCGCGTATCGGGCGTCTTCCCGCTGGCCGACACGGACAGGGCGCTGGCCGTGATCGCGCGGGCCTTTCCGGTGCGCGCGGCCGGCATGACGCGCTACTGGGTCACCCTGGTGCCAGCCTAGGGCCGGGGGCTCACGAAGCTGGCAGGCAGCTCCCCTTGGGGCAACGCGGTCTCCACATCGGTGGGAACAGGCCCTGGGCGGGGACAGGGCCGCGGAATTTTTTCGCGGCGTATTTTCATCTTTTGCGATTTCGTTCGGCTCCCTTCATGAAAGCCCTTGTCCGCCCGCTGTTCATGGCCAGGAAAACCGAATGCACACGCCCGTCCCTCCCACATCCGCCCGCGCGGCGCTGACCTGCCTGCTGGCCGTGGCGCTGGCCCTTCCGGTCGGCGGCCATGCGGGCGAGCGGCCGGCGGCGGGCAGCCCGGCTTCCCGCCTCTACCAGATCGAGGCCGGGCCGCTGGCGGCCGTCCTGGGCCAGTTCGCCGCCGCCGCGGGCCTGGCCCTGTCCTACGACCCGGCGAGCACCCGCCAGCTGCGCTCGCCCGGCCTGCGTGGCCGCTATGCGGTGGACGCGGGTTTCGCGGCCATTCTGGCGGGCTCGGGGCTGGAGGCCGTGGAGGGCGGCGCCGGTGAATTCATCGTGCGCAAGGCCGCCGAGCCGCCGCCGCTACGCTCCGAAGCGGACCCCGCGGACCCCGCGGGCCCGGGGGGCGAACTGCCCGCCGTCCGCGTCGTGGCCCGCGCCGCCCCGGCCCCGGTGGAGGCGGGCGAGCGCTACCAGTCCACGCCCGATGCCTCCAGCCTGCGGACCACGGCTTGGGCGCTGGAGATTCCCCAGGTGGTCAACGTGGTGCCGGCCCAGGTGATACGCGACCTGCGGCCGCGCCATCTCGACGACGCGCTGGCCCATGTC
This sequence comes from Burkholderiaceae bacterium, assembly GCA_031253795.1. Taxonomy (GTDB): domain Bacteria; phylum Pseudomonadota; class Gammaproteobacteria; order Burkholderiales; family Burkholderiaceae_C; genus Comamonas. The sequence continues at coordinate 26,337 of JAIRVR010000033.1, forward strand.
AGCGGCATCACCCAGGGCAATACCCTGGCCAGCACGCAGGACACCATCATGAAGCGCGGCTTTGGCGCCAACCGCGACGGCTCGGTCATGCACAACGGCATGCCCCTGGTGCAGGGGCGGGGCATGAATGCCGCCGCCGAGAGCGTGGAAGTGCTCAAGGGCCCGTCCTCCCTGCTGTACGGCCTGATGGACCCGGGCGGTGTCATCAACGTGGTCAGCAAAAAGCCGCAGCTGCGCCAGCGCACGGCCCTGTCCCTGCAGGGCTCGGGCTATGCGGGCGGGCGCTACGGCGGTGGCGCGACGCTGGACACCACCGGCCCCATCGGCGACAACGGCCTGGCCTACCGCCTCATCGTCGATCAGGTGGACGAGGCCTACTGGCGCAATTTCGGCCAGCACCGGGAGACGCTGGTGGCCCCCTCCCTGGCCTGGTACGGGGACGACACCCAGGCCGTGCTCTGGTACGAGTACCGCAAGTACCTGACCCCCTTCGACCGCGGCACGGCCCTGGATCCCACCACCCGGCGTCCGTTGGACATTCCCGCGACGCGCCGGCTGGACGAGGCCTTCAACCAGATGACGGGCGAAACCCATCTGGGCCAGCTGTCCGTGGACCACCGCCTGGGCGCAGGCTGGGCTGCCCACCTGAACCTGAGCTACAACCGCGAGACCTACGACGCCAACCAGCTGCGCGTGAACGGCATCGATACCGTGCGCGGCAGCCTGCTGCGCAGCAACGATGCCACGCATGGCGCGCTCAGCACCGACAGCTATGGCTCGGCCTATGTGGATGGCAGCGTGGCACTGGCCGGCATGCGCCATGACCTGCAGATCGGCGCGGACGCCGAGTACCGCTGCATCTACCGCGCCGACCTGCTGCGCCAGGCCACGACCTCCCTCTTCAGCTACCGCGATCCCGTCTACGGGCTGGAGCAGCCCTCCACCACCGTCTCGGCCAGCGACAGCGACCAGACGGACAGCCTGCACAACCGGTCGCTGTTCCTGCGGGACGCCATCCACCTGGGCGAGCGCTGGGTGCTGACGGCCGGCCTGCGCTACCAGACCTGGCGCCAGACCGCGGGCCGGGGCCGGCCATTCCAGGCAAACACCCAGGCCGATGGTTCGGCATGGCTGCCGCGTGCCGGCCTGGTCTATCGGCTGGCCCCCCATGTCTCGTTCTACGGCAGCTATGCGCAATCGCTGCGGCCCACCTCGACCATCGCGCCGCTGTCCAGCGGTGCGGTGATAGACGCCAGCGTGGCGCCGGAGGAGGCCAGGTCCTGGGAGGTCGGTGCCAAGCTGGACCTGCCCGGGCGCATCACCGGCACGCTGGCACTGTTCGACATCCACAAGCGCAACGTGCTGGTCTCGCAGTTCAACGACGCCACCAAGCTGACCGACTGGCGCACCTCGGGTGCGGCGCGCTCGCGCGGTCTGGAGCTGGATGTGGCCGGCGAGCTGGGCCGCCACTGGAGCCTCATCGCGTCCTATGCCCACCTGGATGCACGGACCACGCTGGATCCGCTCTATCAGGGCAACCAGTTGTGGAACGTGGCACGGCAGACGGCCTCGCTATCGGCTGTCCACGACTTCGGCGCTGTGTTCGGCGCCGAGGGGCGGCTGCGCGTGGGGGGCGGCCTGCAGTACGTGGGCAGGCGCCCCGGCGACTCGGCCAACTCCTTCTGGCTGCCGGGCTACACCATCGCCCACGCCTTCGCCACCTACGACACGCGCATGGGCGGCTACAGGACACGCTGGCAGCTCAATGTGAAGAACCTCTTCGACCGCAGCTACTACCCGTCGAGCGCCAACACCTACTTCATTTCCATGGGCGACGCACGCCAGCTGATGCTGCGCGCCACCGTGGAATTCTGAAGCGCGCACGCCCTGCGCCGCCTCCTTGGTCCGGCGCGGCCGGCCGCGCAGCCCGGCCATTCCTTTGATTTCCCATCCTCCTGAAAGACTTTCCATGCCATCGACCTCCATACCCGTGCCCTCGCGCCGCCGTGCCCTGCTGGCGGCAGCCGGCCTGCTGGCCACCGGCCTGCCACCGCAGGCCTTTGCCGCACCCGCGACCCCTGCCCGCAAGGTGCTGCTGGTGGTGCGCGTGGAGGGCAAGAGCCTGCCCATCGACCAGAAGATCCAGCAGCACCTGCAGGCGCGCGGCCATGCCGTCACCCTGCACAGCCAGTACGCACCCGTGGAGGCCGCGTTGGACGTGGACCTGGTCATCCTCTCGTCCACCATCCGATCGCACGACCTGCTGGGCGCCTACCGCCACGTGCCCGTGCCGCTGCTGACCTGGGAGAACGACCTGCTCGACGATCTGGCCATGGCCGGCAAGCGCGCGGATGTGGACTTCGGCAGCGTGGAAAAGCAGCGCTATGTCTGGCTGGTCAACGCACCCCACCCCATGGCCGCGGGCCTGCCAGCCGGCGTGGTCGACGTCTATGAAAAGCAGGCCACCATGGCCTGGGGTCGGCCGGGCCTGGGTGCCACCACCATCGCCACCTTGCACGGCCAGCCCGAAAAGGCGGCCATCTTCGGCTACGAGAAGGGCGCCACGATGGACTACGAGTCCCTGGCCCCCGCGCGCCGCGTGATGTTCTTCCTGGACAACGAAACCTTTCCCAACCTGTCGGCGGCCGGCCTGAAGCTGTTCGACGCTGCCGTGGACTGGGCGCTGCAAGCGCACTGAACACCGTACCGACTACCTGGCACTTCCCATGCATTTGATTTTTCTTTCCCGTCCCCCCGTTCCCGGCATGGCCCTGTCCTGCCTGTGCCTTGCCCTGGCCACGGCCACCGTGCCGGCCCGGGCCCAGTCGGCGGATGCCGCTGCGTCCACCCCGGCTTCCAAGACCGCAGCGCCGGCCCAGGAGCTGGAAACCATACAGATCCGCGCCGACCGGCAGCAAGACAGCGAAGACCGCTTCGTCGCCCGCGGCGCCACGGGCGTGCTGCGCTCCGATGCGCCGCTGTTCGAAACCGCCCAGTCCATCAGCGTGGTGACCCACCAGCAGATCGAGGAAAAGCAGCTCAGGACCGTGGCCGAGGCCCTGGAGGGCGTGGCCGGTGTTTCCTCGGGCGCCTATGGCCGGCGCGGCTGGGATGACTTCATCATCCGCGGCCAGATCTCCAGCGCCCAGACTTATGTCGACGGCCTGCGGGCCCAGACCTCCACCAATGTGCTGCGCTCCGAGGACATCTTCGGCATCGCCTCCATCGACGTGGTCAAGGGCCCGACCTCGGTGGGCTTCGGCCTGGCCCTGCCCGGCGGCCTGGTCAACCTGACCACCAAGCGCCCGCAGGCCGAAAGCTTTGCGCGGGCCGGCGTTAGCTATGGCAGCTACGGACTGAAGGAAGCGAACTTCGACCTGAACTACGCGCCTGGCGCCAGCAGCAAGGGCGCGCTGCGCATCGTCGGCCGGGCCTCGGACCAGCAGGACCCCACGGACTACGTCTACTTCAAGAACCAGTACCTGGCCACCTCCTACAACTTCGATCTGGATGGCCGCAACGAGCTGTCCGTCATCGCCAGCTACCAGCACCGCGACTACATCCGCAACCAGGGCATACCGCAGAACTACGAGAAGTACGGACGCAAGATCTTCATCGGCGAGCCCGACCGCAGCTACAAGGTGGACTCCTACCGCCTGGGCGCCAACTATGCGCATTACTTCGACAACGACTGGGTGTTCCGCCAGAACTTCGCGCTCAGCAAGGGCAGCAGCCTGAGCGACTCCGTGTTTGCCGCGGCCAATGCCAGGTTTCCCCTGGTCGCCCGCCAGATCAACTACCAGGACAAGCAGGACACCAACATCGCCCTGGACAGCTACCTGCAGCGCCACTTCCAACTGGGCCGCGTGGGCTATGAGCTGACGGCCGGCGTGGACATGATGCGCGAGCGCAGCGACTACTACCAGCGCGTGGACAACATCAACGCCTTCAACGCCGACCGTCCCGTCTACGGCGTCACCTCCATCAAGGAGGGCAAGCCCTCCTGGAACCTGACGTACAACCAGTACGTGGGCCTGTACCTGCGCAATACCTTCAAGATCGACGAGAAATGGATCGTCGGCCTGTCGGGCCGCCATGACTGGACCCGCGTGGAAATCCAGGACAAGCTGGGGGGCGGCTCCATCAGCAACAGCAACACGGCCTTCACCGGCAGCGCCTCGCTGATGTACCAGGTCAATGACTTCCTTGCGCCCTATGTCAGCCACTCCACGTCCTTCATGCCCGTGACGGATGCCGGCATCAATGGCAGTCTGCTCAATCCCGAAGAGGGCCGGCAGACCGAACTGGGCGTGAAGTTCCAGGCCCTGGACCGGCGCGTACAGGGCTATGTGGCGGTGTATGACCTGCGGCGCAGGAACGTCACCGAATACGATGCCACGCTGGGCTACTCCATCCAGACGGGCGAGCAGACCACCAAGGGTTTCGAGGCGGAGATCGCGGCCTCGCTGACGCGGCAGTGGAATGTCTCGGCCGCCTACAGCTACATCCCCACGGCCCGCACCTCGCAAAGCCTGACGGCCAGCGAAATCGGCAAGCGCACGAACCATGTGCCCCGCAACGCAGGAACCCTCTTCACCCAGTACTACTTCAGCCCCGACCGGCTGGGATGGAACATGGGTGCGGGCCTGCGCATGCAGGGCGCACGCACGGCCCAGCGTGGCAGCTATTTCGTCAACCTGCCCAAGTACACCCTGTTCGACCTGAACCTCGGCTATGAGCAAAAGGCCTGGGGCGTGAACCTGGCCATCAAGAACCTGTTGGACAAGGACTACATCCAGGGCACGACGCCCAATGCGCAGCTCATCAGCTTCGGCAGCCCGCGTACCGTGGTCCTGAGCGCGAAGTTCAGGTACTGACCGCAGGTGCGGATGGGGCGGCGTGCGGGCCGTGAAGACCGGACGCCCTGTCCGCGCTTCGGCCGCGAGGGCCGGCTCGCCGGCAGCAGTGTCGCGGCCTGCGGCGGCCTGGCTGCGGCATGGACGACCGGAGGTTCTGACCCGGCGGGCCCGGGCCATGTCCCCTAGCGGGCCTGTGCCAGCTGCTCGAGGATTGCCGGGTTCTCCAGCGTGCTCGTGTCCTGCGTGATGGCCTCGCCCTTGGCAATGGAGCGCAGCAGCCGCCGCATGATCTTGCCGCTGCGCGTCTTGGGCAGGTTCTCCCCGAAACGGATGTCCTTGGGCTTGGCGATCGGTCCGATCTCCTTGGCCACCCAGTCGCGCAG
>JAIRVR010000054.1 GCA_031253795.1 Burkholderiaceae bacterium
CAGGGCCGTGCACAACCACAACAATTTTCCAGAGACAAGCAAGGACCGACCATGCGCGAAGCCGTCATCGTTTCCACTGCCCGCACGCCCCTGACCAAGTCGCACCGCGGCGAGTTCAATGTCACGCCCGCCGCCCAGCTGGCGGCCTTCTCGGTCAAGGCCGCCGTCGAGCGTTCGGGCATCGACCCGTCCATGATCGAGGACCTGATCCTGGGCTGCGGCAACCCCGACGGCTTCCAGGGCCGCAACCTGGGCCGCCAGGCCGTGCTGCGCGCCGAACTGCCGCTGTCCATCGCGGGCACGACCATCACGCGCTACTGTGCCTCGGGCCTGCAGTCCATCGCCGTCGCGGCGGGCCGCATCGTGGCCGAGGGCGTGGACGCCATGATCGCGGGCGGCGTGGAGACCATCTCCGGCATCCGACCCGGCAACAACCTGCCCACCGACATGGACCCCTGGCTGGTCGAGCACAAGCCCGCCCTGTACATGGCCATGATCGACACGGCCGACATCGTGGCGCGCCGCTACGGCATCAGCCGCGAAGACCAGGACGCCTTCTCGCTGCAAAGCCAGCAGCGCACGGCTGCGGCCCAGGCCGCCGACCTGTTCAAGGACGAAATCATTGCCTGCGCCACGCGCATGGCCGAAAAGAACAAGGACACGGGCGAGATCAGCTACCGCGACGTGGTCGCCACCCAGGACAACTGCAACCGCGCCTCCACCACGTTGGAAGGCCTGGCCAAGCTCGAACCCGTCAAAGGCCCGGACCAGTTCATCACGGCCGGCAACGCCTCGCAGCTGTCCGACGGATCGTCGGCCTGCGTGCTGATGGAGGCAAAACAGGCCGAGCGCCTGGGACTGTCGCCGCTGGGCGCCTTCCGCGGTTTTGCCGTGGCCGGCTGCGAGCCCGACGAAATGGGCATAGGCCCCGTCTTCGCCGTCCCCAAGCTGCTGGCGCGCCACGGCCTCAAGGTCGAGGACATCGACCTGTGGGAACTCAACGAGGCTTTTGCCTCCCAGGCCCTGTACTGCCAGCGCCAGCTGGGCATTCCCAACGAGCGCCTGAACGTCAACGGCGGCGCCATCTCCATCGGCCACCCCTTCGGCATGACGGGCGCGCGCCTGGCCGGCCACATCCTGCTGGAAGGCCGTCGCCGCAAGGCCAAGTGGGGCGTGGTCACCATGTGCATCGCAGGTGGCATGGGCGCCGCAGGCCTGTTCGAAATTTATTGAATGAAGCACCCCTGAGCGGCCGGCGCCGCTTCCCCCTTTCTCGCTTCGCGGGAGGGGAACGACACCTTCGCTGCGCGGCGGCCCTTGCTCGGCGTCCCCCGCGTGGGGCATGCCAATTTCAGGGGCTGCGAACGGCATACGACGCCAAGGATTACTGAGGAGTAGCAATGGATTTGCAATTTACGACTGAAGAACTGGCCTTCCGCGACGAGGTTCGCGGCTTCCTCAAGGACCAACTGCCCGAGGAGCTGTCGCACAAGGTCAAGAACGGCCTGCAGCTGACCAAGCAGGACATGGAACGCTGGCACGCCATCCTCAACGCGCGCGGCTGGCTGGCCAACCACTGGCCCGAGCAGCATGGCGGCCCGGGCTGGAGCGCGGTCCAGAAGTTCATCTTCGAGCACGAGTGCGCACTGGCGGGCACACCGCGCATCGTGCCCTTCGGGCTGAGCATGCTGGGCCCCGTGCTCATCAAGTACGGCAACGAGGCGCAGAAGGCCCACTGGCTGCCGCGCATCCTGAACGGCGCCGACTGGTGGTGCCAGGGCTATTCGGAGCCGGGCTCGGGTTCGGACCTGGCCTCGGTCAAGACCTCGGCCGTGCGCGAGGGCGACCACTACATCGTCAACGGCCAGAAGACCTGGACCACGCTGGGCCAGCACGCCAACATGATCTTCTGCCTGGTGCGCACCAACCGCGAGGCCAAGGCGCAGCAGGGCATCAGCTTCCTGCTGGTGGACATGAATTCGCCGGGCGTGGAAGTGCGCCCCATCATCACGCTGGACGGCGAGCACGAGGTCAACGAAGTCTTCTTCACCGACGTCAAGGTGCCGGTGGAAAACCTGGTCGGAGAAGAGAACAAGGGCTGGACCTATGCCAAATACCTGCTGACCTACGAGCGCACCAATATCGCGGGCGTGGGCTTCTCGGTGGCCGGCCTGGAAAAGCTCAAGGCCGTTGCCGGCCGCATGCCGCGCAATGGCAAGCCCCTGTCGCAGGACCCGCTGTTCGCTGCGCGCCTGGCCAAGGTGGAGATCGACCTGGAGAACATGAAGACCACCAACCTGCGCGTGATCGCCGCCGTGGCCGGTGGCGGTGTACCGGGTGCGGAAAGCTCCATGCTCAAGATCCGCGGCACCGAGATCCGCCAGGAGATCCTGTCCCTGGTGCGCCGTGCCATGGGCCCCTATGCCGCGCCCTTCATCGAAGAGGCCCTGCAGGCCGGCTACGACCAGCCCGCCATCGGCGATGCGGCCGCCGCCACGGCCGCCGCCGCCTACTTCAACTACCGCAAGCTGTCGATCTTCGGTGGCTCCAACGAAATCCAGAAGAACATCATCTCCAAGATGATCCTGGGCTTGTAATGAACACCCCCTGAGTCGCTTCGCGCCTTCCCCCTGAGGGGGACGACGCCATCGCTGCGGGGCGGCCCTTGCTGGGTGTCCCTGGCCTGGGCCTGCGCCCGGGCCTGCGCAGCGGGCCCGCCGAGCGATCTGGACCAACCCGATGGGAAGAAAGAGTCTTCAATGAACTTCGAACACACCGAAGACCGCCGCATGCTGGCGGACAGCCTCAACCGCTTCGTCTCCGAGCAGTACGCCATCGAGGCGCGCAACCATGTCGCCTATGGCGAAGAGGGCCACAGCCCGCTGCTGTACGGCCAGTTCGCGGACATCGGCGCCATCGGCGCCCTGTTCCCCGAGGACGCGGGCGGATTCGGCGGCCAGGGCTTCGACATCAGCGTGGTCTTCGAATGCCTGGGCCGCGGCCTGGTGGCCGAGCCCCTGCTGGGTGCCCTGGTCGTGGGCCAGGCCCTGATCGCGGCCGGCAGCGATGCGCAAAAGGAGCAGCTGGCAGCCATCATCGGCGGCACGGCCATCGCCGCCCTGGCCCATGACGAGCCCGGCAGCCACTATGAACTGAACAATGTCGCCACCACGGCCGTGCGCAGCGGCGACGGCTGGGTGCTGAATGGCGCCAAGGGCGTGGTCGCCTTCGGCGAAAAGGCCGACCTGCTGCTGGTCTCGGCCCGCACTTCTGGCAGCCAGTACGACGAGGCCGGCATCAGCCTGTTCCTGGTTCCCGGCAATGCGGCCGGCATCGCCAAGCGCGGCTACAACCGCATCGAAGGCGGCCGCGCGGCCGAGCTGGTGCTGGACAAGGTCCAGATCGGCGCAGATGCGCTGCTGGGCGCAGAAGGCCAGGGCCTGGCCCTGCTCGAACGCATCAGCGGCTATGCCGTGCTGGCGCTGACGGCAGAGGCCGTGGGCGCCATGGACGTGGCCAAGGACCAGACGCTGGAATACCTGCGCACGCGCAAGCAGTTCGGCGTGCCCATCGGCAGCTTCCAGGCCCTGCAGCACCGCATGGCCGACCTGCTGCTGGAAGTGGAGCAGGCGCGCTCGGCCGTGATCAATGCGGCCGCCGCCATTGCCGACGAAGACCGCGTGGCACGTGAGAAGGCCTTGTCTGCCGCCAAATACAGCATCGGCCGCATCGGCACCCTGGTGGCCGAGGAAAGCATCCAGATGCATGGCGGCATCGGCATGACCTGGGAGCTGCCCCTGGCCCACTACGCCAAGCGCCTGGTCATGATCGACCACCAGTTCGGCGACGAGGACCATCACCTCTCCCGCTACATCGCCCTCGGATCGCAACACTGAGCCAAGGAAAGCCGCCATGACCGAAGTGAACCAAGTCCTGCTGACCCGCCGCGAAGGCGCGGTGCTGGTGTTGTCCAACAACAATGTGGCGGCGCGCAACGCGCTGTCGCCCGAGTTCTACGCGGCCGTCACGGCGGCGCTCAAGAGCGCGGCGACCGATCCCACCGTGGGCGCCATCGTGCTCACGGGCGAAGGCGGCCACTTCTGCGCGGGCGGCGACCTGCGCCAGCTGGCCAAGCGACGCGAGCTGCCCGTGGAGGAACGCCGTGCCAAGCTCGAAGGCCTGCATGACCTGATCCGCAGCGTGCGCGACTGTCCCAAGCCCGTGATCGCCGCCGTCGAAGGCGCGGCGGCCGGCGCGGGCCTGTCCCTGGCCCTGGCCTGCGACATGCTCGTGGCCGCGAAGAACGCCGTGTTCTCGGTCGCCTACGTCAAGGTCGGCCTCACGCCCGATGGCGGTGCCACGGCCTTCCTGGCCGAGTTCGTCTCGCGCCAGGTGCTGACCGAGCTGTGCCTGACCGGCGAGCGCATCAGCGGCGAGCGCCTGCACGCCCTGGGCCCCGTCAACCGCCTGTCCGAGCCGGGCCAGGCCCAGGCCGACGCCGTGGCGCTGGCCGCACAGGTGGCCACCGGTCCCGACCAGGCCATGGCCCGGATCAAGGACCTGTGCCGCCAGGCGCCGCGCAACACGCTCGAAGAACAGCTGGAGCTGGAGGCGCAGTACATGGTGCGCTCGCAGGAGAGCGAGGAATCCCGCGAGGGCATTGGCTCCTTCCTCGAGAAACGTGTCGCCGACTTCACCAGGCTGCGAACCCAGGCCTGATAAAAGACCACCAAGACTTTCAAGGAGACAAGGCACATGGCCGACAGCAACAACGATCAGAACCAGGACATCGACTTTCCGCTGGAGGGCGTTCGCGTGCTCGATCTGTCGCGCGTCTTCGCGGGGCCGCTGTGCGGCCAGGTGCTGGCCGATTTCGGCGCCGAGGTGGTCAAGGTCGAGCACCCGGGCCGCGGCGACGACACGCGGGACTGGGGCCTGCGCATCGGCAAGACCGAGACCACCTACTACAACAGCATGAACCGCAACAAGCGGTCCATCACGCTGGACCTGCAGACGCCCGAGGGCGTGAAAATCGTCCATGACCTGCTGCCCCAGTTCGACGTGGTGGTGCACAACTTCAAGACCGGCGGCGCCGAAAAGCTGGGCCTGGGCTACGAGCAGCTCAAGGCCATCAAGCCCGATCTCGTCTATTGCGCCGTCGCCGGTTACGACACCAGCGGCCCCGAGGCCAAGCGCCCCGGCTACGACCTGGTCATCCAGGGAGAGGCCGGCCTCATGGCCCTCAACGGCGAGGCCGGCACGCCGCCGCTCAAGTTCGGCGTGGCCGTGGTGGATCTCATGACCGGCATGTACGCGGCCCAGGCCATCCTGGCCGCGCTGTTCCGCCGCGAGCGCACTGGCAAGGGCCGGCTGATCGAAATGGCGCTGTACGACAGCGGCATCATGGTCACGGGCTACTACGGCCTGGACGCCATGCAGCTGGGCCACGACCCCGAGCGCTATGGCAATGCCCACCCCTCCATCGTTCCCTATGGCATGTATGAGTCGGCCGACGGCCCGCTGATCATCGCCGTGGGCAACAACAGCCAGTTCGACAAATTCTGCCGCCAGGTCATCCTGCGGCCCGACATCGTCGAGGACCCGCGTTTTTCCACCAACGTCAACCGTGCGAAGAACCGCCTGGAGCTGGGCCCCATGCTCAAGGAGCTGATCCGCTCCTTCCCGCGCGATCTGCTGCTGGAGCGGCTGACGGCCGCCGGCATCCCCTGCGGCCGCGTCGCCGGCCTGCACGAAGCCCTGACCAGCGAGCGCACGCGCCGCGGCGGCCTGCTGCAGGACATGCCCCATCCCGTGGTCGGCACCACGCCCGTCTTTGCCCCTCCCTACCGCCTGGACGGCCGGCGCCTGCCCATCCGCAATGCGCCGCCCACGCTGGGCGAGGGCACGCGCGAAGTTCTGCACCGATTGCTGGCGCTGGACGATGCGCAATTGCAGGCGCTGCAGGCCAAGGGCGTGCTGACCCTGCCCCAGGAGCCTGCATCGAACTGATTTTCCCGGCTTGCCCCCGGACCCACCCCAAGCCGCGCAAGACGGCAGATACACACAGCGACTTCACAGGAGACAAGCCATGAGCAACCAAGTCACACGCCGCGACGTTCTTCAAGGGCTGGCCGCCATCGGCGGCGGCAGCCTGCTTGCCACGGGCGCCACCAGCGCCCTCGCACAGGCCGGCAAGCCCGCTGCCTGGCCCACCAAGCCCATCCGCGTGGTCGTTCCCTTCAACGCGGGCGGCGCCACCGACATCATCGCGCGCTCCATCGGCGAGGCACTGGCCAAGCGCATCGGCCAGCCCGTGGTGGTGGACAACCGCGGCGGCGCGGCCGGCATCCTGGGCACGGAGGCCGTGGCCAAGGCCGCGCCCGACGGCCACACGCTGATGGTCTCGCTCAGCACCTCGATGCTGATCAACCAGTTCCTCTACACCAAGCTGCCCTACAACCCGCAAAAGGACATCGCCCTGGTCACCCAGATCGCGGCCGCGCCCGTCACCCTGGTGGTCCATCCCTCGGTGCCGGCCAACAACATGAAGGAGCTGCTGGCCTATGTGAAGGCTAACAAGGGCAAGCTCTCCTATGGTTCCTGGGGCGTGGGCTCGTATGCCCACCTGGCAGGTGCCTACATGAGCAAGACCATGGACGCCGACATGAACCACGCGGCCTACAAGGGCGAGGCGCCCATGATCCAGGAGCTGATCGGCGGACAGCTGCAGCTGTGCTTTTCCAGTGCGCTCAACACCAAGCCCTTCATCGACTCGGGCCGGCTCAAGGCCATCGGCGTCACGGGCAAGGAGCGCATGGAGATCCTGCCCAAGCTGCCCACCATCCACGAGCAGGGCGTGACCGACGATGCCTACTCCATCTTCGGCTGGGTGGCCATGGGCGCACCTGCCGGCGTGCCCAAGGAGATCGTTGACCAGCTCTACGGCCACCTGCGCGAGATCGCCAAAGACCCCAAGGTGCTGGAGCGCATCACGGGTGCAGGCTTCATGCCCATGATGAACAGCCCCCAGGCATTCCGCGAGAACTACCAGCGCGACATGCCCATCTGGAAGGCCCTGGTCGAGCAGGCTGGCGCGAGGCTTGATTGAACCCCCTGAGTCGCTTCGCGCCTGGGGGCATACGGGCAGCCGGCGACAGCCTCGTTGCGGGGCGGCGCGGCCGGCATAGGCCCTTGCTCGCTGTCCCTGGCTTTGGGCCGCGCCGGTTTCATGGGTTGCGGGCTGCGGTTGGCGCACAGCGCCATGAATCACCGGATGACTGATTTTTACGGCCCGCGGTAGCGGGCTGCCACCGACGACTGCTGAGACAGCTTTGAGAGGAGACTTCATGTACACGCGCAACAACGCCCCCCTGGCCCGCACCACGCGGCGCAGCGTTCTGGCCCTGGCCGCGACGCCGCTGCTGGCCGGCCTGGCCGGCGGCGCCCTGGCCGAGACCGGCTGGCCCAGCAAGATGCTGCGCCTGGTTGTGCCCTTCCCGGCGGGCGGCCCCACCGACACGGCATCGCGCATCGTGGGCCAGAAGCTGGGCGAGCGGCTCAAGCAGACCGTGGTGGTCGAGAACCGCCCCGGCGCCTCGGGCTCCATTGCGGCCGTCCAGGTCGCCAAGAGCCCGGCCGACGGCTACACGCTGATGATGCTGGCCACGCCCACGCTGCTGGCGCCGCACCTGTACAAGAAGGCCGGCTACGACACCGTCAAGGACTTCACGCCCGTGGCCACGGTCT
>JAIRVR010000066.1 GCA_031253795.1 Burkholderiaceae bacterium
CGCAACATGATGCTGCGCTACCGCACGGCCATCCAGGTGCGCAACTTCCTGGACAAGGAAGGCTTCATCGACATCGAAACGCCCATGCTGGGCAAGAGCACGCCCGAAGGCGCGCGCGACTATCTGGTGCCCAGCCGCGTGCACGACGGCGAATTCTTCGCCCTGCCGCAGTCGCCCCAGCTGTACAAGCAGATGCTGATGGTGGCCGGCTATGACCGCTACTACCAGATCACCAAGTGCTTCCGCGACGAAGACCTGCGTGCCGACCGCCAGCCCGAGTTCACGCAGATCGACTGCGAAACCTCGTTCCTGGGCGAAGAGGAAATCCGTGCCATCTTCCAGCGCATGATCTGCGAGGTCTTCAAGACCCAGCTGGACGTGGATCTGGGCGAGTTCCCCATCATGACCTACCAGGATGCGGCTTTCCGCTTCGGTTCGGACAAGCCCGACCTGCGCGTCAAGCTCGAATTCACCGAGCTGACCGAAGTCATGAAGGACGTGGACTTCAAGGTGTTTTCCACGCCCGCCACGACCAAGGGCGGCCGCGTGGTCGCGCTGCGCGTGCCCGGCGGCGCACAGATCTCGCGCGGCGAGATCGACCAGTACACCGAGTTCGTGAAGATCTATGGTGCCAAGGGCCTGGCCTGGATCAAGGTCAACGAAGTGGCCAAGGGCCGCGATGGCCTGCAGTCGCCCATCGTCAAGAACCTGCATGACGCGGCCATTGCCGAGATCCTGCGCCGCACCGGTGCCCAGGACGGCGATCTGCTGTTCTTCGGTGCCGACAAGGAAAAGATCGTCAACGATTCCATCGGTGCCCTGCGCCTGAAGGTGGGCCACAGCGAGTTCGGCAAGGCCAGCGGCCTGTTCGAAAACCGTTGGGCACCGCTGTGGGTGGTGGACTTCCCCATGTTCGAGCACGACGAGGAAAACGACCGCTGGGCCGCCGTGCACCATCCCTTCACCTCTCCCAAGGATGGCCACGAAGAGCTCATGGTCACCGACCCCGGCAACTGCCTGGCCAAGGCCTATGACATGGTGCTCAACGGCTGGGAACTGGGTGGTGGCTCGGTGCGTATCCACCGCGCCGACGTGCAAAGCAAGGTGTTCGACGCCCTCAAGATCACGCCCGAGGATGCCCGTGCCAAGTTCGGCTACCTGCTGGACGCGCTGCAGTACGGCGCGCCCCCGCACGGTGGCCTGGCCTTCGGCCTGGACCGCCTGATCACGCTGATGACGGGCGCAGAGTCCATTCGCGACGTGATTGCCTTCCCCAAGACCCAGCGCGCCCAGGACCTGCTGACCCAGGCTCCGTCCCCCGTGGACGAAAAGCAGTTGCGCGAACTGCATATCCGCCTGCGCAACCCGCTTCAGGCCCAAGGCTGAGGTCGGGCCCCAGGGCTTGATATGGACGGCAGAAGCTGACAAGGCTTCTGCCGTTTTTTCTTTTGCGGAGAACTTTCATGCGTTTTCAGGGCATTGCATGGCTGGCGCTGGCCGGGACTGCGGGACTGGGCCTGGCTGGCTGCGGAGAAAAGAAGACCGAGCTGGGCCAGGGCGGCTCCGAAATCAGCGGCTCGGCGGGCCCGATGGGTGCCCGCAACGCGTCGAGCGAGCTGGTGCGCTGCGATGCGCCCGTGGCCACGCTGGCGCTGGCCGAAAACCCGGGTGGCTACGTCATGGGTTCGGGCTACCAGCTGCCTTCCTCGCCCGTGCCCCTGGTCAAGCTGCTGGCCCAGCAAAGCGGCTGCTTTCGCGTGGTGGACCGCGCTGCCGGCCTGCGCGGCACCGTGCAGGAGCAGGACCTGAAGAATGCTGGCGTGCTGCGCGAGAACTCCACGGTGCGCAAGGGACGAGGCTACGAGGCCCAGTACACGCTGACCCCCAGCCTGACCTTCAGCGAGCAGGACGCGGGCCGGGGACTGGCGGGCGTGGTCGCCATGATTCCGGTGCTGCGTGACATCGCGGGCCTGGCCGGCCTGGTCGAGCAGGTCAAGTTCAAGGAGGCGCAGACCGCCTTGCTGCTTTCGGACAATGAAACCACGGAGCAGGTGGCTGCGGCCACCGGCTCCGCGCGTACCACCGATCTGGGCGTGGGGGGCATGGTCCTGGGGCGCCTGGGTGCCGCCGGCGCGGGGTGGAGCAATACCAACGAGGGAAAAGTGATTGCCGCGGCCTTTCTCGATGCCCACAACCAGCTTGTGGTCCAGGTGCGCGCGCTGCAGGCCAGGGAGATGCCGCCAGGGGTGGCCACGCGCGCCAGCGCGGGCAAGGGCTGATCGGGCATGCCGGAGTACAAGATTCCCGAATCGGTACTGGTCGTCATCTACCGCGACGATGGCCAGGTGCTGCTGCTGCGCCGAACGGCGCCGGCGCCCGAGGGCGGGGAGTTCTGGCAATCGGTGACAGGCAGCAAGGACCATGGGGACGAATCCTGGCGCGACACGGCCGTGCGCGAGGTGCGCGAGGAAACCGGCATCGATGCCGAGGCGCCGGGCTGCGTGCTGCAGGACTGGGGGCTGGAGAATGTCTACACCATTTATCCGGCCTGGCAACACCGCTATGCCCCCGGCACATGGCACAACCGCGAGCGGGTTTTCGGCCTGCGGATTCCGTCCTACACCACCGTGTTCTTGAATCCGAGGGAACATACCGCATCTGCTTGGCATGATGGACCCGAGGCAGCCTGGCGCTGCTACTCATCGTCCAATGCGGAAGCCATCTTGCTGCTGCCGCTTTTTGCCTTACCGGAGCCGGACTGACCCCGTTTCCTGCGTTCCTGATCCGCCATGACTGACACCGCGAATACCCATCAGGTGGACCCCGGTCCGTCCATACTGCGCGTCGCGACCTACAACATCCACAAGGGCGTCCAGGGCCTGGGGCCCGTGCGGCGCCTGGAGATCCACAATCTGGGCCTGGCCGTGGAGCAGCTGGACGCCGACATCGTCTGCCTGCAGGAAGTGCGCAAGATGAACCACAAGGAGGCCGCCTATTTCGACCGCTGGCCCCAGGTGCCTCAGGCCGAGTATCTTGCGCCCCTGGGCTACGAGGCCGTCTACCGCACCAATGCCTATACCCGCCATGGCGAGCATGGCAATGCGCTGCTCTCGCGCTGGCCTGTGGTTGGCCACCAGCACGAGGACATGTCGGACCACCGCTTCGAGCAGCGCGGCCTGCTCCATGTCGAGGTGGAAGTCCAGAACCGGCGCGTCCATACCATCGTCGTCCACCTGGGCCTGATTCCCGGCAGCCGGTTGCGCCAGATCGCCCAGCTGCGGCGCTTCATCGAGCGCGAAGTGCCTCCAGGCGCTCCGGTGGTGGTGGCCGGCGACTTCAACGACTGGGGCGGCCAGATCAAGCGCATGCTGGCGGGATTCGGCCTGTACGAATACGACGAGCTGCCCAGCGTGCCCACCTACCCCTCGCGCCTGCCCCTGGCCCAGCTCGACCACGTCTATGTGCGTGGCCTGACGCCCCTGGGCCTGCACGTGCCCAAGGGCCGCATCTGGTGGCGCATGTCCGATCACCTGCCCCTGATCGCCGAGTTCCAGCTCTAGGATACAAGCCGTTCAATGCTATTAAAAATATAGCTTTAGGCGCGGACTGTTTCTGCGTTTGGCGGCAAAATCCCTTGTGTGCAGCGGAGCAGGTTCGCTGTTACCATGCCTGTCATGTTCAGAGAACTCGTCGACATGAAACAAGACAGCCAGGCCGAGGGCACCCCCGTCTCGGTCAAGATCCGGGAACGCTTGCAGCAGGCGCAAAAGCGCTTTCATGCCAACGACAACATCTCCGAATTCATCGAGCCCGGCGAGCTGGAGCTGTTGCTCGATGAAGTGCAGGAAAAAATGCAATCCGTGCTCGACAGCATGGTCATCGATACCGTGCACGACCACAATACGCGTGCCACGGCACGGCGTGTGGCGAAGATGTATGTCAATGAAGTGTTCCGCGGCCGCTATGTGACCCAGCCCGCGATCACCGAGTTTCCGAATGCCGAACACCTCAACGAGCTGATGATCGTCGGCCCGATCACGGTTCGCAGCGCCTGCAGCCACCACCTGTGCCCGGTGATCGGCAAGATCTGGATCGGCGTGCTGCCCAACAAGAACACCAATGTCATCGGTCTGTCCAAGTATGCACGGCTGGTGGACTGGGTCATGGGACGGCCGCAGATCCAGGAGGAAGCCATCATCCAGCTGGCCGACCTCATTCTCGAAAAAACCCGTCCTGACGGCCTGGCCGTGGTCATGGAGGCCTCGCATTTCTGCATGTCCTGGCGCGGCGTGCGCGAGATGGACAGCAAGATGCTGAACTCCGTCATGCGCGGGGCCTTCCTGACCAATCCCGAGCTGCGCCGCGAGTTCCTCTCGCTGGTGTCCCACCGCAAATAAGCTTCCGGCGCGGCGCCCCGGTGCGCCGGTCAACATGCCCAGGCTGCGGACCACGCGGCCTTTTTCTTTTCTGTTCCGCGTTTCCCCTTTCTCTGCGCTGCCCATGTCGCTGCAAGCCTTTGCCCTGATCATCGTCGCCGGACTGGTCCATGCCGGCTGGAACATCGTGGCCAAGAAGGCGGGAGGCGATTCGCGCTTCGCCTTTTTCTCTTCCATCATCCTGATGGTGATCTGGGCACCGCTGGGCTGGTGGGTGGGCCGCGATGTGGTGCCGCTCTGGGGAATGGCCGAGTGGCTGGTGGTGCTGGTCAGCGGCCTGCTGCATGTGGCGTACTACGTGACCCTGCTGCGGGGCTACCGAAGCGCCGATCTGACCGTGGTCTATCCGCTGGCGCGCGGCTCTGGGCCTCTGCTGTCGTCGATGGTGGCGGTCATCTTCCTGGGCGAACAGATCTCCTCGCTGGGCGTGCTGGGCATTGCCGGCGTGGTGGTGGGGGTGTTCCTGATCGCGGGTGGCCCCGGCCTGCTGCGCGCGCGCCATGACCCCGAGGCGCGCGAGCGCCTGCGGATGGGCCTGTGGTATGGCCTGCTGACGGGGGCCTTCATCGCCAGCTATACGGTGGTCGACGGCTTTGGCGTGAAGATGCTGCTGATGTCGCCCATCCTCATCGACTACATGGGCAACTTCGTGCGCGTGTTCCTGCTGGCGCCCGTGGTGCTGCGCGATCTGCCCACGGCACGCAGCCTGTGGCGTGTCCAGTGGCGTTTGGCGGCCCTGGTGGCCCTGGTCAGCCCCGTGGCCTATGTGCTGGTGCTCTACGCCATGCAGGACGCGCCCATGTCCCATGTGGCGCCCGCGCGCGAAGTGTCCATGCTCTTCGCGGCCCTGATCGGCGGCCATCTGCTGCGCGAGGGCGATCGCGTCGCCCGCATTCTGGGTGCCGTGTGCATTGCGGCCGGGGTGACGGCGCTGGGCCTGGGCTGAACTCCATGGCCTGCCCCGGGAGCCGGGCCTGCCTGGGGGCTGGATGGCCATGGTGCAGCTCCGAGGCGCGCCATGCGCAACGAGCGGATGTATTGACAGGAGAGATGTGATGCCGACCGTGGAAACCTTGCTGGCCTTCTTTGGCGTGGCCGTGCTGCTGGGCCTGAGCCCGGGGCCGGACAACCTGTTCGTGCTCATGCAGTCTGCCCAGCGCGGCTGGCGCGTGGGCCTGTGCGTGGTGCTGGGCCTGTGCCTGGGGCTGGTGGTGCACACGGCGGCCGTGGCCCTGGGGCTGGCGGCGCTGGTCGCGGCCTCGCCGCTGCTGTTCACCGCCATCAAGCTGTGCGGTGCGGCCTATCTGGCATGGCTGGCATGGGGGGCGCTGCGCGCAGTGGCCCGGCCGGGCGAGATGCCGCAGGCCGGTGCCGGCGACCTGCTGACCCCCGCCCAGGCGCTGCGCTGGGTGGGGCGTGGCGTGGTGATGAACCTCACCAATCCCAAGGTGCTGATTTTCTTCCTCGCCTTTCTGCCGCAGTTCGCGGATCCCGCACGCGGCAGCGTGGCCACGCAGGTGATGGTGCTGGGCTGCGTGTTCATGATGGCGGCGCTGCTGGTGTTCGGTGCCATTGCCTGCTGCTCGGGCTGGTTCGGCGTGCTGCTTCAGCGATCCGTGCGCGCCCAGAACTGGCTCAACCGCGTGGCCGGGCTGGTCTTCCTGGGCATGGCCGTGCGGCTGGCTCTGGTGCAGCGCTAGGGATGCCCTGCTTTTCACCGCGGGCCATGGTGCATGGGCCGGGTCGTGGCACAGTCCATGCCATGCTTTCTCGTTTGCGCAATCTTTCATGGCCTGCCGCCTTGCTGATGGCGGGACTGTCCGGGCTGATCCTGCTGATGGCGGCTGCCTGGCTGGTAGGCAGCCTGCTGAGCCAGCCAGACCACCAGCCTGTCGGCGCGCCGCCTGCAGACTGGCCAGCCCAGACGCTGCAGCTGCCCACCGATGGTGGCGGGCAGGTCAGGGGCTGGTTCGCCAAGGGGCTGCCGGGCCATGGCGCCGTACTGCTGTTGCACGGCGTGTACGCAGACAGGCTGGCCATGCTGGCGCGTGCGCGCATGCTCCATCGGCAAGGTTATTCCGTCTGTCTGATCGACCTGCCCGCGCATGGTGAAAGCAGTGGCGAGCGCATCAGTTTCGGCATGGTCGAGGGCGTGGGCGTCCGAGCCGCCATGGCCTATGTGCGTCAGCAACTGCCCGGCGAAAAAGTCGCGGTGATCGGCACGTCGCTGGGCGGTGCGGCCCTGCTTCTGTCCCACGTGACGCCGGGACCGGATGCCGTGGTGCTGGAGTCCGTGTTCCCCGACATCCGGCAGGCCATAGACAATCGCGTGCGCGCGCATATCGGCTGGCTGGCGGACGTGGTCACGCCTTTGCTGGCATGGCAGCTGCCGTTGCGCCTGCATCTGGAGCTGGCGCAGCTGCGCCCGATAGACCATGTGCAGGCCTTGGGTGCTCCGGTGCTGATTGCGGCCGGCCTGCAGGACCGGCACACCACGCCCGCAGAAACCCGCCAGCTGTTCGAGGCGGCGCGCGAACCCAAGGCGCTGTGGATGGTGGAAGGCGCCGCGCATGTGGACCTGTACGACTATGCCCCCCAGTCCTACGAGCAGCGGGTTCTGGGATTCCTGGATCGATATCTGGGCCATTGATGGAGACAATGGCGGGCAGGCGTTGCCTGGCCCGTCCGGCACCGCGAAATGCAAGGAGGGGTGCCCGACCCTTGATCCAGCCCATGACACAGACCACGGCCCACACCATCGCCATTGCACAGGTCCTGCAGATCGTGCAGGGCGTGCGCCGCGCAGGGGTGGATGTCGAGGCCGTGCTGCGCCGTGCCGGCATTGCGCCGGCCTTGCTGGATGTGCCGCTGTCGCGCGTCACCCAGGCGCAGTATGCGGCGCTGATGCGTGTGCTGCGACGTGTCAGCCGAGACGAGCTGTGGGGCCTGTGCCAGCATCCACTGCCCGTGGGCAGCTTCGCCCAGGCCTGCCGGATCATGCAGCCTTGCCGCACGCTGGGCGAGGCCTTGCACGCCGGCCTGCTTTTTTACCGCCTGGTGCTTCGTGATTTTGCGCCGAGGCTGCAGGTGGCCGATGGCATTGCCCGCATCGTCGTGGCCTCTCGGTGCGAGCGCGATGCACCGCTGGCCTATGCCGAGCGATCATTCTGCTTTCTGGGCTATGGCGTCATGTCCTGGCTGGTCTCGCGCAGGATCGAGCTGACGGGCGTGTGCGCTCCCGGCGACAGCATGCCCTATGGCACGGAGGCGCAGCGCCTGTTCCTTGCGCCCCTGAGGCCGGACTGCGACTTCACCGGGCTGGAGTTCGATGCCCGGTGGCTGGAGCTGCCGGTGGTGCAGAGTCCGCAAAGCCTGGCCGAATTTCTGGGCCAGGCTCCGATGGGGCTGGTGGTCCGCTACCGTGGCCGGACCCGGCTGGGCGAACGCATCCGGCATCTGCTGCGGCGAGATCTTGCTGGCGAGCTGCCTTCGCTGGAGCAGGTGGGGGGCGCGTTGTCCATGACACCGCAGACCTTGCGCCGTCGTCTGCGTGACGAAGGCCTGGGGTTTCAGTCGCTCAAGGACGATCTGCGCCGCGATGCGGCCATCGAGCTGCTGCACCAGCCGGAGTTGACGCTGGCCGATATCGCGGCCCGTGTGGGCTTTGCGGAGGCCAGCACCTTTCACCGTGCCTTCAAGGGGTGGACGGGCCTGCCGCCGGGCGCCTACCGGCGGGCCCAGCACCGTGGCCGCTGATCTTTTTTGCCAATCATTTTGAGCCGTTCGGTGATTGGTGGCTCAAGCCACCATGGCCACACTGTCGGTGGATCCCTGTCACATGGCAGGGCATGCACCCCGCAAAGGAGGGTGCAGTACATCGCACAAGGAGACAAGCCATGGAATCCAGCCGACGCGGCTGCCTGCGGGCGGCCATGGCGTACGCGGCAGCGGCATCGCCCATCGCCTGGGCGCAGTCCGCAGCCGCCTATCCCTCCAAGCCACTGCGCATGGTGATCCCCTATCCGGCCGGGGGAGGTACGGACATCATCGGCCGCATCATTGCCCAGCAGTTGAGCCAGGCCTGGGGGCAGCCCGTGGTGGTGGAGAACCGGCCGGGCTCCAGCGGGATCATCGGCAACGATGTGGTGGCCAAGTCGGTGCCCGACGGCCATACCTTGCTGCTGGGGATCACGGCCATGATCCAGTCGCCGGCGCTGTACGCGAAGGTGCCCTATGACGTACTCAGGGATTTCGCGCCGGTCTCGCAGGTAGCCCTGTCCTCGGATCTGCTCGTGGTGCCGCGCGATGTGCCGGCCGCGACGCTCAAGGAGTTCATTGCCCTGGTCAAGTCCCATCCCGGCAAGTACAGCAACGGCAACTATGGCAACGGAACGTCCTCGCACATGCATGGTGAACTGCTGCGAGCCAGTGCGGGGCTGGACCTGGCATTGATCCCCTACAAGGGGGCGGCGCCGCTGGTCAACGATGTGCTGGGCGGGCAGCTGTCCTCTGGCTTCATCGATGTGTCCTCGGCCAATGCCCATCTGAAGTCCGACAAGATCCGCATCCTGGCCATCACCGGCATGCAGCGCCATCCGGCCCTGCCCGATGTACCGACCTTCACCGAGCAGGGCCTGGCGGGGTTCGAGGCCAATGGATGGTTCGCGACCTTCGTGGCGGCGGGAACGCCCCGGCCGATCGTGGACAGGCTGTCGGCCGAGGTGCGGCGCATCGTGGCCTCGCCCGAGCTCAGCGGCCGGCTGACCTCCATGGGGCTGCGTCCGGTGGGCAGTACCCCGCAGGAGCTGGCCGCCGTCATGGCACGAGATCTTCCGCGCTGGGGGCGCATCGTCAAGGACGCGGGGATCAGGCTGGAGTAGCGCTGGCCGGCATCGGCCAGGCGGGCAGGGGTGGGCGCAATTGCTCGAGCACGCGGGAGAGCCGCAGCACGCCCAGGTCGTCGAAGCGGCGCCCGGCGACCTGCACGCCGATGGGCAGCGCGCCATCGTGGCTGCAGGGCACGGAGGCTGCGGGCTGCTCCGACATGTTGTAGGGCACCGTGAACCCTATGTGTTCCAGCGGACGCAGCGGGTCATTGGTCGGACAGGGGATCTGCGCGGCAAATGCCGTGATGGGAGCCACCGGCGACAGCACATAGTCGAAGGCTGTCGTGGCCTGTACGGTGGCCACGCGCACCAGATGCGACTGCTGGCTGGCGGTGTACAGCTGCATGGGCGTGAGTGACGAGGCGCTGCCGGCCCAATCGCGTATGAAAGGAAGAACCGCGTCACGCTGCGAGGCCGACAGGGCTTGCAGGTCCATGTGCGAACGCATGCGCCAGAACTGATCCAGGCCGTCGAGCATCTGCGGCGTCAGCCAGGGCCGCAGATGCTCCACATGGGCGCCCGCCGTCTCCAGCCAGCCTGCGGCCTGCTCCACGGCGGCGCGCACCCGGGGGTGCACGGGCAGGCCGCAGCCGGCCTCCAGCAGCAGGCCGATGCGAAGGCCGCGAACCTGGGCGGGATCCATGTCGAAGCCGCTCCAGTCGATGCCATGCGCGGGCAGGCTCATGCTGTCGCGCGCATCGGGCCGCGACAGCACCTGCATCATCAGCGCCGCATCGGCGACGCTGCGCGTCATCGGGCCGGCGCAGCGGCCCGTGTAAGGCGGGTCGATGGGCACGCGGCCCAGGCTGGGCTTGAGGCCGAAGACGCCGCACCAGCCGGCGGGAAGACGGATGGAGCCGCCGATATCGGTGCCCACATGCAGGGGGCCATAGCCTGCAGCGGCCGCGGCGCCTGCTCCGGCGCTGGAGCCGCCTGGCGTCTTGCCGAGGTCCCAGGGGTTGAAGGTGTTGCCATGCAGCGAGGACAGGCCCGAGGACAGCATGCCGTAGTCGGGCATGGTGGTCTTGGCGAACAGGATGGCTCCGGCCTCGCGCAGGCGCGCCGCCGCGGGTGCATCCTGGGGGGCGGCCACCAGCGGCATGGCCGCCGTGCCCAGGGGCGTGGGGTCGCCGCGCGTGGCGATGTTGTCCTTGACCGTGGCGGGCACGCCGTCGATCAGGCCCAGGGGCTGGCCGCGCAGCCAGCGCGCCTCGCTTTCGCGGGCCTGGGTCAGGGCGGCCTCGGGCCGCAGCAGGTAGGTGGCGCCCAGTGCGGGCTCCCAGCGCTGCACATGGTCCAGCAGCTCGCGCATGACCTCGACGGGCGACAGACTGCGGTTGCCATAGGCGCTCAGCAGTTCATGGGCGCTAAGGTCGTGCAAGGCCTGGGCCTGCGGCGCAAGTGTGTTCATGGCGGTGTCTCCTGGGGCTGGGGGGAATCCAGTGTGGGCCGCCGGGGACGGCAGCCCTGTCGCCTGCGGCTCAACCGGCCCAGGACAGCGCAGAGAGGTCGTTCACGAAGATGGGCATGTCCTTCCAGAGGCCACGCAGGCTCTTGTGGGCCACCGTGACCCATTGCGGAGTGTAGAGAAAGGCGTGCACCGACTCCTGGGCCAGCAGCCGCTGGGCATCGCCCAGCAGTCGCGAACGGTCGGCCGGGCGCGAGGCGTTCTTGATCTTGTCGTAGAGCTCGTTGAACTGGGCCGACTGGTAGCCCCAGTAGTAGTCGGGCTTGGCGAAATTGCCCAGGTCGAACGGCTCCACATGCGAGATCAGAGTGAGGTCGTAGTTCTTGTTGGCATATGTGCCCGACAGCCACTGGGCCCACTCCACGTTCTGCAGCCTGGCGCGTATGCCGATCTTGGCCAACTGGGCCGCGATCAGTTCGCCACCCTGGCGCGCATAGGGCGTGGGCGGCAGCGTCATGCCCAGCTCCAGCGGTGTCTTGATGCCGGCCTCGGCCAGCAGGGCCTTGGCTTTCTCCACGTCATAGGGGTTGATGCCCGTGGTGTCCACATAGCCGAAGGCCGTGGGCACGTAATAGCTGCCGATGGGCAGTCCATAGCCGTCGCCGGCTCCGTCGATCACGGCCTTGCGGTCGATGGCGGCGGCAATGGCCCGGCGCACGCGCGCATCGTTGAGCGGCTTGCGGGCGTTGTTGATGGCCAGGATGGTCTTGGCGCGCGAGCTGCTGACCACCACCTGGAAGCGCGCATTGGCCTTGAACTGGGCCACGCTGCGCGGCGTCACGCGAGGGAAGGCATCCACGTCGCCGGCCAGCAGGGCCGCCACCTGGGCCGCAGGGTCGGAAATGAAGCGGAAGGTGGCGCGGCGTATGCGCAGGCTGGAGGCCGCACGGTACTCTGGCCATGCCGAGAGCGTGACCGAGGCGCCGCGGATCCAGTGGCCCAGCTGGTAGGGCCCCGTGCCAATGGGGCGCGTGGCATTGTTGGGGGCGCTCTTGGGCTCGACGATGATGGACGTGGCCTGGCCCAGGACGAAGAGGAAATCGGGGTCGATGTCCTTGTTGGTGACGACCACCGTGTGTTCGTCGATCACGCGCGTGCTCAGGCTGGCGAAGGTGCGCCTGTCCTTGTTCGTGCTCTTGTCGTCGGCGGCGCGGTCGAAGGAGAACTTCACGCTCTGGGCGTTGAAGGGTTCTCCGTTCTGGAAGCTGACGCCCTTTCGCAGCCGGAAGGTATAGGTCTTGAGGTCGGACGAAACGTCCCAGCTTTCGGCCAGCAGCGGAGACACGCTGCCGTCGGCGTTGATCTTGGTCAGTGTCTCGAACAGGTTGTACAGCACGATCTCGCCGATGGACGAGGCGGCGCCCGCCGTGGGGTCCAGGCCCGGCGGCTCCAGCGTCATGGCCAGCGTGACGCTGTTCCTGCGCTCCTGGGCCAGGGCAGGCCAGGGCGTCAGCAGCGGCAGGCCGGCAGCAGCGGTGCTGGCCAGCAGGGAACGGCGATTGAGCATGAACAGGTCTCCGGAATGCGTGGGAAATACTGGTAGAGCGGGGGCCGCATGGCGGCCTGCATCTGCGTTTTTACACCACGGTGCAGCGTTGCGCAGGCCTTGCGGGCTCTGGGACGCAGTCGTCGCGCTCAGGTCCTGGCGCCGGGCACGGCGCGGACCAGGGCCTGGGTGTAGGGATGGCAGGGCGCCTGGAACAGTCGGCGTGGCGCACCGCGCTCCACGATGCGCCCCTCGCTGAGCACGATGACCTGGTCGCACAGGTGCTGGACCACGGCCAGGTCATGGCTGATGAACAGGTAGGACAGGCCCAGTTGCTGCTGCAGATCCTGCATCAGATTGAGCACCTGGGCCTGTACGGAAACGTCCAGGGCGCTGACCGGCTCGTCGGCGACGATGAGGCGCGGGCGCGTGATCAGCGCGCGCGCGATGGCGATGCGCTGGCGCTGGCCGCCCGAAAATTCATGCGGGTACTTGGCCAGATCCTGGCTGCGCAGGCCGACCTGGGCCAGCGCGGCCTCGGCCTGTTCGCGCTGCTGCGTGCGCGAGGGGGGCTGGGGCAGGGCCGTCAGCGGCTCGCAGACGATGGCCTGCACCGTCATGCGTGGATCCAGCGATCCGTAGGGGTCCTGGAACACCATCTGGAAATCGCGGCGCGCCGCGCGCAGGGCCCGGCCGTCCAGGCCGTGCAGGTCCTGCCCCAGCAACCGCACGCAACCGGCGCTGGGCCGGTCCAGGGCCATGACCAGACGCGCCAGCGTGGACTTGCCCGAGCCCGACTCTCCCACCACGCCCAGGCTGCTGCCCGCCTGCAGCGTGAAGTCCACGCCGCGCAGCGCATGGACTTCGTGTGGCGCCTGCCATAGCGAACGCCGCGGCAGCCGGTAGCTGCGTTCCAGGCCCGTCACCTCCAGCAGCGTGCTCATGCCGCCCCCTCCGATGCCATGGCCTCGGGCCGCAGGCAGCGCACCACGTGGGGGCGGGTCCAGGCCTGCAGCGCAGCCGGCGCGGGCAGGCGCGGCCTGTCCAGCACCAGGGGGGCCGGCTGCTCGGTATAGCAGCCCTGCTGCGTGAAGCCGCAGCGGCCCGCGAAGGGACATCCGGCAGGCAGGTCCACGAGCTCGGGCACGGTGCCCGCAATCGTGGACAGGCGCCGGCCAGGCGCGCCTCCTGCGTTGAGTTGGGGGCGCGCCGAGAACAGCCCGCGCGTATACGGGTGGGAGCGGTGGGCGAAAACGCTTTCCGTCATGCCGCTCTCGACCACGGTGCCGCCATACATGACCAGCAGTTGTTCCACATTGCGGGCGATCACGCCCAGGTCATGCGAGACCAGCAGCAGGGCCATGGAGTGCTCGGCGACGAGTTCCTGCAGCAGGTCCAGGATCTGCTGCTGCACGGTCACGTCCAGTGCCGTGGTCGGCTCATCGGCGATCAGCAGGTCGGGATTGCAGGCCAGGGCCATGGCAATGGTGATGCGCTGGCGCTGGCCGCCCGAAAATTGGTGCGGATAGTCGTCATAGCGCCGGGCTGCATGGCGTATGCCCACGCGCTCCAGCAGTTCTTCGGCGCGCGTGCGCGCGGCCTTGCGGCCCATGCCCAGGTGGCGCAGCAGGGGCTCGGCCACCTGGCGACCAATGCTGTGAACGGGGTTGAGGGCCGTCATGGGCTCCTGGAACACCATGGCCATGCGGTTGCCACGCAGCTGGCACAGCGCACGCTCGCCCAGGTCCAGCAGCTCCTGCCCATCCAGGCGTATGCTGCCGTCCACCTGGGCGTGCTCGGGCAGCAGACCCATGAGGGCGAGGGCCGTCAGGGACTTGCCGCAGCCGGACTCTCCGATCAGGCCCAGGGTGGCGCCGCGCTCCAGCAGAAAATCCAGGTCGCGCACGGCCAGGGCGCGGCCACGGGGCGTCTGCAATGTGATGGACAGCCGGGAGACTTCGAGCAGGGGCATGGCCGGCCTCCGCTCAGCGCTGGCGCGCCAGGCGCGGATCGAGCAGATCGCGAAGGCCGTCGCCGAGCAGGTTGAGCCCCAGCACGGACAGGGCGATGGCCAGGCCCGGCCAGACGGCCAGCAGCGGCGCCTGGAACATCAGGGTCTGGGCCTCGCTGAGCATGCGGCCCCAGGAGGCCTGGGGTGGCTGGGTGCCCAGGCCCAGGTAGGACAGGGCGGCCTCGGCCAGGATGGCCAGGGCGAACTGTATAGTGGCCTGGACCACCAGCACGGCCAGGATGTTGGGCAGCACATGGTGCAGCGTGATGTGGGTGCGGCCATGGCCGCAGGCACGGGCCGCCAGCACATAGTCGCGGGCCCATACCGACCTGGCCGATGCGCGCGTGATGCGCGCAAAGGTGGGAATGTTGAATATGCCGATGGCGATGATGGAATTGACCATGCCTGCGCCGAACACGGCCGTGAGCATGATGGCCGACAGCAGGGCCGGGAAGGCGAAACCGAAGTCGGCCATGCGCATGATGGCTTCCTCCACCCAGCCGCGGCAGGCGGCTGCCACCAGGCCCAGCAGCACGCCTGCACCCAGGCCTATGCCCACGGCGACCACGCCCACCAGGATGGAGCTGCGTGCGCCCGCAACCAGAAGCGAGGCCACGTCGCGGCCGAAGGCATCCGTGCCCAGCCAGTGTGCGGCGCCGGGGGGCAGCAGCTTGGCCTCCAGGTCCATGTCATAGGCGGATGCGGGGCTCCAACCCAGGGACAGCACGGCAGCAGCCAGCAGCATCAGGGTCAGGGCCGCGCCGAGCATGAAGCTGCGGTGCGCGCGCATGCGCCGGCCCAGGCCGGGCGGGGCGCCGAGAGTGACGGCGCGCGTGGGCAGACCGGCGGGAGGCGGGGAGGAGGGGCTCATATGTCGCTGGCCTCGAGGCGCGGATCGATGGCCGCATACAGCAGGTCGACGATGAAGTTGACCACCACCACCATGGCGGCCAGCAGCAGCACGCAGTTGCGCACCACGATGAGGTCGCGGTTGGCGATGGACTGGAAGATCAGCCGGCCCAAACCTGGCAGGTAGAACACGTTTTCCACGACGATGGTGCCGGCCAGCAGATTGGCGAACTGCAGGCCCATGACCGTGACCACGGGAATCATGGCGTTGCGCAGCACGTGGCCCCAGAGCACGGCGCGGCGGGACAGGCCCTTGGCGCGTGCCGTGCGCACGAAGTCCTCGCGCATCACCTCCAGCACGGCCGAGCGCGTGATGCGCGCCAGGATGGCCGCCTGCACCACAGCCAGCGCAATGGCCGGCAGCAGCAGAGCCTGCAGGGCCGGCAGCAGGCCGCCGCCGTCCTCTGACCGCCAGCCGGGAAAGCCACCCGCCGAAAACCATTGCAGCTTCACCGAAAACAGCAGGATGAGCAGGATGGCGAACCAGAAATTCGGGATGGCGATACCGATCTGGGCCAGGCCCATCACGCCCAGGTCGCCCCAGCGGTTGTGGCGCGCCGCCGCATACACGCCCGCGGTCAGGGCCAGCACCGTGGTGATCAGCATGGCCAGAATGGCCAGGGGTACGGTGATGGAAAGGCGCTCCAGCACCAGGTCAAGCACGGGCGAGCCATAGGCATGGCTCAGGCCCATGTCGCCGTGCAGCAGGCCTTGCAGCCACTGCAGGTAGCGCTGCCATGCCGGCTGGTCCAGGCCCAGCTGCAGGGCCATCGCCTGGACGGCCTCGGGAGAGGCGTCGGGCCCCATCAGCATTTGGGCCGCATTGCCGGGCAGCACCTCCAGCACCCCGAAGACCACGGCCGAGGCACCCAGCAGCGTGGCCGCCAGGGTCAGCAGGCGCTTGAGCAGGAACAGGCTCATGGGCGGCCTGTCCTGCCGCGGTTCGCGGGCAGGGTGGGTGGGGTCACGGCGGTGGGGTGGCTGGGGCTTCGGGCCCGAATGGTACTGCGCTGCAGCGATGCACGCAGCATAGCGGCCTTTGGGGGCGGCTTGCCCGTGCGCCCTCCATGCTTATGGCCGGGGCCGGATAATGGCGGCATGAGACACGCCATTCCTTTGCACGGCCCGCGGCGGGCCTTCGATGCGGTCCGCGCCGGGCGGAGCGTCGGCGTGCGCGTCCAGGAGCTGCCATGGCATTGATGATCACCGACGAATGCATCAATTGCGATGTGTGCGAGCCGGAGTGCCCGAACGACGCCATTTCCATGGGCGAGGAGTACTACGTGATCGAGCCCGGCAAGTGCACGGAATGCGTGGGCCATTTCGATGAGCCGCAATGCGTGCAGATCTGTCCCGTGGCCTGCATCCCCGTGAACCCGGCCCATGTGGAAAGCCGCGAAACCCTGATGCAGAAGTTTCTCCGGCTGCAGCAGGCGGACGCCTGATCCGCCTGCCCCATCGTGCAGGGGCTGCGGCCTCAGGCGGCTGGGGGAGCCGGATCGGCCGGGCGCGCAGGCTTGGGTCGCGGCGGCTTGGTCGTGTGGATCAGCAGGCTGGCCTTGTCCATGTGGCCTGCCTGCAGTTCAGGCCAGGCCTTGAGCGAATGGACGATGCTGTCCTCGATCAGCTGGCGCTGGTCGGGGGCGGGCTTTTTGAGCACCCAGTTGGCCACCTCGGCCTTGTGGCCGGGATGGCCGATGCCTATGCGCAGCCGCCAGTAGTCGGCCGACCCGAGCTGGGCGTGGATGTCGCGCAGGCCGTTGTGGCCGCCATGGCTGCCGCCACGCTTGAGCTTGACCTGGCCGGGTGCGAAGTCCAGTTCGTCATGGACCACGAGCACCTCCTCGGGCTGGATCTTGAAAAAGCGCGTCAGCGCGCCCACGGACTTTCCCGACAGGTTCATGAAGGTCTGGGGCTGCAGCAGCCACAGCGGTTCGCCACGGACGCTGGCACGCGCCATGAGGCCGAAATAGCTGCGCTCGGGCACCAGCTGGACCTTGAGTTCGCGCGCCAGCGCATCGATCCACCAAAAGCCCGCGTTGTGGCGCGTGTCCTCATACTCCGGCCCGGGATTGCCCAGGCCGACAAACAGTTTGATCATGGGGCGATTATCTCCATGGCGCGTCGTGCGCCAGCAGCAGGGGGCAGGTCCCATGCAAAAGGCCCACGCGAGGTGGGCCTTTTGCATGGACTGCGGCGGCCAGGGCCGCCGCAGGGAAAGCCAAGAATTACTTCTTGCCCTTCTTGGCCGGAGCGGCCGGGGCGGCAGCGGGTGCTGCACCTTCTTCGGGAGCCACTTCGGGCAGCTTGATCGACACCAGGGCGGGGTTCTTGTTGGAACCGCGCACCACGGCCTTCACGCCGTTGGGCAGCTTGACAGCTTGCAGGCCCAGGGCGGACTTGGAGGTCAGGTTGCTCAGGTCCACGGCGATGAACTCGGGCAGCTGGGCGGGCATGCAGACCACGTCCAGTTCGTGGATCAGGGGGGTGACCGTGCAGTTTTCGACCTTGACGGCCTGCGATTGCTCGACGCCTTCGAAGTGCAGAGGCACCTTCAGGTGCACCTTGGTCTTGTCGTCAACGCGCTGGAAGTCCACGTGCAGCACCAGCTGCTTGTAGGGGTGGAACTGCACATCGCGCAGCACGACCTTGGAGGTCTGGCCGTTGACTTCCATGTCCAGCACGCTGGAGTGGAACGCTTCCTTCTTCAGGGCGTGCCACAGGGCGTTGTGATCGATTTCGATCAGCTGGGGTTCGGTGGCGCCACCGTAGACGATGCCGGGGGCCTTGCCCGAATTGCGCAGACGGCGGCTCGCACCCGTACCTTGCTTGGCGCGCTCAAAAGCGACGAATTGCATAACTGACTCCTAGATGGATGGACCGCGACCAGTCCCATCCGTTGAAAAAAGAGCAGCCTCGGACAGGAGGCGGCTCTTGCGATGTCCCGGATCCTTGCGGATCGTCCCGGAACGCGCAAACCTCCCGAAGGAGGTCTGCAGATTTTTGGCTACAAAGCCGGCTATTTTATTCCGAGAACAGGCTCAGCACCGAGTCACCGGTGGAAATCCGCTGAATGGTCTGGGCAATCAGCGGTGCCACGGACAGCTGGCGGATCTTGCTGCAGGCCTGTGCCTCGGGGCTCAGCGGGATGGTGTTGGTCACCACGACCTCGTCCAGGGCGTTGCCGTTGCCGATGCGCTCGATGGCGGGGCCCGAGAAAATCGGGTGTGTGCAATAGGCGTAAACGCTCTTGGCACCGCGCTGCTTGAGCACCTCGGCAGCCTTCACCAGGGTGCCGGCGGTATCGATCATGTCGTCCATGATCACGCAGTTGCGGCCATCGATGTCGCCGATCACATGCATGACCTCGGACACATTGGCCTTGGGGCGGCGCTTGTCGATGATGGCCAGATCGCAGCCCAGTTGCTTGGCCAGCGCACGGGCGCGGACCACGCCACCGACGTCGGGGGAGACGACGATCAGGTCTTCGTAGTTCTTCTGGCGCAGATCGCCCAGCAGCACCGGCGTGGCGTAGATGTTGTCGACGGGAATGTCGAAGAAACCCTGGATCTGGTCGGCGTGCAGATCCATGGTCAGCACGCGTTCCACGCCCACGGCCTGCAGCATGTTGGCCACGACCTTGGCCGTGATCGGCACGCGGGTCGAGCGCGGACGGCGGTCCTGGCGCGCATAGCCGAAGTAGGGGATGACGGCGCAGATGCGTTCGGCCGATGCGCGCTTGAGCGCATCCACCATGACCAGCAGCTCCATCAGGTTGTCGTTGGTCGGCGCGCAGGTGGACTGCACGACGAACACGTCGCGGGTACGCACGTTCTGCTTGATCTCGACGGCGACTTCGCCATCGGAGAAGCGACCAACGTCGGCGGCACCCAGAGTGGTGCCCAGGTGCTGAACGATTTCAGCGGCCATGCCAGGATTGGCATTGCCGGTGAAGACCATGATGTCTGGATGATGTGAATGCATTTGAGCGCCCCAGTGCTATGGGTTTGCCTTTACGCTAAAGATGTTTGGCAGGGGAGGAAGGACTCGAACCCTCGCATGCCGGAATCAAAATCCGGTGCCTTTACCAACTTGGCGACTCCCCTACACAGGCCTTCTGCCGCAGGCAGCAAGCCTAAAACTTTTCATCCGGCACCCAATCCCTGATCGGATGTGTTGCCAGATTGTTGCAAACCTTGATGTTCCATGTGCCTGGAGCCTTGTGGACATCAATGTCATGCGTCATTGGTGCAAACACCGCACTTCCTGAGCCTGTCATTCTAGCATGCAAACCTGATGATCTGAGCCAATCAATGGCATTTTTCACTTCGGGCTGCAATCTTTCTGCAACGGGCTGCAAGTCATTCCGGCCAAAGCCGTAGTGGTCTGCAACAAAGTCAGCGATTGTAGCATGGGCGCTGTCGCGTTCGAGGTCCGGCGCGCCAAAGATTTTCTGCGTCTCCAGGCCGGCGCCGGGTTTGATCACCGCAAAGCGTTGTGGCGGGGGCAGGGCCGCACCTTCCAGTGCCGTGATCTGCTCGCCGATGCCGGCCACCCAGGCCGAGGTCCCGCAGAGGAAAAAGGGCACGTCGGCGCCCAGGCCCAGGGCGATGCGCTGCAGCTCCCGGCGCGGCAGATGGAGGTCCCACAGGCGGTTGAGGGCGATCAGTGTGCTGGCCGCATCCGATGAGCCGCCGCCCATGCCGGCCTGTGCCGGTATGCGCTTTTCCACGCCGATGTGGGCGCCCTTGCCGCAGCCCGTGGCCTGCTGCAGGGCGCGGGCCGCGCGCACGATGAGGTCGTCCGCGGGGAGGGCCATGCCCGACAGGTCTTCGCGGCTGATCCGGCCATCGTCGCGCAGCTCCAGGTGCAGCGTGTCGTGCCAGTCTATGAGCATGAACACCGATTCCAGCAGGTGGTAGCCGTCCGCGCGGCGGCCCGTGATGTGGAGGAACAGATTGAGCTTGGCCGGGGCCGGCACGTCATGGAGCGAGCGCATGGCGGGAAAGAGGAAAGGGTGAAGAGGGGCTCAGGGCGTGTCGAGCACGACGCGCAGCGTGGCCGGAGGTTGCGGGTCATTGCGCTGTGCCCGCAGGCGGCCCTGCTCCATACGCGACAGATCGACCTCCCAGCCGGGTACGGCCGTGGCACGGCCTTGCAGCCAGTCGAACAGGGCTGTGATGGGCAGGGCGCTGCCCGTGAGCTCCTGCACCAGGGCTGGCAGGGAGTCCGAGGTCCGCGTTTCCTGGCCCTGCTGCAGCGAGGCCTGGCCCGGCTGCCATAGCAGGCGCGCCAGCGTCGATCCCAGCGGCGTGAACAGCAGCAGTTCGCCGCTGCGGGCCGTGCCCTGCAGCTCGAAGCCCGCACTGAAGGACTGGTTCTGTCCATCATCGACCTGGAGGGCCAGGCGGCCGGACCAGTGGCCTGCCGACGCATTGGCACCACCGGCCGGCAGCTGCCGTGGCGGCAGGGCGCAGCCGGCCAGGGTCAGCAGGGCTGTGCAGGCCAGACCCGCGCACCACGTGCGGCGGCCGCGGCTGGCGCGCATGTCGTTGTGGATCAAAGCGAGACGCCCAGCCTGCGCAGGGTTTCACGCAGCATGCTGTTGTCGGGGTTCAGGCTCTGTGCCTGGCGCCAGATTTCCTGGGCGCGCTCGCGCTGGCCCATGGTCCACAGCACCTCGCCCAGGTGGGCGGCGATTTCCACGTCGGGCCGTGCGGCATAGGCGGTTTCGAGCAGCTTCAGGGCCTGGTCCAGCTCGCCGCGGCGGAACTTGACCCAGGCCAGGCTGTCGGTGATGAAGGGGTCGCCAGGCGCCATCTCCAGGGCTTTGCGCACCAGTTGCTCGGCCTCGTCCAGGTGGATGCCGCGCTCGGCGAACGAATAGCCCAGAGCGTTGTAGGCGTGCTGGAAGTCGGGCTTGCGCTCGATGATGCCGCGCAGCAGGCGCTCCATGTCCTCGAGCTTGCCGGCGCGCTCCGCGAGCAGGGCCGTGTCATAGGCCAGTTCGGCGTCTTCGGGGTCCTGCTTTTGCAGTTCGGCCTGCAGCGCATAGGCCTGGGCTGGCTGGTCGGCGTCGCGCAGCAGCTGCACTTCGGCCAGGCGCTTGAGACGCTGCTGGCTGGGGCCGCTGGCCGGCACGGCCTCGATCAGGGCGCGCGCCTCCTTGAGCTTGCCCTGGCGTGCCAGCAGGGAAGCGCGGCGCGCCTGCACGCTCAGCAGATTGGGCGCGTCCTCGATGCGGCGCAGCATGGCGTCGGCATCGGCATAGCGCCCCTGCTTTTCGGCCAGCTGGGCCTGCAGCAGGTAGTACTGCGATTGCGCCGCGCTGCGCGCGACGCCCGCGGGAATCTGGGGCACGAGCCTGCCGAAGCGTTCGATGGACGCCTGGGCCGGTCCGGTTTCGTTGGTCTGCAGCTGCATGGCGGCCAGCGTGGCCCAGGCATCGGGAAAGTCGGGGAAATCGACCGTGATGACCAGGAGCTGTTGGCGTGCCTCGGGCATGCGCTGCTGGCTCAGCAGCACGCGCGCGTAGGCCATGCGCATCTGGGCCGAGGGATTCTTGTCCAGGTAGCGCTTGACGATGGCCTCGGTGTCCGGCACGCCGGCTTCGAGCAGTTCCATGGACAGCAGGGCTACGGCGCCCGTGTCGGGCGCGAGGGCCTGGGCCTTCTGCACCGCCTGGAGGGCGGCTGCCTTCTGGCCTGCGCCCAGGCGCATGTGGCCGATGGTGGCCCAGGCCAATGGGCCGCTGCTGGTGTCGTTCAACTGGTCGGCCATGGCCTGCTCGACCACATCGGCGGCCAGGGGCTTGTCGCTGGCGTTGTTGTACAGCTGGGTGATGGCGAGGAAGGTGGCCGGTTTGGACGGCGACGGCGTCAGCGCGATCTCGCGCTTGAGGTAGCTGGCCGAGTCCGCGATGCGGTTCAGTGCCACCAGGATCTGCAGCACATAGCGGTTGGCGTCGCGCGACTCGGGAAAGGCCTCCAGCCAGGCGCGGGCATTGGCCAGCGCGCGCTCGCCCGAGCGCGACTGCAGCGCCAGTTCGGTGCCGCGCCGGTAGAGCTGCTCGCTGCCGCTGGTGCGTGCAGCTTCCATCATCATGGCCTGGGCGTCGCCCAGGGCACCCTCGCTGGCCGCGAGTTCCCCGACCAGAATTTCGTAGAACAGTTCCGCATTGAGGGCGGCGCGCTCTTCCTCGGCATCCACGACGCTGCTGGGCGGCTCGGGAGCCTCGGTCTCTATGGTGGCAGCGGTCTTGCCTGGGAGGGCCCAGGATGTGGCAGAACCCAGGGCCAGGGCGGCGGCCACGGCGAGTCCCTGAAGGCGTAGAGGATGAACCATCGACCCATAATAATCGAAGCCTTGCCCCGCATTCCGCACAACGACAGTACAACCCGGACCGCATGCCTGAATTGCCCGAAGTCGAAGTCACGCGACGCGCGTTTGCTTCGCAGATCGCCGGAGCCCGCATCCTGGGCGCCTCCCTTGGAAAGCCGCTGCGCTGGCCCCTGGGTCTGGAGCCCGCGCAGCTCGTCGGCCGCGAGGTGCGCGGCGTGCGCCGGCGCGGCAAATACCTGCTGATCGACCTCAGCGAAGGCATGCTGCTGCTGCATCTGGGCATGTCGGGCAGCCTGCGCTTCGCGGCGGCCCACGGGCCTGCGCTGGGGGCGGCGGGGCCGCACGACCACTTCGACCTGGAGACCAGCCAGGGCCTTTTGCGTCTGCATGATCCGCGCCGCTTCGGCGCGGTTGTCCATGTCCGCGGCGAGGATGACCCGCTGGCGCGCAAGCTGCTGGACCATCTCGGCATGGAGCCGCTGGACGAAGGCTTTGCCTTCGAGGCCTTTCGCGCCGGCCTGCAGGCCAGCCGCACGCCCATCAAGCAGCTGCTGCTGTCGGGCAGCGTGGTCGTGGGCGTGGGCAATATCTACGCGTCGGAAGTGCTGTTCATGGCGCGCATTTCGCCCACGCTGCCGGCCCGCGAAGTGGGACCTCGCAAGGCGCGCAAACTGTTCGAGGAAATACGGCGCGTGCTGGCCCTGGCCGTGGAGCAGGGCGGCACCACGCTGCGCGACTTTTCCGCACCCGACGGCATGGCCGGCCATTTCCAGCTGCAGGCCAGGGTCTACGGCCGCCAGGGGCTGCCCTGCACCCATTGCGGGGCCCCCATCCAGCTGCTGCGCCAGGGGCAGCGCAGCACGTTTTACTGCGCACGCTGCCAAAAGGCGTGATCCAGCGCCAGCACCGGCGTCCCGCAAACCAAGGGTATTAATTAGTTGCTTATGTAAGCAAATGCTTATCAAATAGGCGCGACAGGCCTGCGGCAGCCTGTACAGGGGCTGGCGGCCAGGATGCCCATGGGCGGCGGTGCTATATTTTGAGGAGAACAGGCGGCGGTCTGCGCCATGGCCATGGCGCGAGACCGGCGGAACCGAGGCATGGCGGGGGAATCACGTGGGACCATCTTTCAATGAGCAATTCGACCAGCACGGGGCATGGCGCCGCGGCTTCGCGCAGCAGCTGCATGGACTGCGCGAATGGCTGCAGTCCCAGGACCTGCTGGACGCCGCCGTGCAGGAGCGGCTGCAGCGGCTCGAGGCCCAGGTGCGCGGCGACAAGGTCATGGTGGCCTTCGTGGCCGAATTCTCGCGCGGCAAGTCCGAGCTGATCAATGCGGTTTTCTTCGCGCACTACGGGCGCCGGCTGATGCCTGCGAGCGCCGGCCGCACGACCATGTGCCCGGCCGAGCTGGGCTGGGAAGGCGACCTGCAGCCCAGCCTGCGCCTGCTGCCCATCGACACGCGCGAATCCATGGAAAGCCTGGGCCAGTGGCGCGCGCGCCCCGAGTCCTGGGTGCAGCTGCCGCTGGATGTCAAGGACGCCCAGCAGATTGCCGACACCCTGGCCAAGGTGGCCGAGGTGCGCAAGGTCTCGGTGGAGCAGGCGCGTGTCTGGGGCTTCTGGCATGACGACGACAGCACGGGCAATCCCTTCGTGGACGCCCAGGGCCAGGTCGAGGTGCCCATGTGGCGCCATGCCCTGATCAACATGCCCCACCCCTTGCTCAAGCAGGGCCTGGTGATCCTGGACACGCCGGGCCTGAACGCCGTGGGTGCCGAGCCCGAGCTGACCGTGAACCTGATCCCCCAGGCCCATGCCGTGGTCTTCGTGCTGGCCGCCGACACGGGCGTGACCAAGTCCGACCTGGCCATCTGGCGCGACCACGTGCTGCCCCCCGAGGCGGCCGCTGGTGCGCAGGCGCTGGCCGATTCCCGCCTGGTCGTGCTCAACAAGATCGACACCCTGTGGGACAGCCTGAGCTCGGGCACCCAGGTCCAGGCGCAACTGCTGCGCCAGCGCCAGGAGTCCGCGCGCATGCTGGGCCTGCCCGTGGAGCGCGTGCTGCCGGTGTCGGCGCAGAAAGGCCTGGTGGCCAAGGTGGGCCACAACGACGCCCTGCTGCAGGCCAGCGGCCTGTCGGCCTTCGAGAACCTGCTGGCCGAAGGCATCATGGGCCAGCGCCAGAAAGTGCTGCAGACGGCGGTGACGGCCAATGTGCAGCAGCTGCAGGCCGAGGTGGAGCGCGTGCTCAACATCCGCCGCCGCGACCTCGATGACCAGATGGCCGAGCTGCGCAGCCTGCGCGGAAAGAATGCCAGCGTCATCGCGTCCATGCGCCACCGGATCGAGAGCGAGCAAAAGGATTTCGATGCCAGCGCCGCGCGCATACAGGCCGTGCGCCTGGTCCACATGCGCATGCTGCGCGACGTCTTCCGCCAGCTGGGCTCCAGCGCCCTCAAGCAGGAACTGGCGGCGCTCAAGGAGGCGCTGGACCAGCGCGGCCTGAAGCTGGGCGCGCGCAAGGTCTATGCCGAGACTTTCGAGCGCCTGCGTGCCGTGGCCGCCAGGGCCCATTCCCAGGCCGGAGAAATCCAGTCCATGCTGGGCGCGACCTTCAAGGAGCTGAACGCCGAGTTCGGCTTTTCACTGCAGGCACCGGCCCCCCTGGAGCTGTCGGAATTCGGGGTCGACCTGCAGCGCATCGAGGCCAGCTATACCCAGTACCTGGGCCTGGGCCACGCCCTCAAGCTCAGCAGCCCGGCCTTTTCCCAGCGCCTGGTCAAGGCCCTGGCCATGCGCCTGCGCACGGTGTTCGAGTCGGCGGCCAACGACGTGGACCTGTGGAGCAAGTCGGCCACGGCCCAGCTCGATGCACAATTGAAGGAGCGCAGGCGCAGCTTTGCCCGCCGCATCGAGGCCGTGGACCGCATCCAGAATGCGGCCACGGGCCTGGTGGAACGCATCGCGGAGATCGAGGCTGCCGACGATCAGCTCACCTCCCTGCACCTGCAGCTGGGCCAGGCCACGCTGCAGCTGCTGGAGCCGCTGTCGCAGCCTGCCGTGCGTTCCGTTCTCGATGGCGCCGCGCAGCACTCCCCCTTGACCGCTTGACCGCCTGATATCTTGACTCTTCCTTCTATTGCCACGGCCGTGGTGCAGTGGCAGGCCTCGCATGGGCGCAACCACCTGCCCTGGCAGCAGACGCGCGACCCCTACCGCGTCTGGCTCTCCGAAATCATGCTGCAGCAGACCCAGGTGAGCACCGTGCTGGGCTACTACCAGCGCTTTCTCGATGCCTTCCCCGATGTCGCCAGCCTGGCGGCGGCTCCCCAGGACGCCGTGCTGGCGCTGTGGAGCGGCCTGGGCTATTACAGCCGTGCCCGCAATCTGCACCGCTGCGCACAGGACGTGGTCGAGCAGTGGGGGGGCGCGTTTCCGCGCCGCAGCGAGGACCTCGCCACGCTGCCGGGCATAGGCCGCTCCACGGCCGGCGCCATCGCCTCCTTCTGCTTTTCCGAGCGCGTTCCCATCCTCGATGCCAATGTGCGGCGGGTGCTCACGCGCGTGCTGGCCTTCGATGACGACCTGGCCGTGGCCAGGAACGAGCGCAAGCTGTGGGACCTGGCGCAGCAGCTGTGCCCCGTCGACGACCTGGAAAACGCCATGCCGCGCTACACCCAGGGCATGATGGACCTGGGTGCCAGCGTCTGCCTGCCGAAAAAGCCCAGTTGCCTGGTCTGCCCGCTGCAGCCCCAGTGCCGAGCGGCCCGCCAGGGCCTGCCGGAGAACTACCCCGTGCGCACGCGCAAGCTCAAGCGCAGCGCCGAAAGCTGGTGGCTGCTGATCGCCGTGGACGAGCGACAGCGCGTCTGGCTGGAGCGGCGTCCCGAGCAGGGCATCTGGGCCGGCCTGTATGCGCCGCCCGTGCTCCAGGACCGCCCGGCCCTGGCGGAGGCAGCCGCCCGGCGCTGGCCGGCGGCAGCCGCAGCGCAATGGCGGGAGCTGCCCGGCTTTCTGCACGTGCTCACCCACCGCGACCTGCATCTGCATCCCGTGCTGGTGCCTGTGGGTGCCGGCGTGGCGCCGGGCGTGGAGGGTGCGTCCGGCTGCTGGGCCGGCGCCCAGGACTGGGCCGGAATGGGCCTGCCGGCTCCGGTGCGCAAATTGCTGGATGCACAGTTCGGCGGCTGATCGGCAGCCCTAGAAGCGGCGCCGGGGCAGCAGCAGGGCACAGCGCAGCAGCATCCAGGCCTGCCAGTGTTCGCGGGCTCCCGGTGTGCGGCGGGCGCGGGCCGCTGCATCGGCGATGAACAGGCGCAGGGCCCGCAGCGTTTCGCGGTCACGGCTTTGCACGGCCTGTTGCCAGACCTGTTCGCAGTGCTGGCGCTGCCGGGATGGATCGGACAGCGACTGGAGATCGTCCAGGGCTGTCATGGCTGCACTCCCTGCGGCATGGCGGGGGCGTCGCTGTCCTGGCGTCCGAAGGCATACCAGTCCACATGGCGCGTGCAGACCATGATCACGGCGAGGGCGCCGAACAGTGCCAGCGACCCCACGATCAGCGCGCCCTGCTCCAGTTGCAGCAGGACGTAGAGCAGGCCATAGAGCGAGGCAATGCCGGCCGCGAAGGGCAGACCTCGGCGCAGGCTGCCCAGGATGTGGCTGGCGTAGTAGCCCAGCAGCAGCACACAGGCGCCGGCCGCCAGGCCATAGGCGATGGAAAAGCGCAGGTGTTCGGACAGGCTGACCAGCAGCAGGAAGAAGCTGCACAGTGCCGAGCCCACAAGC
This sequence comes from Burkholderiaceae bacterium, assembly GCA_031253795.1. Lineage (GTDB taxonomy): Bacteria > Pseudomonadota > Gammaproteobacteria > Burkholderiales > Burkholderiaceae_C > Comamonas. The sequence goes on from JAIRVR010000066.1 coordinate 27,329, forward strand.
AGGTACTGCACGGGATGCACGCGCAGGCGCTTCAGCACTTCGAAGAGGCCGACGGCCACGAAGGTCAGCACCACGAAGAGCAGGCCGTATTTGGTGGCGCGATCGCTCAGCGAATAGGGATTGATGGGGTCCACGAAGTCGGTGTCCACCGACTCCAGACAAGGCCCGCCCGAGGCCGCCTGGGCGGGGCTCGCATAGTCGTCGATGCCGCGCCGGCTGGGCTGGCACAGCGGCTGCTGATCGCTGAAGGCCTGGCGTGCCGACGAGGCCAGGGAGGAGAGGTTCCAGCTGGCGTTGAAGCCCTGGCTGCCGACTTCGCGCTGGTTGGGCAGAAAGCTGCCGCCGAAGGAGGGGTGCGGCCAGTCGGCCGACAGCTGGACCTGGCTGTGGGTTCCCAGCGGAACGAAGGCCAGCTTTTCTGTTCCCACCAGTTCCAGGGCAATGCTGAGTTCCAGTGGTCCGCTGGCGGGAATCTGGTGGCGTGCCAGCGTGGCCTGCAGGCCCTGGGAATAGCGCTCCAGCGACGTGCCTGGTCCCACGTCCAGGCTCTGGCCCTGCACGTCGATGCTGGCCGAACGGATGCCTCGCGGGTCGCTCAGCGACAAGGCCACGCGCAAGGGACCGCACCGCACGGTCTGTTCGGCCGTGGCCTCGGAGGCCGGGCGTTCCAGAAAGCTGGCAACGTTGGCGAAGCTGGCGCTGATGCGATCCTGCATGGCATAGGTGCTGACATGGTGCAGCCCCCGGGAGCGCTCCTCCATGCGAGCCCTGGCTTCATGGCGCAACTGGTCGGGCAGCAGCATGCGCTGGAAGGGCCGCGTGGTCCATTCGGTCTTGCTGCCGTTCTTCAGGCCCGTGGTCTCGGTGCAGTTTTGCACCAGCACCGGCCCCATCAGGGTCTGGCGGCCGGCGAGACTGGCGACCACGCCCTGCACGGCGTTGTCGCGGTTGCGTATGCGGTCCTGCACCACGTCGTGGATCAGGCCCAGGCCCAGCATCAAAAGGCCCAGCATGGCCAGCAGGGCCACGGCCTTGGTAAACATTCGGTTCTTCATTCCACATCCCGGTCGTTGATCGTGGGACGCAGTCTGTTCAGGGCGCGTGTGGGGGAAATGAAGTCTGTGAAGCCGGTGTGAAGCGGGCCGGCCCGCGTGCGTGCAGAACACGCCCTCAGGCCGGCCGGCCCCAATCCAGGGTCACGCGCAGGCCGGGGCAGGCATGGGCCACCTGCATGCTGCCGCCGTGCAGCAGCATGATGCGCAGAACGATGGACAGGCCCAGGCCCGTGCCGCTGCGCTCGCCATTGGGGCGTGGCGTGGTGAAAAAGCGCTCGCCCAGGCGGCCCAGCAGGGCATCGGGCACACCGGGGCCATGGTCGCGCACGCTGACGCGTCCAGGCGCCAGATCCACCTCGATGGTGCTGCCTTCGGGCGCGAAATCGATGGCGTTGCTCAGCAGGTTGCTCAGGGCCAGCACCACCAGATCCTGTTCCCAGGGCCCGCTGCTGTCCTGCCCGTGCAGGCGCATTTGCAGGTGGCGCTGGCGGGCGGTGTCGCCCAGCTGCCGCATGGCCAGTTCGGTGCAGGCCCGCAGGCTGCAGGGCGCCGGGACATGCAGGCCGCGGCGCTGCTCCAGCTGGCTCAGCCGCAGCAGCTGGTCAACGAGGTTTTGCAGGCGCTGGCACTGGTCCACCACCTGCCGGGCAAACACGGTCCGGTCGGCGGGGGGCAGGTCGTCCTGCAGCAGTTCGCCCGCGCCACGTATGGCGGCCACGGGGCTTTTGAGCTCGTGGGTGAGGGCGCGCACATAGCCTTCGATGTAGTCACGTCCCTCGAGGCGGCCGCGCATGTTCTCCATGGCGCGCGCCAGCTCGCCCAGCTCGCCCGGCATGGAGGGGGCTTGCAGTCTCGGAGCCGCCGATACCGGCGAGGCGGCCTCGTTCAGCGTGGGCGCCTGGACCTGCTGGGCATAGTTGCGCAGGCGCCGCACATGCAAAACCAGCCACCAGGTGACGGCAAAGCCCACGCCGGCCGACAGCAGCAGGAACAGCAGGCCGCCGCGCAGCATCTTGCTTTCGGCGCTGTCGATGATCTGCTGCACCGACCGCGCCGGCTTGGAGGCGGTCAGCACGCCGGCGATATGCCCATCGACCAGGATGGGCGCCGAGACATACATCACGCTGCTGGCCTCGTCGTACTGGACCTCGCGCGTGGTGCGCGCTCCGTACTCGCCGCGCAGCGTGCGGTACACGTCGCGCCAGCGCGAATAGTCGGCCCCCTGGTCCGTTCCCGCCGAGTCGAAGAGCACGCGGCCCTGCGCGTCGGTGACCGTGATGCGCATGTCCAGCCGTGTCTTGCGCGCGTCCCAGATCCAGACCTGGACCGACTGCCCCGCATAGGCGCGCATCTGCCGTGCGAAACGGCTGGCGTCGCCCCCCTGCTGCAGGCTGCCGTCGGTCAGGTCGTCGCTGGCCACGGCGGCCAGGGCGTAAGCGGTCTCCACCAGGGTGTCCTCGGTCACCTTGCGCACGCTGGGCTTGACCTCGACCATGAACACGCGCAGCACGAAGAAGGCGGCCAGGCCGTTGATGACGAAGAAGGCAAACAGCAGGCGCAGGCCCAGGTGCATGGCGGTGCCCGCTTCTCAGTCCGGCAGGTTCAGGCTGTAGCCCATGCCGCGGTGCGTGGCGATGAAGTCCTGCCGCGGCGCCAGTGCCCTGAGCTTGGCCCGCAGCGTCTTGACGTGGGTGTCCACGGTGCGGTCCGTGCTCTCGCTGTCCTGGCCCCAGACGCTGTCGAGCAGGAACTCGCGGCTCAGGATGCGGCCCGGCCGCTCCAGCAGGCAGCGCAGCAGCTGGTATTCGCGCCGCGTCAGATCCAGCGGCAGGCCATGCATGTGCACGCGCTGACCCTGGGCGTCGATGCTGAAGACTCCCCCGGGCTGTGTCGGGGCCGCTGCGGCGAAGTGCCGGGCACGGCGCAGCAGGGCCCGCGTGCGTGCCACCAGCTCGCGCGGGCTGAAGGGCTTGCTCAGATAGTCGTCGGCGCCCAGCTCCAGGCCCAGGACACGGTCCATTTCCTCGCCGCGCGCGCTCAGCACCAGCACCGGCACGGCACTGCCCGCGGCGCGCAGCTCGCGACACCAGTCCAGGCCATTGCCGTCGGGCAGGCCCACATCGAGCAGCAGGGCGTCATGGGGCTGGGCCCGCCATTGCGCCCGGGCATCGGCCAGCTGCAGGCTGTGTTGAACGGCGATGCCGTCGCGCTCCAGCGCATAGCAGACCGTGCGCGCGATGGCGGGGTCGTCTTCCACCAGCAGCACGCGTGCGCGGCCTGGAGAGGGCGTTTCCTGCATGGCGGGGCGCGTGCGCCTAGGCCGACGGGGGCGGCGGGGACAGCAGGGGCTGGGGTCGGCTGTCCAGTGAACGGTGGCGGCGCAGCGTGGGCCAGCGCTGCGCGAAATGGCGCGCCAGCTCCTCGACCAGGAACACGGAACGGTGCTGGCCGCCCGTGCAGCCGATGGCGACGGTGACATAGCTGCGGTGGTTGCCAGCCATCATTTCCAGCCAGGATTCGAGGAACTGCTGTATGTCCAGCCGCATCTTTTCCACGCCGGGCTGCTGGCGAAGGAAATCGGCCACGGGTGCGTCCAGTCCGGTCAACGGACGCAGGTCGGTCTCGTAGTGCGGGTTGGGCAGCATGCGCACGTCGAACACATAGTCCGAATCCGAGGGCAGGCCATGCTTGAAGCCGAAGGACTGGAAGACCAGGGTCATCTGTCCCACGGGCTCGGCGATCATTTCCTTGATGTAGCTTTGCAGCTGGGACGAGCGCAGATGGCTGGTGTCGATGACATGGGACTTGTCGCGCAGTTCGCCGAGCAGTTCGCGCTCGTTCTCTATGTCCTGCACCAGGGCCCGCCGGCCTTCGGCCACCGGCGCCTGGGACAGTGGATGGCGGCGGCGGGTCTCGGAAAAGCGGCGCACCAGGGTGCCCGTGGTCGCGTCCAGGAAGATCAGATGCGGCACCACGCCCAACTGCTGCAGCCTCTCCAGCTGCATGGGCAGATGGGGCAGGCTGCCCGCGCTGCGCGCGTCCATGGCGATCGCCACCTTGTTGCTGTGGCGGCCATGTTCGAGGGCGACAAAGGAGGACAGCAGCTCGGGCGGCAGATTGTCCACGCAGTAGTAGCCTGCATCCTCCAGAGCGTGCAGGGCCACGGACTTGCCGGATCCGGACATTCCGGTGATCAGCACGATTTCGAGCGACATGGGCTCATCCTCCTGTGGAACGGCGACCGGCATTGGCCGTGCGCATGGCGGCCGAGCCGGTCCTGGCGCGGGGCGATGCCGCGGCGGGGGGCTGCAAGGGCGCGGGATCGCTGCGCTTGTTGCGCCGTGCAGGTGCGCGCGGTGCGGGCGCCTGCCGCGCCATGGCCAGCATTTCACGTGCATGGGCCAGGGTGGTTTCGGACAGGCGCTCACCGCCCAGCATGCGGGCCAGCTCGGCTTCGCGCGCATCGCCGGCCAGTGGCTGCACCGTGCTCAGCGTGCCCTGGCGCGCGCGCTGCTTGGCCACCAGGTAGTGGTGATCGGCGCAGGCCGCGACCTGGGGCAGGTGGGTGACGGCCAGCACCTGGCGCGAGCGGCCCAGCGCATGCATGAGCCGGCCCACGGTCTCGGCCACGGCACCGCCAACGCCCGAATCGACTTCGTCGAAGATCAGGGTGCCGGCCTCGCCCAGCTCGCTGGTGGTCACGGCAATGGCCAGCGAGATGCGCGACAGCTCGCCGCCCGAGGCTACCTTGGCAATGGGCCTGGGGCTGGCACCTGGGTGGCCGGCCACGAGGAAGGCCACGCTGTCCGTGCCGAAGGCACCAGGCCCCTCGGCCGACGTCAGCGCGGCTTCGAAGACGCCGCCTTCCATGCCCAGGCCCTGCATGGCCTGGCTGATGGCCCGCGACAGCCGGGGTGCCGCCAGCGCGCGCTGCTGCGACAGCAGGCGCGCCGCGGCCTGGTACTGCTGCTGGGCCGACTGCTCGGCGGCATGCAGCGACTCGATGTCCACGGCCGCATCCAGCTGCTGCAGCTCCTGGCGCCAGCCGGCCAGCAGGCCCGGCAGCTCCTCGGGCGTGCGCTTGTAGCGGCGAGCCAGCTGCATCCACAGCGACAGTCGGGTGTCGAGTTCGGCCAGGCGTTCGGGATCAAGGTCGGCGCGGCGCAGATAGGTCTGCAGCGAATGGCGCGCATCCTCGACCTGGGCCACGCAGGAGACCAGTACATCGGCGATGTTGCGGAACTCGGGCTCCAGGTGTTCCTGGTTCTGTATCAGATGGCTGGCGCGGCCCAGCGGATGGCTGGCGCCGGCCTCGTCGTCCTCCAGCATCTGCAGCACCGTCTGTGCCGTGTCGATCAGGGTCTGGGCGTGGGACAGGCGCGTATGCTGGGCATTGAGCTCGTCCCATTCGTCGGCCTGGGGCGACAGCTTGTCGAGCTCGGCGATCTGCCATTGCAGGCGCTCGCGTTCGCGCTGCAGGCTGTCCTGGGCCGACTGCGCGCGCTGCAGGGCCTGGCGTGCCTGGCTCCAGCGTGCCCAGCAGGACTGGACTTCGCGGCTGTCTATGCCCCCGTAGGCGTCGAGCAGGGCGCGCGCGGCATCGGCGCGTGTCAGGCTCTGCCAGGCATGCTGGCCATGGATGTCGATGAGTTGCTCGCCCAGGGAACGCAGCTGCGTGGCCGTGGCCGGTGTTCCATTGATCCAGGCGCGGCTGCGGCCCTGGCTGTCGATGCTGCGCCTCAGCAGAAGACTGCTGCCTTCGCCACCGTCCAGGCCTGCTTCCTCCAGCCAGGGCAGCAGGCCTTGCGTGCAGTCGAATTCCACGCAGATATCGGCCTGGGCACAGCCCTCGCGCACCACGTCGGCGTCGGCGCGTGCGCCCAGGGCCAGCTGCAGGGCATCGATGAGAATGGACTTGCCCGCGCCGGTTTCACCGGTCAGTACCGTGAACCCCGACTGCCAGTCCAGGTCCAGCGCCTGGACGATCACGAAATCGCGCAGCACGATGCGCTTGAGCGCCATGGTCAGGCGCCTCCCTCGTTCCAGCCGAGCTTCTTGCGCAAAGTGGCGAAGTAGTTCCAGCCCTTGGGGTGGAGAAAACGGACGCTGTGGTGTGCACGGCTGACCAGGATGCGGTCGCCATGCTGCAAGGAGGCCAGGGACTGCATGTCGAAATTGGCGCTGACGTCGCGCCCTCCGACCACCTCGATCGTGACTTCGCTGGCGTCGGACAGCACGATGGGGCGGTTGGACAGGTTGTGCGGCGCGATGGGCGCCATGACCCAGGCCGGAATGGAGGGGTGCATCATGGGGCCGCCCGCTGACAGCGCATAGGCCGTCGAGCCCGTGGGCGTGGCCACGATCAGGCCGTCGGCGCGCTGGTTGGAGACGAAGCGTCCGCCGACCTCGATGCGCAGCTCCACCATGCCCGATGTGCCGCCGCGATTCACCACCACGTCGTTCATGGCCAGGGCCTCGAACACGCATTCGCCGTCGCGCATGACGCGGGCACACATCAGGGGGCGCAGATCTTCCTCGTATTCGCCCTGGAGCATGGGCGTGAGCGTGGCCTCGAAATCCTCGAGGGCGATGTCGGTGACAAAGCCCAGCCGGCCCTGGTTGATGCCGATGAGCGGCGTGCCGTAGCGTGCCAGGTGCCGGCTCACGCCCAGCATGGTGCCGTCGCCGCCGACCACCAGGCCCAGGTCACAATGCCTGCCCAGGCCGTCCACATCCATGGAGGGATAGTCGGTCAGCCCCGAATACAGGGCAGACTGTGTGTCGAGCACGACTTCGCAGCCCTGTTGCCGGAGAAAGACGGCGATGCGCTGCAGGGCGTCGCTGGCAATCTCGGACGGGGCGCTTGCGCTGGGAGCGTGGTACTTCCCTATCAAGGCGACGTGGCGAAATGTGGTCGTCATTTCTGGAAATTACATCATTAAAATCAGCACATGCTCGACGAACGTGCCAAGTTGTTGCTCAAAGCGCTGATCGAGCGCTATATCGCCGATGGCCAGCCCGTGGGCTCGCGCACGCTGTCGCGCGCGTCCGGGCTTGAATTGTCGCCTGCCACGATACGCAACGTGATGGCCGACCTCGAAGACCTGGGGTTGATCATCAGTCCGCATACGTCAGCAGGCAGGATTCCGACCGCGCGGGGCTACCGCCTGTTCGTGGACACCATGCTCACGGTGGACCGTGCAGATTTCGTGACGCCCGAACTGGTGCCCGAGCAGCCCCAGAAGGTCATCGCCAATGCGGCCAACCTGCTGTCCAACCTGTCGCAGTTCGTGGGCGTGGTGCTGGTGCCGCGTCGCACCTCGGTATTCAAGCACATCGAATTCGTGCGCCTGTCCGAGCGGCGCTTCCTGGTCATCATCGTCTCGCCGGATGGCGACGTGCAAAACCGCGTGATCTTCACCGATGTCGACTACACGGCGTCGCAACTGGTGGAGGCGTCCAATTTCCTCAACAGCCACTATGCAGGCCTGGCCATGGAGGAGGTGCGCGAGCGCCTCAAGGGCGAGGTGGAACTGCTGCGCGGCGAGGTGGCGTCGCTGATGCAGGCGGCCGTCAATGTGGGCACCGAGGCCATGAGCAAGGCCCAGGAGGATGTGGTGATCTCGGGCGAGCGCAATCTGCTGTCGGTCAGCGATTTCTCCAGCGACATGGGCAATCTGCGCCGCGCCTTCGACCTGTTCGAGCAGAAGACCCAGATCCTGAGGCTGCTGGACTTCTCAAGCCAGGCCGAGGGCGTGCGCATCTACATCGGTGGCGAAAGCCAGGTCGTGCCCTTCGAGGAACTGTCCGTGGTGAGCGCTCCCTACGAGCTGGATGGCAAGGTGGTCGGAACCCTGGGCGTCATAGGGCCGACCCGCATGCATTACGACCGCATGATCCAGATCGTGGACATCACCTCCAAACTTGTCAGCAATGCCCTGAGCCACAAGCGCTAGGCACTACAATGCCTGGATCTGCTGCGGCAGATGCGGGGCCTTAGCTCATGCTTGGTTAGAGCAGCGGACTCATAATCCGTTGGTGCGCAGTTCGACTCTGCGAGGCCCTACCATCGTTTGGTATGAAAAGCCTGCCTCCTCCAAAGGGGCAGGCTTTTTTGCATGCGGCGGCACGGCAGTTGCCGTGCCCTGCCGCCGATGTCCATTGCACGGAGGAAATCCCTGTGACCGCCTTGCCACCGCTGCAGATACGCCCTGTGCAGCTGTCCGACTTCGACCCCTGGCTTGCCTTGTGGGATGGCTATAACGCCTTTTACGGACGCAGTGGTGCCACGGCCCTGCCGCCGGAGATCACGCGCACGACCTGGGAGCGCTTGCACAATCCGCTGGAGCCTGTATTCGCCCTGGTGGCGGAAAGCCAGGGCGAGCTGGTCGGGCTGACCCACTACCTGTTCCACCGCAGCACCACGCGCCTGGGCCCGGTCTGCTATCTGCAGGACCTGTTCGCCGATGCGCGCCGACGTGGGCAAGGCATCGGCAAGGCGCTGATCCACGGAGTCTACGAGCAGGCGGCGCGGGCCGGCGCAAGCCGCGTTTACTGGCAGACCCAGGCCGGCAACGAGGCCGGGCGCGCGCTGTACGACAAGGTGGCCGAGCATCGGGGCTTCATCGTTTACGGGCACGAGATCCAGGCCTGAGTCTCCGGGGGGCTAGTCCTTCCCTGCATCCCGGTCAAAAGCGTTTAACCCGCAGGAAACCCCCTGTCCGGGTCGCGCGGCCGTGGTCTTGTAATGCAATCCCACATCGCCGGCCCAAGCCGGGCCGCAGGGACAGGAACATGGGACTCGCCAACTTGAACATCGCACGCCGCCTGGCCGTGGGCTTCGGCCTTGTCATCGTGCTGCTGGGGGCCATCACGGCCATCAGCCACAGCCAGCTGGTCCGTCTGCAGGACAGCATCGTGCGCGTGACGCAGCAGCGCTACCCCAGCACCGTGCTGGCCAACAGCATCCAGATCCAGGTCAACAAGATCGCGCTGGATCTGCGCGATCTGATGCTGACCGATGACGCGGCCAGGATCCAGGCTCTGGTGCAGGACGCCGCGGCAGCGGACGAGAAGATGCACGCCGGCCTGCTGCGCATGGCCGAGGCGGCACACACCGCGCAGGAAAAGCAGAAGGTCCAGGCCACGCTGGCCGCGCGCGATGCCTACGTGCCCGTGCGCGACGGCCTGCTGCGGCTGGCGCTAGAAGGTCGCGAGGGCGAGGCCAGGGCCTACCTGCATGCACGGTTCATGCCGCCGCAGATCCAGTACTTCATCGCGCTGGATGCCATGTTCGACCACCAGGGAGCCCTGATGGATGCGGCCGGCAACCAGGCCGTGAAAGAGGCCGTGCATGCCCGCACCCTCATCCACGCGCTGGCGGCGGCGGCGCTGGTGCTGAGCGCCCTGGCTGGGTGGCTGGTGTCGCGCAGCATCACGCGGCCGTTGACGGAGGCGGTCCAGGTGGCCCACCGCGTGGCCGAGGGCGACCTGGGAGTGCGGGTTCCGGTCCGCTCCCGCGACGAGACCGGCCAGCTCATGGCGGCACTGCGTGCCATGAGCCACAGCCTGGGCGCCATCGTGCGCCAGGTGCGCGAGGGCACGGACACCATCGCCGTGGCATCGAGCGAGATCGCACGTGGTGGCATGGACCTGTCGTCGCGAACGGAGCAGCAGGCGAGTGCCCTGGAACAGACGGCGGCCGCCATGGAGCAGCTGACCAGCGCCGTGCGCGGCAACGCGGTCCACGCCGGACAGGCCAACGAATGGGCCGTGGCCGCTTCGGCCGTGGCGGGCCAGGCAGGCCAGGCCATGGGGGAGGTGGTGGAGACCATGGGGGCCATCAAGCGCTCGTCGGACCGCATCGTGGACATCATCGGGGTGATCGACGCCATCGCCTTCCAGACCAATATCCTGGCACTCAATGCCGCGGTGGAAGCGGCCCGCGCGGGCGAGCAGGGCCGGGGCTTCGCCGTGGTGGCCGGCGAGGTGCGACTGCTGGCACAGCGCAGCGCCGAGGCGGCCAGGGAAATCAAGGCTTTGATCACCGATGCCGGGGCCAACGTGGACCATGGCAGCGCCCTGGTCGGCCGGGCCGGTGCGACCATGGCCGAGGTGGTGGGCAGCGTGGAGCGCGTGGCCGGTGCCGTGGGCGAGATCAGCCGCAGCAGCCAGGAGCAAAGCCGCGGCATTGCCGAAGTCAGTGCCGCCGTGGGGGGGATGGACCAGACCACGCAGCAAAACGCCGCCCTGGTGGAAGAGACGGCCGCGGCGGCGCGGTCGCTGCAGGAACAGGCGGCCAGGCTGGCGCATCTGGTGACCGTGTTCCGCCTGGAGGCGACGCCACCTGCCCGGCTGCCTGCACCGGCGGCTGCCTGAGTTTTTCAAAAAAATGGCATATTTAGCCGGAAGCGCCGCGCGCCGCTGCTACAATGCGAAGCGTTGCGGCTGTAGCTCAGCTGGATAGAGTACTTGGCTACGAACCAAGGGGTCGTGGGTTCGATTCCTGCCAGCCGCACCATCAAACGCAAAGCCCTGGAGCTGAAAGACTCCAGGGCTTTTTCGTTTCTGCCTTCGCCCGCTGCCGGCGAGAACTTCCCTGGCCTGCTATGCCTGCTGCTGCGGACCCGCCACCGGCCGAAGAATGGGCAGCACGATGGCAAAGCTGCTGCCCTGGCCCGGCGTGCTGCGGATCTCCAGCCGGCCCCCGTGGCGCTCGGCCACGGTGCGTGCAAAGGCCAGGCCCAGGCCCACGCCGTCGAGCCGCTGGTGCTGGTCCAGGCGCTCGAAGGGGCGGCTCAGGCGCTGCACGGCCATGGCGTCCATGCCGGGGCCCTGGTCGCGGATCTCGATGCGGCCGCTTTCGCCGTCGGCCTGCACCAGGCAGTGCACGGTCGCTTCGACCTCTTGCGCCGCGCCGCTGGCCATGTCGCTGCCAGCTGCATTCTTGCGGCCGTATTTGATGGCATTGCCTATGAGGTTGACGGCTGCCCGGTGCAGCAGGCCGGCATCGCCCACGACCTCGATGGCGTGTTCCGGCAGGCTGAACTGCAGGCGCACCTGGGCGGCCGATGCCTGGGCCCAGCAGCTTTCCACGGCCTGGTCGAGCACGACGCCCAGGTCCAGTGGTTCGCGGCGCAGGCTTTGCTGCTGGGCGCGTGCCAGGTGAACGAAGTCGTCGGCCAGCTTCAGCGAGGATTGCGCATAGCCTGCTATGCGTGGCAGCAGCATGTCGCCAGCCGTGCCTGCGGCCGCGCCCGACGGGCCGCGCTGCATTTCGAGCAGGGTGATGATGGAGGCAATGGGCGCGCGTATGTCATGGGAGATGAACTCCATGGCCTGGTCGCGCTGGGCCTGGGTGTGGCGCAGTTCGCTGATGTCGACCAGGGTGATGAGCCAGCCCTGGGTGGGAGGCGCCTCGAAGGCCTGGGCCAGCAGCATCAGATGGCGGTCCTGGGCATCGCTCCCCTCGCTGCTGGCGGGCAGGCTGCCCTGTGCCAGGGCCTGGGCCGTCAGCAGCACGCGGCCGGGTGTGGCGTCGCTGGCAGGCGTTTGCAGACCTTGCAGCAGCCGGGGCAGGTCGTCGCCGGGCTGGAGGCCATGGCCCAGGCTGGCGGCATAGGCGTGGGCTGCGGCATTGGCCAGAAGCACCCGGCCCTGGCGGTCGCAGACAAAGGTGGGCGAAGGCAGTTGGCGCAGGCTTTCGCTGACGAAATGGTGCAGGGAGCGCAACTGGTGCGAGGCCTGTTCCACCGCGGCAATGCGCTGGTCCAGCAGGTCGCCTCCCAGGCTGGCCGACATGGTCAGGCCCTGGCCGCGCAGGTCGCGCAGTTCCAGGGCCAGGAAACGCGCCGCGGCGCGCAGACGCAGCCAGCTCCACAGCGGATAGGCCAGGGCCAGGCCCACCAGGGCGGCAGCGGGCGCGGTCTGGACCTGCCACAGGCGCGGGGCCAGGCCTGCCAGCATCAGGCTGGCCAGGGCCAGCAGCAGGCAGGCCAGCATGCCGCCCGAGGGACCCAGCCAGGCCAGGGCCAGCAGGGCGGCCAGCACCGGGGCGAGGTTGAGGGCGCGGTCCAGCGAGGCAGCGGCGGGCTGCAAATGGGTGTGCTGCAGGTTGCCGTTGAGCACATGGGCCAGCAGCTCCACGCTGGGCACGGGGCGCGTGGACGCACCCAGCGGCGCCGTGAACCAGGTGCCCAGACCGGCGGCCGTCGTGCCGATGAGCACGTATTTGTTGCGGAACGCGGCCGCGGGAATCTTGCCGCGCAGCACGTCGATGTAGGAATAGGTGGTGAAGGGCGCGGTGCCGCCTGGGCCGTCCGTGCGCGGCGGTTGGGCGAAGGCGATGATTTCGTACTGCCCGCGCGTCCAGGCCGAAGGGCTGGCCGGAGCCTGGGGCGGGGGCTGGACACAGGCACGGCCCGTTTCGCCCAGGCAGTGCAAGGCCATGGCCATGTGCCACCAGGGGGCGGCCGCCGGGCCCTCCAGGGCGTAGAACCCCCGCACTTCGCCGTTGGCATCGACGGGCAGCTGGGTATGGCCCAGGCCGGCGGCGGCGTCCGCCAGGGCGGGCAGCGGCGCCATGCCCGGTGCCACGGGCAGCACGGTACGGCCGTTGGCGCGCAGGCTGCGCGCCAGGAGCAGGTCATCGCCGGGGTAGTCCCAGTCCTCTTCGCTGAACACCACGTCCAGGCCGATGGCGCGTGGTGGCGCCTGGGCGATGTTTTCCAGCAGGGCCGCGTGCAGGGCACGGCGCCAGGGCCAGCGGCCTATGGCGGCAATGCTGGCATCGTCGATGGCAACGACCACGATATCGGCCGATGCCCGGGGCTGGTGCAGCCAGCTGGCGGCGTCCTGCACCAGGTGGTTGGCGCGCGGCAGCTGGCCGGGGCCGCTGAGCCAGAACACCAGGGACAGCAGGCCGGCCGCCAGCAGGGCCCAGTCACGGCGCAGCCCGTGGCGCCGCGAAGGCCGCGGGGGCGCCGCCGTGGTCATTGCGTGTTCGGGCGGGGACGGCTCCATGGCCTTTGTGCGGCAGCCGCATCACTGGCGCTGCAGCCGGTCCCCATGGCCCATGTGCAGCATGCGGCCGCTGGCGTCGGTGATCCAGCTGCCGGTCTGGAACTGGCGCGCTGCCGAGAATTCGCTGCGCAGGCCGTTGGCATCCTCGATCTGCAGGCGCATGAAGTAGTTGCCCGGCGGCAAGGCCTCGGTGCTCCATTCGGGACGGTCCACCCAGACATCGACCAGGGGCTGGGCAAAGTCCTGGCCGCTGGCAGCCTGCACGCGGTAGCGTTGGCCGGCTTCGCCGCTCCAGCGGATATGGCGGCTGCCCTGGCCCTGGCCACCGTCGAGCTGCAGGGCATCGGCCGAGGGCTGGCGTGGCGCGACAGCCAGTTGCAGGCCCTGGGGCGCGGCGAACGGACCCTGGTCGGCCTGGCCATCGGGCAGCAGGCGCACGCTGGCCGCACGCCACAGGTAGCGGCCGGCCGGCAGGGAAGCCAAGGCCTCGGCCGCCAGGCCGCAGTCCTGCAGGTCCCGGGCGTCCACCACGGGATGGGCGAAGGCGTCCGCATCCGGCGCGGCGGCGGCTACCTGAATGCGATAGCGCGCCGCGCCGACGACGCGCGTGCACTGCAGGCCCGCACGGCCCAGGCCGACGACGGCGTCGGCGGCCGGCGCCTCGTACAGCGGCGGCACGGGATGGGCCTTGACGCGCAGCGCATGGCTGCTGGCGCGTCCCGGCACGCCCTGGGCGTCGACGCCGCGGATGGACAGCACGTAGTCGCCGTCCTCCACGCCGGACAGGCGCAGGGGCGAGGCCGTGAAGCTGCCGTTGCGCAGCACCTGGGTCAGCTCGGCATCGCGGGCCAGCATGACCTGGTAGCGCACGGCGCCTGCTTGCGTGGGCAGGGGCAGGCTGACCCAGTTGGCATCCTCGGCCAGGGCGGGCCATGCGCTGGTGTCCGGCGCATCGAGCATGTCGCGGGCCTGTCCAATGCGGCCATCGGCCGCCACGGCCAGGCCCTGGCCAGGGTGCAGCAGCGTGCCGCCACCCTGGGCCGCAGGCAGGGTGGAGTCGACAGCGACCGAGCCATGGTCCACGGCCGCGACAGTACCCGTGCCTGAGTCCGCATCGCCGTGGGTCTGGACCAGAAAGCGCGTGCCGCGCACGCTGGTGGATGCCGCGGGTGTGCGGATCTCGAAGCGGCGCTGGCCGGCCTGGGCATCGGGTGCCACCGTGGCCTCTACGCTGCCCTCGCGCAGGTCCAGCACGGACTGCAGACTGCCGGCACGGCCCTTGCGGCGCATCTGGCGCAGCAGCACATCGGACTGAGACTGGACACGGACCAGGGATCCATCGGCCAACCGCACGGCGACGAAGGCATCGGGCGCCAGCTGCAGGCGGTCCCCCTCCTGCAGGGCCTGACCCTGGCGTACCGGGCTGGGCGCCACGCCGGTTGCGGGGGTGTCAGCCAGGTGGTCGAGGGGGCGCGAGGCGCGCACGTCACCCTGCACGAATTCCACGGAGGCGGCCGCGGCACGCAGCAGGCGGCTGGGAATTTCCAGCACCGAGCCGGGGCGCAGGCGATAGGGATTGGCCACCCCGTTGTGCTGCTGCAGCAGCGACCACTGGCGGTGGTCGCCCAGATAGCGGGCTGCCAACTGCTCCAGCGTGTCACCGGCCACGACGCGGTGGGCGATCACGTCGCCGCCGCGCGGCATGGGCGTGATCTGGGCCTGGGCCGCACCCATGGCCAGCAGCGCGTAGGCCAGGGCGGGGCCGCGCCAGCGCGACGGGAGGCAAGGCGACGGCAGGGCTGTCATGGCTGGTCGGGCCGGGTTTCAGGGGCGGGATCGGGCACATCGAGGCGGTAGCCATAGCCATAGACGGCGCTGATGGCATAGGGCTGGCCCGCGCGCAGGTTCAGCAGTGCGCGCAGGCGCGAGATATGGGTGTCCAGCGAGCGCGACTGCACCTCGGCGTTGTGGCCCCAAACGGCTTCGCGCAGGTGGTCGCGGGACAGCAGGCGGCCCTGGTTCTGGAACAGGGTCAGGGCCAGCATGTACTCGCGGTGCGTCAGTTCCATGGGTTGGCCATGGACTTCAAGGCTGTTGGTGGCCGTCTGAAAGCGGTAGGGGCCGAACTC
Source organism: Burkholderiaceae bacterium (assembly GCA_031253795.1). Taxonomy (GTDB): domain Bacteria; phylum Pseudomonadota; class Gammaproteobacteria; order Burkholderiales; family Burkholderiaceae_C; genus Comamonas. The sequence continues at coordinate 42,534 of JAIRVR010000066.1, forward strand.
CATCACGCTTTGCGTGTTCACCGGATAGGCGCGACGCAGCAGCGCCGCGAGTCGTGCGCGCAGCTCGCCGTGGCGAACGGGCTTGACCATGAAGTCGTCCGCACCGCAGGCCAGGCCTTCTACGATGTCGGCCTCTTCGCTGCGGTGGGTGACGATGAGCACGGGCAGCTCCTTGCTGACATGCTCGCGCACCCAGCGCACCAGGTCCGTGCCCTCCATGTCGGGCAGGTGCCAGTCCACGATCAGCAGGTCGAAGCTTTCGCGGCGCAGATCCTGCTGCAGGGCGCCACCCGTCGTATAGGCATGGCAGCTGTGGCCTGCTTCCAGTGCAACCTGGCGCAGCATGTCCAGTTGCAACTGATCATCGTCCAGAGCAGCGATACGCATCCCAATGTCCTTTCATGCGGGAGCCGGTGGAACCGGCCCCGATGTAGCGGGCAAGCTGCCCGTGAATTCGCAGTGTCCCAAACAGAGCTTACCCCTGCTCCGCAGCCTCGCGCAGCTGCTGCAGGGCGGCCAGGGCAAGCGCCTGTTGCTCGCCGGCGAAGGGCTGCAGGCGTGCCTGCAGGTCGGCCAGCGCCTCGGCGCCCTCGCGCTGCAGCCGGCCTATGGCCTGCCCGGCCTCCTTGGGGGCGTCGAAGCCCAGGCTCTGCAGCAGCAGCGCGCCATCGGCCGCCACCAGCTTGAAGTAGAACTTGCCATCGGCTTCGCGGTATTGCTTGAACTGGGGCAGGGCCTGGCGTGCGGCCTTGGCCTTTGCGCCACCGGCCGCCTGTGCCAGGTTGCGCAGGCCGACGGCGCTGCGCAGCTCGCGCACGAAGGGAGTGGCCAGCCTGCGTGCCTTGGCGGCGCCGGCCTGCAGGATGTCTTCCAGCTCGCCGGGATGGGCCACCAGGTGTTCGTAGCGCTCGCGCATGGGCGCCAGCTCGCGGTCTATGCGTTCGAACAGCAACTGCTTGGCATCGCCCCAGGCAATGCCCTGCTCGTACTGGCGGCGAAGCGCCCCGGTTTCCTCTTCGCTGGCGAAGCCCTGGTAGATCTGGAACAGGGCCGAGCCTTCGACTTCCTTGGGCTCTCCGGGCGCGCGCGAATCGGTGGTGATGCTGTTGATGAGCTTGCGCAGCTGATCGCGCGCAGCGAACAGCGGAATGGTGTTGTTGTAGCTCTTGCTCATCTTGCGGCCGTCGAGGCCCGGCAGCGTGGCCACGTTGTCCTCGACCTGGGCCTCGGGCAGCGTGAAGAATTCGCTGCCATAGAGGTGGTTGAAGCTCGATGCCATGTCGCGCGCCATCTCGATGTGCTGCACCTGGTCCCGGCCGACGGGCACCTTGTGGGCGTTGAAGATCAGGATGTCGGCGCCCATGAGCACGGGGTACATGAACAGGCCGGCCGTCACACCGTCATCGGTTTCCGTGCCTGCCGCGTGGTTCTTGTCGACGGCGGCCTTGTAGGCATGGGCGCGGTTGAGCAGGCCCTTGCCCGTGACGCATGTCAGGAACCAGCACAGCTCGGGGATTTCGGGAATGTCCGACTGGCGATAGAAGGTCACATGCTCGGGGTCCAGGCCCGCGGCCAGCCAGCTGGCGGCGATTTCGATGGTCGAGCGCTGCACGCGCGCGGGGTCCTGGCACTTGATGAGCGCGTGGTAGTCGGCGAGGAAGTAGAAGTTCTCGACCTCGCGCGAACGGCTGGCGGCAATGGCCGGGCGCAGCATGCCTGCGTAGTTGCCCAGGTGCGGGGTTCCGCTGGGAGTGATGCCGGTGAGAAAGCGCGTTGTGCTCATGACAGGAAACTGCAACAGGGAAATAAAGGGAGGGGCGGGGCGGATGGCGCAGGCCAGCCGCCACCTCAGCGCAAAAGTGCGATCAGGGGAGTCAGGACGAAATCGATGACCGCATAGCCGAGGTCCATCAGCGGCCGCAGCCACAGGCTTCCGACCACGCCGGCGATGACCAGGCCCATGACGATGAAGAACCCCCAGGGTTCGATGCGCGCCACCCACTGCGCCTGGCGCCAGGGCAGCAGGCCGACGAGGATGCGCCCACCGTCGAGCGGCGGCAGGGGGAACAGGTTGAAGGCCCACATCACCAGATTGACCAGGATGCCGGCGCGGCACATTTCGAGGAAGAAGCGTTCGCTGACGCCTGAACCGACCAGGGCGACCAGGACGATGCCCCAGAGCAGGGCTTGGGCAAAATTCGAGGCCGGGCCTGCCAGCGCCACCCAGATCATGTCGCGCTTGGGGTGGCGCAGCTGGTCGAAACGCACGGGCACGGGCTTGGCATAGCCGAACAGAAAGCTGCCCGAGGTGGCGAAGTACAGCAGCAAGGGCATCAGGATGGTGCCTATGGGATCTATGTGCTTGATGGGATTGAGCGTGATGCGTCCCAGCATGGCCGCCGTGTTGTCGCCGAAATGGCGTGCTGCATAGCCGTGGGCGGCCTCGTGCACCGTGATCGCGAAGAGCACGGGCAGGGCATAGATGAGTACGGTTTGTATGAGGTTGGAGATGTCCACGGCGGGCATTGTCTCAGACGCGGCCTGCCCCCGTGCCGGGCGGCCCCAGAGCCCGAGGGGCGGCATGGCTCTCTAGAGGTTTCCAGCGATTGGCAAGTCCGGGTGTATGTTGCAAAATGAAACTTCATTCTTGACAGGCCTTCGGGCCGCGCGCACAAGGGGTGGAACGTGGGTGTACTGGGCTTGGGCAGGTTGCCGATAGGCTGGCGCTTGGTGATCGCATTCGGCGGCATCAATCTCCTGGTGTTCACGATGATGGCGGTCACGGTGTTCTCGCTGGGCCAGGCCCAGCAGGCGCTGGCGGCCGGCGGTGCGACCACGGTGGCCGAACAGGCCCTGGTGCAGACGCGCTGGTGGGTCATCGGCCTGGGCTGCGCGGTCTGCGCCCTGGCCCTGGTGGCGTGGTTCAGCCTGCGTCGCGGCATCGTCCAGCCCCTGGGTCAGGCCATCCTGATCGCAGAGACCGTGGCCTCGGGCGACCTGAGCCAGGAGTTCTCGACCGAACTTCAGGGCGATTTCGGCCGCCTGCTGGGGGCACTGGGCACCATGGAGGACACGCTGACCGAGCTGGTGGGCCGCATCAAGCAGTCCACGGACGAGATCGGCATTTCGGCGGGGGAAATCAATGCCGGCAACAGCGACCTGTCGCAGCGCACCGAGGCCCAGGTCTCGGCCCTGACCCAGACGGCGGCCAGCATGGAGCAGCTCACGGCCACGGTGCGCCAGAACGCGGACCGCGCGCATTCGGCCAGCAGCCTGGCCGTCGATGCCTCGGCCACGGCCCAGCGCGGCGGCGCCGTGGTCGGCGAAGTGGTGCAGACCATGGAGGCGATCAGCGGCAGCTCGCGCAAGATCGTCGACATCATCCAGGTCATCGAGGGCATTGCCTTCCAGACCAATATCCTGGCGCTGAACGCCGCCGTGGAGGCCGCACGGGCCGGGGAGCAGGGCCGGGGCTTTGCCGTGGTGGCCAGCGAGGTGCGCAGCCTGGCCGGCCGCTCGGGCGAGGCCGCCAAGGAAATCAAGGAACTGATCACGGCCAGCGTGCGCCAGGTGGAAAGCGGGGCCGGCCTGGTCGGCCAGGCCGGCGAGACCATGCAGGAAATCGTCGGCGCCGTTGGCCAGGTCACAGGCCTGCTGGGCGAAATTTCGCTGGCGCTGCGCGAGCAAAGCCAGGGCATTGCCCAGGTCAATGTGGCCGTGGGGCACATGGACAGCGCCACGCAGGAGAACGCTGCCCTGGTGCAGCAGGCCTCGCTGGCCGCATCGGCGCTCAACGACCGGGCCCATGAGCTGCAGCAGGCCGTGGGTGCCTTCAGGCTCGACGACGAAGCTCCCGAGGCGCCCCCTGTGCGCCCCGCCATGGCGCCGGTGGCCGCGAGAACCCCGTTGCCGCAGCGCCAGGCCCTGCCGGTGCTGGAGCGGGTTTAGCGCATGGGATGCGCGGCCTGCGCGGCGCATGGCTGCATGCGCCGCGGGGCTTATTCGATATCGAGCCCCAGTGCGTCGAGGCTGCCACGGCCCTGGCGCACCACGGTGGGCGGATTGCCCAGGGACATGGGCACGAGGTCGATGACGGTGGTCGGCTCCGAAGGGCAGGCGCCGGCGTCGACCACGGCGTCGAGATCATGGGCAAAGCGCTCGATGATCTCGTCGGCGTCATGCAGGGGCTCGGTGTCTCCGGGGGCGATCAGCGTGGTGGCGATCAGCGGCTCGCCCAACTGCTCCAGCAGCAACTGCGTTCCCTTGCGGTCGGGCACGCGCAGGCCTATGGTCTTGCGCGAAGGATGGCTCAGCCGCTTGGGCACTTCCTTGGACGCTTCGAGAATGAAGGTATAGGGGCCCGGCGTGGCCAGTTTGAGCAGGCGGTACTGGCGGTTGTCCACGCGCGCATAGCTCGACAGCTCGGACAGGTCGCGGCACAGCAGGGTCAGGTGGTGCTTTTCGTTGATCTGGCGTATGCGGCGCAGCCGCTCCACGGCAGGGCGATCATCCAGGTGGCAGACCAGGGCATAGCTCGAATCGGTGGGGATGGCGAGAATGGCGCCCTGGCGCAGCATGTCGGCGGCCTGCTTGATCAGCCGGGGCTGGGGATTGTCGGGATGGGCTTCGAAGCGTAGAACCATGGGTGTTTCCGGGATGCGCGCGGCTCAGGCCCGCTGTATGCGCTCGTCCAGCAGCTCCCACACGGGTGTGAGATGGCCGGGCAGATAGGGCAGCTCGCCCAGGTCGGTGTGCGATTCCTCGGGGCTGTGGAAGTCGCTGCCGCGCGAGGCAGCGAGGCCGAACTCGCAGGCCATGTCGGCATAGGTGGCGTATTCGCTGGGCCGGTGGCTGCCGGTCACGACCTCCACGCCCTGGCCGCCATGGGCCTTGAATTCCGAAAACAGCGCGTATTCCTCGTTGGCCGTCAGCGCGTAGCGGGCGGGATGGGCGATCACGGCCACACCGCCCGCGCCCGTGATCCAGCGCACGGCATCGCCGAGCCGGGCCCAGGTATGGGGTACGTAGCCGGGATGGCCTTCGGTGAGGTAGCGGCGAAACACCTCCGAGGTGTCGCGGCAGCGGCCCGACTCCACGAGAAAGCGTGCGAAATGCGTGCGCGAGATCAGCTCGGGATTGCCGGCGAAGCGCAGTGCGCCTTCGTAGCTGCCCTCGATGCCCGCCAGCGCCAGCTGGCGCGCCATTTCGCGCGCCCGCGGGCCGCGGCCGCCACGCGTGGCATGCAGGCCATCGGCCAGGGCAGGGTTTTCGGCGTCGAAGCCCAGGCCCACGATATGCACGGTGGTACCTGCAAAGCTGACCGAGATTTCCGAGCCCGTCAGATAGTCGATGCCGCAGGCCCTGGCTGCGGCCGCAGCGCGACGCTGGCCGCCGACTTCGTCATGGTCGGTCAGCGCCCACAGCTCCACCTTCCGGGCAGCGGCGCGTTCGGCCAGTTGTTCCGGTGTCAGTGTCCCGTCCGAGACCACGGAGTGGCTGTGCAGGTCGGCGTTCAGATAGGTCTTGGCCACGAAACCATTGTAGGTGCGGGCCATTTTCCGACCCGTGCACTGCGGCTGGGGACTTCCCTGAGTGCGGTGTAACAGCACTCAATAGTGACGCTCCCGTGACGAAGACCAGCCAGGCGCCGCCCGAGGGAACAGGAAGAATTTTCCGGAAGGCATGGCTGGCAGGGGCGCCGGGCCGGCTTCCGGCATTGCTTGCATAGATCGGCTATTCATGAATCTGAATCAATTCACCGTCGCGCAAAAGCTCTGGGCCCTGGTGCTGGGCCTGCTGGTGGGCATGCTGGCCGTCAATGGCGGCATCCTGGTCTACCTGCATGGGGTCAACGAAAAGATCAACACCGATGTGATGACGGCCCAGCAAGGCGCCACCCTGGCGCGTGAATGGCGGCATCTGACGCAGATGAGCGTGGAGCGTTCCATCGTGTCCGCCATGTCGCCGGACGAAACGCTGGCGGCCCAGCAGCGCGCCCTGATGATGCAGGGCATAGAGCGCATCAACGGCCTGCAAAAGCAGGTGGGCGAGCTGGTGCTCAATGCCCAGGGCCGCCAGGCGCTGGAGGCCGTGGCGGCCGAGCGCAAGGAAACCCTCAAGGCCAATACCGCGGCCCAGGATGCGCGCAAGGCCAACGATTTCGCCTCCACCTTCGACATCGTGGAAAAGCAGCTGCGCCCGGCGGCCGAGCGCTACAACGCGGCGCAGGAAGCCTTCGTGAAGGAACTGGAGCAGCAAAGCGTGCAGGCCCGTGCCGATGGCATGGAGAACCGCCGCCAGGCCTACTGGCTGGGCGCGCTGGCCAGTGCAGCCATCGTGGTCCTGGGCCTGTTCCTGGGCATGACGACCATGCGTTCGATCACGCGCCCGCTGGACCAGGCCGTGGCGCTGGCCGACGGCATCGCGGCCGGCGACCTCACGGGCTCGGTGCAGAATGACCGTGGCGATGAACTGGGCCATCTGCTGCGCGCGCTCAACGGCATGACCCAGCGCCTGCGCGGCGTGGTGTCCGAAGTGCGCTCGGGCGTGGATTCCGTATCCACGGCGTCCAATCAGATCGCCAGCGGCAACCAGGACCTGTCGGCGCGCACCGAGCAGACTGCGGCCAACCTGGAGGAGACCGCGGCCAGCATGGAAGAGCTGACGGCCACCGTCACCCAATCGGCCGATACGGCACGCCAGGCCAATCAGCTGGCGGCGACGGCGGCCCAGGCGGCCGAGCAGGGCGGTGGCGTGGTGGCACAGGTGGTGCAGAGCATGCAGCAGATCACCGACAGCAGCCGCAAGATCGCCGACATCATCGGGGTGATCGATTCCATCGCCTTCCAGACCAACATCCTCGCGCTGAACGCGGCCGTGGAAGCCGCGCGTGCCGGCGAGCAGGGTCGGGGCTTTGCCGTGGTGGCCGGCGAGGTGCGGGCCCTGGCCCAGCGCAGCGCCGAGGCGGCCAAGGAAATCAAGCTGCTGATCACCACCAGCGTGGACAACGTGCGCTCGGGGTCGCAGCAGGTCGAGCAGGCGGGGCGCAGCATGGACGACATCGTGGCCAGCGTGCGCCGCGTCAGTGACCTGATCGGAGAGATCACGGCCTCGTCCACCGAACAGCGCGACGGCATCGGGCAGGTCAATCAGGCCGTCACCCATCTGGACCAGATGACCCAGCAGAACGCGGCCCTGGTCGAACAGTCCAGCGCTGCCGCCCTGGCCATGCAGGACCAGGCCCAACGCCTGTCCCAGGTGGTGGCGGTCTTCAAGCTGGGTCAGGAGGGCAGCGCGCTGGCGCCCGCCGCCGCGGCGAGGCCGTCCGTCCAGGCCCGCAAGCCGGTGGTGGCATCTGCTGGCGCCACGGCATCCGCGCGCACCGCGCCGGCCGTGAAGAAGGCAGCGCCTGCCCCGGCGGTTGCCAGGCCGGCTGCCGCTGCACTGCCGGCAGCCAAGGCAGCCGCCAAGGACGACGACTGGGAGACCTTCTGAAGGGGAGGAGCGGGGAAGGCGGGTCGGGGTCCTGGTGGCACCGGCCCGCCTGCCTTTTCGCCCGCCTTTTTTGTCAGTTGCGTGGCTTGCCGTAGTCGGGCGAGCGGGGCCCCGGCAGCAGGCCGCGCAGGCTGGCGGGAGACAGCATGCGGTGGTTGGCGAGCGAAGCCATTTGCACGCTGCGCTCGCTCACCGTCTCCAGGATCTGGTTGACCAGGGCGGTCACCAGCATGCCCAGCAGTCCACCCCCGGAATTCTGGCCTTCGGCGCTGGAGGCCGTGGCCGAGCCGTTCCACAACTGGGTGCCGGTGCGCAGATCAATGAGCTTGGCTTCCAGCGTGACGACCGAGGCGCTGGCGAGCACCGCATAGCTGGTGCCGTAATTGCGGATGTTCAGGTACAGGGCCGCATCGGCGCCGAAGATCTGCCGCAGCTTGGCCACGGGCAGGTCCTGGGCATCCTCGGGGCTGGCGATGCCGTTCTGGTGGAACATGTCCTGCGTTACGGCCACGGGCAGCACGTAGTAGCCGGCTTCGGCCAGCGGCAGGGAGATCTGGGACAGCACGCCGGCCGCGGCGCTGACCTCGGGCGACTGGTTCAGCGGCGGCATGACGAGAATCGAGGCAGGTTTGGCGGCCTGCAGCGCCGAATAGTCATAGGGCGCGGTGGTCGCGCATCCGGTCAGGGCCAGTCCCATGGCCACGGCCAGGGTTTTGATGAAGGGGATCGGGCGCATGTCAGTGCTTTGAAGGGACCGTGAAACTCTGTAGCAGCGTGTCCATGAAGATGGCGGATTCAGGGAAATGCACCTTCTCCTCGGCCAATTGCTGCACAGTCTTTTCGTTGTTGCCGGTCTTCGAATACAGCAAGGCCATATGGGCGCGATAGCCCGGGGGCAGGGCCTTGCCTTCGCCCAGCACCTTCTGCTGGTTTTCTTCGAGCCGCAGCAACTGGTCCTCGGCAGCGGTGCTGCCGTCATCCTTCAGGTACTGGTAGACCTGGGGCTGGTAATCGTTCCAGGCGTACAGCGGTGGGCGGGGCGCGGCGCAGCCAGTCAAGGCCGCGCAGGCCAGGGCGGTGGAAAGGGCCAGGAGACGGCGTACGGCCGTCCTCATGGCGCGGGCTTCCATGCACCGCTGTCCATGCCGGCCGCCAGCTTGTCCACGGCTTCCCGGATGGCCAGGTCCAGCACCTTGCCATTGAGGGTGGAGTCGTATCCGGCCGTGCTGCCGAAGCCCACGACTTCACGGTTGGACAGGCTGTATTCGCCAGCGCCCTGGACCGAATACACGACTTCCGAGGTCTGGACCTTGACGATGTTCAGGCTGACCTTGGCATAGGCCACCTGCTCCTTGCCGCGTCCCAGTACGCCGAAGAACTGGCGATCGCCAACGACCTTGCGGCCGAATTCGCTCACATCGCCGGTGACGACATAGGTGGCACCGCGAACGGTCTGTTCCTGCTTGTTGAAGCCTGCTTCCTGGCGGGTCTCGGACATGTTGTCGCGGTCGAGCACGCTGAAGCGGCCGCTTTGCTGCAGGTGGGTCACGAGAATCGTGCGTGCCTGGCCACCGAGGCGGTCGATGCCATCCGAGAAAATGCCGCGCTGGAAACTGGAGCGGTTGTCGAATTTGCCGACGGAAATGGGGCTGCGCGGTCCCTGGTACTGGCTGTATGCCGAAACGGGCTTGGGCGTTTCGATCACGCGCGATTGTTCAGTCGTGGTACAGCCGGACAGGCCGGCCGTGAGAGCAATGGCTGCGGCAGCGCAGGGCCAATAGCGGGATGTCATCGATGCGATTCCTCAGGTCAAACCGGCTTTGCAATAATTTGTTGCAAAAAAAGCCGGCCATGTTACCCGAATGGGCGCATGACGCTTCTAGGTGCCTTCCGAGTTGATGCCTTCGATCAGGAATTGCACCTTGCGCTCACCGCGCCATTCATTGATGTCCAGGCGATAGGCGAAGCAGGCGGATTCGGGCAGGGGGTCGGTATGGCCGAACCAGATGCCGTCGACCATTTCGCCATGGTGGCGCAACTGCAGCTTCAGGTGGCGTTCACCGACTAGGCGCTGCGACAGCACTTCGATTTCCTCGCTGAAGGTGGGCGGTGCAAAGCCCTGGCCCCAGACCTCGAGGTTGAGCCGCTCGACGATTTCCGCGTTGCGAAAGCTCGGGTCCAGGGGGCCGTCGGTTTCCATGCGCCGCGTCAGCGTGGCCGCATCCAGCCATTCCTGGGCGACCTGGGCCAGGGCCTGTTCGAAGCGCGAGAAATCGGCCTCGGCAATGGTGCAGCCCGCCGCCATGGCATGACCACCGAAGCGCAGCAGCAGGCCGGGGTGGCGCTTGGACACCAGGTCCAGCGCATCGCGCAGATGAAAGCCCGGTATGGAACGGCCCGAACCCTTGAGCTCGTGTTCGTGGCCTGGTGCACCACTGGCCGCGAAGACGAAGGTCGGCCGGTGCATGCGGTCCTTGATCCGCGAGGCGACGATGCCGACCACGCCCTCGTGGAAGTCGGGGTCGAAGACGCTGATGGCGGGCGGCGGCGTCATGCCGTCGGCGCACAGGCCCTCGGCCATGAGCATGGCCTGCTCGCGCATGCCGCCTTCGAGCTCGCGGCGTTCGCGGTTGATGCTGTCCAGCATCTGGGCCAGCTGGGCCGCGCGGCCCTTGTCATCCGTGGTCAGGCACTCGATGCCGATGGTCATGTCGGCCAGCCGGCCCGCGGCATTGATGCGCGGGCCCAGGGCGAAGCCGAAATCGAAGGTAGTCGCGGCAAGGGCCTTGCGCCCTGCAGCGTCGAACAGCGCCTGTACGCCGGCCTGCATCTGGCCGCGGCGTATCTGCTTGAGCCCCAGGGCCACGAGGCGGCGGTTGTTGGCATCCAGGCGCACCACGTCGGCCACCGTGCCCAGGGCCACAAGGGGCAGCAGGGCCTCCAGGCGGGGCTGGCTGGCCTTGTCGAAGCGCCCGCGCGCGCGCAGCTCGGCGCGCAGGGCCAGCAGTACGTAGAACATCACGCCCACGCCGGCCATGGACTTGCTCTCGAAGCCGCAGCCGGGCTGGTTGGGGTTGACGATGGCATCGGCCAGCGGCAGGTGGCTGCCGGGCAGGTGGTGGTCGGTGACGACCACCTGCAGGCCCAGGGCCTTGGCCTGGGCCACGCCTTCGACGCTGGCGATGCCGTTGTCCACGGTGACCAGGACCTGGGCGCCGCTTTCATGGACACGCCGTGCAATGGGCGGCGTGAGGCCATAGCCGTCCACCACGCGGTCGGGCACGAGGTAGTGGGTGTCGGCGGCACCCAGCATGCGCAGGCCGCGCCAGCCCACGGCACAGGCCGTGGCACCGTCGCAGTCGTAGTCGGCCACGATGCACAGGCGCAGGCCGCCTTCGATGGCGTCGGCCAGCAGGCGCACGGCCGCTTCCATGCCCAGCAGGCCTGCGGGCGGCAGCAGGCGTGCGGGCGCATCGTCGAGCTCGTCGGCCGAGCACACGCCGCGGGCGGCATACAGCTGGGCCAGCAGGGGGTGGACACCGGCCCGGCACAGGGCCGAGGCCTGGTCCGCGGGAATATCGCGGGGAATGATTTTCATGGCGCGGCCTTCAGAGCATGGCGCCCAGGGCGGGCAGGGGCCGGGGGCCCAGCAGGCCGGCCAGGCGGTCGCGCCAGCGCGGCGCGCGCCGCTGCCAGGCCACGGCATGGCGTTCGCCGCAGAGGACCAGGCGCAGGTCGCGGCCTGCGCGCACCTGCCCCAGCAGCGCGGCGATGAGGCCGGCATCCAGGGCCTGCCATGCGGCGCGCCATGGGGCGACCTGGCCTTGCAGGGCGGCCGTGCGCAGGCTGTTCACGCACTGTACGGAGCGGGGCCGGGCCGCAGCGGCATCCGCCGGAAGCCGGCCCGCGCCATGGACCCAGAAGGCATTGATGGGTGGCTGGCCCAGGGCGGCGCGCGCATCGTTGAACACATGGGTGTAGAGCAGCATCTGCACCTCGCTTTGCAGGCGGTGCAGGCTGCGCGCCTGCCGGGCGTCGGGCAGCCAGGGGCGCACGTCGCGGCCGATGACGCGGTCCAGCGAGGCCGTGGCCAGCCCGTCGAACAGTTCGCCACGGGCCAGCCAGCACTGGGGCTGCCGGTATTCGAGCGTGATGCCGTCGTCGGCGAACCACGGCGCCAGCAGGGCCAGCAGCTGGCGCGATTCTTCCTCGCCCAGCGGCGTGCTCTGGGGATCGCTCTGGTGGACCTGGTCCGCGCCTATGTGCCAGTGGCAGGGTGTGACGTAGGCGCAGGCCTGGTGGTACTCCGCGGCCTCGCGGGCGGCCCAGGGAATCAGGCCGGGCGCATCGGGCAGACCCATGGAGCGCGCCAGCGCGCGTTCGTGCGGGGGCGAGAAATCCATTTCGCTGCCGGACTGGGAGGGGCCGGCCTCCATCAGGGCGAGCAAGGCCTGCAGGTGGGGCAGCTGCAGGCCCTGCCAGGCAGCGGCGACGGCCGCCTCGTCATCCGCATCCGAGGACGGGCCGCCGGCATAGGGAATGATCCATTCGGTCGTTGCCTCCAGCGCAGCGGGGGCGAAGGAAACCAGGGGGGCGGTCGAAAGCATGGCCGCTATTGTCGGGCATGGGTCGCTTCGCGTTCAGCCAAGTCCGCTTTGCCCCTGCGCGCGCAGCCGCGCACAGGCCTGGGCCTCGGTGCGATGCAGCTGCAGGCCGTCGAGCAGGCCCGCGCGCTGCAAGGCTTCCTCGACCGGGCGCTTGAGTCCGGCCAGGTGCAGGCCGACGCCGCCGTGCCTGCATTGCGTGCTCAGCCTTTGCAGGGCCGCCAGGCCCGTGGCATCGATGCGGTTGATGGACTGGGCAAACAGGCACAGGGTATGCGTGCCGGGGGCGGCCCCCAGATGGTCGGCCACGCAGCGCTCCAGAAAGGCCGAGGAGGTGAAGTCCAACGCCGCATCCATGCGCAGGGCCAGGGTGTGGGGGGCCAGGGCTGGCAGCTTCCACTGAACGCGGTCGCGCAGGCTGCCGTCGGCATGCAGCCCCACTTCGACCACGCGCGGATGCAGGCGCTGCCACAGCGACCAGGCCAGGGACAGGCCGAGCCCCAGGCCCACGCCCAGGTGCAGGGCCGGCGCGCTGGCCAGGGTGGCGGCAAAGCTGAGCACGGCGATCACGGCTTCGGCCCTGGACAGTCGCCACAGCCGCACGAAGGCCAGGGGCTGGACCAGGCCGACCACGGCCACCAGGACCACGGCCGCGAGCACGGACTGCGGCACGGGGCGCAGCAGCGGCATGGCGGCCCACAGCGACAGCGCCAGGACCAGGACCGAGAACAGCGTGGCCCAGCCGCTGCGGGCGCCCGCATACAGATTGAGGGCCGAGCGCGAGAACGAGGCGCTGGTGGGAAAGCCTGTGCTGAGCCCGGCCGCGATCTTGCCCAGGCCCTGGCCTATGAGGTCCTGGTCCTGGTCCCAGATGCTGTGGCGGTCCGCATGGTCGATCTGGGCGCTGGAAGCGGTTTCCAGAAAGCTGATGAGGGCGATGACCAGGGATGGCACCAGCAATGCCTGCAACTGGCCGGTCGTCGGAAGGGGGGGCCAGCCCAGCGCCGGCAGGCCGCCGGGCAGGGCGCCCACCACGGCCGTGCCGCGGGCCTCCAGACCCATCCCTGCGGAAATGGCGGCACTGGCCAGCACCACGACCAGGATGGTGGGAAATTTCGGCCACCAGCGCCGTGCCAGCACGAGGAGCAGCAGGGCGCCCAGGCCCAGGGCCAGGGCGGCCACGTCCACCTGGCCATCGGTACCCCGGCCCAGCAGCGGTCCGATCTGCGAGCCGATGATGAGCAGGGCGGCCGCCTGGGTGAAGGCCATGAGCACGGGGGCGCTTACCAGGTTGAGCAGCCAGCCGCAGCGCGCCAGACCCAGCAGCAGCTGGAGGGCGCCGCTGAGCAGGGCCAGCCAGGCCGCCAGGGCCACCCACTGGGCACTGCCCGGCATGGCCAGACCCGTGAGCGAGGCCTGGATCACCAGGCAGCTCAGGGCCGTGGGTCCTACCGACAGCCGTGTGGAGGCGCTGAACAGCACGGCCACCAGGGCCGGCAGCAGGGACGCGTATATGCCCGTGACCAGGGGCATGCCGGCCAGTGCGGCATAGGCGACGCCCTGGGGAACGACCATCAGGCCCACGGTCAGTCCGGCCAGCATTTCGCTGCGCAACAGGGCTGGCGAGGGGCGTGGCCAGCGCAGAAAGGGCAGCCAGCGCGCGGCATCGGACCGGGATCGCATGGCTCAGCGCTGGGGCATGTCGCCAGCCGTATAGACCAGGCTGACCGTGGCGTCCTCGGGTATGGCGGGCATGCCGGCATTCCAGGCCTCCCAGTCCTCGCGCAGGGCGGCCAGGTGCCCGGGCGCCTGGAGCGCCTGGTTGGCGCGTTCGCGCTCGTCGCCGGCCAGGTTGAACAGATAGTCCACTCCATCCACGCGCAGGTACTTCCAGTCGCCGTCGCGCAGCGCGCGCTGGCCGCGGTGCTTCATGCGCCAGTACAGGCGGCGTGCAAATTCGGCGCCCTCGTCGCGCAGCACGGGCATCAGGGATACGCCATCCAACGCGTGGCTTGGCGGTGCCTGCACGCCCGCGGCGTCCAGTACGGTGGCCGACCAGTCCATGCTCATGCAGTGCTGTGTGCTGTGGCGGCCGGGCGCGATCACGGCGGGCCAGTGGGCGATCCAGGGCACGCGGATGCCGCCTTCGGTGAGGTCCATCTTGCCGCCGACCAGGGGCCAGTTGTCGGAGAAGCGCTCGCCCCCGTTGTCGCTGGTGAACACGATGAGGGTGTTGTCGAGCTGACCGGTGGCCCGCAGGGCCTCGACGACCCAGCCTATGCCCTCGTCCATGTGGTGGATCATGCGCTGGTACTGGTGGATATTGCCGCCTGCCAGGTGAGCGATGCCGGCGCCCAGGGCCTCGGCGGTGGCGCGGTCGTCGCGGGTTTCCCAGGGCCAGTGCGGCGCCGTGTAGTGCAGGCTCAGGAAGAAGGGCGCATCGCCGCTCGCCATGCGCTGCACGAAGTCCACGCTGCGCTGTGACAGCAGGTCGGTGAGATAGCCTTCGTCATGGTGCTCCTGCTCGCCTGTCCAAAGGTCATGCTGGCCTGCGCTGCTGAGGTGGGTGAAGTAGTCCACGCCGCCGGACATGGGACCGAAGTACTCCTCGTAGCCCGAGCGCAGGGGGCCGAAATGGGGTGGGTAGCCCAGGTGCCATTTGCCGATCAGGGCCGTGCGGTAGCCGGCGTCCCTGAGCAGGGAGGCCACCGTGGGAATGTCGGGAGGCAGGCCCAGCCTGGCACCCAGCGGCGTGCCGCGTGTCTTGCTGTTGATGGGCTCTTCGGCCGCGCCGCGAAGCCGGTACTGGTAGCGTGCCGTGGCCAGGGCAAAGCGCGTGGGCGAGCATACGGGCGAATTCGCATAGCCCTGGGTCAGGCGCAGGCCATGGGCCGCCAGGCCGTCCAGCACGGGCGAGACCGCGCCGAAGCCGGCCTCGCGGCCGCCGTAGCAGCCCAGGTCGGCATAACCCAGGTCGTCGGCCACGATGAAAATGATGTTGGGACGTTGCACGGGGCCTACTCCATCTTCATGCCCGTGGCCTGGATCACGGCACGGTAGCGGTCGCTCAGTGCCTGCAGGCGCGCGGTGGCGGCGCTGCCGGTCAGGCCTTCATAGGCCAGATCGTTGGCGCGCATGCGTTCGCGCAGCGGGCCATCCTGCAGCGCCTTCTCGAGCGCGGTCTGGATTTTCCGCACCAGTGCTTCGGGCGTGGAGGCCGGTACCCACAGCGCGAACAGCACTTCCTGCTCCAGCCCGGGGTGGCCCAGCTCGCCAACGGTGGGGACATCGGGCACCAGGGGATTGCGCTGGCGCGTGGTCACGGCCAGCGGCAGGACCTTGCCGGCAGCCACCTGGCCCAGCAGGGCCGAGGAGCTGATGATGCCGCCGTCCACCTCGCCGGACAGCACGGCGGTGGCGGCCGGGGCGTTGCCCTTGTAGGGCACGTGGCTGACCTTGGCGCCGGTCTCGTGCCCGAGGATGGCCGATGCCAGGTGGCCCGGTGTGCCATAGCCCGCCGAGCCCAGGGTCAGACCGGACTTTCTGCCGCGCGCGATGAACTGGTCCAGCGTCCTGAGGCCGGTCTGGGGATGGACGGCGACCATCATGCCCTGGGAGGCCAGGACCATGACCGGCCGCAGGTCGCTGCCCTTGAAGGGCATGCCTTTGTAGATGAAGGGATTGACCGTGAACGTCGTGTCGATGCCGAGCAGCAGGGTGTAGCCGTCGCCTGCGGCCTTGGCCGCGTTGTCCGTGCCGATGTTGCCGCCGGCACCGGGGCGGTTGTCCACCACGAAGGGCTGGCGCAGTTCGCGCTGCAGCACTTCGCCCAGGCTGCGCGCCAGGATGTCGGCCGCGCCGGCCGGCGCAAAGGCCACGACCACGCGCACGGGCCTGGCGGGCCAGGCTGCGATGGCGGATTCGGCCGCGGGCTGGGCAAAGGCGGCCATGCCTGCGCCCAGTCCGGGCAGCAAGGCCAGGAGGGCGCCGAGCCAGCGGCGGCGAAGAGGGTTCTTTACGGAAATCATGGGCAACTGCTTCCTGCGGTACGGGGGCGCCTGGCTTTGCGAAAATGGCCACGCCGGCCTGGGTCGGCGGCTCCCCTTGTCTCCTTGCGGGCCGGTGGCCAATGTAGGAGCCGGGTTCGCAATTGATCTAATCAACCGATGTCCGTGAATACCCCTGGCGGCCGCGCCGCGCCCACGTCCATACAGCAGATGCTGCTGTTTCGCATCAACCGCTATTTCGGGGCGGCGGGTGGCGTGGCCATGCGCATGTGCGAAGCGCATTTCGGCGTCACGCGGCGCGAGTGGGGCGTGATGGCCACCGTGGCCAACCATGAGGGACTGCTGTCTTCCGAGCTGGCCGAGCGCGCCCAACTGGACCGCGCACGCACCTCGCGCGCGCTCAGCGGCCTGGAGGACAAGGGCTGGGTGCTGCGCACGCCGCTGCCAGGCGACCGCCGCCGCGTGGCCGTGTCGCTGACCGCGGAAGGGCGGCGCATGTACGGCCTGATCCTGCCGCGCATGGCCCAGATCCATCTGGACCTGGTGTCCGTGCTCAGCGACGAGGAGCTTGCACAATTCGATACCTTGCTGGCCAAGCTCCAGGGCCATGCCGTGGCGCTGGCCGCCGACGGCCGTTACGACGCATTGCCGCGCGTGGACCGGGCGCGGCATCGGCGTGCGCGCTGACACGCCGACGGCAAAGCCTGGCGTGATGCAGGGCCTGTGGGCAATGACACAATGCATGCCCATGCAATTTCCTTACGAGCTGGCCGTCGGCTGGCGCTATACCCGGGCGGGCCGCGCCACGCGCCGCAACGGCTTCATCTCGTTCATCTCCGGTGTTTCCATGCTGGGCATCGCCCTGGGGGTGGCTGCGCTGATCATCGTGCTCAGCGTGATGAACGGCTTCCAGAAGGAAGTGCGCGACCGCATGCTCAGCGTGGTCTCGCATATCGAGATCTTTGCACCCCAGGGAGCGGCCCTGCCCGACCTGGAGCGCACCATGCGCGAGGCGCGCAGCAACCCCGACGTGCTGGGGGCGGCGCCCTTTGTGTCGGCGCAGGCGCTGCTGGCGCGCGGCGAGGACATGAAGGGTGCGCTGGTGCGCGGCATAGATCCCGCACGCGAAGGCGAGGTCACCGACGTGGCCGCGACCAATGCCGAGGTGCTGCAGCGCCTGGTGCCTGGCGAGTTCAATGTGGTGCTGGGGGTGGAGCTGGCACGTTCGCTGGGCGTGCGCCAGGGTGACCTGGTCACCCTGATCGCGCCGGGCGGCCAGGTCACGCCGGCCGGCGTGGTGCCACGGCTTAAGCAAATGCATGTGGCAGGTACCTTCGATTCGGGCCACTACGAATACGACTCGGCCCTGGTGATGATGCATTACGAGGACGCGCAGCGCCTGTTCCGCCTCGAGGGGCCCACGGGCATACGGCTCAAGCTCAAGGACCTGCACGAGGCGCCGCGCGTGGCCATGGAGCTGGCCCACACCATCACCGACCGTCTGCTGATCCGTGACTGGACCCAGCAGAACCGCACCTGGTTCGCGGCCGTGCAGCTGGAAAAGCGCATGATGTTCATCATCCTGACCCTCATCGTCGCCGTGGCCGCCTTCAACCTGGTGTCCACCCTGGTGATGACGGTGACCGACAAGCGCGCCGACATCGCCATCCTGCGCACGCTGGGGGCCTCGCCGTCCAGCATCATGGGCATCTTCATGGTCCAGGGGGCCATGGTCGGTGTCATCGGCACCCTGGCGGGACTGGCGCTGGGCCTGGGCATCGCCTTCAACATCGACGTCATCGTGCCCGCCATCGAGCGCCTGCTGCACGCCAATTTCCTGCCCAAGGACATCTATCTGATCAGCAAGATGCCCAGCGATCCGCAGTACAGCGACATCATGCCGATCGCCGTGATCTCCCTGGTCCTGGCCTTTGTCGCCACCATCTACCCCAGCTGGCGCGCCAGCCGCGTGAATCCTGCCGAGGCGCTGCGCTATGAATGACGTGAATGTGATGCCTGGTTTCGATGTCTCCCTGCCGACTTCCGTAGTGCTCGATGCGCGTGGCCTGACCAAACGCTTTGCCGAGGGCCGGCTCGATGTGCAGGTGCTGGCGGGCGTGGACCTGCAGGTCCGCGCGGGCGAGACGCTGGCCATCGTCGGCGCTTCGGGTTCGGGCAAGAGCACGCTGCTGCACCTGCTGGGCGGGCTGGATGCGCCCAGCAGCGGCAGCGTCACGCTCAAGGGCGAGCCCCTGCACGAACTCAGTGCCCAGAAGCAGGGCGCCTTGCGCAACCGCCACCTGGGCTTCATCTACCAGTTCCACCACCTGCTGCCCGAGTTCAGTGCCCAGGAGAACGTGGCCATGCCGCTGCGCATACGGCGCGACGACCGTGCCGGGAGCATGGAGCGCGCTGCGCGCATGCTGGCTGCCGTGGGCCTGGGCGAGCGCATGCTGCACCGCCCGGCCGAACTGTCGGGTGGCGAGCGCCAGCGCGTGGCCATTGCGCGTGCCCTGGTCACCCAGCCTGCCTGCGTGCTGGCCGATGAGCCCACGGGCAACCTGGACCGGTCCACGGCCGACACCGTATTCCAGCTCATGCTCGAGCTGGCGCGCAGCCACGGCACGGCCTTTGTCATGGTCACGCACGACGAGCAGTTGGCGGCGCGCTGCGACCGCATGGTGCGGCTGGTTCAGGGCCAACTGGCCCGATGAACCCTGCCTGGACCGGCCGACGCGGGGGCGCGCTCAAGCCATGCGCAGCAGCTCGGTGGGCAGGCGTGGCGCGTGCGCCTGCGCCGCGGATGGCGCAGCCTTGATCTGAGGCGCGGCCGGAACCAGGGCGGCAGGAAGAGGCTGGCGCGGTGCCGGTGTGCGTGGTGCATCGGGCGTGGACAGGTTCTGGGCCGTGAGGTCGGCCGTGACCTCGCGCAGCCGTGCCGACTGGGTCAGGGAAGCCTGGACCACGTCGCCCATGATGGCCGTGACCTGGTGCGAGGAGCGGACGATCTCCTGCATGGTGCCTCCGGCCTGGCGCACCTGATCCGAGCCCAGGGCAACCTGCTGTACCGAGGTGTGGATGAGCTGCTTGATCTCCTTGGCCGCGGCTGCGCTGTTCTGTGCCAGGGCCCGCACTTCGCCGGCCACCACGGCAAAGCCCCGGCCCTGCTCGCCGGCACGCGCAGCTTCCACAGCGGCGTTCAGCGCCAGGATATTGGTCTGGAAGGCGATGCCGTCCATGACGCCGATGATGTCGCTGATCTTGCGCGAGCTGGCGCTGATGGATTCCATGGTGCCCATGACTTCGTTCACCGTGCGTCCGCCCTGTTCGGCGATCTGGCAGGCCTGGAGGGCCAGCTCGTTGGCCTGGCCCGCCTGTTCGGCGCTGTCGCCCAGTCCCTGCATGGCCTCGCCCAGGGTCTGGGCTGCGGTGAACCGGCGCGTGATGTCGGTGGCGTACTTGACCACCTTGAACGGCCGGCCATCGGCGTCGAAGATGGGGTTGTAGCTGGCCTCTATCCACACCTGGCGGCCATTCTTGCCGATGCGCAGGTACTGGCCTGCGTCGTGCTGGCCGCTGCCCAGCTTGCGCCAGAACTGGGCGTAGGCCGGGCTCTGGCGTTCATGGGGCTGGACGAACATGCTGTGGTGCCGGCCCACGACCTCGTCCAGCGCATAGCCCATGGCGCGCAGGAACAGCGTATTGGCGTGGAGGATGGTGCCATCCAGGTCGAATTCGATAATCGCCTGGACCTTGGAAATGGCTGCCAATTGGCCTTCGGCATCGGCATTGCGCCGCTGCTGTTCGGTGATGTCGGTGGCGTATTTCACCACTTTGATGGGCTGGCCATGTCGGTCGACAATCGGGTTGTAACTGGCCTGCAGCCAGACTTCGCGCCCGTCCCTGGCAATGCGGCGGTATCGGCCCGCATCGTGAATGCCATTGCCAAGGCGTTGCCAGAACGCAGCGTATTCAGGTGATTCGCGCATCTGCTCGTCGACGAACATGCGGTGATGCTGGCCCACGACCTCGCTGGCCTCGTATCCCATGGTGTCGAGGAAGTTGCGGTTGGCCGACAGCACATGGCCCTGCAAATCGAACTCGATCACGGCCTGTGATTTGTGGATGGCGGCCAATTGGCCCTTCAATTCAGCCTGCCGGCGCGCGTTACTCCAATCCAGGAGCCGACTCCAATCAAAGCGCTTCATGGGGATTCCTCCTAGGCAGGCTGTGCCGTGGCACGGGAGTCCAATGTGATGGCAAATGTTTCTTTATGTATTTTTATGACGGGTGGGCAAGTTCGTGCATTGATTTTGTCAAATGGAGTGGAGTCGCAATAAATCCTCTGTGAGCGGGCGTGAGCCCCCGGCGCGCCCAGGCCGGGTGCCGTTGCCGACGGTGGCATGATGCGCCCATGCCCTGCTGGATAGATACGCACTGCCACCTCGATGCCCCCGAATTCGATGCCGACCGCGACGCGGTCCGGCAGCAGGCAGCGCAGGCCGGCGTCGCCCATGCCGTGATTCCGGCCGTGGCGCGCGCCCACTGGGACACGGTGGTGGCCCTGGCCCGGCGCCACGGCGACAGCTATGCGCTGGGCATCCATCCGCTGTACACGCCCGCGGCGCAGGAGGAGGACATCACGGCCCTGCGCGAGGCATTGCAACGCCTGCGCGGCGACCCCCGGCTGGTGGCCGTGGGCGAGATCGGCCTGGATTTCTTCGTGCCGGGCCTGGATGCCGAGCGCCAGATCTGGTTTTACGAGCAGCAGATCGCGCTGGCGCGCGACTTCGATCTGCCCGTCATCCTGCATGTGCGCAAGTCCAGCGACCGCCTGCTCAAGACCTTGCGCGCCCGGCCCGTGGCCGGCGGCATCGCCCACGCCTTCAACGGCAGCGCCCAGCAGGCGCAGGCCTTTGCCGACCTGGGCTTCAAGCTGGGATTTGGCGGTGCCGTGACCTATGACCGCGCGCTCAGGCTGCGCGAACTGGCCGCCACCCTGCCCCTGGACAGCCTGGTTCTGGAGACCGACGCACCCGATATTCCGCCGCACTGGCTGTATGCCACGGCCGGGCAACGCGCCGCCGGCCAGCCCCAGGGCCGCAATACGCCAGGCGAGCTGCCGCGCATCGCCGCCGAGGTCGCTCTGCTGCGCGGCATGCCGCTGGATGCCCTGGCCGAGGCCACGGTCCGCAACGCCCGTGCCGCCTTGGGCGGATTGCCGGCCATGGGGCAGGGTTAGGGCTGGCTCAGGTATTGGCGGGCGGTGGGCAGGCCAGGGGCCGCTGGGCGACAATGCGCCCATGTCTTCCCCCGCCCGTCCCGAAGCCTCGCCGGGCGAGCTGCGCCGGCAGGGCCTGGCCCCGGTGGCCGATGCGCGCACGCGGGCCCTGGTTCTGGGCAGCTTTCCCGGCCAGCGCTCGCTGCAGCTGCAGCAGTACTATGCCCATCCTCAGAACCAGTTCTGGCCACTGCTGCAGGCGCTGTGGCCCCAGCATGCCCAGCCCGGCCGCGAGGACTACGCGGGCCGCTGCGAATGGCTGCTCGCGCGCGGACTGGGGTTATGGGACGTGTATGCCAGCTGCGAGCGCGAGGGCAGCCTTGACAGCGCCATCCGCGCCGCCGAGGCCAACGACTTCGCCGGCCTGAGGCAGCGCTGCCCCCAACTGGCCCTGGCCCTGCACAACGGAGGCGAGAGCTTCAAGCACGCGGGCCGCATCCAGGCCCTGGGCCTGACGGCTCTGAAACTGCCATCCACCAGTCCCGCCAACGCGGGCTGGCGATTCGAACGCAAGCTCGATGCCTGGCGCCAGGCCCTGGCTTCCCATCAACTGATCTGATTGTCCGAACCCGTGATCCGCAAGACCCGTGGTGCTGCCAAGCCCGACCCTTCCCCATCCGGCCCCCAGGGCACGGCCGCCGAACTGCCCGAAGTCAGCGTCTCCGACGACGGCGATGTGCGCCACCTGCATCTGGGCACGCCCTGGATACAGGGCTCCATGCGCATACGCGATCCCTTCGAGATCGAGCTCGAATATGTGCAGCGCATGATGGGCTGGCTGATGTTCATGGAGCCGGCCGGCGTGGCGGGCCGCCATGCCATGCAGCTGGGACTGGGTGCGGCAGCCATCACCAAGTTCTGCCACAAGAAGCTGCGCATGCGTACCACGGCCATCGAGCTCAATCCCCAGGTGCTGGCCGTTTGCCGCAGCTGGTTCAAGCTGCCGCCCGACAGCGACACGCTGCGCGTGGTCCTGGCCGATGCGGCGCAGGAGATCCGCAAGAGCGAATGGCAGGGCACGGTCGATGCCTTGTCGGTGGACCTGTATGACCATGATGCTGCCGCGCCCGTGCTCGACAGTGCCGAGTTCTATGCCGACTGCCGCCAGCTGCTGACCGAGGACGGCATCATGGCGGTGAACCTGTTCGGCCGCACCTCCAGCTATGAGCGCAGCCTGGCGCGCATGGCCGAGGCATTTGGCGAAGAGGCACTGTGGGCCTTTCGCCCCACGCGCGAAGGCAATACGGTGGTGCTGGCCCAGCGCACACCGCGCGTGCTCGAGGGGGCCGAGCTGCAGGCGGCCAGCGCCCGGGTACAGGCCCGCTGGGACCTGCCCACGACCCGCTGGCCCAAGATCTTCGGCCGGCCCTGGTAGGCACGGCGCGCAGGCGGTACACGGCAGCCGGCAGCGCCCTGCGCGTGACGCCCGGCGTGTTGACGCCCAGCGCTTAACATGGGGCCACGCACACTTTTGGCCCCGCCCATGTCCGAGCCTCTCTCCACCGCGTCCGCGCGGCCAGCCGCCTCCCTGTCATCCATGTCCGGGCCACTGGACTGGCGCCGGCTGCTGCAATGGCTGCAGGCCGATGGCGTGATCAGCGCCGAGGAGGCACAGCGCACGGCCGCGCGCTGTTCGCAGGCCGAGAGCAGCCAGCACCCGCTGGCCCGCCTGGCCAACGTGGGCGTGGCGCGTGCCAGCGATGGCCGCGGCATGGACATCGAGGAGCTCACGCAATACCTCGCGCGACGCAGCGGCCTGGCGTACCTGCGCATAGATCCGCTGCGCGTCGACGTGGGCCGTGTGGGCGAGATCATGAGCGCCAGCTATGCGGAGCGCCACAAGGTCCTGCCCGTGCAGGTCTCGCCGCAGGAAGTGGTGGTGGCCACGGCCGAGCCCTTCATCGATGACTGGGTGGCCGAGGTCGAGCGCCAGGCCCGGCGCAAGGTGCGCCGGGTGGTGGCCAATCCGCTGGACATCAAGCGCTACACGGTGGAATTTTTCGCGCTGGCCAAATCGGTGCGTGCGGCCGAGAAGGCCGGGGGCGCCGCCAGTTCGGCCAGCTTCGAGCAGCTCGTGGAACTGGGCAACAGCAGCAAGCAGCTCGATGCCAATGACCAGGGCGTGGTGCGCGTGGTGGACTGGCTGTGGCAGTATGCCTTCGACCAGCGCGCCAGCGATATCCACCTGGAGCCGCGTCGAGAGCAGGGCGTGATCCGCTTCCGCATTGATGGCGTGCTTCATCCGGTCTACCAGATGCCCATGGGCGTGCTCAATGCCATGGTCTCGCGCGTCAAGCTGCTGGGCCGCATGGACGTGGTGGAAAAGCGCCGCCCCCAGGATGGCCGCATCAAGACCCGCAACCCGCGCGGCGACGAAGTGGAAATGCGCCTGTCCACCCTGCCCACGGCCTTTGGCGAGAAGATGGTGATGCGCATCTTCGATCCCGACAACACGGTCAAGGACCTCGATGCGCTGGGTTTCACCAGCCATGACGCCCAGCGCTGGAACGAGCTGGTGCGCCGGCCGCACGGCATCATCCTGGTGACCGGGCCCACGGGCTCGGGCAAGACGACCACGCTGTACTCCACGCTCAAGCGCGTGGCCACCGAGGCGGTCAATGTCAGCACGGTGGAAGACCCCATCGAAATGATCGAGCCCAGCTTCAACCAGACCCAGGTCCAGCCCCAGCTGGACTTCGGTTTCACCGAAGGACTGCGCTCGCTGATGCGCCAGGACCCCGACATCATCATGGTCGGCGAAATCCGCGATCTGGCTACGGCCGAAATGGCCGTGCAGGCGGCGCTGACGGGTCACCTGGTGTTCTCCACGCTGCACACCAACGATGCGCCCAGCGCCGTCAGCCGGCTCATGGAACTGGGCGTGCCGCCCTACCTGATCAACGCCACCTTGCTGGGCGTGCTGGCCCAGCGCCTGGTGCGCACGCTGTGCCCCCAGTGCAAGCAGCCCGATGACGAGGCTCTCGCGTCCACGCTGGCCGATGCCGTGCGGCCCTGGAAGCTGTCCGGCAGCTACCAGCCCTACAAGCCCGTGGGCTGCGTGGACTGCCGCATGACGGGCTTTCGCGGCCGCATGGGCCTGTACGAATTGCTCACGGTCAGCGAGGCGCTCAAGCAGCAAATCCATACCTCGCCCTCCATGGACACGCTGCGCCGCCAGGCCGTGCAGGACGGCATGCGCCCGCTGCGCCTGGCCGGTGCCCTGCGCGTGGCCGAGGGATTGACCACCTTGCCCGAGGTCATGGCCAGCACGCCGCTGCTGGGCTGAGGCCGCCATTCAAGGGGCTGCGCCGAGCCGCCTGCCGAGGTGTCCCGCATGCGCTGCAGGCCGCATGGGGCGGGCGTTTCGGGCCGCCATGTGTGTAGGACATGAGGGTATGCCCTTTGTAGGTGGAATCCACATTCGGACACAGTTTTTATGAACGCACAATCGCCGGGTCGTGATTCCGTAAGGAGACATTCTCGTGAAAATCAAGAGTCAGAAAGACTTTTTTTCCGGCTTGATGTTCTTGGTGATTGGCCTCGCATTTGCGATCGGCGCAACCAACTACACCGTCGGTACGGGCGCCCGCATGGGCCCCGGCTACTTCCCCCTGATCCTGGGTGTGCTGATGGCCATTCTGGGCGCGGCCATCTGCGTCTCGGGCCTGAGCAAAGGCCCTGAAGGCGGGGACAAGATCGGCAAGTGGGCCTGGAAGCAGGTGTTCTTCATCCTGGCCGCAAACTTTGCCTTCGGCATCCTGCTGGTCGGCGTTCCGAACCTGGGCATCCCCCAGTTCGGCCTGATCGTCGCCATCTATGCGCTGGTGTTCATCGCCAGCCTGGGCGGCCACAGCTTCAACTTCAAGGAAGTGGCCATCCTGTCCACGATTCTTGCAGTGGGCAGCTATGTGGCCTTCGTGTGGGCACTGAATCTGCAGTTCCCCGTCTGGCCCAGCTTCATCACCGGCTAAGCAGGAGCATCGTCCGTGGAACTCTTTCAGAACCTGGCGACCGGCTTCGGCGTCGCCTTCACTTTCCAAAACCTGATCTACTGTTTCGTCGGCTGTCTGCTGGGAACACTGATCGGCGTGCTGCCCGGCATCGGCCCCGTGGCCACGATCGCCATGTTGCTGCCCGCGACCTACGCCCTGCCTCCGGTGGCGGCGCTGATCATGCTGGCCGGCATTTACTACGGTGCCCAGTACGGTGGTTCGACCACTGCCATTCTGGTGAACCTGCCTGGTGAATCCTCTTCCGTGGTGACCGTGATCGACGGCTACCAGATGGCGAGAAAGGGGCGAGCGGGACCGGCTCTTGCAGCCGCCGGCATCGGCTCGTTCTTCGCCGGCTGCGTGGGCACCGTGATCCTGGCCGCCTTCGCGCCTCCGCTGACCGAAGTCGCCTTCAAGTTCGGCCCTGCCGAGTACTTCTCCCTGATGACCCTGGGCCTGATCGGCGCCGTGGTTCTGGCTTCGGGCTCCCTGCTCAAGGCCATCGCCATGATCGTGCTGGGCCTGCTGCTGGGCATGGTCGGTACCGACGTGAATTCGGGTGTGGCGCGCTACAGCTTCGACATCCCCGAACTGACCGACGGCATCGACTTCGTGGTGATCGCCATGGGCGTGTTCGGTTACGGTGAAATCATCGCCAACCTGTCCAAGCCCGAAGACGAGCGTGAAGTGTTCGCTGCCAAGGTGACCGGCCTGATGCCCACCAAGGAAGACTTCAAGCGCATGCTGCCCGCCATGCTGCGCGGTACGGCTCTGGGTTCGGCCCTGGGTATCCTGCCCGGTGGCGGCGCCATGCTGTCGGCCTTCGCTGCCTACACCATCGAGAAGAAGACCAAGCTCAAGCCCGGCGAAGTTCCCTTCGGCCAAGGCAATATCCGCGGCGTCTGCTCTCCCGAGTCGGCTAACAATGCAGGTTCGCAAACCTCCTTCATCCCGCTGCTGACGCTGGGCATTCCGCCCAACGCCGTGATGGCACTGATGGTGGGCGCGATGACCATCCACAACATCCAGCCCGGCCCGCAGGTGATGACCAGCAACCCCGAGCTGTTCTGGGGCCTGATCGCCTCGATGTGGATCGGCAACCTGATGCTGATCATCCTGAACCTGCCGCTGATCGGCGTCTGGATCAAGCT
>JAIRVR010000001.1 GCA_031253795.1 Burkholderiaceae bacterium
GTGCGTTTGCGTCTCTAACGTTGTCATCCCGTGTTGACTCCCTAGGGCTCCATCGCGTTTTCCAGTTTTTTCAGGAGTCCTCCATGGGCAACAAGCTTTACGTCGGCAACCTGCCGTACTCTTTCCGTGACAACGATCTGGAGCAAGCCTTCAGCGAATTCGGCGCCGTCAACAGCGCCAAGGTGATGATGGAGCGCGACACCGGCCGCTCCAAGGGTTTCGGCTTCGTCGAAATGGGCAGCGATGCCGAAGCGCAAGCCGCCATCCAGGGCCTGCACGGCCAAAACCGTGGCGGCCGTGACCTGGTCGTCAACGAAGCCCGCCCCATGGAGCCCCGCGCTCCCCGTAGCGGTGGCTTCGGTGGTGGCTTCGGCGGCGGTGGCGGCGGCTTCGGCGGCGGCAACCGTGAAGGCGGCTACGGCGGTGGCAACCGCGACGGCGGCTACGGCGGTGGCCGTCGCAACAGCTACTGATTTCCTCTTATCGAGGCTTCATCAGC
The DNA here is from genome assembly GCA_031253795.1 of Burkholderiaceae bacterium. Classification (GTDB taxonomy): domain Bacteria; phylum Pseudomonadota; class Gammaproteobacteria; order Burkholderiales; family Burkholderiaceae_C; genus Comamonas. Next base: position 500 of record JAIRVR010000001.1, read on the forward strand.
AAAAAGGGACCTGCTCAGGTCCCTTTTTTGTTGCCAAACGTTATCAGTTTGCGCTTTCGAGCATTTATCTTTTTGATTTTTGTGCTTCATAATTTCGTTTCGGGCAGTTCTGTTCGAACGCGACGTGTTTAGGAAGGTTTGCCGAGTTCTTCCCATCGGAAAGAATCTGCTGGCTATGCATCCTGAAGCCAAGCGCCAATCCAGTGAGCATTGAGGAGTTGAGGAGTTTTTGATGGGCAATAAGCTTTATGTCGGCAACCTTCCCTACGGTGTGCGTGACAACGACTTGGAGCAGGCTTTCAGCCAATTCGGTGCCGTGACCAGCGCCAGGGTCATGATGGAGCGAGACACCGGCCGTTCCAAAGGCTTTGGTTTTGTGGAAATGTCCAGCGAAGCCGAAGCACAGGCGGCCGTCCAGGGCATGAATGGCCAGCCTCTCGGTGGCCGCAGCCTGGTGGTGAATGAGGCGCGCCCCATGGAACCCCGTCCCCCGCGCTCCGGTGGATTTGGCGGTGGCTTCCGCGGCGGTGAAGGCGGCGGCGGCGGTGGCGGTTATGGCCGCGGTGGTGATGGCGGCGGCTACGGTGGTGGTCGCGGCGATGGCGGCGGCGGTTATGGCCGTGGCGACGGCGGTGGCGGCGGCTATGGCCGCGGCGACGGTGGTGGCCGTGGTGACGGCGGCTATGGCGGCCGCGGCGATGGAGGCTTTCGCAGCCCCTATGGCTCGGGTCCGCGCAATGGCGGCCGCGGCGGCTGGGGAAACAATAACAACGGCGAATAAGCTCAGCGCTTTTCCGTGTTATCCCGAATAAAAGGCTCCTGCAAGGAGCCTTTTTTATTGGCTGAGCACAATCAATAAAATATATTCACTATCGACAATGCCACTCAATTTTTATCGAGATGGCGATGTTTGCGCTTTCGTCCTACAAGCAGGCGGTCAAACCATGAATTCGGCAAGATTTTCATGCACCGCCCCACCCAGGCCATTTGCCAGGGAATGATGGCGTAGCTGCGTCCGGACTCCAGCACGCGCCAGGCCCTTTGTGCGAACTCGGTCGGCGTCAGCAAAAACGGCATGGCATAGCGGTTGCCACGGGTCAGCGGCGTGTCCACATAGCCGGGCAGCAAGGTGGTGACCTGCACGCCCGAGCCACGCAGTTCGCCGCGCAGGCTTTCGCAATAGGCAATGGCCGCGGCCTTGCTGGCGCAATAGGCGCCATGGCCCGGCAGGCCACGCAGGCCGGCCACGCTGGCAATGCCGGTCAAATGGCCACTGCCGCGCGCCACCATGGGAGCGATGAAGGCATGGAAGGTGGCCGCCACACCCAGGGTGTTGACAGCCAGCACCTGCTGCATGGCATCGAGATCCTCGCGCAGCGAGGTGTCGACGCCCCAGCTGACGCCTGCGTTGGCCACGACCAGGTCGGGCAGACCCTGGCGCTCCATGCACAGACGGGCTGCGGCCACGATGCTGTCGACCACGCCCACATCGGCTTCGTAGATGGCAAAGCGGCCGGCATCCAGCCCCTGGGCCGCGGCCCATTGGGCCATGGCATCGCCGCGGCGGGCCACCAGGGCCAGGGACCAGCCCTGCTGGTAGCACTGCCAGGCCAGGGCCTGGCCTATGCCGCTGGATGCGCCGGTGATGAAGGCCAGAGGTGGTGTGCAAGCCGCCATGTGTGTGCTCCTGGCGCGCCCAGCGCCTATTTGCCTTTGGGAGAGGCCTTGCCCGGTTCGATGTAGCCGCGCACCCGACCCTGCATCTTGAGCACCAGCTCCAGGTTGTCGTACTCCATGCTGTCACCGGTGAAGCGGTCCTTGCCGCGCGTCAGTACCACGGGCTTGTTGGACCGCACGCGCTCCTCGTTGGGCCAGGCATGCAGGAATTCACCCTGAAACTGCAGCTGCGGCTGGGGTTGCTTGCCCGGCTCGGCATAGGGCTCGCGCGTGACCACGGCATTGCCGAAAAGCTGGACCTCGGAACCATCGGCATTGCTCAAGGCACGCAACGCACTGCTGCGCGTGATCCGGCCCTCGGGAGAGACGGAGAACATGCGCACATTGTCGATTTCCAGGGTGTCGGTGTCGGGGTAATGCCGGCCCATGGTTCCTTCGATCTGGCTCTTGAGCCGGCCCGTCACATCGAAGCTCTTGATGGAAAAATCCGTCATGAAATAGTCGGGCTCGTGCACCACGGCCTTTTCGGGACCGCTGGCCAGGGGCTGGGGTGCATTGCGCACCAGCCACCAGGTGCCCAGGGCCAGCATGCCCAGCAGCAGCACGGGCAGGTACAGGGAAAGCCGGTCACCCGCCCGGCGCCAGGCCAGGCTCATGATGCGTATTCCGACAGCAGGCCTGCATAGGCACCGCGCGCGGCCAGCAGCAGGTCGCACAGCTGGCGCACGGCCCCTTCGCCGCCACGCCGCGGCGTCACCCAGTCGGCCACCGCCAGCACTTCTTCGTGGGCATTGGAAGGGGCACAGGCCAGGCGGGCACGCCGCATCACGGGCAGGTCGGGCCAGTCGTCGCCCATGGCGGCGGCCTGCGGCCATTGCAGGCCCAGTTCGTCGAGTATGTCCTGGGCCGCCGGCACCTTGTCCTCGGTGCCGAAGCGCGCATGCGTGATGCCCAGGTTGCGCAGCCGCAGGCGCAGCGCGGGCGAATCCCGCCCTGTCACCACGGCCGGCGTGATGCCGGCCTTCTGCAGCAGCTTCAACCCATGGCCATCGAGCGTGTTGAAGCGCTTGAGCACCTCGCCCTCGCCCGAAAACAGCAGGCCTCCGTCGGTGAGCACGCCATCGACGTCGAAAAAGGCCACGCGCACATCCTGCGCCAGCAGCAGGAGCTGTGCATCCCAGTTCTGAACCGGATTCAGGGCGGAACGGGGCATCAGATCACCTTGGCGCGCATCAGGTCGCGGATATGGACCACGCCGAGCAGGTGCTGCCGGGCATCGGCCACCAGCACGGTGGTGATGCCATGCTCTTCCATCATGCGCGCCGCATCCACGGCCAGGGCGTCGGCGGCGATGGTGCGCGGCCCCCGGTGCATGACATCGCCCGCGCGCAGGGCGCGCAAATCCGTGCCGGCCTCCACGCGGCGGCGCAGATCGCCGTCCGTGAAGATGCCCTGCAGCAGGCCCAGGGCATCGACCACGGCCGAGCAGCCCAGGCCCTTGGCGCTCATCTCGCGCATGAGTTCCACGAAGCTGGCATCGGCCGGTACCTGGGGCAGGTCCGCACCGCTGCGCATGACGTCGCGCACATGGGTCAGCAGCTTGCGCCCCAGCGAACCACCGGGGTGGGAGCGGGCAAAGTCCTCGGCACCGAAACCGCGCGCATCGAGCAGGGCCACGGCCAGGGCATCGCCCATGGCCATCTGGGCCGTGGTGCTGGCCGTGGGCGCCAGATTGAGCGGGCAGGCCTCGCGCTCGACATGGGTGTCCAGTACCCAGTCGGCATGGCGGGCCAGCGACGATTGCGCCCCCCCTGTCATGGCCACCAGGGGAATGCCCTGGCGCTTGATGGCGGGCAGCAGGACCGTGAGTTCGTCGGCCTCGCCGCTGTTGGACAGGGCCAGCACCAGATCGACGCCCGTGACCATGCCCAGGTCGCCATGGCTGGCTTCGGCCGGATGCACGAAAAAGGCCGGCGTGCCCGTGGAGGCCAGGGTGGCCGCCACCTTGCGTCCGACATGGCCGCTCTTGCCCATGCCCATGACGACGACCCGGCCCGACAGCCGCAAAATGCGCTGCACCACTTCGACAAAGACGCCATCGAGGCGCAGCGACATGGCTTGGAGGGCATCGGCCTCGATGCCCAGCGTGTCGCGGGCCAGGCGCAGGGCCCGTGGTCCGTCCAGCGCATCCAGGGTGGCAGCTTCAGAATTCATCCGCAGATTTTAGGCGGACTCGCCCCTGCACGCCGCCGGGCGCGTCATGCCCGAATGGGTACACTGGCCGCTCTTTTTTCAGCACCCGGGCCAGCGCCATGCACACCACCACCAGCGTCAACGACTATCTGCGCGCGCACATACGCACGGTTCCCGACTGGCCGGCGCCGGGCGTCCAGTTCCGCGACATTACGCCGCTGCTGCAGGACCCCCAGGTGTTCCGCGTCATGACGGATGCCTTCGTGCATCGCTACATGCAGCCGAGCCTGCGGCCCGACGTGGTGGCAGGGCTGGACGCACGCGGCTTCATCCTGGGCGCCGTCGTGGCCCACGAACTGGGCGTGGGCTTCGTGCCCATCCGCAAAAAGGGCAAGCTGCCCTTCACCACCGTGGAGGAAACCTATGAGCTCGAATACGGCAGCGCCACCGTGGAGTTGCATACGGACGCGGTCAAGGCCGGCGACCGCGTGCTGCTCATCGACGACCTGATCGCCACGGGCGGCACCATGATGGCCGGCAAGAAACTGCTGGAAAAGCTGGGTGCCACCGTGGTCGAGGGAGCGGCCATCGTGGATCTGCCCGAACTCGGCGGGTCGGCCCTGTTGCGCGACAACGGCCTGTCCCTGTTCACCCTGGTCGATTTCTCGGGCCACTGAGGCCTCGCCTTACCGCCGGGCGGGCTGCCCTCAGCGCAGCTCGCCGTACTGGGTCACGCCCAGGTCCAGATGCCCCATTTCGCTGCTCTGGAACTCGGTGGCCCGGTCGCCGGAGCCCGGGCCCAGCAGCGGGCCCGAGCGGCGCACCACGGGTGCAGCGGCCGCGCCGCGCACGCTGCGGCTGCCATCGTTGGATGCGGTGGCCGGCGCGGCAGCCACGGCCAGCTTGAAGGCCGCCATTTCCTGCTCGTCGATGGGCTCGAAGGCCGTGTCCTGCCTGCGGCGCTGAGGCGCCACCGCTGCCATGGCCGGAGTCGGCACGGCCTGGGGCGCGCGCACGGCCGCGGCGGCGGCCAGCGACTGGGGCACGCCGATCTGGTCGCTGATGCGCCAGTAGACGGCGGTGACGGCCGCGCCCATGCGTGCCTTGGCCGCCTGGGCCAGCATCAGCTCGATCTCGGTCAGCCTGGCCGTCTCGCCCGCATAGGCACGTGCCAGATCCATCATGACCACGAAGCGCTGGCCTACGTTGTCCAGCGACAGCACCTTGAACTTGTAGCTGGCCGACAGCACGCCGGCCCGCACCATGACGTCGCGGACCACGCCGTAAAGCTGCTCGCGGCGCTCCGAACGTTCGCTGCGGCGACCGCCCTGCCCCGGCTCGCGGCGTGCAGCCACCCCCTCTTCACCGACGGATGACGGGCCACGGCCCTGCTGCAGCGGGGGTTTGCGGGAAAACCAGTTGAACACAGACATGGGTGCTCTCAATGTCACGAATAGTCACAAACTATCGTGGCATTGTGCCTGCTTCCTGTGCGTGTTTTGTGTACGAATGTTGCAAAACCCAACGAATTGATATGTCGCAAGCCCTCGCCACCTGGCGCGCGGCGCGCGCCGCGGACAGCATCAGGTGCTGGCGATACGGCGGCGACTGTCCACGGCCCGGCGCGCCAGCACCTGGCCGGCCGCCATCACCAGGGCCAGGGCCACGGCAGGCTGGCGGTTGCTCAGTTCGGCAAAGCGCAGCGCCGTCAGGCACCACAGGCGGCCCGCCGCGGCGGCCTGCACCGTGGCGTGGCGCGGGCGGTGCGCAAAGAAGGCGCCTTCGCCCAGGATGGAGCCAGGGCCGACGATGGCCAGGCGTATGCGCTCCTTGGCGTCCTGGTAATGCACGCTGAGACTGCCCGATTCCACGAAATACAGGTTGCGGTCCAGCGACCCCTCGGCAAACAACTGCTCGCCGGCGGCCAGCGAAACGGGCACGAGATAGGGGGACAGCAGCTCCCACTGTTCCGGATTCAGCGGGTTTTGCACGCCGTCGATGGCGACGGCGGATGACGTCGCATCGATCAGGGCTCGCAAATCATTGGGGGCAGAAGACATGGCAGATCCGGTTCGAAGTGGGGCCAGCGGGGCCGCGCCGCAGCACGCCGCATGCTAAGCGAGACGGCCATCGCAGCCAATGCCCTGGCACCCGTTTCCGGCAGCAAATTTTGTAGCAAAAGATAAAACCGGCCACCGCCATGCATTCCGGTGCAGGCGCGTGGCAATGCACCGGGCCTATTTGCCGATGCAGAAGCTGGAGAAGATCACACCCAGCAGGTCGTCGGAGCTGAACTCGCCCGTGATGGCGTTCAGCGACAGCTGGGCCAGGCGCAACTCCTCGGCCAGCAGGTCCAGGTGGGCCGCCTGGGCGGCCAGCTGCAGACCGGCTTCGTCCAGATGCGCTGCCACGGCCTGCAAGGCCTCGACATGGCGGGCGCGCGCCAGGTACAGGCCTTCGGGTGCGGACTGCCAGCCTGCCACATCGAGCAGGCGGCGGCGCAGCGCATCCAGGCCCTGGCCCGTGCGCGCCGACAGCGCCACGCCGGGCTCGCCGCCCGCCTGGGGCACGGGTGCCTCGGCACGGTCGGTCTTGTTCCAGACGTCGATGACGGGCACCTGGCGCGGCAGCTTCTGAGCCAGTGTCCGGGCGATGGTCGCATCGGCCTGGCGATAGCTGTCCTCGTCCACGCGCGTGAGATCGTGCAGGAACAGCACGGCGTCGGCCGCGGCGATCTCGTCCCAGGCGCGCGCAATGCCGATGCGCTCCACCTCGTCGCTGCTCTCGCGCAGGCCCGCGGTGTCGATCACGTGCAGGGGCACGCCTTCGATCTGTATGGTCTGCTGCACCTTGTCGCGCGTGGTGCCGGCAATGGGCGTGACGATGGCCAGCTCGGCGCCGGCCAGGGCATTGAGCAGCGAACTTTTGCCGGCATTGGGCTGGCCGGCGATCACGACCTTGATGCCCTCGCGCAGCAGCGCACCCTGGTGGGCACGCGACAGCACCTGGTCCAGCCGTGCGCGCAGGCGTTCGAGCTGGCCGCTGGCGTCGGCCTTTTGCAGGAAGTCGATTTCCTCCTCGGGAAAGTCCAGCGTGGCCTCGACCAGCATGCGCAAATGCACGAGCGCATCGCGCAGACCATGGATTTCCTCGGAGAACGCACCCGACAGCGATCGGCTGGCGCTGCGTGCCGCAGCCTCGGTGCTGGCATCGATCAGGTCGGCAATGGCTTCGGCCTGGGCCAGGTCGATCTTGTCGTTGAGAAAGGCGCGCTCGGTGAACTCGCCGGGCTGGGCCAGGCGCAGGCCGGGCAGCACGGCGCCCCGGCCTTCGCCCGGGGCCTGGGCGGCCTCCAGGCAGCGCGCCAGCAGCAGCTGCAGCACCACGGGTCCGCCATGGGCCTGCAGCTCCAGCACGTCCTCGCCGGTATAGCTGTGGGGGGCGGGGAAAAACAGGGCCAGGCCATGGTCTATGGGCCCGCCCTGGGCATCGCGAAAGGGCAGATAGGTGGCCTCGCGTGGCCGCAGCTCGCGGCCGCACAGCGCGCGCACCAGGGGTGCCACGCCCTTGCCGGAAACACGCACGATGCCCACGGCCCCGCGCCCCGGAGCGGTGGCGATGGCGGCGATGGGGTCGTTGTGGCGGGGCAGCATGGATCGGGCTCTCTGTGGATGGGGCGGAGGCCGCTGATGATAGGCCAATGCATGAAAAAGCCCGCCGAAGCGGGCTTGGGGACCAGGGCCTGTGCAGGCCTACTTGGCGGACTTGCCGAAGTTGGGCAGGTTGAACTGCGGCGGCACGCCCATGCGGGTGTTGATGATCCATTGCTGGGCGATGGACAGGATGTTGTTCGTCAGCCAGTACAGCACCAGGCCGGCAGGGAAGAAGAAGAACATCACGCTGAAGACCAGGGGCATGATCCACATCATCTTGGCCTGCATCGGATCCGGCGGCGCGGGGTTCAGCGCGGTCTGCAGCAGCGAGGACAGGGTCATCAGCAGGGGCAGGATGAACAGCGGGTCCTTGGCCGACAGGTCTGTGATCCAGCCGATCCAGGGCGCGTTGCGGATTTCCACGCTGGACAGCAGCACCCAGTACAGGGCGATGAACACCGGGATCTGGATGATGATGGGCAGGCAGCCGCCCATGGGATTGACCTTTTCCTCGCGGTAGATGCGCATCATTTCCTGCTGCATCTGCTGGGGCTTGTCCTTGAGGCGCTCGCGCATTTCCATGATGCGCGGGTTGATGGCCTTCATCTTGGCCATGGAGGAGTAGGCCTTGGCGTTGAGCCAGTAGAAGGCGATCTTGAGCAGCAGCACCAGGGCCACGATGGACCAGCCCCAGTTGCCCAGGAAGCCATGCAGCTTGTCCAGCAGCCAGTACAGCGGCTTGGCCAGGATGGTCAGCCAGCCATAGTCCTTGACCAGTTCCAGGCCGGGGGCCAGTGCTTCCAGGCGCTTTTCGATCTGCGGACCGGCGAACAGGCGCGCGTCCACGCTCTTGCTCTGGCCGGGCTCGATGCTGCCCACGGGCGTGATCATGCCCACGGCATAGAGGTTGTTGTCCACTTTGCGCAGGAAGTTGTCGCGCTGGATGCCTTCGGCCAGCAGCCAGGCGCTGGCGAAGTAGTGCTGGACCATGGCCACGTAGCCGCCCGAGGACGACTTCTCGACGCTGGCCTTGCCGCTTTCGATGTCCTTGAACTCGACCTTCTGGTACTTCTTCTCGTCGGTGTAGACGGCGGGACCGGTGAAGGTGGAGTACATGGTGGACTCTTCGCCTTCGGGCTTGTTGCCGTCCCGCACCAGTTGCAGGTACAGCTGCGGGTTCACGGCCGCGGTGCCGGTGTTGACCACTTCGTGGCGCACGCCGATGTCATAGGCGCCGCGCTTGAGCGTCCAGATCTTGACCAGCTTGACGCCGCCCATCTCGGGCGACTCGAAGCGCAGCTCCAGCTGGTCCTCGCCATCCTTGAGCTCGCGCGCGCCGGGCTGTACCGTCATCGCCGTCTTGTGGGTGGGGAAGCCGCCACCGATCAGGCCCGACTGGCCCAGGTAGACGCGGTGCACGCTCTCGTCGAACAGCACGACGGGCTTGTCCTTGTGGGCGGAATCGGCGTACTTGAGCAGCTCGGCATGGCGCAGCGTGCCGCCCTGGCTGTCGAAAGTCAGGCGCAGCACGTCGGTGCTGATGGTCACGTCCTGGCGCGGCACAGCGGCGGGTGCCGTGCTGCCGGCACCGCCGGGCACATCGCCGGCATTGACCGTGGTGGTGGCGGTCGTCGGCACGCTGGCGTCAGCCGGCGCTGCCTTGGCCGTTTCGGCAGCAGGGGCCGTGGCGGCCGCCGGCGCGGGGAAGAAAGTGGCCTTCTTGCCGTTGTGCACCTGCCATTTGTCCCATAGCAAGACCAGCGAAAAGGCAAATATCACCCACAGTATGGTGCGGCGAATATCGTTCATGAAGACTTCTTAGGTGAGGACGTTTGGGTGGATCCGGGATCGGCCATCAGGCGCGTGAACAGCCTGGGCCTGTGCTCTGGCACGGGGTCGTGCCCCCCGTCACACCACGGATGACAGCGCGCCAGCCGGCGCAGCGTCAGGTAGGAGCCTACCGCAGCGCCGTGTCTTTCCAGCGCTTGCAGGGAATAGGCCGAGCAGGTCGGGGTGAAGCGGCAGGCCGAACCCAGCCAGGGGCTGAGCATCAGCCGATAGCCACGCACCAGCGCCATCAGCAGCCGCTGCATCATGGCGCAGCTCCGGCCATTGCGCCAGCCTGACTTTCCTGGCCCAGGGGCTTTTCGGCCTGCGGGCCCGCGGGCCGGGGCGCGGCCAGCCGCCGCGCGGCATGGGCGAACAGCTGCTGCAGTTCGGCGCGCACGGCGCTCTTGAGCGCATCGGAGCTGGCGCTCACGAACTGGTGCCGGTCGAAGCCTGCGCGCAGGCGCACCACGTGGGCGCCGCGGCGCAGCAGGGCCTCATGTTCGTCGCCCACGGCATAGATCTGCCGCTTGATCGCATGGCGCGTGACCGAACGGCGCGCCCAGCGCTTGGGCACCATGGCGCCCAGCCAGGCTTCTTCGCGCACGGCGCCAACGCCAAACAGGGCCTGCGGATCCTGGGATCCGGGCCCTGTGGAAGGCGTGACAGCCGCCGCCTCCGCCAGCACCAGCCGGTGCAATGCGAAGTGCGCGGTACGCGATACCGTGCCGGCCGCCATGGCCGCCTGGAATTGCGGACGCGTTTTCAGCCGTTGCATACAAACACCCCTTGTCAGGGGCGGAGAGCACCGCGCCGACCGCCCAGCAATGGCTGGCCTTAGACGGCCAGACGCTTGCGGCCCTTGGCGCGGCGAGCGTTGATCACGGCACGGCCGCCCTTGGTCTTCATGCGGACCAGGAAGCCATGGGTGCGGGCGCGGCGGGTCTTGGAGGGTTGGTAAGTGCGTTTCATGTTGGTTCCTTGAGGAGGTTCAGTTTTGCCAGGGTCCCGTATCCGGCCTTGCACCCGGGCTTTCGCCTGGCGCGGGCAGGCCCTTTCAAGGCCGCCGGTCGAAATACCTTCAAAACGGCTGCGGGCACCAAAACCTGCAGGCCGCCCGAAGGCGCACGGGACGTATCACCCTGAACACATTCAGGGAAACCCGCGATTATCACAGCGTTGCCCACTTGATGCAATGCCCTTCGATCCCGTAGGATGCCTGCCCCCTTTGCGCCAACGCAGAGGAAAAGCTTCTGATATTTTGTGGATAACTCCCGTAAAAGCTACAATGGCAGCCTCGCAACCGTTCCTCCTATCCACAACTAGACTTCAACAATGACCGAGGAACCTATGAACGACGCGGGCCAGGGCCTGTGGCAAGTCTGCGTTGAACAACTGGGCCAGGAGCTGCCGGAGCAGCAGTTCAACACCTGGATCAAACCCCTGACAGCCCACGTCGCTGAAGACTTCTCCAAGGTCACCGTCTATGTGGCCAACCGCTTCAAGCTCGACTGGATCCGCGCCCAGTACGCAGGCCGCATTTCGGCCATGCTCGAATCGCTGTACGGCCAGCCCGTGACGCTGGAGTTAGCGCTCGCTCAGCGTGAAAGCGTTGTGCGTACTTATGTTCGACCACCGGTCAATGAGCGCTCGGCCCAGCCCGAAACCATTGTGACCTCGGTGCCCACGGTCACCCACGAGGATGCGGCAACCCCGGTGTTCCGCACCCGGCTGAACGCCGCGCTGACCTTCGACACCCTGGTCGAGGGTACGGCCAACCGCATGGCCCGCTCGGCGGCCATGCATGTGGCGGCCTCGCCCGGCCACCTGTACAACCCGTTGTTCATCTACGGCGGCGTCGGCCTGGGCAAGACCCATCTGGTGCACGCCGTGGGCAACAAGCTGCTGGCCGACAAGCCCGACGCCAAAGTTCTCTACATCCATGCCGAACAATTCGTTTCGGATGTGGTCAAGGCCTACCAAAGGCGCACCTTCGACGAATTCAAGGAGCGCTACCACTCGCTGGACCTGCTGCTGATCGACGATGTGCAGTTCTTCGCCAACAAGGACCGCACCCAGGAGGAGTTCTTCAACGCCTTCGAAGCCCTGCTGGCCAAGAAGAGCCACATCGTCATGACCTCGGACACCTATCCCAAGGGTCTGGCCAACATCCACGAGCGCCTGGTCTCGCGCTTCGACTCGGGCCTGACCGTGGCCATCGAGCCGCCCGAGCTGGAAATGCGCGTGGCCATCCTGATCAACAAGGCCCGCGCCGAGAATGCCGAAATGCCCGAGGAAGTCGCCTTCTTCGTGGCCAAGAACGTGCGCTCCAACGTGCGCGAACTCGAAGGGGCCTTGCGCAAGATCCTGGCCTACTCGCGTTTCAACCAGAAGGAAGTCTCCATCCAGCTGGCGCGCGAGGCGCTGCGTGATCTGCTGTCCATCCAGAATCGCCAGATCAGCGTGGAAAACATCCAGAAGACGGTGGCCGACTACTACAAGATCAAGGTTGCCGACATGTACAGCAAGAAGCGCCCGGCCAGCATTGCCCGGCCGCGCCAGATTGCCATGTACCTGGCCAAGGAATTGACCCAGAAGAGCCTGCCCGAGATCGGCGAGCTGTTCGGCGGCCGCGACCACACCACCGTGCTGCATGCGGTGCGCAAGATCGCCGGCGAACGCCAGCAGCTGACCGAGCTGAACCAGCAGCTGCACGTGCTGGAACAAACTCTCAAGGGTTGATGAAAACTCCCCCATCCATGTCCTGTCTACGCGGCAAAATGGGGGATTCGAGCGGCAAGAGGGGGCTCATCTGCGAGCCGCCGCTCCCACCGAGACCCGCATCCTGAATATCAGAGGTTGACATGATTGTCCTGAAAGCCACACAAGACAAAGTTCTCGCGGTCCTGCAATCGGTGTCCGGCATCGTCGAACGCCGCCACACGCTGCCCATCCTGGCCAATGTGCTGATCAAGAAGACCGGCAATGCCTTGCAGCTGACCACCAGCGACCTGGAAATCCAGATCCGCACCACGGCGGAGCTCGGTGGCGACACGGGCGACTTCACCACCACCGTGGGCGCACGCAAGCTCATCGACATCCTCAAGACCCTGCCCGGCGACCAGACCGTGAGCCTGGAAACCCAGCAAAGCAAGATGGTGCTCAAGGGCGGCAAGAGCCGCTTCACGCTGCAGACGCTGCCGGCCGAGGACTTCCCCCTGGTGCAGGAAGCCGCGGCCTTCGGCCCCTCCTTCAGCGTGCCCCAGAAGGTGCTCAAGGATCTGCTGGGCCAGGTCTCCTTCGCCATGGCCGTGCAGGACATCCGCTATTACCTCAACGGCATCCTGTTCGTGGCCGAGGGCAAGCAGCTGAGCCTGGTGGCCACCGACGGTCACCGCCTGGCCTTTGCCAGCAGCCAGCTGGACGTGGAAGTGCCCAAGCAGGAAGTGATCCTGCCGCGCAAGACCGTGCTGGAGCTGCAGCGCCTGCTGTCGGATGCCGGCGGCGAGAACCAGCCCCACATCGAGATGCAGTTCG
>JAIRVR010000012.1 GCA_031253795.1 Burkholderiaceae bacterium
ACGCCCTCGCGCGCCAGCATCCAGTTGTAGTTGCCGCGCACGGTGTTGATTTCACCGTTGTGGGCCACGTAGCGGTAGGGGTGGGCCAGCGGCCACTCGGGGAAGGTGTTGGTCGAGAAACGCTGGTGCACCAGGCCGATGGCCGAGACGCAGCGCTCATCGGACAGGTCGTTGTAGTACACGCCCACCTGGTCGGCCAGCAGCAGGCCCTTGTAGACCACGGTGCGGCTGCTCATGCTGGGAACGTAGTACTCCTTGCTGTGCTGGAGCTTGAGGTTCTGGATGGCAGCGCTGGCCGTCTTGCGGATCACGTAGAGCTTGCGTTCCAGCGCGTCCTGCACGATCACGTCCGTGCCGCGGCCGATGAAGACCTGGCGCAGGATGGGTTCCTTTTCCTGCACCGTGGGCGACATGGGCATGTCGCGGTTCACGGGCACGTCGCGCCAGCCCAGCAGCACCTGGCCCTCGGCCTTGATGGCGCGCTCCATTTCCTGCTCGCAGGCCAGGCGGGAGGCATGCTCCTTGGGCAGGAAGATCATGCCCACGCCGTACTCGCCCGCGGGCGGCAGGGCCACGCCCTGCTTGGCCATCTCTTCGCGGTAGAGCTGGTCGGGAATCTGGATCAGGATGCCTGCGCCATCGCCCATGAGCTTGTCGGCGCCCACGGCGCCGCGGTGGTCGATGTTTTCGAGGATCTTGAGCGCGCCCGTGACGATGTCATGGCGCTTGACGCCCTTGATGTGGGCCACGAAGCCGAGGCCGCAGGCATCGTGCTCGTTGCTCTTGGAATACAGACCGTGGTCTTGGAGATGCTTGATCTCGGCAGCCGTCGTCATGGCGGAATCCTCAAATTTTTCGCAGGGAACGCAAGATTAAGTCAATGCATCAAGCCATGCAATAAATTTATATTGGGGTCAGATTCCAATTAATTCCAAAATAAAAAGATCGGAAATTAATGAGGGACATATTAAAGTCACGCAAACCACGTCCATGGAATCAAGCACTTGCCTGCTGTCAGTGGCTGCTAACGCACCACAGTGGTGCCGTCGCCTTGGCGACTCGGGGGTCGGCCCGCACGTTGGCGGGTCACCCGGCGCTCCGTGCGCTGTTGTAAATCGTCTATGAACCGGGCGTCACCCAGGGCCCAGCCACGCAAGGCCGCCAGGTGGATGCGTTCCAGATCCTCGGCCGGCAGCCCCTCCTCGACGGCGGCCACATAGGCCGCATCGCGCGCAAAAGGCGTATTGCCCAGGGTCCAGAACACGGCATGCGGATGGATCAGGGGATCGTTGTTCAGGCCGGCGTTGTGCGCGTAGCTGGACCAGGGCCAGTCGGCCGGGCGCTGGACCAGGTCCGCGCGCATGGGCGCACCATCCATGAAGACCATGGTGGGGATCACCCAGCTGGCCTGCAGCACCGTGCCCCGGTACCGCCCCTCCCACAGCGTGCCGCTGCGACCGTGGCGATCGTTGAAATAGCGCACGTAGCGGCGCCCCACGGCCTGCATGAACTTGGGCAGGTCCTCATCCGTGCGCGGTGTGGCCAGCAGATGGAACTGGCTGGGCAACAGCACATAGGCATGGACGGCCAGTTGCCGGGCCTGGGCCATTTCGCGCAGCAGCTCCAGCATGGTTTCGCGGTCCTGGGCGTCGACGAAGATATCGGCGCCGTTGTTGCCGCGCTGTATCAGGTGGTGCGGCAAATCCGCGAGAGTGAGTCGGGGCAGGCGGGCCATGGAGCGGAAAGCGTGCGTGAAACGGCGATTATGGAGCGCCCTGCCCGCGCCGTGCGCGCATTACAGGGACAGGCGCGACGACGCCCGAAGCAGCTCGCTGACCCGCTGCGTGGCCGCCAGGAGCCGCGGCAGCAGTTGCTCGCGCATCATTTCGGCACTGTTGCGATTGGCCTGCCCGCTGATGTTGAGGGCAGCGACGGTACGTCCCGCGGCGTTTCTGACGGGCGCGGCGATGGAAATCAGGCCTTCGGCCAGTTCCTGGTCCACCAGGGCCCAGCCCTGGGCCCGCACCTGCAGGATGCGCTCCAGCAGCCGCGCATCGTCCTGTTCGGTCAGGGCCGTGAACGGGCGCCGTTCGCGCTTGGCCAGGAGCGCCTGCAGGGAGGCATCGCTTTCACCGGCCAGCAGCACCCGGCCCATGGAGGTCCAGCAGGCCGGCAGGCGCGAGCCCACGCTGAGGTTGGTGCTCATGATCTTGTGGGTGTGCACGCGCAGCACGTAGACGATTTCATCGCCATCGAGCACGGCGGCCGAGCAGGACTCCTTGACCTCGTCGACCAGGCGCTCCATCACAGGCTCGGCCAGGTTCCACAGCGGCGTGGAGCTGAGGTAGGCAAAGCCCAGTTCCATGATGCGCGGCGTGAGCTGGAACAGCTTGCCATCGCTTTTCACATAGCCCAGGGTCTGCAGGGTCAGCAGGATCCGGCGCGCACCGGCCCGCGTCAGCCCGGTGCGCGCGGCCACCTCGCTGAGCGTCTGGGTGGGTGCCTCGGCACTGAAGGAGCGGATCACGCCCAGGCCCCTCGCAAACGATTGCACGTAGCTGTCGCCCGGGCGTGGCGCACCGCCCTCCTCGGGTATCTCACCTGTGGAAATTACGGAAGCGGCGTTTGGAGTCATGGGCCTATAATTCTTTCTGCGAACTTTTGTTCTATATACGAACATTTTAGCCATCTCTCACGCCACGCGCCACCCGCAGCCTTCGAAGCGGAGCGACAGGGCCAGGGACAGCAAGCAAGGGCACCCCGTGGCGCGGCTGCCGCCTTCCGCAAGGGAAGGCGCGAAGCGGCTCGGAGGGTCCATTTCAAGCATGGAGACAGCAAAGTGATCAACAAAATCACCGACACCATCGCCGAGGCGTTGTCGGGCGTGAAGGACGGTTCCACCGTTCTCATCGGGGGCTTCGGCACCTCGGGCAATCCCACCGAACTCATCGACGGCCTGATCGCACAGGGCGCGCGCGAACTGACCGTGGTCAACAACAATGCCGGCAACGGGGACCTGGGCCTCGCCGCCCTGCTCAAGAGCGGCCAGGTGCGCAAGATCATCTGCAGCTTTCCCCGCCAGGTGGACAGCTGGGTGTTCGACGAGCTGTACCGCAGCGGCAAGATCGAGCTGGAACTGGTGCCCCAGGGCAATCTGGCCGAGCGCCTGCGCGCCGCCGGCGCCGGCGTGGGCGGCTTCTTCTGCCCCACGGCCTATGGCACGGAGCTGGCCCGGGGCAAGGAAACCCGCGAGATCAACGGCAAGCACTATGTGCTGGAGTACCCCATCCACGGTGACGTGGCCCTGATCAAGGCCGAAAAGGGCGACCGCTGGGGCAATCTGACCTACCGCATGTCGGCACGCAACTTCGGCCCCGTGATGGCCACGGCCGCCAAGCACACCATCGCCACCGTGCACGAGATCGTGGAACTGGGCGCACTGGACCCCGAGGCCGTGGTCACCCCCGGCATCTATGTGAGCCAGATCGTGAAGATCGACCGCGTGGCCACCCAGGCCGGCGGCTTCAAGAAAACGGCATGAGCGCCGCCAACGCCGAAAGCATTAGCATGAGCAGCTACCAGAAACGCAGCAAGCAAGAGCTGGCCCGCCGCGTGGCCGAGGACATCTTCGACGGCGCCTACGTCAACCTGGGCATCGGCATGCCCACCCAGGTGGCCAACCACATCCCCGCCGGCCGCGAGGTCATCCTGCAAAGCGAGAACGGCATCCTGGGCATGGGCCCGGCGCCCGCCGAAGGCCAGGAGGACTACGACCTGACCAATGCCGGCAAGCAGCCCGTGACCCTGTTGCCGGGCGGCTGCTATTTCCACCATGCCGACAGCTTCGCCATGATGCGCGGCGGCCATCTGGACATCTGTGTGCTGGGAGCCTTCCAGGTCTCGGCCACGGGTGACCTGGCCAACTGGAGCACGGGTGAGGCCGGCGCCATTCCCGCCGTGGGCGGCGCCATGGACCTGGCGGTGGGCGCGCGCCAGACCTGGGTGATGATGGACCTGCTGACCAAGTCCGGCGAATGCAAGGTCGTGCAGGACTGCAGCTACCCGCTCACGGGCCTGTCCTGCGTCAAGCGCATCTACACCGATCTGTGCACGCTGGAATGCACGCCGGAAGGCCTGCGCCTGATCGACACCGTGGCGGGCCTGTCCCATGCCGAACTGCAGACCATCGTCGGCCTGACCATCCTGCCGGCCACCGCGGCCTGATCCCTTCGACCACATCCCAGGCGCGCTGCGGTGCGCCATGGCATACCTTCATTACTTCCCTCAGGAGACACCATGAGCCAGTCCAACCAGGCCTTCATCTGCGACGCCATCCGCACCCCGTTCGGCCGCTACGGCGGCGCCCTGTCCTCGGTGCGCACCGATGACCTCGGCGCCCTGCCCATCAAGGCGCTGATGGAGCGCAACCCCGGCGTGGACTGGGCTGCCGTGGCCGATGTGCTGTATGGCTGCGCCAACCAGGCTGGCGAAGACAACCGCAACGTGGCACGCATGTCGGCCCTGCTGGCCGGCCTGCCCATCGATGTCCCGGGTGCCACCATCAACCGCCTGTGCGGCTCGGGCCTGGATGCCGTGGGCACGGCGGCGCGCGCCATCAAGTCGGGCGAAGCGCGCCTGATGATCGCGGGCGGTGTGGAAAGCATGAGCCGCGCGCCCTTCGTCATGCCCAAGGCCGAAAGCGCCTTCAGCCGCAGCAACGCCGTCTATGACACCACCATCGGCTGGCGCTTCGTCAACAAGCTGATGAAGCAGCAGTATGGCGTGGACTCCATGCCCGAGACGGCCGAGAACGTGGCAGACGACTTCAGGATCGAGCGCGAGGCCCAGGACCGCATGGCCCTGGCCAGCCAGCAAAAGGCCGCCGCCGCCATCGCGGCCGGCTACCTGGCCAAGGAAATCGTGGCCGTGACCCTGGCCCAGAAGAAGGGCGACCCCATCGTGGTCAGCCAGGACGAACACCCTCGCGCCACCACCATCGAGTCGCTGGCCAAGCTCAAGGGCGTGGTGCGTCCTGACGGTACCGTCACCGCCGGCAATGCCAGCGGCGTCAATGACGGCGCCTGCGCGCTGCTGCTGGCCAATGAAGAAGCGGCCAAGCAATACAACCTGGTGCCCCGTTCCCGTGTGGTCGGCATGGCCGTGGCCGGCGTGGCCCCGCGCATCATGGGCTTCGGCCCCGCGCCCGCCGTGCGCAAGGTGCTGGCCCTGACCGGCCTGACGCTGGACCAGATGGACGTGATCGAGCTGAACGAAGCCTTTGCCGCGCAAGGCCTGGCCGTGCTGCGTGACCTGGGCATCGCCGACGATGACCGCCGCGTCAACCAGTGGGGCGGAGCCATCGCCCTGGGCCATCCGCTGGGCGCCTCCGGCGCGCGCCTGGCCACCACGGCCGTCAACCAGCTGCACACCCTGGGTGGCCGCTATGCGCTGTGCACCATGTGCATCGGCGTGGGCCAGGGCATTGCCGTGATCCTCGAAAAGGTCTGAGCGCGTCATGAGCAACGTGGAACACACAACGCCGGTCACCGTGGTCAGCGGCGCCAGCAACGGCATCGGCCGTGCCATCGCCGAGGCCCTGCTGGCCCAGGGCCGCGCCGTGGTCAACCTGGACTACGTGCTGCCTGATTGGAGCCATCCGCTGCTGGTGAGCTACCAGGCCGATCTGACCAGCGAGCCGGCCACGGCCGACGCGGCGGCACGCATCGCCGCCGCCCACAACGTGGTGGCTCTGGTCAACAACGCGGGCGCCACGCGCCCCGGCACCATCGACAACGCCACCAGCGCCCAGCTCGACGACGTGGTGGGACTGCATCTGCGCGCCCCCATGCTGCTGGTGCAGGCCTTCCTGCCCACGCTGCGCGCCTGCGGCGAAGGCCGGATCGTGAACATGTCTTCGCGCGCCGCCCTGGGCAAGCCCGACCGCATCGTCTACTCGGCGACCAAGGCCGGCCTGATCGGCCTGACACGCACCCTGGCCATGGAACTGGGCCGCGACCGCATCACGGTCAACGCCCTGGGCCCGGGCCCCATTGCCACCGAGCTGTTCACCAAGAGCAACCCCGAGGGCGCGCCCCAGACCCAGCGCATCCTGGCCAGCATCGCCGTGGGCCGCATGGGCACACCCGAGGACGTGGCGCGCGCCGCCCTGTTCTTCCTCTCGCCCGACAACGGCTTCGTCACGGGACAGGTGCTCTACATCTGCGGTGGAACCACCCTGGGCGTGGCCCCCGTCTGACCACCCGCCTTCACCGGCACGACCGCCTTCAAGAAGAACCACTGGAAGCGCCCGCCGCCATGGCGGGCGCTACACAGGGCATTGCCCTGGCCGGGCATGCGCGCCCGGCCTGCCACCTTATTGCCGCATCAGGAGACCTCGATGTTCAACCCCTCTTTCCGCATTTCCCGTCGCCGTGGCCTGCAGGCACTGGCTGCCGCCTCCCTGGCCGGCCTCGGCACCCTGTCCGGCACGGCCGCCCTGGCCCAGGACAATTTCCCCAGCAAGCCCATCACCATCCTCGTGCCCTTCGCGGCCGGCGGCACGACCGACATCCTGGCACGCATCGTCAGCCAGGCTCTGCAGCAGGAGCTGGGCCAGACCGTGATCGTGGACAACAAGCCCGGCGCAGGCGGCAACATCGGTGCCGTGGCTGCAGCGCGCGCGCCGGCTGACGGCTACACGCTGTTCATGGGTACCGTGGGCACGCACGCCATCAATGCCGCGCTCTACAGCAAGCCCGGCTTCGACCCCATCAAGGACTTCGCTCCGCTGACCCGAGTGGCCAACGTGCCCAACCTGCTGGTGGCCCACCCCAGCCAGCCGTTCAAGACGGTCAAGGAAATGATTGCCTATGCACGCGCCAACCCGGGCAAGCTGAACTACGGCTCCTCCGGCAGCGGCAGTTCCATCCACCTGTCGGGTGAGCTGTTCCGCTCCATGACGGGCCTGGACATGGTGCATGTGCCCTACAAGGGCAGCGCTCCGGCCATCACCGACCTGCTGGGCAACCAGATCGCCATCATGTTCGACAACATGCCTTCGGCCATCCAGCACGTGCGCTCGGGCAAGCTGCGCCCCATTGCCGTGACAACGGCCAAGCGCTCGCCCGAACTGCCCGATGTGCCCACCATCGCCGAATCCGGCGTGCCCGGCTACGAGGCCACCTCGTGGTTCGGCCTGTGGACCCAGGCCAAGACCCCGGCCCCCATCCAGCAGCGCCTGTACACGGCCATCGCCAAGGTGCTCAAGGACCCGGCCGTGATCAAGAAGATCAACGACCAGGGCGGCGACGTCGTGATCGACACCCCGGCCGAATTCCTCACTTACATCAAGTCCGAATCGGCCAAGTGGAGCAAGGTGGTCAAGGACTCCGGCGCGCAGGTCTGACGCTCCCCCCTGAGCCGCTGCGCGGCTTCCCCCCGGGGGGACGGCGCCATCGGCTAGGCGCCCCCGCCGCAAGGCGGCTCTTGCCCGGCGCCTCTGATCTTGGGCAGTGCCGGTCCCAAGCGCTGTGCAGCAGAGCACAGGTGTGGGACTTGGGGAATAAAAAAGAGCTGCCTTCGGGCAGCTCTTTTTGCATTGGAATGCGGGGTCAGTCCAGCAGGTCGGAATAGTCACCCTTGTCGTAGCCCTCGATGGCTTTCCAGGGCTGGGCCAGGGGAGCGGGCAGCTTGCTGGCGGTGACGACGATGCGCTCGGTGCCGTGGGCATCGCTGCGTTCGATGCGGCGCGCGAATTGGCTGGCCACGTCCCAGTCGACGACGGTCGTCTGTTCGTTGGCCGTGCCGCGGTAGCGCTGCACGCCGTTCTGGGCCTTGCCCACGCGCTCCATGCCCTGCAGGGCGGTGGGCGGCACGATCCAGTAGACGTTGTCGAAGGAGCCGCCGTAGCCCACGTTGCCATGGTGGGCCAGGTCCACGCTGATGACGCGGCGCAGCTTGGCCAGCACGACCTCCACCGCCACCTTGCCATCGTCGGCACGGCGGATGGACAGCGGCGCGGCGCGGGCTTCGTCATGGGCATGGCCTGCATGGGGGCCGTGGGCATGGTCATGGCCGTGGTCCTGGCTCTGGCGCAGCGCGGCGGGCATCTCGCGTTCTATCCACAGCTGCCCTTTGCGGCGAAAGACACGGTTGGTGTAGACGCTGCTGCGCTGCACGCCGTCGCTGCCGATGCTCATGGCTTCGTAGGTGATGCGCAGGTCGGCCTCGGGCGCGGCCTGCACGGCGGCCGTGGCACGCGCCACGGCATCGGAAGCGCTGGCGGCAGGCGCCGCCTTGGCCGGCTCGGCGGCCCATGTTGCGGTGACGGAACAGGCCAGCAGCGCGGCCGCAAGGATATGGCGCGCCGCACGCGGCGTCGAAAGGGAGTGCATCATGGAATCCGGCAAATGCGAAAAAACCGGCGCCGGGTGCATGGCACCACGGCTCCGGCCAGGGGTCGGCGGCTAGCCAACGAAGGATAAAACGGTCACCAAAGGATCACAGGCCTGCGGCTTCGCGGACCTTGGAGAACACCCGGGTGTTGTCCATGGTGCCCTTGAAGATCTTGGCGCCCGCGCCACCGGCGAACAGCATCACGTCGCCGCCACCATGGGTTTCGGAGCCGGGCGTGCCCAGGTTCAGGCCCACTTCCTGCAGGTAGTTGTCGTCCGTGGTGTCCACGCCCGTGACATCGTCGCGCGATGCGCCACGGGCCGGTGCGATCCAGGGCTTGTTGCCGTCTTCGGGGTTGACCTGGCTGGACGCCGTGGTGTTGGGACGGCCGCCATTGCCGAATGCCAGCGTCGTGTAGGGCTTGCCGTCCTGGGCCTTGGCCATCTGGCCGGTCTGGTAGTCCTGCACCTTGCCCAGAATGGGGTTGCCGATCTTGGAGTAGCCGTTGAACACCATGTTGTGGTCGTGGTCGGCGGTGACCACGATCAAAGTGTTCTTCAGGCCCGGGTCCTTCTTTTCCATGTAGGCCATGGCAGTCTCGATGGCCTTGTCGAAGGCCAGCGTGTCTTCCAGCGCGCGCTTGGCATTGGTGCCGTGCAGCGCGTGGTCGATGCGGCCGCCCTCGACCATCAGGAAGAAGCCCTTGTCATTGCGGCTGAGCACGTCCAGCGCCTTGCTGGTCATGTCGGACAGGCTGGGCTCGTCCAGCTTTTGCTTGACGCGGTCCAGTTCGTAGGCCATTTCGCTTTGCGTGAACAGGCCCAGCAGCTTGGGCGCCTTGGTGGCGTCCAGGGCCGCCAGTTCGCTGCCCTTGGCCACATAGGAGTAGCCCTTGGCCTTCATCATGTCCACCAGGTTGGCCGTGTCCGTGCGCTTGCTGCTGGCATTGACCGACTTGGGCAGGTAGTTGCGCTGGCCGCCGCCCATGAGCACGTCGATGCCGTCACCGAGCTTGGCGTTGTAGTTGGCATGGCCGGGCACGGACTGCTCGGCAATGGTGTTGTAGCCATTGCGATTGCAGATATGGGCATAGGTGGCCGCGGGCGTGGCATGGCCGACGCGCGTGGTGGATACGGCGCCCACCGAGCGGCCCAGAGACTTGGACAGCTCCAGCAGGGTCTGGGCGGGCTGGCCATTGCCGGGCTGGCAGGTGGAGTCCTCGCCGTTGATGTACTGCTGGCCGTTGGCTGCGTAGGCCAGGGTTTCGGCCGACATGGAGATGACTTCGTTGTTCATCTTCACGCCGGTCATGTAGGCCGCCATCGAGGGCGCGCTGTCGGTGGTCTGGCCGTCGCGCGAGAAGGTCTTGATGCGGCTGGCGAAAGGCAGGGACTGCATGGTCAGGTTGGCGCGCTCGCTGCTGGCCAGCGAGCCCGGCTTTTCCGCCAGCAGCTTTTCGCCCTTGTAGATGCGGGCTGCGGTCACGGTGACCGGACCCATGCCGTCGCCGAGGAAGAAGATGACGTTCTTGGCCTCGCCGGCCGCGTGGGCCGCAGGCGCCAGCAGCGCCATGGCGCCGGCCGCAGCCAGGGCGAGGGAGGTCTTGTGGAGGATCGGATGCATGTGAAATTCCTTGAATACTTTGAATGCCTTGTGTGCGGTGTCAGACCCTGGCCTTGCAGCGTGCCGTGACCGCATGAAGCCGGCGTGGCCCAGACGGGAGACGCCGAGCAAGGGCCCCCCTGCAGCGAGGGCGTCGCCCCCCTTCCGCGAAGGGAGGAAGGGTTCAGCGACGCGCTCGCTCAGGGGCTGTTTCATTGCAAGCCGATGCTCTTCTTGATCAGGGTAAAGACAGCGGTGTTGTCGATCACGCCCGAGAACGTGTCGGCACCCATGCCCTGGGCACCCAGGAACACGTCGCCGCCGCCGTGGGTTTCGGAGGCCAGGGGCACCACGGCCTCCTGCAGGTAGTCAGGGCTTTCCAGCGAGGCCGCGTCGATGGGGCCGCGCGTGGCCAGGCGCTTGGGACCGTTGCCGAAGCCCAGGATGGTGTAGGGATTGCCGTCCACGTCGGTGGATGCCTTGCCGTCCACGTAGTTCTTGACCAGGCCCAGCACGCCGGGCTTGCCCGCCTCGGTCTTGCCCGTGCGCGCGGCATAGCCGTTCAGGTGCAGCGTGTGGTCATGGTCGGCCGTGACCACCACCAGGGTGTTCTTCAGGCCGGGGTCGAGCTTGTTCATCTTGTCCAGCGCGGCCTTGATCGCGTCGTCGAAGGCCACGGTGTCCTGCAGCGCGCGGCGTGCATTGGTGGCGTGCAGCGCATGGTCGATGCGTCCGCCTTCCACCATCAGGAAGAAGCCCTTCTTCTTGGCGGCCAGCGCGTCGATGGCCTTGCCCGTCATTTCGGCCAGGCTGGGTTCCTTGGTCGCATCGCGGTCCAGGTCATAGGCCATGTGGTCCTTGGTGAACAGGCCGGCGATCTTGCTGCCGTCCACGGGCAGCTTGTCGAATTCGCTCTTGTTCGCCGCATAGCTGTACTTTTGCGTCTTGAACTCGGCGATCAGGTTGCGGCTGTCGTTGCGGCGTCCGCCGTCGGCCTTGGGTGTGAAGTAGTACGAACCGCCGCCCAGGATCACGTCCACGCCATCACCCAGCTTGCTGT
The DNA here is from genome assembly GCA_031253795.1 of Burkholderiaceae bacterium. GTDB lineage: Bacteria > Pseudomonadota > Gammaproteobacteria > Burkholderiales > Burkholderiaceae_C > Comamonas. The sequence goes on from JAIRVR010000012.1 coordinate 11,057, forward strand.
TGTAGCCGGCGCCACCGGGCACCAGGGCCGCGGCGATGGTGTTCTCGGCGTCGCGATGGCAGACATGGGAATAGGTCGCCGCCGGCGTGGCATGCGTGATGCGCGCGGTGGAGACCACGCCCGTGCCGTAGCCGGCCGTCTTCATCTGCTCCAGCAGGGTGGGGACGGCCTGGCCGTTGCCGCTGGGGCAGGTGCTGTCGTAGTTGTTGTGGTAGGCCTTGCCGCTGGCATCCGTGGCCCGGGTCTCGGGCGTCATGGAGATGACTTCGTTGTTCATCTTCACGCCGGTCATGTAGGCGGCCATGGAGGGCGCGCTGTCCGTGACTTGGGCATCGTTGGAGAAGGTATGGACGAAGGCCGTTTCGGGCAGCTTGTCCATGGTCAGCTCGCCGTCCTCGCCCACGCTGTAGATGCGCGCTGCGGTCATGGTCGTGATGCCCATGCCGTCGCCCAGGAAGAACAGCACGTTCTTGGTCGGCGTGGAAGCGGACGAGCCATCGCTGCCGCCACAGGCGCTCAACAGCAGCGAGGCACCGGCCAGCGCGCTGCACAACATCTTCATCTTCATGCGGAAATCCCTCTGTTACAGGGGACCCGCAGCAAGGCCGCGCCCTCCCCCCATTGATTGACTCCAGCAATGTAGGAGCGGCCTGTGACGAGCCCGTGACAGCCCCGTGGCGCCGCAAGGCGTATCGTTGATGCCCAAGCGCTGCGCTGCGGGAGCCTTTGCCGCGCCAGCCAAGGAACAAGGACGCCCCCATGGATCAGAAAACCGCAGCCCCCACCCCTTCCGATGCCGCCGCCAGGCCGGTGCTGGACTATCCCTTCGAGGCACCGCCCGCCAGCGGCCAGACGCTGGAAGTTGCTCCGGGGGTGCTCTGGATACGCATGCCCCTGCCCTATGCGCTGGACCATATCAACCTCTGGGCCATCGACGACGGCGAGGGCTGGGCCATCGTCGATACAGGGGCCCGCACGGACGAGGGCGTCGCCACCTGGCGCGGGCTGTTCGCCCAGTCCTCGGACGGGCGCTCGCTGACCCGGGTCATCGTCACCCACATGCACCCCGACCATGTGGGCCTGGCCGGCTGGCTGACGCGCAAATTCCATGTGCCGCTGTGGATGACGCGCCTGGAGTACCTGAACTGCCGTGTGGTGGTATCGGACTGCAGCCGCGAGGCACCGCCCGATGCCATCGCCTTCTACCGCCGCGCAGGCTGGAGCGATGGTGCGCTGGAGTCCTACCGTGCGCGCTTCGGCAATTTCGGCAAGCACATCCACGCCCTGCCCGACAGCTACCACCGGTTGCGTGATGGCCAGGAACTGCGCATCGGACAGCACCAGTGGCGCGTGGTCGTGGGCAGCGGCCATTCGCCCGAACACGCCAGCCTGTACTGCCCCGACCTGAAGCTGCTGATATCGGGCGACCAGGTGCTGCCACGCATTTCATCGAACGTGTCGGTTCACCCGATGGAGCCGGAAGCCAATCCCATGGCCGACTGGCTGGCCTCGCTGGACAAGGTCAGGCGCGAGGTGCCGGATGATGTGCTGGTACTGCCCGCGCACGGAGAGTGCTTCCGTGGCCTGCATGCGCGCATCGATGCACTGGTGGCGGGCCAGCAGCGGGCCAACGACCGGTTGCTGGCTGCGCTGGCCGAGCCCCGGCGTGCCGTCGATGTCTTTGGCGCGCTGTTCTCGCGCCCCATCAGCGAATCGAGTCCCGCCCTGCTGGGCATGGCCACGGGCGAGAGCCTGGCCTGCCTCAACCACCTGATGCATGCAGGTCAGGTGGAGCGCCGCATGGACGAGGCCGGCACGGCCTGGTACCAGGCCCGACAGGCGTGAGCAGGCGGACTCAGGCCTCTGCCTGGGCCAGTGGATAGCGCAGTGCCAGTGCCTCCTGCAGGCCGAATTCCGCCAGGATGGCACGCAGCCGCTCGGCGGCGCTGCGCTTTTTCTGCCCCGTGTAGCGCGCGATGATGAGCTCGTTCTTCATGCTGTGCTCCCAGCCCACGAGTTCGGTCACCGTGACCTGGTAACCGCTGGCCTCCAGGTACAGGCAGCGCAGCACGTTGGTGAGCTGGCTGCCCATTTCCCGCGTGTGTATGGGATGGCGCCACAGCTCGGCCAGCGGCGTGCGCGCCAGGCTCAGCGCCTTGTTCTGGCGCAGGCAGGCCGCGACCTCGGCCTGGCAGCAGGGCACCAGCACCATGGCCCTGGCTTTTTTCTCGAGTCCGAAGGCGATGGCATCGTCGGTGGCCGTATCGCAGGCATGCAGGGCCGTGACCACGTCGAACCGTGCGGGCATGGAGTCTGTGCGCGTGGATTCGGCCACGGACATGTTGAGAAAGTCCATGCGTTCGAAGCCCAGCTCGGCCGCCAGCTTCTGCGAGGCCTCTACCAGGGGCGCACGGGTTTCTATGCCGTAGATGCGGCCACGCCCCAGCGCCTTGAAGTGCAGGTCATAGAGGATGAAGCCCAGATAGGACTTGCCCGCACCGTGGTCGGCCAGGCTGACCTCGTGCCCATCCTGCGACAGCTCATCAAGGATGGGCGCAATGAACTGGTACAGGTGGTAGACCTGCTTGAGCTTGCGGCGCGAGTCCTGGTTGAGCTTGCCGTCGCGCGTGAGAATGTGCAGGGCCTTGAGCAGCTCGATGGACTGACCGGGCTGGAGGCCCAACTGCTGGGCGACGTCCTGTTCGGGACGGGGCGGCTGCCTGGTGGAGCGGTTCTTCATTCGGACTGGTCCCGCTTGCCCGCATGGGCCACGGGGCAGCGTGCGCCCACGCCCAGGTCCAGCCAACCCTCGATGCCGATCTTCTCCAGCGTCTCCATGTTGCGCTCGTAAATGGATTCGGCCTCGGGAAATACTTCCACGGCCTTGTCGATGCTGTCCTCGCGCAGCAGGTGCAGCGTGGGATAGGGCGAACGGTTGGTGCAGTTGGTCACATCATCGACTTCCGTGCCCTCGAACTGGAACTGGGGATGGAAGGAGGCCACCTGCAGGATGCCACCCAGGTCCAGCTCTTCGACCATGGCATCGGCCACTTCGAGAAAGTCGTTGAAGTCCAGAAAATCCTGCAGCGCGTGCGGCAGGATGAGCAATGTGGTGTCGCGCTTGTCGGGCGAGGCCTCGGCCAGCGCCTCCAGCTCGCGGTGCAGATCGGCGGCCACGCCTTCGGCGTCGCTCGCCTGGCTGACCGTGTAATGGATCTGGCCCTTGACGTGCACGCCCTTGGCGAAGGGGCACAGGTTCAGCCCGATCACGGCCTTTTCCAGCCAATGCACCGTGTCTTCGATCACGGTGACAGGAGGAAACTCGTCCGCGCGAATCTCTTGGTGGGTATCGGTCATGGCTGTGCCTTCCAAAATGCAAACGGGGGCTCCGCGCCCCCAGACATCGCGAAACCGTCCGGGAAGCCCTCCCTGCCTTGGCACGCAGGGTCCGCATTCTAGCGGCGCCGCCACCAGGCTGCTGCCGCTCGGGATTGTCGCAGCTCAGCCCAGCAGGCGCAGCCCCGTCAGCCGCTCATGTTCGCGGGCTGCATAGCGATCCGTCATGCCCGCGATGAAGTCTGCCACCACGCGTGCGCGCTGCGACAGAGTTTCCGCGGACAGGGCACGCTGCACGAAGCGTGGCTTCATGCGTTCGGGCTCGACCATGTAGGCAGCGAACAGTTCGTCCACCATGCGCCGGGCACCTTCCATGGTCTCCATGACCTGGGCATGGCGGTACAAATTGCGAAACAGGAACTGCTTGAGCTGCAGCGACTGCTGGCGCATGTTGTCGCTGAAGCCGACCAGGGGACCGGGCTGGGCACGCACTTCGTCGGCAGAACAGGGCCTGGCCTGGGCGATGCGCTGCTGCGTGGCGTCGATGACGTCATAGACCTGATCGCTGAGCATGCGCCGGATGCTTTCGTAGAGCAGGCGGCGCTCGGCCAGCGGCATGGACAGCTGGGGATGCTCGGCCAGCGTGGCTTCGTGGTAGCGGGCGAACAGCGGCACGGCATCGCACAGCTGGGCCATGGTGATCAGACCCGAGCGCACGCCATCATCCACATCATGGGCGTTGTAGGCGATGGCGTCGGCCAGATTGCACAGCTGGGCTTCGAGCGATGGCTGGCTGCCCTGCAGAAAGCGCCGCGCCACGCCCCCGGGCTCGCGCTCCTCCAGAAGCTCGGCGTTCGCACGCGAGCAATGCTTGAGAATGCCCTCGCGCGTTTCGAAGGTCAGGTTGAGTCCGTCGAAGGCCGGATAGCGCTCTTCCAGCCGGTCGACCACGCGCAGGCTTTGCAGGTTGTGCTCGAAGCCGCCGTGCGGCTGCATGCAGGCATTGAGCGCATCCTGGCCTGCATGGCCAAACGGCGTGTGGCCCAGGTCATGGGCCAGGCAGATGGCCTCCACCAGATCCTCGTCCAGCCGCAGCGAACGCGCGATGGAGCGGCCCAGTTGCGCCACTTCCAGCGAATGGGTCAGGCGCGTGCGGAACAGGTCGCCTTCGTGGTTGACGAAAACCTGGGTCTTGTAGACCAGCCGCCGGAAGGCCGAGGAATGGACGATGCGGTCGCGGTCGCGCTGGAAATCGCTGCGCGTGGGTGCCGGCGCCTCGGCGAAGCGCCGCCCCCGGCTGCGCGCCGCGTCGCAGGCATGGGGAGCCAGGGCCAGGTTCTGCATTCGATCGCCTCATCATGCTGACGAGGCCTACTCTAGCAGCTCCCGGTTCAGGCAGCGCAGCAGGCGTCGATGACCTCGCGCACCAGGGCATCGGGCGCGGAGCGCATGATGGCCTTGCCCGGCCCGTCGATGAGCACGAAGCGTATTTCCCCGGCTTCGGATTTCTTGTCCACGCGCATCAGCTCCAGATAGCGGCCCGCGTTGTCCCCCGCATCGATGACGGCGCCGCGCACGGGCAGGCCGGCGCGTTCGATCAATGCGCGCAGCCGCTGCACGAAGGCTTCGTCCACCAGGCCCAGGCGGCGCGACAGCTCGGCCGCCATGACCATGCCGGCCCCCACGCCTTCGCCATGCAGCCAGTTGCCGTAGCCCATGCCTGCCTCGATGGCATGGCCGAAGGTGTGGCCGAAGTTGAGGATGGCGCGCAGTCCGGCCTCCTTCTCGTCCTGGCCCACGACCCAGGCCTTGATTTCGACGCTGCGCCGTATCGCATGCGCCAGGGCCTGGCGGTCGCGTGCGCGCAAGGCCTCCATGTTCTGCTCCAGCCAGGCCAGGAAATCCATGTCGGCGATGGGACCGTACTTGATGACCTCGGCCAGGCCGGCACTGAGTTCGCGCCCGGGCAGACTGTCCAGCGAGACCAGATCGCAGACCACCAGCTGGGGCTGGTAGAAGGCGCCGATCATGTTCTTGCCCAGCGGGTGATTGATGGCGGTCTTGCCCCCCACCGAGGAATCCACCTGGGACAGCAGCGTGGTGGGCACTTGAACGAAGGGAACGCCGCGCATGTAGCTGGCGGCAGCGAATCCCGTCATGTCGCCGATCACGCCACCGCCCAGCGCGAACATCACCGTCTTGCGGTCGCAGCCGTGCCCGAGCAGGCCGTCGAATATCAGGTTCAGCGTCTGCCAGTCCTTGTGCGCCTCGCCATCGGGCAGCACCACGGTGCGCACGCTCTTGTAGCGCTGCTCCAGCACCCGGCGCAGCGCGGGTTCATACAGCGGGGCCACGACGTCGTTGCTGACGATGACAGCCTGGGCTGCGGACGGCAGGTCCGCATAGGTGGCGGCCTGGTCGAGCAGGCCGGTGCCGATGGCGATGGGGTAGGAGCGCTCGCCCAGATCGATGGTCACGGTCTGAACGGCGGACGGTTGGAGTGCAGTGGACAAGATGGTGTCGCTCCGGCGCGGGGAGATGGAAAGGTTGCGCCAGCACCAGCCAGGCGCGGCGCAGGTAGCGATCTTAATGAAAAAGGCCCCGGCGGGCGCCGGGGCCAGGTTCAGGCCGAATCCACTCAGGAGAGCTCGGCCTGCATGCGCACGCGCTGGGCCGCCTGGGCCACGCTCAGGCCCGTGGTCTGTATGACGTAATGGGCCGTTTCCAGATACAGGGGCTCGCGCTGCTGCAGCAGATCGCGCAGGCGCTGGGCCGGGTCCTCGACCTGCAGCAGGGGCCGGGTCGCATCATTGCGCAGGCGCGCCGCGATGTCCTCGGGCGAGCACTTGAGGTAGAAGACCTGGGCGCGCCCATGCAGGTGGCGCCGGTTCTCGGGCCGCAGCACCACGCCGCCGCCCGTGGACAGCAGCAGGCGGTTGCCGGCGCCGGTCAGCTCATCGATGACCTGGGCCTCCGCGTCGCGGAAAGCCTGCTCACCCTCACGCTCGAAATACTCGCGGATGCTGCAGCCTATGCGCTGCTCGATCACCAGATCGGAATCGACGAAGGGCATGGACCACAGGCGCGCCAGCTGGCGGCCTATGGTCGATTTGCCGGAACCCGGCAGGCCGATCAGGGCGACCACCGGCACCTGGCCGGCAGCACGCAGGGAACCGGTCACCTGGGGCTCACTCACTCAGGCAGGCAGACCGAGGTCAGGCCGTAGGGCGAGATCAGGAACGAGCCGTTCTTTTCGTCGCCTTCCACAAAGCCCGTCGTGAAGACGCGCTCTGCGCGGCCTTCGGAGCCTGCCACGCTGGAAGTGACGATGAGCTTGTAGGTCAGCCAGGTCGCCACGTTCTGCGGGTACTCCACCTGCACGGCCATGCGACCGTTGGCTCCGGTGGTGGACACGCCTTCCGTATAGGACACGACGATGTCTGCCTTGGGGGGCGTCAGACGGCCATCCTTGTTGGCGTCCTCACCGATATCAAGGCTGCCATTGCGGTTGATGTCCTCGTTCAGGCAGGTACCGGAACCCACGGCATGCGCCAGCTTGGTGTTGTCGAAGCTGCCGAAGCCGTAGCGAAGAATGTCGACGCTGGCCGATACCTTGGCGCCGGAAACGGCTTCGCCCGAGGAATTGGCCACGGCCACGTCGAACTTCTTGATGTAGGTGAGATTGTTTGCACCTTTTTCGAGTTCGTTGTTGTCGCCGATGGTGATGGACACAGGCTCGCTGGCCACCGTCAGACTGCCAGTGCGCGAATTGGAGGCAGGGCAATTGGTGGCATAGGAGGCCAGTTCGGCATCCGAACGTGCAAAGCACATTTTGATGTTAATGCCATCGGTAGGACCGCTGGTGCGCACACCGGGAATGTATTGCGCCACGGCAATGCCGCTGGCATTGGAAATCACGGTCTGGTTGCCCGTCGAAATGGATTCGCCAGCGCCCAGGCCGGGTGCAACGATTTCGAAGCGCACGCGCATATTGGGGATCGCACGATTGTCCTTGTCCAGGAACAGGGCCCGCAATTGCGCCACATTGGTAGTGCCGCCATCCAGATTGGGCTTGACGGTGTTGGGCACGATGGACAGGCTGGCGGCACTGACCACGCCAACGGCATCGGGAACCTGGGAGGTACCGCCAGAAACCGTGACCTGGTTTTCCAGGGTCACGCCCGAAGCCTTGGCCTGCAACGTATACACCTGAGGAGTTGCGGGGGCATTGAAGGACGAGAAGCGGGCAATGCCGGCAGTGTCCGTCTGGGACGTCAGCGCGCTGCTGAGCACGGAACCGGACAGGGCCACGGGTACGCCGGCAATGCCTGCGCCGTTGGAGTCGGACACCTTGGCCGTGACCTGCACCGGCTGGCCAGGCAAAGGCATGGCAGGTACCGAGGTCAGGATGATCTGGCTGCCGGTCACCGTCACCACACCCGCGCCCGTCTGATCGCCGGCCTTGAGGTTGAAGCGGATTTCGCGATTGGCACGATTGCCGCCAATTTCGATCTTGCCCGTGACACGGCCACTGGCATCCGTCACCGTGGTCACCGGTGTGTAAATACCGGAATCGACCGTCACGGCAACCGTGGAATTGGCCACCGGATTGCGGTTGGCGGCCAGGGCCGTCACCGTCAGGTTCGCAGAATCGGATCCGGAATTGGTAATGACGCTCTTGTCCAGCAGAAACTCGACACTGGAAACCGTAGGCTGCGTGGTTCCTCCATTGGGATTGCTGCCTGCATTTCCACCACCGCCACCGCAAGCGGTCAGCACCGCCGCCACCATGGCAGCCATCAATACGCTTCTCATCGACTATCTCCCTTAAATTTCTTCAACGTTTTACGGAATTTTCGGTAATCATTTTTGGTGTAATGAAGACCAGCATTTCTCGTTTGGTAGACGTCCTGGTACGGCTCTTGAAAAGATTGCCAAGAACCGGCACGTCGCCCAATACAGGGATTTTGTTTTCCTGATTGGTTTCTTCCAATTCAAAAATACCGCCAATCACCACGGTGCCGCCATTCTGCACCAGAACCTGGGTCTTCACGTGCTTGGTATCGATGGCAACGCCCTGGGTCGTGGTCTCGCCGCGGGAGTCCTTGTTGATGTCCAGATCCAGAATGATGTCGCCTTCGGGGGTGATCTGGGGAGTGACTTCCAGTTTCAGAACCGCCTTTTTGAAGGCGATGGTGGTGGCGCCATTGGGCGCCGTCACGGAATACGGGTATTCCGTGCCCTGCTCGATCAGGGCCTTGGTCTGGTCCGCCGTCATCAGGCGCGGGCTGGAGATGATCTTGCCCTGGCCATCTGCTTCCATGGCCGACAATTCCAGCGTCAGGAAACGATTGGCCGCCGCATTGAAGATGGACATGGCAAAGGTGCCCGAGCCCGTCACACCCGACAGGGTGGCCGGCAAGTTCACGAAACTGCCCGAGGTATTGACGGTGCCACCTGCGCCCGCCGACGCCGTGGCATTGTCATAGCCCGTGCCAAACGCCACACGGTTGTCTCCGCCGATGCTGTAGCCGCCATCGCCGCCGCGCTGGGCCCGCAGATCGCCACCGCCCAGGCGCACACCCAGGGCGCGCCCGAAGGTATCACGGGCCTCGACGATGCGCGCCTCGATCAGCACCTGGCGTACGGGTACGTCCAGCGTGGACAGCAAGGCCTTCATTTCCTCCAGCTTGGCAGGCGTGTCGGTCACGAAGAGCTGGTTGGTACGGGGCTCGGAAATGGCCGAGCCACGCTCCGACAGAAAGCGCGTGGAGGTGCTGGACCCCGTGGAGCCGGAGGTGGCGGAAATCTGCACCAGGATATCGGCGGCCTTGGCATAGTTGAGCTGAAAGCCCTGGGTGCGCAGGGGCTCGAGCTTCTGGATTTCCATGGCGGCTTCGTAGTCGCGCTTGGTCCGGGCATCGATCTCGTCCTTGGGTGCGATCCACAGGACCGAGCCCGATTTGCGCATGCCCAGGCCCTTGGCATCCATGATGATCTGCAGCGCCTGGTCCCAGGGAACATCCTTGAGGCGCAGGGTCAGTGCCCCCGACACCGTGTCCGAGGTCACGATGTTGAAATTCGTGAAATCGGCGATGACCTGCAGCAGCGAGCGCACCTCGATGTTCTGGAAGTTCAGGGACAGCTTTTCACCCGAAAAGCCCGGACCCTGGGTCAGCTTGCCCATGTCCACCTTCTTCTGGCGGACCTCGACCACGAACTGGCTGTCGCTCTGGTAAGCGCTGTGCTCCCAGTCGCCCACGGGCAGGATGCGCATGCGCACCAGATCGCCTTGCTGCACGGTGGAGATAGTCTGGACCGGCGTGCCGAAATCGCCCACGTCGAGCTTGCGCCGCAGGCCCTGGGGCAGCGAGGAACGCAGGAAGTCGACGACCAGTTCCTTGCCCTCGCGGCGCAGGTCGACACCCACCTGACTGCTGCTCAGGCCGACGACGATGCGGCCCGAGCCGTCGCCACCGCGGCGAAAGTCCACATCGCGTATGGCCTGGGCGTCGCTGGACGCCACCTTGGTTTCGAACACACGCGGCTCCACGGGCTTGACGCCTGCGGACGAAGCGCCCACGGGGTCCAGCAGGATCAGCAGGGCCTTGCCCTGGCGCTCCGTGCGGTACGAGGTCGCGGCCTTCAGGTTCAGGACCAGGCGCGAGCGCCCTCCGGCTTCCACGATGTTGATGGACCGCAGATTGCCCTGGTTGATGTCCACCATGGACTTGCCCGTGGCATTGGTCATGCCCGGGAAGTCCAGGGCAATGCGCGCGGGCGACTGGATGGCGAATCCTGTCGGGTCCGAGGCCATGGCTTCGGACAATTCCACGCGCACCACTTCGGAGCCACCCTGGAGCGTGCCGGAAACCGACTCGATGACCGCTTGCGCCCAGGCCATGGATCCCAGCAGACATCCGCCGAGAGCCACCGCCCAGCGTGCCTTGTTCAACATGTCGCGATGCGAGCCCATCATCTCCTACCCTCCTGCAATTCCAGCGTGCTTGTTCTCTCTATCCAGTCTCCGCCCCCGTCCTGGACGATTTCCCGCAACTGAATGGAGGTCTCTGTAATCCGTGTGATCTTCCCGTAGTTCTGGCCCAGGTAGTTGCCCAGGCGCACCTGGTACAGCAGGGCTCCCACCTTGACCAGGGCCGTGGGCGTGCCCTTTTTGTCCAGGCTGCCCACCATGGTCATGGAATCCAGGGGCTCCGCTTCCAGCGGCTCCTTGCGGCGGCTGAGCTCGGGAGCGATCAGGCTGGCGTTGGCATTGGCCTGGGCCATTTCCTTGCGCCACACCTGCATGAGCTTCTGGGCATTGAAGGGGTCCATGCCCTCGGCGCCCAGGTAGGCCTGGGGCGAGAAAGTCTTGGGCTCCTCCAGCGGGGTGATGCGGGGCTTGGCGTTGGCGCGCTCCTGTGCCATCCAGGACCGCAGTTCCTCCTCGTCCGAGGTGGAGCACGCGGACAGGACCATGCCGCTGGCCAGCATCAGCAGGCCCTTGCAAAGCAGCTGCCTCATTTGCCACCCTTTCCAGCCGCGGCGCGTTGGGCCTTCACTTCTTCCGCATCCAGATAGCGGAAGGTGCGGGCCGTGGCCTCCATGCTCAGCAGCTCGCCGCCATCCTTGTTGGCGGGCGTGATGCTCAGATTGTTCAAGGTCACGATGCGCGAGAGATAGGCCACGTCGGAGGCGAAGGCGCCTATGTCGTGGTAGCGGCCCGTCACCTTCAGCGAGATCGGCAGCTCCGCGTAGTACTCCTTGACCACCATGGAGCCCGGCCGGAACGTGTCGAACTGCAGGCTGCGGCCCAGGCCGGCCTGGTTGATGTCGGACAGCAGGGCCGCCATCTCGGCCTTGCTCGGCAACTGCTTTTCCAGCTGGGTCACGTATTGCTGAACCTGCTCGCGCTGCTTCTTCAGCCCATCGAGGCTGACGGCCTTGCCCAGCTTCACGCGGAAATCCTCGCGCAGCGTGGCCTCGGTGGCGCGTTCCTGCTCCAGCGTCTCCTCATAGTCCTTGAGCAGTACAAACCACATCAGCCCCGCCACCGCCGCAGCAATGGCGATGCAAAGCAGGCTGCGTGGCAGCATCGGCCAACGCGAAGGATCGTTGGGATCCAGGCCGCGGAACTGGCGCTGTACGTTCTCCTGCAACGCGGAGAAGTCGATGTCTTTTTTCTTTTTCTTGGCCATTACTGGGGCTTTCCTGCATTGGCTGCAGCCTTGGCGGCTTCGGACAGGTTCTTTTCCGCATCGCTGGCACGCGTCAACTGAAAGCGCAGTGTGAACGCCGCTGCCCGTCGCTGGTCCTTGGCCGACACCGCCACCGTCCTGGCCACGATTTCCACCAGCTCAGGCTTGGAGAACCAGGGCGTGCCTTCGGAAAGGTTGCGCAACATCTCGGAAACCCGCTCGTTGGACTGGGCCGTGCCTTGCATGGCGACCGTGAGGCCTTCCTGCTTGATGCTGTTGATGAACACACCATCGGGCAGCTGCGCCACCAGCTCGTTGAGCATGTGCACGGGCAGATTGCGGTCCGACTGCAGGTCTTCGACCGCCTTTTGCCGCGCCCTGAGCGCCGTGATCTCGCTTTCCAGTCCCGCGATCTCCTTGATCTGGGCTTCCAGCTGCGTGATTTCGGCACGCAATATGCCGTTCTTGGCCTGCTGGTCCTCGATCATCATCTGGAACCACCAGTACACCGCACCGGCGATGAGCAGGCCGATCAGGGCCGACAGCACCATGGTGGCCTGGAATGCCTCCTTGCGCCGCTTGCGCGCCGCTTCCCTGTGGGGCAGCAGATTGATGAGGATCACGAGACAAACCTCCGCATGGCCAGACCACAGGCCGTGAGGTAGGAAGGTGCCTCGCGCGCCATGCGCTTGAGCCGCACGGCGCTGCCCACATCCATGCCATCGAAGGGATTGACCAGGCTGCAGGCAAAGCCCGTCTGCTGGGTGATGGCCTCGGACAGGCCGGCCAGCGGGGCCGAGCCTCCGGCCAGCAGGATATGGTCGATGCGGTTGTGCGGCGTGCTGGTGAAGAAGAACTGCAGGGCCCGCGACACTTCCTGCGTCATGCTCTGGACAAAGGGCTTGAGAACGGCCGAGCCGTAGTCCTCGGGTAATTCGCCGCTGCGCTTCTTGGACTCGGCCTCTTCCTGGGAAAAGCCGTACTGGCGCGCGATCAGCTGGGTCAGTTGGGCGCCGCCAAAGGCCTGGTCCCGGTCGTACAGCACTTCGTCGTTGCGCAGGATCTGCATGCTGGTTGTCAGCGCACCGACCTCGAACAAGGCCACCAGGGCATTGGTGCCCTGGTTGGGCAGGCGGGCGATCAGACGCTGCGCCGCCATGCGCGAGGCATGGGGTTCGATGTCGATGATGACGGGCTTGAGCCCGGCCGCTTCGGCCAGGCCCTGGCGGTCCTGAACCTTTTCACGGCGCGACGCGGCGATCAGCACGTCCACATCGCCGGGGGAGTTCACCGAGGGCCCGATGACACAGAAGTCCAGGCTCACTTCATCGAGCGAAAACGGAATGTATTGGTTGGCTTCGGACTCGACCTGAACTTCGAGCTCCTGCTCTCCCATGCCGTCGGGCAGGGATATTTTCTTGGTGATGACCGCGGAAGCCGGCAGCGCCATGGCCACGTTCTTGGTGCGCGTGCCGCTTTTCTTGACCAGACGGCGCAGCGCCTCGGCAACCTCATCGAACTTCTCGATGTTGCCGTCCGTGATCCACCCACGCTCCAGCGGCTCGATGGCGCAACGCTCGAGCAGCAGATCCCCGGACTTGGCCTTCGACAACTCCACGAGCTTGACGCTCGAGGAACTGATGTCGACGCCTAGCAGAGGTGCGGGCTGACGACTGAATAAGGATCCCACAGCAATCAACTTGCCCTCCCTCTTCTTGTGTATGTAAAGAACGCAACAAACCCTCACATATTAGGCCGCATGCTATCAGCAAGAAACCACGGCGTTCATGATCGCTGGCTGACGCTAGCGCCCGAAAGTGGCCAAAAACAGACATTCTTGCGAACTGTCAAAAGGCACAGGAATGCACCCCTGCTTGCATGTCGGCGCCTGGGCTGACTTAGGATGGCTGCCTGGCTGGCACGCTGGCAGCTGCCTCTCGCCCTTTCCTACCGACCTTCTGGGGAGGGCATTTTTATAATGCCCCACTCTCCAGCACATCCTGCGACATGCCGTCCTCCGACTCCCGAGAACCCCAGGCCTCACAGCCTCGCTCCTCCCAGAACGCCAAGCCCATGCACTGGTTTCCCAAGGCCCTGCTGTGGCTGGTGGGCATTGCCGTGGCCGGCGCGCTGGCCCTGATGCTGACGGTCGCCGTGGCCCTGGCCATGGCCTATCCCAATCTGCCCGACGTGTCGGAGCTGGCCGACTACCGGCCCAAGCTGCCGCTGCGCGTTTATTCAAGTGAAGGAGCCCTGCTGGGCGAATTCGGGGAAGAGCGGCGTACTCTGACGCCCATCCAGGACAGTCCCAAGGTGATGACGGACGCTGTGCTGGCCATCGAAGACACGCGCTTTTTCGAGCACGGCGGGGTGGACTACAAGGGGATGGCGCGTGCCGCCCTGGCCAACCTGGGGCGCGTCAAGAGCCAGGGTGCTTCGACCATTACCATGCAAGTGGCTCGCAATGTCTATCTTTCTTCGGAAAAGACGTTCACTCGCAAAATTTACGAAGTTTTACTGACATTCAAACTAGAGCATTTGCTCACCAAAAATCAGATTCTTGAGATATACATGAATCAGATTTACCTGGGCAATCGCGCCTATGGCTTTGCCGCCGCCTGCGAAGCCTACTTTGGCAAACCGCTCAAGGACATCACGGTGGCCGAGGCGGCCATGCTGGCCGGCCTGCCCAAGGCCCCATCGGCCTATAACCCGATCAGCAACCCCAAGCGTGCCCGTTCGCGCCAGCTCTACATCATCGAACGGATGGAGGAAAACGGCTTCATCACTGCGGCCCAGGCGCAGGAAGCCAAGGCCGAACCGCTGAAGATCCGTTCGGGCACCTACAACACCCGCGTCCATGCCGAATACGTGGCTGAAATGGCGCGCCAGCTGATCTTCGCCCAGTATGGCAACGAAGCCTACACCCGCGGCCTGAACGTCTACACGACCATCAACGCCGGCGAACAGGAAGCCGCCTACAGCGCGCTGCGCCGCGGCATCATGGACTACGAGCGCCGCCAGAAGTACCGCGGCCCCGAGAAGTTCGTGGCCCTGCCCGCCGATGCCGAGGACCGCGAGGACGCCATCGACGACACCCTGGCCAATCACCCCGACAACGGCGACGTGCTGGCCGCCGTGGTGCTGGACGCCAACCCCCGCAAGATCCTGGCAGCCCGCGCCGATGGCGAGCAGATCGAGATCACGGGCGACGGACTCAAGCCTGCCGAATCGGGGCTGAACCCCAAGGCACCACCCAACATCAAGATCCGACCCGGGGCCGTGATCCGGGTGGTCAAGACGCCCAGGGGAAGCTGGGAAATCACCCAGCTGCCCGAGGTCGAAGGCGCCTTCGTGGCCCTGGTGCCCCAGACCGGCGCCCTGCGCGCCCTGGTGGGTGGATTCGACTTCCAGAAAAACAAGTTCAACCACGTGACCCAGGCATGGCGCCAGCCCGGCTCCAGCTTCAAGCCCTTCATCTACTCGGCGGCGCTGGAAAAAGGCTTCTCGCCCGCGACCATGATCAATGACGCACCGCTGTTCTTCAGCGCAGGCGTCACCGGCGGCCAACCCTGGGAGCCGAAGAACTACGACAGCCGCTATGACGGACCGATGAGCATGCGCACGGGACTGAACAAGTCCAAGAACATGATCTCCATCCGCCTGCTGCAGGCCGTGGGCCCGAAGACGGCCCAGGACTGGGTGACGCGCTTCGGCTTCGATGCTGCCCGCCATCCGGCCTACCTGACCATGGCACTGGGCGCAGGCTCGGTCACACCGCTGCAGATGGTGGCCGGCTATTCGGTGTTCGCCAACGGCGGCCATCGCGTCAACCCCTGGCTGATTGCCCGCGTCACCGACCACAAGGGCCGCATTCTTTCCGAGTTCACGCCCCCGCCCGTGCAGGAGCTGCCCCAGGCCATTGACGCACGCAACGCCTTCGTCATGGACAGTCTGCTGCAGGACGTGGCCCGGGTCGGCACGGCTGCACGTGCCCAGGCCACGCTCAAGCGTCCTGACCTTTATGGCAAGACCGGCACCACCAATGATTCGGTGGATGCCTGGTTCGCGGGCTTCCAGCCCTCGCTCGCCGCCGTGTCCTGGATCGGCTACGACACCCCGCGTAACCTGGGCAGCCGCGAAACCGGTGGCGGCCTGAGCCTGCCGATCTGGATCAGCTTCATGCAGCATGCCCTCAAGGGTGTTCCCGTGGCCGAAATGGCCGTGCCCCCGGGTGTCGTGAACATGGGTGGCGAGTGGTATTACGAGGAAAATGCCCGCAACGGCGGCGTCAGCAGCCTGGGCATGGACAATGCCGCCACGGGCGCAGCCGGCGCCACGCCACCGCCGGCCAGCGAAGAGCGCAGCCGCATCCTCGACCTGTTCCGCAACTGAGCGTCCGCCCTTGCGCAACAAAGCCCGGCCTGGCCGGGCTTTGTGCTTTCGGAGGCGGCGAAACTACAGCGCGGAAAACCGCAGCGCCAGGCCCGACTGCTCGCTGGCATAGCGGCTCAGGTTGGCGAAGAATTCACCCGCTCCCTTGGTGTCCATCCAGGTCTGGCTTGCCTCGTCGAAGCGGTAGTGGAAGCCTCCGGCCTTGGCCGCCAGCCAGATTTCGTGCAATGGCTTTTGCTGGTTGATGACGATCTGGCTGCGATTGGCGAAGACCAGGGTCACCAGGCCTCCCGTGCGCTGGGCGTCGAGGTCGGCATCGGTCTCATCGTTGATGCGATCGCAGCCTTGCTCCACCGCCAGCAGCAGTCGATCGGCAAGGTTCAGGAATTCGAGGTCGGTCATTACAATTCGCGGATGTTGAAAGTCCAGCAAATTCTAGTCCGAGGCTTTGCCCTTGCAGCCTGCGCGGCGACCCTGGCCGCCTGCGGCCAGAAGGGCCCGCTGTTCATGCCCAGCGCTCCGGCCGCCGCCACCCGGGCCACCCTGCCCCAGACCCTGGGCATCTCCAACAAGCCCGAGCAGGCAACGCAAGCGCCTGTCGCAGCGCCTTTGCCGGCAGGTCCTGCGGACGCCTCCGTGCTGGAAAGCACCACGTCCACCGGCACGCCAGACCCACGAAAGCAGCCGGCCGACTGATCCCCCAGCTGCGCCGCGGCTTGATGCACATCAACACCGCAGCATGGCATGGCGCTTAGAGTGACTCTCTTGTCCCTCGACAAACCGCCATGCCCGTAGAACTCTACCGAGACAAAAGCCACGCCTGTCTGATGTTCACCGACCTCATCGAGGAGGACGGACAGGCGATCCAGGCCAACCAGTTCCTGATCGTCGACGACGACACGGGTGCCATCATCGATCCGGGGGGCAACCTGGCCTTCAACGAGCTGTTCATGGGCATGTCGCGGCATTTCGCGCCCCACAAGCTCTCGTACCTGATCGCCTCCCATGCCGACCCGGACATCATCGCCTCGCTGGATCGCTGGATGACCAGCACCCGCGCCCAGCTCGTGATTTCTCGCATCTGGGAACGCTTCGCCCCGCATTTCACCAAGGTGGGCAAGACGGAGAACCGTGTCATCGGCGTTCCGGATTCGGGTGGGCGCCTGCCACTGGGGCGCCATGAACTGCATCTGCTGCCCGCGCATTTTCTGCATGCCGAAGGCAATTTCCATTTCTACGACCCGGTCAGCCGCATCCTGTTCACGGGCGATCTGGGCGTGTCACTGATGAACGGTGTCGAGGCCCAGGTGCCCGTGACCGATCTGGTGCCGCACATCGCGCGCATGGAAGGCTTTCACCGCCGCTACATGGTGTCCAACAAGATCCTGCGCCTGTGGGTGCAGATGGCCCGCCAGCTGGAGATCGACATGATCGTCCCTCAGCATGGCGCACCCATCATGGGTGCCAAGGCCATCACCGACCTCTTCAACTGGCTCGAAGGCCTGCAGTGCGGCATCGACCTGTTCGACCAACGCAACTACCAACTGCCCACGGCCGACATCGACCCCGTGACGCGCCAGCTGCGCCCGGCCCTGCGCGCAGTCGCCGGCTAGCGGACCGCGCCGCGCCGCAAGCGCAGCGCACGGCCTGCGCGCCAGGCCAGCAACAGGCCGAGAATGGCCGCGTACACGGCCACGTCGGAAAAATGATTCTTTCCGGCCCGCATCCAGAAAAAGTGCAACAGGGCCAGAGGCACGACGGCATAAAGGCCGCGGTGCAGAGCCTGCCAGCGCCTCCCCCCCAGGGCCCGCACCACGCACTGTGGCGAGGTCAGCGCCAGCACCGTCAAAAGCAGCAAGGCCATGAAGCCCACGAGAATGAAAGGCCGCTTCGGGATGTCATGCACGATCTCGCCCCAGTCCAGCCCCATGTCGAACCAGGCATAGCACAGCAGGTGCAACACGGCGTAGAAGAACACATACAGGCCCAGCATGCGCCGAAAGCGTGCCAGCGCCGTCAGGCCCAGGGCCTGGCGCAGCGGTGTCACGGCCAGAACCAGGCACAGAAAGCGCAGCGTCCAGTCCCCCGTGGAGCGCAACAGGGCTTCGGCAGGATTGGCCCCGAGCGCATGGGTCATGGCCGCTCCCAGCAGCCAGGCAAAGGGCAGCAGGCACGCCAGAAAGACCAGCGGCCTGGCCGCACGGTGCAGCAGCATGCGCTGCACAACCCCTCCCGAAGCGGCCGCCATCAATAGAACTTCTTGAGGTCCATGCCCGCGTACAGCTGGCCTACCTGCGCTTCGTAGCCGTTGAACAGCAAGGTTTTGCGTTTTTTTGCGAACAGGCCGTCTTCGCCGATACGCCGCTCGGTGGCCTGGCTCCAGCGTGGATGCGGCACATCGGGGTTCACGTTGGAATAAAACCCGTATTCGTTGCGCGCCGCCTTGTTCCAGGCCGTGCCGGGCTCCTTGTCGGTCAGGCGGATGGCGACGATGCTCTTGGCGCTCTTGAAGCCGTACTTCCATGGCACGACCAGACGCAGGGGCGCGCCATTTTGCGGCGGCAGCAGCTCGCCATACATGCCGAAGGCCAGCAGACTCAGCGGATGCATGGCCTCGTCCAGACGCAATCCTTCGGTATAGGGCCAGTCCAGCACGCCGCTGCGAAGGCCGGGCATCTGAGTTTTGTCGGCCAGGGTGACGAACTCCACGTACCTGGCGCTGCCCAGGGGCTGGACTCTGCGCAGCAACTCGGCCAGCGAATAGCCCACCCAGGGAATCACCATGGACCAGCCTTCGACGCAGCGCAGGCGATAGATGCGCTCTTCCATGGGCGCGAGCTTGAGCAGGGCATCGAGGTCCAGCGTCTGCGGGTTCTGCACGAGCCCCTCGACCTTGACGGTCCAGGGCCGGGTCTTGAGCGCATGGGCCTGCTTGGCGGGGTCGCCCTTGTCCAGCCCGAACTCGTAATAGTTGTTGTACTGCGTGGCATCGGCATAGGCCGTCACGCGCTCCATGGTGCTGGCCCCCGGCACCTGCGATGCCACGGAGGCCAGGGCCGGCAGCTTGCCGGGTCGGTCCGCGCCGGCCGCCCACACCGGCAGCGCGGCGGCAACCGCACCGCCTGCCAGGGACTGCAGCCAGGCGCGGCGCCGCACATAGGCCTGGCGTGGCGTGATCTCGCTGCTGCGCGGATGTTGGAAGCCATCGTGGTGGGAGCGAATCAGCATGGGAATCTCCGATGAATGCCTGCAATGCATGGAGCCTTGGAGGCCACGCAGGTTCCATGCTACGCCCATCGAAAAAGCCGCATGCGCCTGGACGCATGCGGCTGCGGGGGAAGCGAAGCCTCGCTCAGAGCTCGCCGTAGCTGTGCAGGCCCGACAGGAACATGTTCACGCCCAGGAAGGCAAAGGTGGTGATGGCCAGGCCCCCGAGGGCCCACCAGGCCGACACCGTTCCACGCAGCCCCTTGACCAGGCGCATGTGCAGCCAGGCTGCGTAGTTCAGCCAGACGATCAGCGCCCAGGTCTCCTTGGGGTCCCAGCTCCAGTAGCCGCCCCAGGCCTCTGCGGCCCACAGCGCGCCCAGCACCGTGGCAATGGTGAAGAAGGCAAAGCCCACGGCGATGGATTTGTACATCACGTCGTCGAGCAGCTCGAAGCTGGGCAGGCGCTCGGCAATGCGTTTGCGCGCCAGCAGGATGCCGGCCACGATCAGAGCGGAGATGCCGAAGTACACCATCCAGTAGCTGCCGCCGTTTTCGGTCGCGCCCTGGCGGAAGACGATGGGCTCGAAGCACAGCACCACGCCCAGCAGCCACAGCGGCGCGAGCTTGTACCAGCGCGTCTCGGTGGCCTGCTGCTTGATGAGGTAGGCAAAGGACACCATGGCGGCCAGCGCAAAGGTGCCATAGCCGATGAAGTTGGCCGGCACATGCAGCTTCATCCACCAGCTCTTGAGCGCCGGCACCAGGGGCTGGATCTCATGGGCTTCGCGCACCAGCGTGTACCACAGCAGAAAGCCCACGGCCGCGCTGACCACCAGCATGACGAAGCCACCCAGGGCGCGCGTGTCGTAGTGCTGCTCGTAGTACAGATAGAACAGCGCCGTCATCCAGCAGAACATCACGAACACTTCGTAGAGGTTGCTGACCGGGATGTGGCCCACGTCGGGCCCGATCAGATAGCTCTCGTACCAGCGTACCATGCTGCCCACCAGGGCCAGGGTGACGGCCAGCCAGGCCAGGCGCGACCCCAGCAGGGACAGGGCCGTACCCTCGCCGCGCGCGAACATGCCTATCCAGTAAAACACGGTGCTGATGAAGAACACCATGCTCATCCACAGGATGGCCGACTGGCTGGACAGGAAGTACTTGAGCCCAAACACCGTGTCCGAGCGTGCCAGTTGCGCCCCCTCCGGCCCCTGGTACAGCGCGATGGCCAGCAGCGACAGGCCGGCCACCACCAGCATCAGCCCCCGCAGCGGGCGCCAGAACCAGCCCAGCCAGATGGCGGCAGGAATGGTGCCCAGCAAAATGCCTTTCTCATAGACGTCCATGTACTCGCCGTAGCGTTGCAGCGCGTACAGCAGGCCTGCCGCCACCAGGGCGGCAAACACCCAGTCGAACCAGTTGCGTCGGGCAAAGAAGCCCTCGTTCAGGGTCAGCGTCGTCGTGGTGGCGGTGTTCATGCGGAACCTCCGGGGGTTTTCTTGTGCAGGGGCTCGGCGCCGATCAGCTTGCCGGCCAGCGTGGCGAACTCGCGGTCGCCATCGAGGGTCTTGCGGTTGGTGGACAGGGCCATCTCGGCCAGGCTGCCGCCTTCATGCGGCGTCAGCCAGATCCAGATGCGGCGGTCGCGCACATAGAGCATGGCGAATACGCCGATGATGAGGAACAGGCAGCCCAGATAGACCACATTCTTGCCCGGCGCGCGCGCCACCTGGAAGACGCTGGCCTGCACCTGCTTGAAGTCCTGCAGCATGAAGGCCATGGGCGCAGGGTAGAACTGCGCATCGCTGAGCGAGAAGACGGCCTGGGTCATGAAGGACTGGGTCTGCTCGCTGGGCTCCAGCGCGGCCTGGCCGGCCTGGGTGCGCACGATCTGGGCCAGCTCGAACAGCACGCCGTTGAGAATGCGCACCAGCACCTCGCCAGCGCGTTCGCGCTCGGCCGCCGGCACATTGCTTTCCATGAAGTCCGAAATCGCCTGCAGCCCGCCCAGCGGGCGGCCATCGGGACCGGTCTTGTCGGTGATGCCCGCGAACAGTTCCAGGGCCTTCATGGCCGACTGGGCCAGCGGCCCGCTGAGCTCGGTGCGCGAGGCATCGACGGCCTTGGCCACATAGGCCCTGGCGGCCCGCTCGCGCAGGCCCGCATCCTGCAACGCGCCGCGCAGGCGCATGAAGGTGTCCATGGAGCTTTCGGGATCGGCCGGCACGCGCAGATAGCGCATGGGTTCGGCCTGGCTGTCGCGAACGCCCAGCAGGAACACCGGCTGGCCGTCGCCCGTGTCCACAGGCAGCATGTAATTCTGGAACTCGCGCGCCTGGCCCGATGCATCGCGCAGCTTGTAGCCCACGCTCGGGCCGATGTTGCGCAGCTCCTTCTTGGTGACCGTCTTGTGGGCCGCCCCCAGGCGCTCGTCCAGGGCCTGGCGCAAGTCCACCTTGCGCACGTCGGTGGCACTGCCGCCGGCACCGCCCGCAGTACCCGCGCCCCCGAAGTTCTCCACATTGATCGTGCGCAGCTGGGTGAACTCCAGGGTCAGCGCCTCGTCGCGGCCATCGGCGCGCCTGCGCGTGAATTCGCTGGAGCCGCCGACAACGCCATCGACCTCGAAGGCCTTGGCCCCGGCCTCGAAGGGAACGGCCTGCAGCTTCACCGACGAGCCGCCGTCGTCGAAGCTCGACTGGTAGATCTCGATGCCGCGGTAGCTGGCCGGGTGGTTGACCTCGATACGTTTTTCGAGCCGTTCGCCCGTGGCCTTGTCATGGATGACGACCTCGCTGGCAAACAGCTTGGGCATGCCGGTGGAGTAGTACTCGACGATGAACTTCTTGAGTTCCACGGCAAAAGGCAGTTCCTGCAGCACCACGCCATCGGACTGGGCCAGGATGGCCGTGCCCGCCGTGCCCCCTTCGGTGACCAGGAGGTTGCCACGGAAGGTGGGGTTGCGTTCGGACAGACGGTGCTGGTCCGACACCTCGGAGATCAGGCCGCCTCCGGTATAAGGTGTTTTGCCTCCCAGCCACATCTGGGCACGCACGATGAGATCGCCATCGAACAGGCCACCCAGGCAGATCAGCACGATGGCGCAGTGCGCTGAGATATAGCCCAGCTTATGGGCCGCGCCAGCCTTGGCGGCCAGCATCCAGCCCGTGCCGGGGCCCGCGACCGTGTCCCGCTGCTGCAGGCGCACCTTCCAGCCGCCCGACACCAGCTGCTGGCCCAGCCGCTGCGCCGCCTGCGCAGGGGTGCCGGCCACGGAGGCCTGAGCCCGGTGACCAAAGGCCTTGAGGCTTTGCTCGCGCATGTTTTCCTTGAAACTGCGCAGATCGGCCAGGTACTTGGGTGCATGGCGTGCCACGCACAACGAGGTGCTCACCACCAGAAAGGCCAGGATCAGCAGAAACCACCAGGCGCTGTAGACGGCGTTGAGCTTGAGGGCCAGAAACAGCTGGGCCCAGAAGGGGCCGAACTGATTGACGTAGTTGCCCAGCGGCTCATGCTGCTTGAGCACCGTGCCGATCACCGAGGCAATGCAGATAACGCTCAGCAGCGAGATCGCAAAGCGCATGGACGCCAGCAGCTCCATGGCCGCGCGCGCAGCCTGCGGGCGGGAGGAGGCAAGAGTGGCGCCTGAAGAGTTGTCTGACATGAAAGAGAAGAAACCAGTGCCCGAATGAAAAAAGCGGGACCATCCGCACTTGCGATGGACCCGCCTGACTTGGGGTGTGAGTACAAAAATAGGTTCCCGGTGATTACCCTAGGACCCGCACCGAACCCGAGACCGCATCAACGCAGGCCAGCGATGTAGTCTGCCACGGCCTTGATTTCGCGATCGTTAAGCTTGGCAGCAACCTGTGTCATCTGAATGCTATTGGCACGCTTGCCATCGCGGAAGGCCGTCAGCTGGGTGGCCGTGTAGTCGGCGTGCTGGCCCGCCAGGCGCGGATACTGGGCCGGAATGCCGGCACCGTTGGGGCTGTGGCAGCCCGCGCAGGCCGCGATGTTGCGCTCCTGGATGCCGCCGCGGTAGATGCGCTCGCCCATGGCCACCAGGTCCTTGTCCTTGGCGAAGCCGTCCTTGGGTTTCTGTGCGTGCAGCCAGCCCGCGATGTTCTTCATGTCGGGTTCGCTGAGCATGCTGGCAAAGCCCTTCATCACCGGGTCCTTGCGCTTGTCGTCCTTGAACTCCATCAGCTGCTTGACCAGGTATTCGGGGTGCTGTCCGGCCAGCTTGGGCTGCAGCGGAATCGTGGAATTGCCGTCGGCTGCGTGGCATGCCGCGCAGACGGCGGTGTAGCTGGCTTCACCCTTTGCCAGATCGGCCTTGGCCGGCTTCGGCTGCGCGGCAGCAGGCGCCCCGCCGGCAGAGAATGCGGGAAAGGCAGATGCTGCAAGAATGGCAGCCGTCAGCAAAGAGGCAAGCAACTTCATATCGAGGGCGTGGTTCTGTTGTTGAAAGCGCAAAATTCGGCGGATTCTACAATCCCACCCCGGCGGTTGACATCGTCAGGAACCCTGCTTGCACGGCCTGGGCCACAGCATCCGCACATTCCTTGATCGATCACAAACTTGCCGTGGGCAGCTGGCCCAAGGCGCGGTTTCCAGGCCCAGTTTGTGGCTGGACCGCAGCCGCCGGAGCAAGGCACGAAGGACCAGCATAACAAGCCCCCTGCGGACCACCATCTGGGTCACTACCGATAGGCAGCCGGCTTCTAGAATGGATGGCGATCACCACCAAGGGCAGCCCATGGCCATGCAGCGCGTTCCCGTCCCGCCCAGCGCCCTGGGCGAATCGCCGTTCTGGCACCCCACCGAACAGCGGCTTTTCTGGTGCGATATCCAGGGCCATCGCATCCATGCCTGGGACCCGGACAGCGGCGTCCTGCAGAGCTGGTCCACACCCAGTGAACCCGGCTGCTGCGCCCCCACCGACCAGGGCCGCATCGTCATCGGCCTGCGCGACGGCTTCGGCCTGCTTGACCCCGCCAGCGGTCGGACCACGATGCTCGCGCGGCTCGACCATGACCCCGGCCGCTTTCGCCTCAACGATGGCCGCTGCGACCGCGCGGGCCGCCTGTGGGCCGGCTCGCTGTTCGCCCCCAAGACCGCGCCCGAGGCGGCGCTGTGGTGCCTGCGCGCCGTACAGGGCGGCGGCTATGCCGTGCAGCGCATGGCCGGCGACTGCACCACGGCCAATGGCCTGGCCTTCAGCCCCGATGACCGCTGGATGTACTGGGCCGACACGCCGGCCCACCGCATCGACCGGTTCGGCTTCGACCTGGCGTCGGGCACGCTGGGCACGCGCTCGCTCTGGAAGGCCTTTGCCCCGCGAACCGAAGGCCGGCTGTACGGCGGCCGGCCCGATGGCGCCAGCGTCGATGCCCGCGGCAACTACTGGGTGGCCATGTACGAAGGCGGCTGCGTGCTCCAGCTCAGTCCCGAAGGAGAGCTGCTGCAGCGACTGGAGACACCGGTGCGCTGCCCCACCATGGTCTGCCTTGGTGGAGAGGACCTTCGAACCCTCTACATCACTTCGGCCGCACACGGGCGCCCCGAAGAGGAGCGCCAGGCCCCCGTGCCCGCGGGCGCCCTGATGCACTGCCGCGTGGACGTGCCAGGCCTGCCCGCAGCCTGCTTTCGCGAGGCCCAGCCATAGGGCAGGGCGTCCCGAGGGGAGTACCTCCAGAAAAGTAACCTGATTACACAACCACATGTATGAATTCCAAGCACTGCCTGAATTTCTTCCGAAAATCTCCATCAATTGAGTAACCAAGTTACCATTTCCAGCGCAAGCATTTCTGGAGACAACATGGGTTTCGATCTGGTCCTGTTCGGCGGCACGGGCGATCTGGCGTGGCGAAAGATCATGCCGGCGCTGTTCCAGGCCTTCCGCCATGGCAATCTGCCCGAGGGTGGGCGCATCGTGTGCGTGGGCCGCGACGACCTCAGCCACGCCCAATATCGGGCCCTGATACAGGGCCGCTTCGACGGCGTGGAGCTGGCCAAGCGCCCCAGCGCCGAGGAATTCGCGCGGTTCGCCGACCTGCTGCACTACCTGCGCATGGACCTGTCGCAGCCGGCCGACTATGCGCGCCTGGCCCAGGTGCTGAACGCGCGTGCGGCCGAAACCGTGGTCATGTACCTGGCCACCGCGCCCAGCCTGTTCACCACGGTCTGCGAGCAGATTGCCGCCGAGGGGCTCAACGGCCCCCAGACCCGCGTGGTGCTGGAAAAGCCGCTGGGCCACGACCTCGCCTCCAACCAGGCCATCAATGCCGCGCTGCGCAAGGTGCTGCGCGAGGAACAGGTGTTCCGCATCGACCACTACCTGGGCAAGCCGTCGGTGCAGAACCTGTTTGCCCTGCGCTTCGGCAATGCGCTGTTCGAGCCCCTGTGGCGGCGCGAGACCATCGCCAACATACAGATCACCATCGCCGAGGAACTGGGCGTGGAAAGCCGTGGTGCGTTCTATGACCAGACCGGCGCCCTGCGCGACATGGTGCAAAACCATGCGCTGCAGTTGCTGTGCGCCATCGGCATGGAGCCCCCCATCAACGCCACGGCCCATGCCATCCGCGACGAAAAGCTCAAGGTGCTGCAGTCGCTCAAGCCCTGGACGCCCGAGACCCTGGGCCAGCATGTGGTGCGCGGCCAGTACCTGCCGGGCCTGTCCCAGG
The DNA here is from genome assembly GCA_031253795.1 of Burkholderiaceae bacterium. Classification (GTDB taxonomy): domain Bacteria; phylum Pseudomonadota; class Gammaproteobacteria; order Burkholderiales; family Burkholderiaceae_C; genus Comamonas. The sequence goes on from JAIRVR010000012.1 coordinate 36,893, forward strand.
GCCGCCCCGTGCCGGGCTACGCGCAGGAAAAGGGCGTGGCCCCGGGCAGCCAGACCGAGACCTTCGTGGCCCTGCGCACCGAAATCAGCAACTGGCGCTGGGCCGGCGTGCCCTTCTACATCCGCACGGGCAAGCGGCTGGCCGGACGCAACGCCCACATCGTGGTCAATTTCCGGCCCGTGCCCCACCCCATCTTCAACAGCCCGGCCAGCAGCGCCAACCGCCTGGTCATCAACCTTCAGCCCCAGGACGGCCTGGAACTGCACCTGCTGGCCCAGGACGCCTCCCAGCGCCGCGCCGCCCCTTCGCTGTCGCCCGTGCAGTTGAACCTGGATTTCGACCAGCGCTTCGGCTCCGAGCGCGTGGGTGCCTATGAGCGCCTGCTGCTGGACGTGATCGCGGGCCGGCTGAACCTGTTCGTGCGCAGCGACGAACAGGAGCAGGCCTGGCGCTGGGTGGAGCCCCTGCTCGAGCACTGGCGCAATGACACCTCGGGGCCACGCGGCTACGCGGCGGGAAGCTGGGGGCCCAGCGCGGCCAGCGCCATGATTGCGCGCGACGGGTTCTGCTGGAGCGAGGAGGTCTGACGGCGCCCCCCGGGCGGCTGCGCCGCTTTCCCCTGGCTGGCTTTGCGGGAGTGGCGTGCGTGCAGCGACGCCTTCGCGGCAGTGCGGCCGGCCGACGCCATCGTCTGGCATCCCTGCCCGGGAGTGCACCGACTTCATGCGACGTGCCAGGCTGCGTGAACCTGTGCCGCCGGCCTATAGCCCGCCGAGGGCGCCGTTTCATGGGGGAACCTACAATGAGGCCCCGAGAGATTGACCACACCATGAATCCTGCCGCGCCGGCTGCCGAGGCCGCACACACTTCCTCCCTGATCGATCCCAAGCTGGCCATGGGCTGGATGCACACGGCGCGCTTTCTGACCACGGCCGCGCAGTTGCACCACCTGCCCAAGATCGAGGTGCCCGAAATCGCCTTCGTGGGCCGCTCCAACGCCGGCAAGTCCACGTGCATCAACACGCTCACCCAGCAAAAGCAGCTGGCCTTCGCCTCCAAGAAGCCCGGCCGTACCCAGCACATCAACCTGTTTTCCCTGGGCAAGCAGGGCGTGACCGATGCCGTGCTGGCCGACCTGCCCGGCTATGGCTATGCCGCCGTCTCGCGCTCGGACAAGCAACGCTGGCAGCGCGTGATGCTCAATTACCTGGTCAGCCGCGAAAGCCTGTCGGCCATCGTGCTGCTGTGCGACCCGCGCCTGGGCCTGACCGAACTGGATGAAGCCCTGCTCGACGCCGTGCGCCCGCGCGTGCAGGAAGGGCTGAAATTCCTGGTGCTGCTGACCAAGGCCGACAAGCTCACGCGCGCCGAGCAGGCCAAGGTGCTGTCGATCACGCGACTGAATGCTGGCGGCGGCGAAGTGCGCATGTTCTCCGCTCTCAAGAAGCAGGGCGTGGATGATGTCGCCCAGCTGCTGTGGCATTGGTGCCATCCCGAAGGTCTGGCCCAGCCCGCCGCCGCGTCCCCCGAACTGCCGGACGTCACCACGGCGACGCCTGCCGAGCCGCAGCCCCCGCAAGATTAGCGCCTGGAGGCGCTCGTGTGGCCAGCGCCCCGCAAGGAGCGCACCATGCTGACCACCTGCATTCACGAGCTGCCCCACGGCATCCACCTGCACTGCCGCGTCAGCGGCGAAAGCGGCAAGCCCCTGCTGCTGTTTCTCCACGGTTTTCCCGAAGGCAGCTTCATCTGGGAAGGCATGCTGCAGCATTTCGGCACGCACTGGCGCTGTGTCGCCCCGGACCTGCGCGGCTTCGGGCAGTCGAGCCAGCCGGCGGCGGTCGAGGACTACAAGGCACGGCTACTGCTGCAGGACCTCGCCGCCCTGATCGCCATCGAAAGTCCGGGCGCCCCCGCAGCCTGCGTCGTCGCCCACGACTGGGGCGGCGCCCTGGCCTGGGGACTGGCCAACCGCCACCCCGAGCTCATGCAGCGGCTGATGATCCTCAACGCACCGCATCCTGCCACCTTTCTGCGCGAACTGCAGCGCAACCCCGTGCAACAGGCCTCCAGCCAGTACATGCATTTTCTGCGCCGCCCTGACGCCCCGGCCCTGCTGGCCGACAACGGCTGGGAACGCATGCTGGGCTTTTTCCGGACACCCGAGGGCAGGCTGCCGGACTGGCTGACGCCCGCACTGCAGCAGCGCTACAAGGACCACTGGAGTCTGGGCGTGCACGGATCCTGCCATTACTACGGTGCCAGCCCGCTGGTTCCACCCCGCCCGGGGGATGCAGCCTCCGACACCGCCATCCGGAACCTGGTGCTGCCACCCGATATGCTGGGCATCACCGTGCCCACCCAGGTGCTGTGGGGCGACAGCGACCCGGCGCTGCAACCGGCGCTGCTGGACGGCCTGGAGCAGTGGGTGGAGCAGTTGGGGGTGCAGCATCTGCCCGGCACCACCCACTGGGTGGTGCACGAACAACCCCAGGCCGTGCGCGAGGCCCTGCAGGCCTTTTTGCGGCGGGAGGTGGCGCCGGCCTGAGACCGGCAAGCCATCAGCGACGCCGGTACAGCGGCGGCTCCCCGTCGGGCCGGGTCTTGAAACGCCGGTGCACCCAGTAGTACTGCTCGGGCATGGTGCGGATGGCCGCTTCCAGTTCGCGGTTCATGCGCGCCGTATCGGCCTCGGCATCCTCGGTCGGGAAGTCGGCCCAGCCGGCCGTGATCTCGGCCACATAGCCCGTGGGCGTCATGCGTGTATACATGCCCAGCACCTTGGCCCGGCCCAGGCGCGCAAAGCGCGACAGCGAGGGAATGGTGGCCGCATTCACGCCGAAAAAGGGCACGAAGACCGAGTCGTTGCGGCCAAAGTCCATATCGGGCAGCAGGTACAGCAGGCCGCCCTTGCGCAGGCTGGAGATGATGGGCTTGACCCCGTCGGCGCGGTTGAGCATGCGCACGTCGCCGAAGCGCTGGCGTCCGGCCATGAACCAGGCATCGATGGCCGGATCGGGATGGGTGGAGAAAATCGAGGTAAAGGGCCGTGTGGTGTGCAGCGGCAATGCCAGCCCGCCGGCGTCCATGCCGTAGAAATGCGGGGCGAACAGGATGGTCGGCGTATCCCCGTCCAGTTCATGGATGGCCCCGGTCAGCTGCACCCGCTGCGCCACGACCTCGCGCGGCGAGGACCATAGCCAGCTGCGGTCCAGCCAGGCCTGGCAAAAGACGATGAAGTTGCGCCGCGCCAGGGCCACACGCTCCGGCTCGGACAGTTCGGGAAAGCACAGCGCGAGATTGCGCAAGGCCACCCTGCGCCGCGGCACGGCCAGCACGAACAGCAACCGGCCCAGCAGAGCCCCCAGTGCACGCAGCCAGGGCAGCGGCATCCAGGCCATCGAGTGCATCAGCCAGACACCGAAGCGCCCGCTCATGGAGACACCTCGTCCGGCACCGCGAGGACGGCTTCGCTCCGCGGCTGCTTGTAGCGCGCATAGCCCCACAGGTACTGCTGCGGGCACTGGCGGATGGACTGCTCCATCGCCTCATTGATCTGCTGCACCGCAGCTTCCAGATTCCGGGACAGGGGCACGGACAACTCCTCGAGAAAAAGCACATAGCCCCGCCCCCAGGACAAGCGCTCGCAACGGGCCACGATGATGGTGGCGCCGGTCTGCAACGCCAGCCGCGCGGCCAGCGTCATGGTATAGGCTTCGCGACCGAAAAAGGGCGACCATACGCCTTGCCCTTCGGGCGGCACCTGGTCGGGCAGCAGGCCCACGGCGGCCCCGCGGCGCAGCGCCTTGATCATCTGGCGGACGCCGGCCAGCGTGGTCGGCACGGCCTGGACGCCGGGGCGGTTGCGCGCCGTCTCCATGACCTGGGCCAGCCAGGGCTGGCGCGCGGGACGGTAGAGCACGGTGATCTCGCCATGGTCGCCGGACCAGCGGCGCGCAGCCACCTGCACCGACAGCTCGAAGCAGCCCAGGTGCGGCGTCAGAAACACCACGCCCCGCCCCGCCGCATAGGCACGCTGTACGCATTCCTCGTTGACCATGGTGCAGCGCGGAGGCTGCCCCAGCCACATGCGCGGCAGCTCGGCCACCATGCGGCCTGCGTGGCCCACGGCCGAGCTCACGGCGCCAAAACCGTAGCCGGCCTGCCTGGCGTTGGCCAGAAAGCGCCTGCGGTAGGTGGCAGAAGCCGCGAACGCCGCCCAGCCCAAGAGCGCGCCCAGGAGGTGCAATAGCCCCAAAGGCAGTGCAGCAAAGAGTCGGAACAAGGAAGGCATTAAAATGATGGGGTCGCTGAGTTAACTGAGCAACTTGCAGAGCGACGTAAAAAAATTCTGCTAAAGCGTTCGCCAGAGCTCCTGCAGCTTGGGCAACGCCCATAAAACAGCTGCAACCAAGGAGTTTATTCACATGGCGAACGACTTTCTCTTCACCTCGGAATCCGTCTCGGAAGGCCATCCGGACAAGGTGGCCGACCAGATCTCGGACGCGATCCTGGACGCCATTTTCGCCCAAGACCCGTACAGCCGCGTGGCGGCCGAAACACTGACCAACACCGGTCTGGTGGTATTGGCCGGCGAGATCACCACGGGTGCCAACGTCGACTACATCCAGGTGGCACGCGACACCATCAAGCGCATCGGCTACGACAACACCGACTACGGCATCGACTACAAGGGCTGCGCCGTGCTCGTGGCCTACGACAAGCAGAGCCAGGACATCGCCCAGGGCGTGGACAAGGCCAGCGACGACGAACTGAACACCGGCGCCGGCGACCAGGGCCTGATGTTCGGCTACGCCTGCGATGAGACGCCCGAGCTCATGCCCGCGCCCATCTACTACGCCCACCGCCTTGTCGAGCGCCAGGCCCAACTGCGCAAGGACGGCCGCCTGCCCTTCCTGCGCCCCGACGCCAAGAGCCAGGTGACCATGCGCTATGTGGACGGCAAGCCCCACAGCATCGACACCGTGGTGCTGTCCACCCAGCACAGCCCCGACCAGTCGGAGACCGCCACCCGGATGAAGGCCAGCTTCACCGAAGCCATCATCGAGGAAATCATCAAGCCCGTCCTGCCCTCGGAATGGCTGAAGGAAACCAAGTTCCTGATCAACCCCACGGGCCGCTTCGTGGTGGGTGGTCCCCAGGGTGACTGCGGCCTGACCGGCCGCAAGATCATCGTCGACACCTATGGCGGTGCCTGCCCCCACGGCGGCGGCGCCTTCAGCGGCAAGGATCCGACGAAGGTGGACCGCAGCGCCGCCTATGCGGCACGCTACGTGGCCAAGAACATCGTTGCCGCCGGCCTGGCGCGCCAGTGCCAGATCCAGGTGGCCTACGCCATCGGCGTGGCCCGTCCGATGAACATCACGGTCTACACCGAAGGCACGGGCGTCATCCCCGACGCCGAGATCGCCAAGCTGGTGGCATCGCACTTCGACCTGCGCCCCAAGGGCATCATCCAGATGCTGGACCTGCTGCGCCCCATCTACAGCAAGACCGCTGCCTATGGCCACTTCGGCCGCGAAGAGCCCGAATTCACCTGGGAACGCACCGACAAGGCGGCAGCGCTGCGCGCGGCAGCCGGCCTGTAAGCCCCAGGCACGGTCACTCTCACCCAGCCGGCGGATGGGTGGATGGTTTTGCCAGCCCTGCACAACCCCGGCCTCAGAACCTGAGGCCGGGGTTTTTTCATGTGCGGCGGTCAAGCCGCATCAAACCGGGCATGCGCAGCCGTTCCGATGCCGGTACCGACATGACCTCCTGCTAAACTGCCCTCGCCTTTTTGGTGGCGAATATCCATGCCGCCCCGGAAAATCGATATCGCCGCACCCGAGAAGAGACAAGAAGCAATGGCCGCCTCCTCCAAGACAAACTACTGGTTCAGCGCCATCCTCTTGCTGGCCATACTCGGCATTTACCTGCCCAGCCTGAGCAACGGACTGCTGTTCGACGATATGCGGCTGACGGATGGCACGATATTCGGCATCTACGGAAATCCGCTGGACTTGCGGCAGCGCACGCTGTCCTTTGGCAGTTTCGTCTGGATAGAGCAGCTGTTCGGCCCCGGCTGGTGGAAGCAGCGGGTCTTCAATATCGTGCTGCATGTGGGATCCGTGGCGGCGGTCTATGCCTTGTTCAAGGCATTGCTGACCCATACCCGTTTTCCTCAGGACATGGAAGAGCAGGCGCATTTCGCCGCTTCGCGCCAGGCGGCCCTGCACCTGGGATTGATTCTGTTCGCGCTCAATCCCGTTGCCGTCTATGCCGTCGCCTATCTGGTGCAGCGCTCCATCGTCATGGCCACACTGTTCGCCGTGCTGGCCTGCTGGGCCTTCGTGCGCGGCCTGCAGACGGGCCGGCCGGCCTGGCACGTGGGTGCCCTGGTCTGCTACGTGCTGGCCATTCTGTCCAAGGAGCACGCCTTTCTGACCGTGGCCATGGCCGTGCCGCTGTATATCTTCGTCAAGCGCCCGGGGCTGAAAGCCAGCCTGATCATCACCGGTGGCGCCCTGGCCCTGCTGGCCGTGGCCGCAGCCGCCGTCTTCCATATTTTCGGCAGCTTCATAGGCCAGCTCTTCGACGAGCAATCCCGGGGCTATGCGCAGCAGCTGGAAGCGCTGCGCCCCGGCATTACGGCCCAGATCTATCCGCTGAGCATTCTCAACGAGGCATCCCTGTTCTTTGCCTACGGCCTGCTGTGGGTCCTGCCCTATGTGGGCTGGATGTCCATCGACCTGCGCCCCGCATTCCCGCTGGGAATGGGATCGCTGATGCATTGGCTGGGAGCCCTTGGTTATGTGGTCCTGCTGGCCGGTTCGGCCTGGGCCGTGATCAAGCGCCCCGGCGTCATGGGCCTGGTGGCACTGTGCCTTTTGTTTCCCCTGCTCTGGTATGCCACGGAATTCGCCACCGTCTGGCTGCAGGACCCCATGGTGCTTTACCGCAGCTATCTGTGGGCCGTGGCCATTCCCGGCCTGGTCGCCATTGCGTTGACCGGCATCCGGCCTCGCACCCTGTATGTCACGGGCATTTTCCTGGGCCTGGTATTCGGTGCCCTGGCATTCGAGCGCGTGCTGTCCCTGCAGGATTCCGCGACATCCTGGGCGGACGCCGCCGAGAAAATCGACAAAAAGGCCCCCGCCAATGCCGTGGGCCGTGGCCGCCCGTTCCTCAATCTCGGCACCGAGCGGGTGGACAAGGGCCTGCTCGACCAGGCCCTGCAGGACTTTGCCACGGCCAACGCATTGGGTGATCTGGGCGGCAGCGCACTCTTCAACATGGGCGTGGTACTGGCCCAGCAAAAGAAATTCCCCGATGCGCTCAATGCCTTCAATGCCGCGCAGGCCAAGGGCTTCAAGGGCCAGGCACTGCACTACCAGAAGGCGGAAGTGCTGGCCGCCACAGGGCAATTGCCCCAGGCATTCGACGCCTACACCCTGGCCCTGGCCGAGCCCGGCGACGACAGCCGCAATGCGCAGCAGATGGAGCAGACCCTGAGGCTCAAGCGTGCCGAGGTCGCCATCGGAGCCCAGCAATACCAGGCCGCGATCGACGACTTCCAGAACCTGCTCAAGACCTCGCCCGAAGCTCCGCGCCTGGTCATCGGCCTGGGACTGGCCATGGTCGGCAAGGGCGAGAGTGCCCAGGCCAAGGAAATGCTCATGCCTCTGGTGAACCGCAGCCCCAGCGCCCCGGCCTTCTATGGGCTGGCCATGGCCTACCACGGCCTGGGCGATCTGCCCCAGGCGCTGAAGTATCTGGATCTGGCCATCCGCCTGGAACCCCAGAACCCGCAGTACCGGCAAATACGCAGCCGCATCAGCCCTCCAGCCCCGGCAGCCAGGTAGGCCGGCGCCATGGCATTGCGCATCCTCCATGTCGGCAAGTTCTTCCCTCCGTACCGCGGAGGCATGGAAGTCTTTCTCGCCGACCTGATCCACGAGCAGCGACGCCAGGGCATCGAGGCCCACGCCCTGGTCCATGGCGATCCCCTGCCCGAAGACCCCCCCTGGCTGGAACGCGTGCCCGTGCAGTTCAACCTGGTCTATGCGCCGATGGCCATGGGCTTTCGCCGCGCCCTGGGCCGTGCCATCGAGCGCATACAGCCCGATGTGCTGCATCTGCACCTGCCCAACAATTCGGCCCTGTGGGCGCTCACCCTGCCCATCGCGCGGCGCGTGCCCTGGGTCATCCACTGGCACTCCGACGTGGTGGTGTCCAATATCAAGTGGTCGGTGGCCCTGGCCTACATGCTGTACCGGCCGTTCGAGCAGGCCCTGCTGGAACGAAGCCAGCAGGTATTCGCCACTTCGCCCCCCTACCTCGAAGCCAGCAAGGCCTTGCGCACCTGGCGCGACAAGTGCGAAATCGTGCCCCTGGGCCTGGACCTGCGGACCATTCCCGAACCCGCCTTGCTGGCGGCCGGGCAGGGCTGGCGGCCCCAGACCCGGCTGAAACTGCTGTCCATCGGACGGCTGACCTATTACAAGGGCTTTGAAACCCTGATCCGCGCCGTCTCCGCCATGCCTGGCGTGGAACTGCTGATCGTGGGCGACGGCGAGCTGCGTGCGCCGCTGCAGGACCTGATCGCTGACAGCGCACCGGAGGGCAAGCCACCATCCGTGCGGCTGGCGGGAGCCGTTTCGGACGAGGAAAAGCACGCCTTGCTCGCCGAATGCGACATCTTCTGCCTGGCCTCGCGCGAACGCACGGAGGCTTTCGGCATCGTCCTGCTCGAGGCCATGCTCCACCAGCGCCCCTGCATCGTGACCGACCTGCCGGGCTCGGGCATGCCCTGGGTGGTGGCACATGCACGCTGCGGCCTGCATGTGCCATTCGAGGACATCGATGCCTGGCGCAGTGTCATCGCGCGGCTGCAGCACGACGGCTCCCTGCGCGAGCGCCTGGGCCAGGCCGGCCCCCGGGCCCTGCAACGCCACTTCGGCATCGGCGCCTGCGAGCGCGCCGTGGCCCGCCACTACCGTGCCATGGCACCGGGCCTGGTGCCCGAGCGGGCGCCCGCGGCCATCAGGCGCCGGCTGATGGTGGTGATTTCCACGCGCAACCACGAAGCCAGCATTTCCGAGCTGGTACGCCGCGTGCGCACACTGGTGGATGCCACCGTCGTTGTCGTGGACAACCGCAGCACCGATGCCACCTGCCACCTGGCCGAGAAAAGCGGTGCCCGGGTCATGCGCCCGCTGCTGGCCATGACCACCTGGGGCAGCCTGCAGACAGGCATACGCCATGCGCTGGCCCAGGGCTATGAATCCGTGCTCACCATCGACGCCGATGGCCGCTACGAAGCCGAGGAAATCCCGGCCCTGCTTGCGGCACAGGGTTCGGCCGATGTGGTGGTCGGCTACTTCGAGGCCCAGCACAGCCGCGTCAGGCGCATGGCCTGGCAGTGGTTCCGGTGGGTCACGGGCTTTCCGCTGCGCGACTTCGTCTCGGGTTTCCGCGTCTATAACCGCCATGCCATGCGCGTCGCGGCCTCGGCCGACGCCACACTGCTCGACTACCAGGACATTGGAACGCTGCTGCTCATGCGCCGTGCACGGCTGCGCATCGCCGAAGCGGCCCTGCCCCTGCACACGGCCAAGCCCGACCGTTCCAAGATGTTCCAGTCCTGGGCCCATGCGCTGCGCTACGTGGCCGTATCCACTCTGCTGGGTGTGGCCCACCTGCGCGCGCGAACCGGCGACTAGCGGTGTGGCTAGGAGGGTGCGTCCGCCAGGCCCAGTTCCTCACGCATGCGCTGCACGAAACGCGCCTGCGTGAATTGCTGGGCCCGCTCCATGCAGGCCCTCGAGGTGGCAGGCCCGTGCATGGCTTCCATGCCCTCCACGGCGGCCACCACGGATGGCGGCGTGGGCGGATCCGCCACCAGGATGCCGGTCTCCCCATGGACCACGGTTTCCAGCAAGCCGCCCTGGGCCACGCCGATGACGGGCTTGCCGGCCGCCATGGCCTCGACGGGCGACATGCCGAAGTCCTCATCGATCGGCAGGTAGACCACGGCCCGCGCGCCGCCGACCCACATGCGCAGTTGCTCGTCGGTCTGCCAGCCGGTGAACTCGATGTTCGGCGCGCCGGCCGCCAGGGCCTTCAGGCGCTCGAGTTCGGACCCGCCCGACAGCACCACCAGCCGGTGCTGCGGCATGTGCAAAAACGCGAGAACAATGGTGTCCACGCGCTTGTTGGGCACCAGCCGCGCCGTGGACAGGTAATAGCCCTCATCCCCCATGGGCCTGAAATCCCCGGTGGCCACGGGTGGATAGACCACCTTGGCATCCAGCCCGGTATGGCGCAGCAGGCGCTGGCGCACATTCTCGGAGTTGACGAGGATGCAGTCCATGCGGCCTATGGCCTTTTCATAGCGCCGGCGAAACCACCGGACGAACAGCGCGTACAGCGGGCGCAGGGGAGCAGGAAACTGCGCCAGCGTGCTGTCATACAAATCGTAGGCAAAGCGTGGAATCGTGTGGCAGTAGTACAGGCGCAGGCCGGAGCGCTGCTGGTACACGGCCAGCGGCGCGTAAAAGCCGCTGTAGACCACCTGGCGCGCATGGCGCAGACGCTGGGCACGAAAGGCGAAGCACCACATGCTTTCGGGAATGCGCGGCAGCATGGACGACCAGCCCCCGCACAGTTCCTGCACCTGCACGGGCGAGTCCTCGAGCAGCGGAGCCGCCTGGTCATAACAGCGGCTCACCACGGTGTCGAAGCCGGGCAAGGCCTGCGCCAGCGTCAGCGTGACGCGCTCCGCTCCGCCTGCGACCTGCATGAAGTCATAGAGTAGAAAATGGCTGCCATCGGCACGGTTCGTCATGGCAGCAATCCCTTCAAATGCTCGAGCATGGCCTGTGCACGGACATCCCAGGCATGCTCATCCACGAATTGCCGGGCATGGCCGGTCGGCCGCGCACGCGCCTGCTGGCGGGCCTGCTCCATGGCCTGGTAAAAGCCCTGCACGCCATTGCCATAGCAGGCCAGCGCCCCCATGCCCCCACGCAGGCCGCCGAGGTCGGTGCTGGCCACACCCAGTCCCGCGGCGATGTATTCGTAGAACTTCAGCGGCCGCTCCACATAGCGCATGCGGCCATCGGCGTCACGGAAGGGAATCAGCCCCACCTCGTAGCCTGGCAGGATCCTGGCCAGGTCCTGGCGCGACACACTGCCACGCCAGGCCAGGTTCGGGGGATCGCCGGCCGTGGCCTCGCCCCCCGGACCGTAGATATCGAAGCTCCAGTCCGGCATGCTGCGCGCGGCCGCGACCAGCAAATCCCGGTCCAGCCATGCCGTCATGCCGCCCACGTAGACCGCACTGCGCGCCCGCCGCTGCGGGGCCGGAGCCTCTGGCGATGGCGACTTCGGCAGCAGTCCGGCATCCACCCCATTGGGCATGTACCGCACCGGCGTACGCGCGTTGAGGCCCTGGGCATAGGCCTGCAGCGGGCGTGAAACGGCCCAGATCTCGTCGAAGCCCGGGCCGCGCAACAAGGCTTCCTGGGCATCCATGACCACGCCATGCAAATCCGCGGCAAACCCGCGCGGCCAGTCGTTGAGGCGGCAGATCCGCAGGCGGGCGCTGATCCGGTCCTGCACCAGCAGATTCGGTGCCACGTCGGCCAGACACAGGTCATAGCGGGTGCGCAGCAACGGTGCAGGAAGCAGGCAGCCATACCAGCGCGTCTGCCATGCAAAGCGCAGAAACAGGCGATGTGCGGGAAAGGGCGCCTTGGCCGTCCATTCCACCAGCCCCGGAGCCACGCCGTGCGCCACGCCACCCCCTGCCCATGCCCGCCGCAGGCGGCCATGGCGCTGGCGCCCCACCATGTCCATGGGCGATGAGAGCGTAGGCACATAGTCCACCTGCCAGCCCGCGCCAGCCAGTGCCTGGGCCAGGTACTGGGTTCCCACCTTGGTACCGCCGTCGATGAAGGACTGGGTGCCGAGCACGATGGCACGCATCTCAGCTCCCTGCCGGCAAAGCGCCGTCGAGCACGGCCTGCACCGCGTCACGCAACCAGCCGCGCGTGGCCACGGCGTTGAAACGCTGGGCGGCCAGACCCGATGCCTGCTTCATGGCAAAGATCTCCGGGGCGGTCAGTGCATTCAGGCGCCGCGCCAGATCGGCGGGAGCAAAACTGTCGGCCACCACCCCGCAGCCATGGGCCTGGACCAGGGCCTGCATTTCGGGCGAAGGGCCGATGGCGATGGCCAGGCGCGCCTGCATGAATTCGAAGAACTTGTTGGGCAAGGCGTGAAGATAGTTGAAATTGGTCGGCTCCAGCAGAAACAGGCCGATGTCGTAGCCATTGGTGCGCGCCGCGATCTCGGCCATGGGCACGGGATCGAGAAAGCGTATGCGCGGCTGCCCCTGGGCCCTGCGCCGCAGCGACTCCAGGTACCCGTCCTCCTGCGCCACCAGCATGAGGTCGAGCTCGAAACGCGCATCCAGATGCTGCATCAGATCGATCATGGATTCGATGCGGCGCGATGCAATGGCAGCGCCGTGGTGGACCATGCGGACGCGGTCCTCAGCCACGGGCCCGGCGCAAAGGTTCACGGGCTCGGGGCAGTTGGGAAGCACGGCCACCGGCAGGCCGTAGCGCGCCGTGTATTCATGCGCAATGCCGTCGCAGACCGTGCTCATGCGCGCCACATGCCTCAGTTCCCGGCGGCAAAGGCCATCGAAAAATGGCCCCAGCAGCAGGCGCCAGGCAAGGCGGTCCTCGAATTCGCGCGGAGCGTATTCGTGGGCATCCAGCCACACCGGCGCGCCGCCAGCCAGCCTCAGGGCCGCGGGCAAGGCCATCACATCGTTGGCCAGCACCAGGTCGAAGTCCTGGACTGGCAACTGCCGGGCAGCCTGCATCAAGGCCTGTATCTGGGCATGGCGCCAGTAATACCGGCGGTGGCAGCGCAGGGCCAGCAGGGCTGCATTGCCCGCACTCGCCCATCCACCCGTCCGCACCTGGGGTACGGCGGCAAAGGCATGGGCCCCCTCGGGCCGGGGCCCGAAGCCCAGCACATGGAGCTCGTGCCCGTCCCGCAACGCCTGGATCTGGCGCATCACGCGCGGGTCGGACACCAGTGGCGACAGCGACAGCAACAGAATGCGCGCCATGGCTTCAGCCGCCGAACTGCTGCGCGTGCCAGCGCGTGAAGTTGACCCAGCGCCACACCTGCCAGCTGAAAGGCCGCTGCCCTGCCACGACCTGGTCGAATGCCTTGAGCACCTCGTCCTGCCGCAAGAACGGCAGGCCCAGGGGATGGCGCAGCCACTCGCGCACCTGAGGCGCCATCTGCATCAGCCAATCCCTTTCGGGTGTGGCGAAGCCGATCTTGTCGCGGCGATTCAAGACTTCATCCGGAACCAGTCCCTTCATGGCTCGCCTGAGCAAATGCTTGGTCTCTCCGTTGGACGCCACCAGATGGTCTTCCGGCAAGGTCAGCAGAAAGTCCGCAAGCGCCGGGGTCAGGAACGGGACCCGGCTTTCCACGGAAAACCGCATGGAATTGCGGTCACCGTGGCGCAACAGGCCCGGCAGACCCACGCCGTGCAGTGAACGCGCCAGCTCGGCGCAAAGGCGCCGGCCCGGCGCCGTCACCACAGGGCGCGGATGCGGAAACCGCAGCGACACGCCATTCTCCTTCAGCACGGCGGCATCCAGCCAGGCAGGCGCGGCCTGGCCGCCGTTGAGCCTGCGCAGCCATTGGTACACCTCCTCGCCCGTGTACTCGGCCACGGCGGCCTTCAGCCCCTCGACCGCGGAACGGCCGGGCCAGGTCCCCCAGGACCGCAGGAAGGAAGCTGCATGCCCCCACTGCCCCGCATCCACCAGGCTGCGCACGCGCGGCCCCGGATAGCCCACGTAGCCGCCGCACAGCTCATCCGCGCCCTGCCCATCCAGCGTGACCACCATGCCATGCTCGCGCGCCAGGCGGAAAACGCGGTATTGCGCATAGATGCTGGTGCTGCCGAAGGGCTCGCCCTGGGCCGCGATCATGTCGTCCAGGTCAGCCGCCAATTCCTGCGGTGCGATCTCGATCTTGTGCGATGTCGCCCGCGCACGGGCATTCACCATATCGACCCACCGCTCTTCCGACACCGCACTGCCCGAGGCGATGAAGCTGAACGTGTGGAGAGGGGCATCGGGCTCCAGATGGCGCATGCAGGCGACGATGGCCGACGAATCCAGCCCCCCCGACAGTGCCGCGCCCAGCGGCACATCGCTGCGCAAATGCAGACGCACGCTGTCAAGCAGCAGGCGCCGCAACTCCTGGGCCGCATCATCCAGGGACAGGGTCTGAACAGGAGCGATCCGCGGCTGCCACCAGGATTTCAAGGCCAGTTCGCCTGCTGCAAGGTCGTAGCTGAAGCTGTGACCCGGCGGCAAGGCCCGCACATCACGAAAGAAAGTGCTCTCGCCGGTGTCGTAGCTGCCGTGGACAAGATAGTCGTAGGCGACCTGCCAGTCCAACTCAGGCCGGCCGCCCCTCAACGCCTGCAGCGCGGGAACCTCCGATGCGAAACACAGGCCCTGCGAGCCCACATGGTAGTAAAGCGGCTTGATGCCAAAGGCATCACGGGCCCCGTGCAGCCTGCCAGTGCGCCGATCCAGCAGCACAAAGGCGAACATGCCGACCAGGCGCGGCAAAGCCGCCTCGCCCCAGGCTTGCCAGGCCTGCAGCAGGACCTCGGTGTCGGAATGGGAGCGAAAGTGCAGACCTTCCCGCTCAAGCTCTGCCCTTAGCTCCAGGTAATTGTAGATCTCGCCATTGAAAACCAGCGTCAGTTCCCCATTGCTGCTATCCATGGGCTGACTGGCTTCATCTGAAAGATCAATTACGCTCAATCGGGTATGGCCCAAGGCTCCAACAAGCCCGTCTTTGCGCCAGTACGCGAACGCGGACCGATCAGGACCACGCCTGCGCAATCTGCCCAAGGCAGCATTTAGCCGACTTTCAATGGCGACGTGGTCATTTAGAGAAGCTATTCCTGCGATTCCACACATATAGTAGGGAAAAAACTTCTACGCACAGAAAGCGGCGAGCCGCACACAAGCTCTGCAAACATGCAGAACCGACATCCTGGATACAGCGGCTGAATTTCTGATACCACGTGCCATATCAAGCTTAAAGCGTTGGTTGCCTTCAACGGCCTCTGGATAACAAGCAATCGACGATCTGTTCCGCAGCATGCCCATCTCCGTACAACTGAGTCTGCGTATCCACCCTCACCTGCATTCCAGAACGGATTGCCTCAACAATAGACTTCTCATCATCTGGAGCAACCAGTTTATTCGCTCCGATATCAACCAACTCCGTCCACTCTGTCTCTGTACGCAAGGTAACGCACGGCTTTCCAAAGAAATAAGCTTCCTTTTGCACGCCTCCAGAGTCGGTAATGACCAGACAGCATTCGTCTTCCAGACGGATCATATCAAGATAACCCAATGGATCCAAAAGTGTCGCAGCACGCGCCAATCTTTCAAGTAATCCATGGCGTTCCAAGGCGCCACGTGTACGCGGGTGCAGCGGAAAAACCAGATGCAATTCCGACGCCACTGCCTCCATAGCTGCCACGATGGCAGCCAGTCGTCGAGGCTCGTCAGTATTTTCCGCCCTGTGAATGGTTACCAGAGCAAAAGGGCAATCACCCACATCAACGGGAAGTGGCCTTCCAACCGAGTTTTTGGCATAAAACAGCGAAGCATCAAGCATTACGTCGCCTGTACGTACCACCTTTTCGCCAATGATTCCCTCGACCAACAGATTTTTCACAGCCGAATCGGTGGGAGCAAATAACAGACTGGACACATGGTCTGTCACCACACGATTTATTTCTTCCGGCATCGCCCTGTTCCAGGAGCGTAATCCAGCTTCAATGTGAGCCACCGGAATATGGAGTTTTACTGCCGCCAAGGCCCCTGCCATTGTCGAATTGGTATCACCATACACCAAAACCCAGTCCGGTCGATCTTGTTGCAGAATAGACTCGATCTGTTCGATCATTCGTCCTGTCATCGCACCATGAGAGAGCCCACCCAATCCCAACATATTGTCCGGCTTTGGAATACCCATCTCATCGAAGAACACGTCAGACATGTTCTTGTCAAAATGCTGTCCAGTATGAACGATCATTTCTCGAATATTCACACCAGATGACTGGCGTGCAGCCACAGCACGCGACACAACAGCTGCCTTCACCATCTGGGGTCGTGCCCCAATAACCGTAAGAATCTTCATGCATTCCTCCAGCATAGGCTATCGACACAGCAACGGCCGATATCAGCCTTACGCATCAACAAACTCCTGTTGCCATATTTCAAGCGAAAGCAATGCCCACAAATTCCGATTGAATGCCCCCTGCGAATTTATCATTCCACCTATGTCTGCATTACGCGTCAAATAGTCTCGCTGCTTTGCCCGTGTGGATCCGAGTATGTCCTGCACGAATTCTGAGGCTTTACCCTTGCTTTTCAGCCACTGATTCAATGGCACTGGAAAACCCATCTTATCGCTTCTATTCCTAATAGAATCTGGCAAACGGGCACCAAAAGCGACTCGAAGCAGCCTCTTCAATTCACCATTGGCAAATTTGATATTTGGTGGGATCGTCGCGGCAAATTGAACCAACGGATGATCCAAGAAAGGAACTCTTGACTCCAGGCCATGGGCCATACTCATTCGATCTTCAACCTGAAGAAGCGCAGGCAGAAGCGTTTTAAAATCAAAATGAGTCATGCGATCAAAATAGGCTTCTGGTCCGACATTATCTCCCCAGAAGATTTTCTTGTATGCATCAAGTACCGGTGCGAAATCTACAGCAGCGGGCTCAATGACACCTCCCAGCAGATTCGCTCTATTTATCAATCTGAAATATCGCTCATCGCGAGGACCAAATAATCCTTCCGACCAAAACTCCTTGATCAATGGCTGATAAGATTTCAATGTCACCAGGTTCGGAATAATTGATTCATAGGTAACAATGAATTGGCCGTTATGAGAAGTTCCTTCAATTGCACCTTTGATACATTGCTCAAAGTATGCAACCAGATATCTGGCATAACCACCAAATATCTCATCTCCACCTTGCCCACCTAAAACCACTTTCAGCTTGCTGGCAGCAAGCCGCGAAACCATGAATTGCGGGAAAGAGCCAGGACCAGCGATGGGTCCGTCAAGATGGTAGATGATGCTTCGGATATTCTCGACAAAATCATCTTCATTGATGTCCTGCACATAGCAGGACATGCCATTTTCATTGGCTACATCTTGAGCATATCGAGATTCGTCATAAGCCGCACCCTCATTGAACCGCCCATTGAAAATCCTGAATGGACCGCTGGGCCTTGATTCACGCGCCAGTATAGCCAAAAGACTGGAATCAACGCCACCACTCACGTAAGCGCCTACCTCGACATCAGCACGCAAATGCAGATCTATCGACTCAGCCATTAGTTCACGCAACCGCTCTACGAAATACTGCTCCGTATGATAAAGGTCAGGCTCATAATGAATTTCCCAGTAGCGCCTTATTTTTAGCTCTCTGTTTTCATTGATGACCCCACAGTGAGCGGCTGGAACTTCATGGACACCTTCAAGCAGAGCCCCGCCACTGATGGTGAACTGAAAACTGAAATATTCAGACAGTGCCTTCCTGCAAATACGCCGCTGATCCATGAAGGGAGTCAGCGCCTTTATTTCGGAGGCAAAATAGACTATGCCATTTTGCTCAGTGTAGTACAGCGGTTTAATGCCAAAACGATCACGCCCGAAAAACACCTTGTTTCGACGTGGATCCCACACCAAAAACGAGAACATGCCTCGAAGCCGATCGATGCATTCCTCGCCCCATTTCAAATATGCTTGAAGAATTACTTCAGTATCGCTCGTAGTGTGAAAATCCCCTCCAATCTCGTGACGCAATTCACGATAATTGTAGATTTCCCCATTAAAAGTGATAACCACGCCGGATTCGGCATGGCGCATTGGCTGCGACGCTTGCTCGGACAAGTCAATGATAGACAGGCGCATATGCGCAAAGCCTACCTGCCTGTCTGGCGAAATCCAGGTACCTTGACCGTCAGGTCCACGGTGGCGTTGACGTTCGATACCTGTTGCCAGAATTTTCTCAGCCTGCGCAACGGCTGATGCTGCGACGAAACCAAAAATACCACACATGATCAGCTTCCCGTTTTCTTGACTGCGGCAGCTATATCTCTGGCAAAGACAGTCTTAACCCCTCTGCGATTTAGCTCGTTCAAAAGATCACTATAAAGATTTCTTAGACCATAACCCTTATAAATATGATCTTCGAAATGGCTACGCGGTACCGACGTAAGGTCTGAAATACCTTTTGTCAATCCTCGGCGCAAATCATCATCTGGTGCATTCAAGTATATCAACATAGGATGCACATTCAGGACTTTCAGTCCTGGATCATCCAATGGTATGCGCGATAAATCGAGAGGCTCACCTATATCCACATGGATACCATCCTCCCATACATAGGACATCTTTACCAACCCGTTGTAATCAACGTGTGCTTGAGCAAAGGGTTGACGCCATAGAAAGGAGCTCAGATCATAGGTAAGACCACAAGCCTTCGCCAAATCACTAATATTTTGTCCAAAAAAATTCCGATGACAACGCAGTCCCACTGCGTCAGGGAAAATTTCCATCAAATCCGGTAATTTCTTGCTGAATCTGTGTATCGGATCCGGCCGAGTATTATCTGGATGCAATCCAATTTCCACAAAAGATGTGGATGCCTTCAGCAAAGGGCTGTCATGTGTTGCATAAGCTGTAATTTTCATTCCCGCCTGAGCAACCAACTCCAGTACTACTTCGGTCGCATAATCAGGGGCCCAATCTATATCCGTAGTAAGAACAACCGTGTCAAGGCCGTCGAGGTTATAGAAGGATCGAAAAGGATCTTGGGAAAAGTATTCGTGCATGCTTTTCATTGCATCTCCGCCTTCGATATATGGTCAGGATTCAGAACGCGCTGATACATTTCCGCAAAAGGTTTAGCTTGAGATGCAAACAAATATTTATCAGCTTTGGCAATCAATGCGGGACGGAATCGCTCCGGCCCACCCAATGACGCATCAAAAATAATATCGATAGCCTTAGCGTAATCAGCAGCCTCATGGAATGGGACCAAAACACCAAAACCTTCTGCCTCGACAACCCGCTTGACATTGACCAACTCAGTAGAGCCAATCATCGGAGTTCCTGCCGCAATGAACTCATACATCTTGTTTGGCGAAGATATCTTTGTATTCAAATCTTGTGCTTGATATGGCATGACTCCAACATCCACAGAGGCAGCCCATTCAACGATTTCACTCCAAGGCACAGGATCCATGAAATGGACACGGTCAGCTATGCCCAGATTAATAGCCAATTCCTCGAACTCTGGAATCTCCATCCCCCAAGTCAGAAGAATAAGATGGGCTCGTACTTTTGCCTGAGCCAGTCCTTCAAACAGGAGATGTATTTTTCTCCCCCGATTGATACCACCCATAAATATCAGCGTGGGGGTTCCTGGTTCCAGCCCAAGCTTGTCTTGAACAATTGTTTTACGACAATTGATATCAAAACCCACTGGTTGCTCTGTTGCATTGGTCAATGGCGTATACGAACCAGCACCATGGTCCTTTTGCATCACTCTGGCTTGGTCTTCATTGATTACTACGATTTCATCGCAGTGTCCTATCAAAACATGCTCAGTTTCAAGCAAGCGCTTCTTTCGCTCTCCAATAACACCTGGCTGATAACTGTAGAGCTCATGGGCGTCATAAATCAGAGGAATATGTCGGCGCTTTGAGATCAGCGTTGCAACCCGCAGCGCAGGAAGGTCATGCGCATGGACCACATCCACCTGGTCCAGTTTGCAGGTGAAATCGAGAACATTCCTCTCCCAATTATCCAGGGGCTGTTCCATGAAGTGAGCAGCAATTTTAGGGTCCAGCCCCTGCAGCTCTTCAGGCATATGATCGAGAAACGGAAATCGTCCAAAAGTAAAGGACCATAAGTGTCCCCAAATGAACGTATCAAAGGTCAGAATTGCCAATGGCAACGCAGCCACCCCTCTTAGCACACTGCCGCGGTTGGACAATTGCTCCAAACCATAACGAGGGTATCTCAGCGAAGTCCAGAGCTTGGACTGCCCGCGAAGCTGCGCCTTCATGGCACGAGCCCGGCTCAAGTCAAACTCCAATTTGGCTATTCGCGTATGGGGGCCGGCAGAAGCGGGAACCTGCACCTCACGGCTAAATTCACCCCACTTGGCCAATGTACCCCAGTTGAATGATATAACAGTCAATATCAAAATGGCCGGCTTGCGAATCCAGGCAGGCATCTGCTTGGCCTCGATCAGAGCCTTGATTGAAAATCGTGGTGCAGCCAAGGCGGCCACCATTTTTCCCAGCTTGCTTCCTATCAGCCTGCGCGCGATTCCCAGAACATTGTCAAAGCGCGCCCGTGAAAGTTGATCGTACTCGTCCTCAAGCTGACGCTGAATCAACTCCTCTTCATCTGGGACACGCCATGCCTCCTCAAATGAAGTGAATTTCGGATCATTACCGTAGCGTACAAGTGCAGATTCATTAAATCTGACAATTGGCAGACCATCAATCTGATTCTCGTTGTCACCCAGAATTCCGTAGGCCGCAACCAGTATGACCTTGTGGCCTTGCTCACGCAGCAGCTTCGCCTCAAGCACAATGCGGCGATCGACCATGCAATTGCGGTCGATCATTAGAATATGACGTGAATATTCACTCACGAAATCACCTTGCGAGCGGAAATTTCTTTTTCCAGCAATTCAATATCTGCC
Source organism: Burkholderiaceae bacterium (assembly GCA_031253795.1). GTDB lineage: Bacteria > Pseudomonadota > Gammaproteobacteria > Burkholderiales > Burkholderiaceae_C > Comamonas. Next base: position 57,768 of record JAIRVR010000012.1, read on the forward strand.
TCAACGGCCAAATGTAATTCTTTGATTGCCGCCTGCGCCTCAGCAGGGTAGTAATCGGCAAAATGCGTCATCCATGGGTGCTGCTTACCTGATTCTTTATGGCGAAGTTTTCTGATGGACCCCACAATCTGACCTTCGCCTCCGACGACAAGAGCTCCGCCTGGAATGTTCCCGCGCGCGCGCGTCATTGCTGCGATGAAAGCACCGCGGCCAACCTTGGTGCCGGGCAAAACTACTGCGCTTGTGCATACCGCGGATCCTGCCCCAAGCGTTACCCCCTCCTTCAACCCGGATGGAGGAATAGGATCATTTGTCAGAACGACATAGGGAAATATCCAGACGAGGTCACCAACGACTGCACCGCGACCTACGTGAACATTACTGTGAAAGCGGACCCAATCACCAATAATGGCATCGCCTTCCAAATCGTTGAAACTTCCCACCTGAAAATTCACCCCGGCCTGCACACCCTCTCTAATTAATGAGGTGTGCCCAACCCGTAAATCCGGACCGAAACTGCTACCCTCGTAGAGAATGGAGTGTGAACGAATGACGCTTCGAGCGCCAATCTTCAATGTTTTTCCTTTGTATTCACCACCGGCGGGATGACCGATAACACAGAAATCCTCAATGGTTGAATCATCGCCAATCTCTACATTGTCATAAATTCTGACATGGGCACCCAGCGTTACATTGCGCCCGATTTTTGCCCTGGAAGAAATCATGTCTACAGTCATATTGTCACCCGTTGATATTTTCCAGTTGATCCACCACTTTTTTGGCAGCCAGGCCTGCGCCGAAGAAATTTCGCGTCTCCGTGATATCAGGCTTCTGTGCGCTTGTGAACGCAGTCTCTATGGAGGCTTTATCTGTTTTTCCAATCTGGGCCCAGTTGTTTTCAAGAAGATCGTGCCAGGTATCTTCACGGAATAGCATGACGCATCGGCGACCAGTCCAAACCGTCTCACGCGGCAGTCCGCCAGAGTCGGTAAAAACGCAGTCGGCCCCCTGCAAAAGCCCAAGCATTTCCAAATATGTAACGGGAGGCACCAACTTTATGGAGCCCAATTTCCCTCCATTGCCTTGCCAATGCTCCACAATCCCCTTGGTGCGCGGATGCAGTGGCAAGATAACAGGTTTGTCAAGATTTGAAAGGAAATCAAAAATATCCGAAAATCTTGTCGCGTTTACAGCATCAGTGTTTTCAGGTCGGTGCAGGGTAGAAAGATAATATCCGTCGGGTCGCAAGCCAAACTGCTTTACGATGGCATCACTTCTTCGCTCGGAATACCTGACAAAACAATCCAGCAGCACATCGCCCGTTAAAGAAGCGGTATGCTGAAGTCCTTCATTTTCCAAATTGTGCAAGGCTCGCTTGATAGGTGCACAATTTATAGTGGCAACATGATCTGTGACAGTGCGATTGATTTCCTCTGGACGTTTCCTGTCGAAATCACGCAGTCCAGCTTCGATGTGGACAACCGGAATGTGCAATTTCACTGCGGCCAACGCCGCGGCCATCGTTGAATTTGTATCTCCATCCACCAAAACAGCATCTGGCCGGACATCCTTCAGCGCCTTTTCTATCCCCTCCATCATGCGACCAGTCATGGCACCATGACCCAACTCGGAGATCCCGAGGTTTATGTCCGCATCCGGAATTCCCAGTTCGCGAAAAAAAACTGTACTCATACTATCGTCATAATGCTGCCCCGTGTGCAGCAATATATGCTCGTGCCCCCGTTCAATCAGAACGTCACGTACGGCTGGCACTTGCATAAACTGGGGCCTCGCCCCTACGACTCTAAGTACTTTCATCAACTCCCGCTTTCTTTCAAATTGATCAGATCACCAATATTTCTATCGACGTCTTTTTTATCATTACCTCAAAAATTCACAAGCAGAATGTATTGAATCAATAATTTTATTTTGATCATTTACATTTAACCAGGGACTCATCGGTATACTCAGAACCTCTTTGGCCAACCTGTCGCCTATTGGCAAATCACAATTAATTTCCTGAAGAGCTGGCTGCTTGTTCAATGGAACAGGATAATGAACTGCGGTAGGAATACCACTTTCCTGCAGCTTTTTTGCCAGCAAATCGCGCTCGGAATGCCTTACCGTGAACTGGGCCCAACTGCAGATATCATCCTTAATGGGCTGTGGCAGCGTTAACCCAGAACAAGATGCCAAGCCACTAAAATAGCGCTCAGCCACTTCCTGCCTTATTTTCAATTCAGATTCAAATACTTCCAGCTTGGCCAACAAAATCGCAGCCTGCAATGTATCCAACCTACTGTTGACACCTACACGTACATGGTGATAGCGCCTCTCTTGCCCATGCCTGGCTATCTGGCGCAGGCTTTTACCGAGATTTTCATCATTCGTGAATATTGCGCCACCGTCGCCATAACAGCCTAATGGCTTGCTCGGAAAAAAGCTGGCACAACTGATCTCTGACAAATTGCAGCTACTAATCCCCTTGTATGTGGCGCCAAAACTCTGAGCAGCATCCTCAATGACAGGAATATCGTATTTCCGTGCAATATCATTGATAGGTTCAAAATCTGCGCAACGCCCGTAAAGACTCACGGGGATGATGGCTTTTGTCTTTTTTGTGATTGCCTTCTCTATCAGACTTGGATCAACGTTACAAGTACTTGGAAGTACATCCACGTAGACAGGCTTTGCTCCCAGCAAGGCAACGGTCTCCGCCGTCGCTATATAGGTGAACCCCGGTGTTATAACTTCATCACCAGGCCCCACACCCAAAGCCATCAAAGCAATTTGCAGAGCATCCGTTCCATTGGCTACAGATATGCAGAATCTGGCATTTACAAATGCAGCAAGCCGCTCTTCCAGCTCAGCGACTTCTGGACCCAATATATACTGGCCGTGATGCAGGACAGCTTGTATTCTTCTGTCGATATCACTTTTTAACAAAGAATACTGAGCCTTTAGATCGATGAAGTCCATAACACCCCCGAAGTTTATTTTCTACTTATAGACGTTGAATCTGGCCATCGGACAGTTGATACTCGACACCCGATTCATTGCAAATTGCCTTGCCATCTCCATTCAAAGGGAGCTCCAGACGAGCGCCATGCTCGCTCATCCATCCTATCTGCTTGGCGGGCACACCTGCCATCAATGCATAAGGCTTGACATTGCGATTCACAACAGCACCGGCTGCCACAAAAGCAAAAGCCCCAATAGTCACGCCACATACAACTGTCGAATTCGCCCCCAATGTCGCCCCGCGCTGGACAACGGTAGATCGATATTCATTCTTGCGGACGACTGCGCTTCTCGGATTGTAGACATTGGTAAAAACCACGCTGGGCCCGCAAAAAACGTCATCCTCCAACGTCACCGCGTCATAAACGCTGACATTATTCTGTACTTTGACGTTGTTTCCGATAACCACATCGTTTCCAACATACACATTCTGTCCAAAGGAACAATCCTTACCAATCTGTGCACCGGAACAAATGTGCACCCAATGCCAAATACGTGTTCGCTCGCCAATTTTGGCACCGGGATCAACGATGGCCGTCGGATGCACGGAGAATAAAGAGCTATTCATCTAAATTCCATTTTCAACTTGAGTGATAGGCAGCAATACAATCATCTATATTACCTTGCATTCTTATCTGCCCCTCATTAAGCCAAATACCTTGATTGCAGAAAGTCTTCAATATTGGATCACTATGAGAAGCCAATACGAGAATTCTGACTTTGCTCATCATTGCCTCCAGCCGCAACCGTGCCTTGTCAATGAACTGCGCATCGCCAACACCAATCATTTCATCCATCAGGAGAATATCTGGAGCGATCGCAGTAGACACAGCAAATGCCAGCCTCAGCATCATCCCGGAAGAATATGTACGCACAGGCAGATGTAAATAATCCCCCAATTCAGTGAAATCTTCTATATCCGGCACCAGTGCCTTGGCATCACGAGTACTGATCCCCATCACAACACAACGTGTTGCAATGAACTCATAACCGCTGGCCTCGGGGTCCATTCCCAACATCAAGTCAATAAGAGAGGAAATATTCCCCGTCGACCGAATAACGCCTGATGTGGGCTCATAGACACTTGAAAGTACACGCAGCATGGTTGACTTGCCAGCACCATTGCGTCCAATCAGTCCAACTCTGTCGCCATCCTTGAGAGATAAGGTTATTTCACGCAAAGCCCTGACTGCAATGGCTCCTCCACCCACGTCCTCAATGCGACCACGATGCCCTTGGGCTTTCCCAAGCAAAGTATTCAACAGTCCTCTTGATCTCGAGGAGAACAAGGGAAAATCGACATTTACTCGTTCAAGTTCTATGCTCGCCATGATTAAAGCCAGTACACAAGCCTACGCCGGCTCTTCAGAAAAATCGTGAAGAACGCAATCAACAAAAAAACAAATGAACAACCAGCCATCACGTAGCTGCTTGATTCAACCGATTTTCCCAGGACAGGGGCACGAATCAAATCCAGAAATGCCGCCAACGGATTCACATGCACAATCAATTGTGCACGTTCGCTGAGTTGAGATGGCTGCCACATCACCGGGGTCAAGAAAATGGCCACCTGCATAAGACTAGTGACTATCATGGGTATGTCACGAAATCTAGAGCAAAGAGCGCCCAGAATACAGGCCACCAAGACAGCGCAGACAATGGTGAACATCATTCCCAAAAAGAACGGAATGATTCGTATATTCTCCAGCCCACCAAACACCAAAAGCACTAATAGGGCTATTGGTATGTTGTGTCCCATCATCAATAAATTTCGCCATATCACCCTTAAACCGAATGCCGTCTTCGGGTAGGGTGTCTGCTTCAGAAATGCTGCAGCAGTGATGAACGTCTGACATCCATCGGATATGCAGTGGGATATAAAAAGAAAAAGAACATGACTGACGCAGAAATATGGCAAATATGTCTTTACGTCGATATTGAATACCTGCGATCCAATCACTCCAAATGCACCGATAAAGATGGCGGTATTTAGAGATATCCACACGGGACCTAGAAAAGATCGGCGATATTGTTTAAGTATGTCCTCCAACCCCAAGTGCAGCCAAAATCGCCACAGCCTTAGTGCTGCCTGCACATCCATGATGAGCAAACGCCATTGAGAAACCGGCCTCAAACCAAGCGAGCTCATTCTGTCAATACCTCGCCGCAGTCAGCACAAAAGGATGAATACATTCATTAGATGATTGCACTATGTCGGCACTGCGGATCACATCCACTGTCTCGATGCAATGCCGCGCGTCCTCGATGCCATAGCCGCGGCCCGCGAGAATCTCCTGGTAGCTTGTCGTATGCAGGTCGGTGAAGCCTTCGGAGAACTCCAGCTTCTCGCCGCTGATATCGATGTTCCGGAACGTGGGCTTCTTGCCCTTGACCCCTTCGGGCAGGTCATTCGCATCGATGGACAGGAACCAGCGCACGCGCGCGCGCTCATATTCCAGGTAGCCTGCGGCCTTGGTTTCCTCGCTGAGGTGGATGCGGTTTTCCTGCAGGTTGCCGAAGATGAAGTGCAGCATGTCGAAGAAGTGCACGCCGATGTTCGTGGCCACGCCGAAGGATTTGCGCGGATCACCCTTCCAGCTTTCCAGGTACCACTTCCCGCGCGAGGTGATATAGGTCAGCTCGACATCGAACTTCGTGTCCTTGGGAGCTGCCGCGACTTTCTCGCGCAGGCGCAGGATGGCATCGTGGTGGCGCAGTTGCAGGATGTTGAAGACGCGCTTGCCGGTCTCTGCCTCGATACGTGCCAGCTCGTCCAGCACGGCGGGCGTGGGCACCAGGGGCTTTTCGCAGATCACGTCGCAACCCAGGCGCAGGCCGGCCGCGATGTGCGCATGGTGCAAGTGGTTGGGCGAGCACACGGACACATAGTCGAGTGCCGTGGCCGGATCGCGCTTGAGGCGATGGGCATGCTCCAGAAAGCGCTCGAACTCCGTGAAGAAATCGCTTTGCGGAGAGATGCTGTCGATGATGCCGACGGAATCGTTGATGTCATAGGCCACGGACAGGTTGTGGCCCGTGTCCTTGATGGCACGCATGTGCCGGGGCGCGATATAGCCGGCAGCGCCAATGAGAGCGAAGTTTTTCATACAGCTTGGGTCAAATCTGGAAGACGGGGCTTAAAGGCGGAATACGGTGAAGCCTGCATCGGCGGCCTGCTGGCGGCAGAAAAGGCTTTTCACATCGGCCAGCACGGGCCGGTCGCCGCGGCAAAAGCGGCGCAGCTCGGGAGGCGCCATATCGCGGAACTCGCCATGGCCCACGGCAACGACCAGCGCGTCCACCGGATGCTCCGCGTCCACGCGCGCCAGCGACAGGCCGTATTCGTGCTCCACCTCTTCGGCACTGGCCCAGGGGTCGGCGATGACCACGTTGGCACCCCAGCTCTCGAACTCGCGGATCATGTCCACGACCTTGCTGTTGCGGATGTCGGGGCAGTTTTCCTTGAAGGTAATGCCCAGCACGCCGATGCGGCAGCGCGGCACGTCCATGCCGTTCTTGAGCATCAGCCGGATGGTGTTGCGCGCCACGTAACGGCCCATGTTGTCATTGATGCGCCGCCCGGCCAGGATGACCTGGGGGTGGTAGCCCACCTCCTCGGCCTTGTGCGTCAGGTAATAGGGATCGACGCCTATGCAGTGGCCGCCGACCAGTCCTGGGCGGAATGGCAGGAAATTCCATTTGCTGCCGGCGGCTTCGAGCACATCCAGCGTGTCGATGCCCAGCCGCTCGAAAATCACGGACAGCTCGTTGACCAGGGCGATGTTGAGATCGCGCTGGGTGTTTTCTATGACCTTGGCCGCTTCGGCCACCTTCAGGCTGCTGGCCTTGTGGGTGCCTGCCGTCACGATGCTGGCATACAGGGCATCCACGATATCGGCAATCTCGGGCGTGCTGCCGCTGGTGATCTTCTTGATCTTCGTCAGCGTGTTGACCTTGTCACCGGGATTGATGCGTTCGGGGCTGTAACCGCAGAAAAAATCCTGATTGAAGGCCTTGCCGCTGAAGCGCTCCAGCACGGGAACGCAGACCTCTTCGGTCGCTCCCGGATACACGGTGGACTCGTAAATCACGATGGCGCCCTGGGGCATGGCACGGCCCACGGTTTCACTGGCCTTGATCAGAGGCGTCATATCGGGCCGGTTGGCCTTGTCCACGGGGGTGGGAACGGTGACGATGAAGATCTGGCAATCGGCCAGATCATGGGCATTCGCACTGAAACGCAGCCGCTCGGCACGGCGCAGGTCCTCGGAACTGACTTCCAGCGTGGAATCGCGGCCGCCATCGAGTTCGGCGATGCGCGCCACGTTGATGTCGAACCCGAGAACCTCGCGATGCTTGCCGAACTCCACGGCCAGTGGCAAACCCACATAGCCCAATCCCACCACGGCAATCTTTGCTTTTTCTGCTTGCATGTTTCAACGAAAGAAAAATCGGGCGGCTATGCCCGAGAGTTAAGTTTGCTCAGCGTCCAGGGCCAAACGACCATACACATCGTCGAAACGGACAATGTCGTCCTCACCAAGGTAATCACCTGACTGGACCTCGATTATCTCAAGCGGTACATCCCCGGGATTCGAAAGCCGGTGCTTTTGGCCTACGGGAATATAGGTTGACTGGTTTCTGTGAAGCAGATAGGTGTCGCTTCCATTTGTAACTTCAGCCACCCCTTGCACAACCACCCAGTGCTCGGCCCGGCAGTGGTGCATCTGCAGGCTCAGGCTTGCACCGGGCTTGACCACGATGCGCTTGACCTGGAAGCGCTCGCCCCCGTCGATGGCGTCATACCAGCCCCAGGGCCGGTAGACCTTGCGGTGCGCCTGCGCCAGGCCATCGCCCGAGTCGCGCAGCCGGGCCACGATCTGGCGCACTTCCTGGGTGCGTGCCTGGTCCGCTACCAGCACGGCGTCCGGCGTTTCGACCACCACAAGCTGCTCCAGCCCCAATCCCACGACCAGGCGGCTGCTGGACAGCAGAAGGGAATTGGTGCAGCCATGCGCCAGCGCCTGGCCTATCAGGGCGTTGCCCTGCTCATCGCGCGACTGCAAGTCCCAGAGCGCATCCCAGGCCCCCAGGTCCGACCATCCGGCACGCAGCGGCACGACACAGGCAGCAATGCCCAGGTCCGGGCGTTGAGGCAGGCGCTCCATGACCGCATAGTCGATGGAGTCGCTGGGGCAGGCCTTGAAGCTGGCGGCATCGGGACGCACGAAATCGAGGTCGCTGCACGCGGCCCGCATGGCTGTCTGGCACGACGCGAGAATATCGGGCCGGAAAGCGGCCAGTGCCCGCAGCCATACGCTGGCACGCACCATGAACATGCCGCTGTTCCAGAGGTAATCACCCGACTCCAGATATTGAGTCGCGCGCTCCCTGTCGGGCTTTTCGGCGAAACCGGCAATGGCGTAGATATCTTCCTGATCCGCCCAGGCCGCGCCACGGCGTATGTAGCCGTACCCGGTTTCAGGCCGGTCGGCCACGACACCAAAGGTAGCCAGAGCCCCCTGCTCGGCCGCGGCCAATGCCCGCCGGACGCTGGCGCGGAAAGCCGGCACATCGGTCATGGCATGGTCGGCCGGCATGGCCAGCATCACGGGATCTCCGCCCGCCGACATGGCCTGCAGCGCCGCCAGGGTCAATGCCGGCGCGGTATTGCGCCCCTCCGGCTCCAGAAGAATGCCGGCCTTGGTGATTCCTATGTCCTGGAGCTGGCTCGCGGCAAGAAAGCGGTGTTCGGTATTGCAGACCAGCAAGGGCGGCTGCACCGAAAACCCGCCCGGCATGTCCTGCAGGCGCACCGCCGTTTCCTGCAGCATGGAACGCGGACCGGTCAGTGACAAAAATTGTTTGGGGTGGCTTTCGCGCGACAGTGGCCACAGCCGGGTTCCGGATCCCCCGCACAGGATCACGGGCAGCAGGGAAACAGGGCCTTCAGTCATTTTCTGCCATGCGCCGGCCCGAAGACGGCTCCATATTGCGCACTTCCTCGGCATCGGCTTCCAGCATGGCCAGCCTTTGGGTCAGCCGCCTTACATCGCGCTCGATGCGGGTATTCATCATGTCGGCATGCAATGACTTGATCAGCAGCACCATGCTGGCCAGCAGCAGCAGCATGGCCGGCGGATAGCTGATTCCCACCAGGGCGGCCATTGCATCGATCAAGCCCGGCCACATGCCCAGCACCACGGCCGCCACGGCGACCACCACCCAGAACAGGCCGTGCATCAGGTACAGATGGTCGCGGCGGATCAGGTACAGAATCAGCGCGGCAAGACCTATACCCAAGATTGTCGTTGTTACCTGAAGGGATGCCATTTTCAATAATCAGAAACTACCAAGCCAGCGGACACGGTTGAGGCAACATATTTCTGAACGTGCGTTCGCCTCCCCCCAATTTCCCGTGTAATGAAGCCTGCCCGGGAATATGTAAAGTTGCCCATTGTAGTTTGGGCTTTGCAGCACAATCTCAGGGGCATTTCGGCAAAATTTGACAGTTACGGTTGGTTGCGGCATTAGGTGCCATTGTTCGGACTGGCACATGGACGGACGAGCTTCAGCAGCGGCCATGGCTGGGCACTACACTGGTGCCTGGACTTGCCGAGTCGCCCGCGCGCCCCGTTCGCGGGCCATCACCCATGCCTTCCACCAACACCCAGCTCCTGGTCATCGACCCCCAGAACGATTTCTGCGATCTTCCTGACGACTGGTGTCCGGATATTCCCGCCGCGGGCAGGATCGCCCCCAGCCTGCCGGTTGCAGGCGCCCACGCGGACATGCAGCGCCTGGCGCAGTGGATACGGCGGCAGGGCCATGGCATCGATGCCATCACGGTGACGCTGGACTCCCACCAGCGCTACGACATTGCCCACCCGGCCTTCTGGTGCAGCGGCAGCGGTGCGCAGGTGGCGCCGTTCACGCCCATCCTGGCGGCCCAGGTGCGTGCCGGGCAGTTCCTGCCCCGGGACGAAACCGCCCTGCTACGCACTCTGGCCTATCTGGACACGCTGGAAGCCCAGGGCCGCTACACGCTGATGGTCTGGCCCGTGCACTGCGAAGTGGGCAGTTGGGGCCACGGCGTTCATGCCGACGTGCTGGCCGCCTTCGGCCAGTGGCAGCAGCAGCGCCAGCGCGCCGTGTATAACGTGTTCAAAGGGCTCAATCCCTGGACCGAGCATTACAGCGCCCTGCTGGCCGAGGTGCCGGACCCGGCCGACCCGGCCACCCAGCTCAACACGTCCCTGCTCCAGCGGCTGGACCAGGCCGGGCTGCTGGTGGTCGCCGGCGAGGCCAGCAGCCATTGCGTGCGCTCCACGGTCGAGCACCTGGTCGAACACCTTTCCCATCCTGAGCGAATGGTTCTGATGCAAGATGCCATGAGCCCGGTGCCGGGCTTCGAGACCGCACACCATGAATTTTTAGCAGCCATGCAGGCCCGCGGATTGCGGCTGGCCTCCAGCCACGAGATCAACCTGTAGGGGCAAGACCCCGCACATGCGCGCCCAGCGCCAGATATCCATTGCACCGCACCATGGCTCCCATCATCACCAGCCTGCTCGACACCGACCTGTACAAATTCACGATGTGGCAGGCCATGCTGCACCGCAACCCGCAGACCGAGGCCGAGTACGAATTCGTGTGCCGCACCCGGACGGCGTTCCCGCTGTCCGAGCTGCTGCCCGAGGTCCAGCGCGAGCTCGACGCGCTGTGCACACTGCGCTTCACGCCCGGCGAGCTGGACTACCTGGGCAGCCTGCGCTTCATGAAGAGCGATTTCATCGACTTTCTGCGCATCTTCCAGCTGCAGCGCGCCTTCATCCACGCCTGGGCCGATGGCGACACTCTGCACATCGAGGCCAAGGGACCCCAGGTCCATGTCATGGGTTTCGAGATCTATGTGCTGGCCATCGTCAACGAGCTGTACTTCCGCCGCTTCGATGCGGAGTCCGCCCTGGCCGAAGGGCGCAGGCGCCTGGCCGGCAAGATAGGGCGGCTGCGCCACCTGGCCTGCGAGGCCCGGCTGCGCAACCCTTTCGAGCTGTTCGATTTCGGCGTGCGCAGGCGGTTTTCGGGCGCCTGGCAGCGCGAGGTGGTGCAGGCCTTTGCCACCGAGACCTCCCAATGGTTCAAGGGTACGTCCAATGTGCTGCTGGCCCGTGACCTGGGCATCGTGCCCATTGGCACCATGGCCCATGAATACCTGCAAAGCTACCAGGCACAGGGCGTTCGCCTGCGGGACTTCCAGATCGCGGCGCTGGAGGACTGGGTGCAGGAGTACCGTGGCGACCTGGGCATCGCCCTGACCGATACCGTGGGCATGGATGCCTTCCTGGCCGACTTCGACATGTATTTCGCCAAGCTTTTCGATGGCCTGCGCCACGACTCGGGCGACCCCTATGCCTGGGGCGAAAAGGCGATCGCCCACTATCAGCAACTGCGCATCGACACGCAGAGCAAGCGCCTGGTGTTCTCCGACGGGCTGGACCTGGACACGGCCCTGGCCCTGTACCAGCGCTTCGCCGACCGCATACAGCTGGGCTTCGGCATAGGCACGCGCCTGACCAACGACATGGGTCTGGACACCATCAACATCGTGATGAAACTGACCCACGCCAACGGCCAGCCCGTCGCCAAGATCTCCGACTCGCCCGGCAAGACGCTGTGCAATGACGAAACCTACCTGGCCTATCTGCGCCAGGTCTTCAGCCTGGCCGACCCCGTGCCCGCCTGAGCCGACAGGAGCCCTGCCATGCTGCGCATCACCCTCGCCCAGCTCAACCCCACGGTCGGCGACATCGCCGGCAACGTGGCCCGCATGACCGAAGCCGCACGCCAGGCCGACCAGGAACGCGCCGACCTGCTGGTGTTTCCCGAACTGTCGCTGTGCGGTTACTACCCGGGCGATCTGCTGGACGAACCCTCCTTCCTCCAGCTGCTCGACCGGGGGCTGGAGCAACTGCTGCAGGCCTCGCGCCAATGGCCCCGGCTGCACTGGGTGGTGGGTGCGCCCCTGCGCTCCAGCGGCCCCGGCAAGCCCCTGCACAACAGCCTGCTGGTGGTGTGCGACGGTACCATCCGCCTGCGCTACGACAAGCAGCTCCTGCCCACCTACAACATCTTCGATGAGCGGCGCCATTTCGAGCCCGGCCCCGACGCGGCCAAGGTGCTGCGCATAGGCCAGGCCCAGGTGGGCTTTCTGGTCTGCGAGGATGGCTGGAACGACGCGGGCGCCGACTATGCGACCAACCCCTTCGCACGCATGGCCGATGCCGCACCCGACCTGGTGGTCAGCATCAATGCCAGCCCCAGCCACCTGGGCAAGCGCGAGCAGCGCCACGACATCTTCAGCCAGGCGGCCACCCGCCATGGCCTGCCCATCCTCTACGTGAACCAGATCGGCGGCCAGGACCAGATCGTGTTCGATGGCGCCTCCTTCGCGGTCGAACCCGGGCGCGGCGTGGTCTTCGAGGCCAGCCGCTTCGTGGAAGATCTGCGCACCCTGCAATTCGACGACGGGCATTTCCTCGACAAGGGCGGCCAGGCCTGTGCACCCGTGCAGGCCGCGGGCCTGCCGACCATGGAGTTCTACCGCCGCCAGATCGTGCTGGGTCTGCGCGACTACGCGCGCCGCTGCGGTTTCACCCGTGCCGTGGTGGGCAGCTCGGGCGGCATCGACAGCGCCCTGACCCTGGCCCTGGCGGCCGAGGCCCTGGGCGCCGACAAGGTCGTGGCCGTGACCATGCCTTCGCGCTTTTCCTCCAGTGGCTCGGTGGACGATTCGGTGCAGTTGTGCCGCAATCTGGGCATCACCCTGCACGAACACCCCATACGCGACCTGGTCGATGGCTATGCGCGCCAGTTCGAGGCCAGCTTCGGACAGCCGCTGCAGGGCCTGCCGCTGGAAAACCTGCAGGCACGCATACGCGGCACCACGCTGATGGAATACTCCAACGCCTTCGGCCACCTGCTGCTGACCACGGGCAACAAGTCCGAGATCTCGGTGGGCTATTGCACGCTGTACGGCGACACCAATGGCGGCCTGGGCCTTCTGGGCGACCTGTACAAGACCGAGGTCTTCGAGCTGTCCCGCCACATCAATCACAGCGCAGGCCGCGAACTCATCCCGCAGGCCATCATCGACAAGCCTCCCTCGGCCGAACTGGCGCCGGGCCAAAAGGACGAGGACAGCCTTCCGCCCTACCCGGTGCTCGATGAGATCCTCAAATACGCCATCGAAGGCCGCCATCTGTCCAGCGCCGAATACGATGCGGCGGCCCGCTTCGTGGCCGGCCTGCAGGCCACGGCCGACGGCCCCGCCCTGGTGGAGCGCGTGCGCCGCATGATTTTCCGCAGCGAGTACAAGCGCCGCCAATCCCCGCCCATCCTGCGCGTGCGCCCACGCGCCTTCGGCACCGGCCGACAGATGCCGATTGCCGCGCATTACGAGTAGATCCAACGCCTTCTATGCAAGAGACCGATACCGTGGACCGCCCCACCGCCGACGAACGCGTTCACACAGCCGTGCTGATCGGGCGCTTCCAGCCCCTGCACAACGGCCATATGGCCCTGCTGCAGGCCGCTCTGGCGCGCGCCGAGCAGATCGTCGTCGTGCTGGGCAGTGCCTGGCAGGCCCCCAATCCCAAGAACCCCTTCAGCTGGCAGGAGCGGGCCCGCATGCTGCGCGAGGCGCTGGACCCCGCCGACGCCGCGCGACTGCACTGTGTGCCCGTGCGGGACTACTACAACGAACCGCGCTGGGTCCAGGCCGTCCAGCAGGCCGTGCAGGCCCATGTGCCCGAAGGCGCCAGCGTGGGCCTGGTCGGCCACTTCAAGGATGCCACCAGCAGCTATCTGGCGCGCTTCCCGCATTGGCAGCTGATCAGCCTGCCGCGCCTGGGCCAGTTCGACGCCACGCCGCTGCGCGACATCTATTTCGGCGAGGACGGTGCCGACCTGGCCTCCCTGGCCGACCAGGTTCCGACCAGCACCCTGGACTTTCTGCGCCAATGGGCCCTGACACCGACCTATGCGCACATGTGCGAGGAATGGCGCATGCTGGCCCGTTACCGCCGGGCCTGGGCCGATGCGCCCTATCCACCGGTCTTTGTCACCGTCGACGCGCTGCTGCGCTGCCGCACGCTGGCAGGCGAGGAGGAACAGGACCAGGTGCTTCTCATACGCCGCGGCCATGCGCCCGGCCAGGGGCTGTGGGCACTTCCCGGCGGCTTTCTGGAGCCGCGCGACACGCTGTGGCAATCCTGCCTGCGCGAGCTGCGCGAGGAAACCTGCGCCACGGTCAGCGAAGCCGACCTTCAGGCCGCCCTGCAGAACGTGCAGGTCTTCGACCATCCCGACCGCAGCCTGCGCGGGCGCACCATCACGCATGTGCACTACCTGGACCTGGGCGTGCTTCCGACCCTGCCGTCCGTGCAGGGCGGCGACGACGCGGCCGTGGCACGCTGGGTCCCGGTGGCACAGCTGGCCCATATGGAGACCGGCTTCTTCGAGGACCACTTCCAGATCCTGGCCCAGTTCCTGCCCCTGGACTTGCAGCAGGCGGCTGCGGACATGGACGCCAAAATCGGCTAAAACCGGGGACTGCGGCGCCATCTTGCGTCGCATCACCGTGTTTTGCCGTTTCCGCGTTTGAATGACCACTCTACAGATACGACCCGCCACCCCCGATGACGCCGAGCTCATCATCCGCTTCGTGCGCGAACTCGCCGTCTATGAAAAAGCCGAACATGAAGTCCTGGCCACGCCGGAGCATGTGAAGCGCACCCTGTTCTCGGACAACCCCAGCGTCTTCGGCCTGATCTGCCTGGCCGGCGACCAGCCCGTGGGCTTTGCCGTCTACTTCTTCAATTACTCGACCTGGCAGGGCCGCCACGGCCTGTACCTCGAAGACCTGTATGTCACGCCCGAGGCCCGCGGCCTAGGCGCGGGCACGGCCCTGCTGCGCCGCCTGGCCCAGATCGCCGTGGAAAAGGACTGCGGCCGCTTCGAATGGAGCGTTCTGGACTGGAACCTGCCTTCCATCGAGTTCTACGACCGGCTGGGCGCCCTGCCCCAGAAGGAGTGGATACGCTACCGCGTCACGGGCGACACCCTGCTGAACATGGCCGCCGAGCCATCCGCAGCGGCCTGACGGGCCGCGACATCCCTGGCCGCCGGGGCCGGGGATGGCATGGGGCGTGGCTCTGGCTTACTCGGGCTCCACACCCTGGCGCAGCGCCTGCTCGACCACCTCGCGTGTCAGCGTGGGCACGAAGGTCTCGATGAAGGCATAGGCATAGCCGCGCAGCCAGGCTCCCTTGCGCAGGCCCAGGCGGGTGGTGTTGACCTCGAACAAATGGCCGGCGTCCAGGGTGCGCAGGCCGGTGTCGCGGTCGGCATCCAGCGCCACCGAGGCCACGATGCCCACCCCCATGCCCAGCTCCACATAGGTCTTGATCACGTCGGCGTCCATGGCCGTCAGCACCACGTCGGGCTCCAGGCCTTCGCGTGCAAAGGCCTCGTCGATGTGGGCCCGGCCCGTATAGCCCTGCTCGTAGGTGATGATGGGATGGCGCGACAGCGCCTGCAGCGTCAGCGGCTCGTCGGACTGCAGCAGGGCATGGCCCGGCGGTACGACCACGCCATGCGTCCAGCGGTAGCACGGCAGGGCTACCAGGCCTTCATAGCCGGCCAGGGCCTCGGTGGCCACGCCGATGTCGGCCTCCCCACTGCGCAGCATCTGGGCCACCTGCTCGGGCGAGCCCTGGTGCAGATGCAGGCGCACCTGGGGATAGCGCTGACGGAAGTCCCGCACCACATGGGGCAGGGCATAGCGTGCCTGGGAGTGGGTGGCGGCGATCGACAGCCGCCCCTGCTCGCTGGCGCTGAAGTCCGCCCCCACGCGCCTCAGGTTGTCGGCTTCCAGCATCAGGCGCTCGACGATGGGCAGCAGGGCCTCGCCAGGGGGCGTCAGCCCCGTCAGGCGCTTGCCGGCGCGGATGAAGATCTCCACGCCCAGCTCCTCCTCCAGCTCGCGGATCTGGCGACTCACCCCGGGCTGGGAGGTATGCAGGGTATGGGCCACCTCGGTCAGGCTGTAACCGCGGCGCACGGTTTCGCGCACATAGCGCAGTTGCTGGAAATTCATGGGAAGGCTCCGCCCGGAGCCGCCCGCGGCCCGGCTTGGTGAAAATCAGGAACGACAGGAAAAGGCCTGGCCCGTTGCACGGCGCCCGTTGCACGGCGCCTCAGGAAGGATGGACCTGGGGCTGGGCGGCGGGGGGCACGGCCGCCAATGTGGCCGGTAGCTCGAGCAGCTCCACCAGATTGCCTCCCGGATCACGGGCATAACAGCGGCGGCCTTCGCTCACCAGGGCCACATCCAGCGCCAGGGCACCGTGGGCCTGCAGCCGCTGGTGCAGACCGTCGACATCGCGCACCACCAGGGCCAGCTGCACCAGGCCCGCCGAAGCGCGCGCGGCAGCGCCGGCCGGTTCACGGTAAGGCAGCAGATCGATGCGCTGGCCACCGGCCAGAAAGCTCAGGCCCGGCCGGCCGGGCACCAACAGGCGCGCCAGCCCCAGCACCTCGCCGTAAAAGCGTTCCACGGCCTGCTGCGCGCGCTGCGGATAGGACAGCTGCACATGGTGGACGCCATAGACGAATTCCGAGGCCGCGGACTCCGCTTCCCAGGCACACAGGCCGCGGTCCGTGGGCATGGCAAGGCTGCCGGCGGGAACGTGGGACAGGGCGGAACTGCAGGAGTGGGTCATCGGATTCGTCTCGGAAATGGTCCGGCAGCCTCAGCGCCACCGTGAAGCCATTGTCGAGACAAGTCGAAAAAACCAAAAATAATAAAAATTCAGTCTTTTATTTCCAAATCATCCTTGGGAGCCAGAGCGCCGGCGATCCACGCGCCGGGCCAGGCGCTCGCCTGCCCATTGCAGCAGGGACACCAGGGCCACCAGAATCACGATGACCTCGAACATCACGCGGGTCTCGTAACGCTCGTAGCCGTAGCGTATGGCCAGGTCGCCCAGGCCGCCGGCGCCCACGGCGCCCGCCATGGCAGAGGCATTGATCATGGCGATCACGCTCACCGTCATCCCGCCGATGAGGCCCGGCAAGGCCTCGGGCAGGAGCACGCTGCGGATGATCTGCATGCGCCGCAAGCCCATGGCCCGCGCGGCCTCCACCAGGCCGCCGTCCACCTCGCCCAGGCTGACCTGGGCGATGCGCGCATAGAACGGAATCAGGTTGGCCGACAGCGGCACCACGGCCGCCCAGGTACCCAGCGTGGTGCCAACGATGGCACGCGTCACCGGCAGCAGGGCCACCAGCAGGATGATGAAGGGGACGGCGCGGCAGATGTTGACCGCCACGGACAGGCCCTTGTGCAGCCGCGAGCGCGCATACAGCCCGCCCGGCGCCGTGGCGTGCAGGACGATGGCCAGGGCCAGTCCGGCGGTGATGGCGATCAGGGACGAGACACCCACCATCAGCAGGGTCTGCCAAAGGGCATCCAGGTATTTATCGATCGGTGGCAAGGACATAGCCCAGCAGTTGCAGTTGGTCGGCGCCCAGCGCCCGTTGAAGAACATCCAGGGCCGGCAGTTCGCCGGCCGGCAGGCTGACCAGCAGCCGGCCCTGGGCATGGCCATGGATGCGGTCCAGCCCGCCATGCAGCAGCCGGGCCCGCGGGCCCAGGGCCTGCAGGCTGGCAAGCGGCAGCCCGCCCGTCGGTGTGTGTCCCGACTGCGCGCCGTTCGAAAAGACCAGGCTCAGCACGGCCTCGCCCGCACGGCCCGCGAGATCGCCCACCAGTTCCAGATCGCCAGGCCGTTGCAGGGGACGCAGCAGCGCGCGGGCCGCACTGGAGCGAGGTGCCGCAAACACCTGCCAGACCTCGCCCATTTCCTGGACCCGGCCTTGGTCGAGCACCAGCACGCGATCGCAGATCTCGCGGATCACGGCCATGTCGTGCGTGATGAGCACGATGGTCAGGCCCAGCCGGCGCCGGATGTCGCGCAACAGCTCCAGGATGGACTGCGTGGTCTCGGGGTCCAGCGCCGAGGTGGCCTCGTCGCACAGCAGGATCTCGGGCTCGTGGACCAGGGCCCGCGCAATGCCCACGCGCTGCTTTTGGCCGCCCGACAGCTGGGCCGGATAGGCCTCGGCCTTGTCGCCAAGCCCCACGAGGGCCAGCAGTTCATCGACGCGTGCGCGCACCAGCGCCGGCCGCCAGCCCGCGGCACGCAGCGGCAGGGCCACGTTCTCGTATACCGTGCGTGACGACAGCAGGTTGAAATGCTGGAAGATCATGCCGATGCGCCGGCGCAGGCCGACCAGGGCCTCCTCGTCCAGCAGGCCCACTTCCGTCCCATCGACAAGCACGCGCCCGCCGCTGGGCCGCTCCAGCGCATTGATGGCGCGCAGCAGGGTGGACTTGCCAGCGCCGCTGCGGCCGATGATGCCGAAGACCTCGGCGCGCTCGACCGCGAAGCTCAGCGCCTGCAGCGCCTGCACGGGGCCCTGGGCGCCCTGGTACTGCTTGTGCACACCGTCGAAGACGATATGCGGCCGCTGCGGCCCGGCCGGGACCTGTGCCTTGCCGGCCGCCTCGCCGGCGGCTGCCAGTTCCACCTTCATCGCGCTGCCACGGTCAGAAAGCGGGCAGTACCGAGCCCTGGTACCTGGCCACGATGAACTGGCGCACCGGCTCGGACTGGTAGGCACGCAGCAGGGCCGCGACCCAGGGCGCCCCACGGTCGCGCTCGCGCACGGCGATGATGTTCACATAGGGGTTGCGCTCGCGCCTTTCCACGGCAATGCCGTCGCGCGTGGCGATCAGCCCGGCCTGGTAGGCGAAGCTGTTGACGATGGCCGAGGCATCGAGGTCATCGAGCGATCGCGCCAGCACCACCGAGGCGGCCTCCACCAGCTGCACCTTCTTCTGGAAGCTGGCCACATCGGCCAGGCCCGCCGTGCCCTGGAAGGGGTCGAAGCCTTCGCGCAGCTTCAGAATGCCCTGGTCCTGCAGCACGACCAGGGCCCGGGTCTGGTTGCTGGGATCGTTGGGAATGCCCAGGCGCGCGCCAGCCGGCAGATCGGCCAGGCGCTTGTGCCGCTTCGAGTAGAAGGCGATGGGCGAAATATAGGTGTCGCCTGCGGACACCAGCCGGTAGCCGCGCTGCTGGTTCTGGTCGCGCAGAAAGGGCACATGCTGGAAGGAATTGGCCTCGAGGTCGCCATTGTTCAGCGCCTCGTTGGGGCTGGCCGCGCCGCTGATGACCACGGGCCGCACCTGCAGGCCCTGGTCCCGCGCCACGCGGGTCACCACCTCCCAGATCTCCTCGTCCACGCCACCGCGTACGCCAACGCGCAAGGGGCCGGCCTGCCCGTCCTGTCCTGCCCGCGCCATGCCGGCGATCGCTGCCGCCCCGGCGGCCACGCTGCGCAGAAATACACGCTTGTCCATTGCTCGGTCCTTTCAGAATCAATAGGCGCCAGGGCGCAGCTCGCGGCCGGCCGCACGGGCCTGTGCCTGCAGCCTGGCGAAATGTTCGGGATAGAAGCGCTCGGCCACGTCGAGGTGGGATCGCACGCGCCCCTTGAGCGCGTTCTCGCCCACATGGCTGAACAGCGGGTTGTCGGGGTCGCTCTCGGGGCCCGTGGCCAGCACGGCCAGCTCGGGCGGCAGGGTCAGCAGCGGCACCTGGCCCAGGTCCAGGCGCGGCGCCAGAAAGTAGGCGATGGAATAGCGCTGCACGCCGGCCCGGGGCACCAGCACGCGGTGCACGTTGGCGCGCAGATAGCCGTTGGTGGCCAGCTCCAGCATCTCGCCGATGTTGACCACGAAGGCGCCCTCGCGAGAAGGCACGTCGACCCAGCCCGCCGCCGTTTCCACCTGCAGGCCGCCGACCGCGTCCTGCAGCAGCAGGGTCAGCAGGCCGCCATCCTTGTGCGCACCCACGCCCTGGCCCGCCGCGCCGGCATCGCTGCCCGGGTAGTGGATGATCTTGCTGCGGTGGGCGGGCAAGCCGCTGACCAGGGCATCCAGGGCACCCTGCGGAAGCTGCAGGGCGGCCACGAAATGGCGCAGCAACTCCAGGGCCACGCCATGGGCGCCCGCCTGCCAGGCCAGCACCTCCTCGCGAAAGCCGGGCAGCGCGGCCGGCCACTGGTTGGGACCTTGCAGGCCCTTCCAGTCGGGCACGCCCGGGCCCGAGGGAATCTCGGGCGACTCCTCGCCGATATCGATCTGCTCGCGCTGGTCGGGCCGCTGGCGCGTGATCTCCATGCCCACGGCGGTATAGCCGCGGAAATGCCGTGTGTTGGCAATGGCCAGGGCCTGCTTTTCGGCCAGCGGCAGGGCGAAGAATTCGCGCGCGCGCCGCTGTATGCCCTGCCACTGCGCCGTGGCGATGCCATGGCCTTCAAGGTAGAAGAATCCCGTGTCGCGCGCCGTGCGGGCCAGCTGGCGCAGCGCCTGCGCACGGGTGTCGGGATGGCGCAAGGCCTGCAGGTCGATGACGGGCAGGGCCGCCGGCGCTTGCGCAGCTACGTCGGGAAGGGAGGCGGTCAAGGTGCTCATGGGGTCTCGCGGCGGGAAGTGGGAGGAAAGGCTCAGGCCGCCAGGCGCTGGCGCGGCGTGGCGGCGGCCGCATGGGCCAGTGCCTGGGCCAGGTCGGCCAGCAGGTCATCCGGGTGCTCGATGCCCAGGGACAGGCGGACCAGCCCCGGCGCGATGCCGCTGCGCGCCAGCGCCTCGTCGGTGAGCAGGCTGTGCGTGGTCTCCGCCGGTATCGCGGCCAGCGACTTGCTGTCGCCGATGTTGACCAGGCGCAGGAACAGGCGCAGCGAGTCATAGAAGGCGCGTGCGGCCGGGCGGCCGCCGCGCAGCTCGAAGCCCAGCAGGGCCGGCACCAGGCCGCCACGCAGATAGCGCTGGGCCAGCCCCCGGTCGGCATGGCCGGCCAGGCCGGCATGGTGAATGCGCTCCACCTCGGGGTGCTGCTGCAGGAAATCGATCACGGCCAGGGTGTTGCTGCTGGCCCGTTGCTGGCGCAGGGCCAGGGTCTCCAGGCCCTGCAGCAGCAGGAACGCGCTGTGCGGCGCCAGCGCCGCGCCGCAGTTGCGCAGCAGCACGGCGCGGGCACGCGCGATATAGGCGCGGTCCGGGAATTTCTCGGTGAAGACAAAGCCCTGGTAGGCTGGCTCGGGCGTGCTGAACTGCGGATAGCGCGCGGCATGGGCGCGCCAGTCGAAGCGTCCGCTGTCCACGATCAGCCCGCCCAGGGCATTGCCATGGCCGCCGATGGCCTTGGTGGCCGAGTGCACGACGATGTCGGCGCCCCAGTCGAAGGGGCGCAGCAGCAGCGGCGAGGCCACGGTGTTGTCCACCACCAGGGCCACGCCCGCCGCATGGCTGATGTCGGCCAGCCGGGCCAGATCGGCGATGCCGCCCGAGGGGTTGCCCACAGACTCCACGAACACGGCCCTGGTACGCGGCCCCAGGGCCTGGCGCAGGGCCGCGAAGTCGTTCTTGTCCACCACGGTGCTGTCCACGCCACGCGAAGCCAGCACATGGGCGATGAAATTGTGCGTGCCACCATACAGCTGCGAAGCCACGACCACATGGTCGCCGGCGCTCGCCAGCGTGGCCAGGGCCACGTCGATGGCCGCCATGCCCGATGCCACGGCGAGGGCCGCCACGCCGCCTTCCAGCGCCGCCACGCGCTGCTCCAGCACGGCCAGCGTGGGGTTGGCCGTGCGCGAGTAGACCTCGCCCTCCTCCACCAGGCCGAACAGGTCGGCACCGTGCTGGGCGCTGTCGAACACGAAGGAGCTGGTCTGGTAGATGGGCACGGCGGCACTGCGCTGCTGCTCACGCCCCCGGTAGCCGGCATGCAGGGCCTGGGTGTCCTGCCGCCACAGGGCATCGCTGGCCGCGTCGTGGCGCTCGGTTACGGTACCGATGGCTGAGGTCATGGAAGGCTCCTGGGCAATGGTCGATGCGGCCCATTATTCGAAGCCCGCGGCCTGCGCACTACGAAGAAAAACGCGTTCGCTTATTCGGTTTGCGCATGTCGGACAGGCAATATTTCCTAGTTGCCACGCACATATGGATGCGCGTTTTGCGTCGTTGAAAACACGGCGGTGCGCGGCCAGCATCGGCGGTCTTGCAACTGCTTTGGAGGGAGTTCCATGACCCGCACGACCCACGCGACCCACGCGGCACAGGACAGGCACTGCGCCGACTGCGCCACCCCCACGCCCTCGCTGTCCCGCCGCGCCCTGCTGCGCGCCGGCGCCGCCGCCGGGACCCTGGGTTCGGCCGCCTGGTTCAGCGGCCGCGCCGGCGCGCAGCCACGCCAGAAGATCACCTTTGCCTGGAGCCAGGCGAGCTTTTGCCATTCGCCCATTCCCGTGGCGCTGGAGCGCGGATTCTTCGAGCGCAATGGCCTGGACGTGGAATTGCTGAACTGGGGCGGATCGGCCGACCAGCTGCTCGAAGCCCTGGCCACGGGCAAGGCCGATGCCGGTGCCGGCCTGATCCACCGCTGGATCAAACCGCTGGAAGCGGGCCTGGATGTCAAGCTCATCGGCAGCGTGCACGGCGGCTGCCTGCGCCTGGTCGGGGTGCAATCGGCCGGCGTCACCCTGGAGCCGCGCACGCTCAAGGGTAAGACCATCGGCGTGGCCGACCTCAACAGTCCGGCCAAGCAGTTCTATTCCATCCACCTGGCCAAGCGCGGCCTGGACGTGGACAAGGACATCGAATGGCGCGTCTACCCGGCCGACCTGCTCGACGTGGCGGCCAGGAAGGGCGAGATCCAGGCCATTGCCGACGGCGACCCCAACCTCTACCTCATCGAAAAGCGCAACCCCGGCGTCTTCCTCGAGCTGGGCAACAGCGCCAAGAACGAATACGCCGAAAGCATTTGCTGCGTGATCGGCGCAGGTGCCAGGTTCGCGCGCAGCAACAAGCCTGCCGCGGCCAGCGTGGTGCGCGCCCTGACCCAGGCCGCGGACTACATCGCCGAGAACCCCAATGAAACGGCGAAGATCTTCGCCAAATACTCACCCAAGGTCCCCGTCGAGGACCTGCAGCGCCTGCTGGCCGAGCTGACCTTCAAGCACCACCCGCATGGCAAGCCGCTGCGCGACGAAGTCCAGGCCTTCGCCGCCGACTTCCGCACGGCCGGCGTGCTCAAGAAGCAGACCGACCCCGGCCGTTTCGCCAACCACATCACCCTGGACGTACTCGCATGAGCACCGCACGACAACGCTGGGGCCTGGCCCCGGCCCAGGCCTCTGCCACTGCACGGCCTCGGACGCCCCGCGCGACGCCGGCCCCCGCCACCGGCCTGTGGCGCACGGGCCTGCTGGCCGCGGCCGCCTGGGCCGCCCTGGCCATGCTGACCCTGCTGTGGCCCAACAAGGAAATCGGCTTCAGCGAATGGGCCTTCACGCAGGAATTCGGCATCGCCGCCCTGGTGGCGGCCTTGGCCCTGCTGGCCGCCGCCGCGCTGCGCAGCGAACGCCTGGCCCGCAGGCTGCGGCCGGCCGGCCCCTGGCTGGTGGCCGCCCCCCTGCTGCTGGCACTGTGGGAGACGCTGACGGCCAAGCTGGGCCTGCTGCCGCCGCCCTTCTTCGCGCCGCCGCAAAGCCTGATCGACGTGGTCCACGAAGACTGGCAGCGCCTGGGCCTGTCCACGCTGTATTCGCTGCGGCTGCTGCTCAACGGCATCGTCTTGGGCGCCGTCATCGGCTTTCTCACCGGCGTGTGGATCGGCTGGTCGCGCCTGGCGGGCTACTGGGTGCATCCGCTGCTGCGCTTTCTGGGCCCCGTGCCGGCCTCGGCCCTGCTGCCCCTGGCCTTTTTCTTCGCACCGTCCAGCTATTCGGCCGCCGTTTTCCTCGTGGCCCTGGCCACCTTCTTCCCCGTGGCCGTGCTCACCTGGTCAGGCGTGGCCTCGGTCAGCAAAAGCTATTACGACGTGGCCCGCACCCTGGGCGCCTCGCCGTGGTTCCTGGTGCTGCGCGTGGCCATTCCCGCGGCTCTGCCCCAGGTCTTCGTGGGCCTGTTCATGGGCCTGGGCGCCTCGTTCTCGGTGCTGATCACGGCCGAGATGATGGGCGTGAAGGCCGGCCTGGGCTGGTACCTGCAGTGGGCCCAGGGCTGGGCCGCCTACGCCAACATGTACACGGCCCTGCTGGTCATGGCCGTGCTGTGCTCCGGCCTGATCACCCTGCTGTTCACCGTGCGCGACCGCACGCTGTCGTGGCAGAAAGGCACGGTGAAATGGTGAGCACCACCGCCACCTCCAACGTTTCGACGGGCGGCAATCCGGCTGCCACCGCGGCGCCCGGCGCCGCCATCGATGTGCAGGCCGTCAGCCACTGGTTCGGCCAGGGTCGTGGCGCCCTGCAGGTGCTCGACGAGGTCAGTCTGCGCGTGCACCCCGGCGAATTCGTCGCCCTGCTGGGACCCAGCGGCTGCGGCAAGTCCACCCTGCTGCGCCTGGTGGCCGGACTGGACCAGCCCACGGCCGGCACCGTGGCCCAGGACAGCCAGCCCATCTGCGAACCCGACCCTTCGCGCATCGTCGTCTTCCAGGACCCCACGCTGTTTCCCTGGCGCACGGTGCGCGACAACGTGGCCCTGGGCCTGCAGGCACGCGGCCTGCTGGCCAGCCAGGCGCATCGCGTGGACGAGGCCCTGCGCCTGGTGGGCCTGGAGGAGTTTGCGGACAGCCACCCGCACCAGCTGTCGGGCGGCATGGCCCAGCGCGCGGCCCTGGCGCGGGCCCTGGTCAACGACCCACGTCTGCTCATCCTGGACGAACCGCTGGGCAAGCTCGATTCGCTGACGCGGCTGGCCATGCAAAGCGAAATCCTCAGGATCTGGCAGAACGCGGGATTTTCCGTGCTACTGGTCACGCACGACGTGGAGGAGGCCCTGTTCCTCGCGCACCGCGTGCTGGTCTTCAGCCAGCGGCCCGCACGCATCGTGGCGGAACTGCCGGTGGACCTGCCCTACCCGCGCCAGCGCGGCGATGCCCGCCTGGCCGAACTGCGCCACGAGGCCCTGCGCCATCTGGGCCTGGACCAGACCTGGTAGCCCCCGGCAGCGATGCAGCGCAGCGACACCCCCGACTGGCTCAACCCCTTGATCGCCGTCCTGCAGCAGGCCCAGGCCGGCCTGCTGCGGGCCCTGCACGGCCTGGGCCTGGTGCAGACCGTGGATGACCAGCCCGCCTGGCCCTGGGCGCTGCGGCTGTCGGGCGACAACCTGCTGATCGACCTGGGCCAGGCGCGTGGCCTGCTGTGGTCGCTGGCGGCCCTGGCGGCGGCCACCGTCCTGCTGGTGCTGGTGCCGTGGCTGCGGCGCCTGCGCTGGCCGGCCCTGGGCATGGCCCTCCTGCTCCTGATGCTGGCCCCCTGGCCGCGTGCTGATCTGATCCTGGTCCCGGCCCGGCCCACCAGCCTGCATGCCTCGCCCACGGGCTTCAGCGTGGAAAGCATTGCGCACGGTGCACAGGTCTATGGCCGGCAATGCCTGGCCTGCCATGGCGCCGACGGCCGCGGCCAGGGCCCCCTGGCCGCGCGCCAGTCCGTATGGCCGCCCAATTTCACCAGCCCCCTGCTGTGGCGCCGCGCCGATGGCGACCTGCTGTGGGCCATACGCCACGACCCGCGCCCCGTGCAAACGGCCACCGGCCCGCAGGCCCACGGCCAGGCCGGCAGGCTGTCCACCGAAGACGCCTGGGCCCTGATCGATTTCCTCAAAGCCCAGGCCGCGGGCCAGATGCTGCAGATCGCGGGCGCCTGGCCCTATCCCGTGGGCCTGCCCGACATGGATGTGCGCTGCGCAGGCCAGCCCGTGCGGCGCCTGCACGCCTGGCAGGGCCGCCAGCAGCGACTGCGGCTGGTGGCTGGCGCCGGCGAGGTCCAGGAAGACCCGCGCCTGGTCAGCCTGCAGTTGCAGCCCGGGGGCCAGGCCGGGGGCGCCGCGCTGGACTGCCTGGTCACCGACCCGCGCGCCTGGCAGGCGATGGCCCTGCTCAGCGGCTCGGCCGGCCTGCAGGGCATGCAGTGGATAGGCGACCGGCGCGGCTGGCTGCGCGCCCTGTCGCGGCCCGGCGCCCGAGGCTGGTCCGAAGACGACCTGGTCTGCCGCACCGACACGGCATCGCAGGCCCCGGCCGGCCCCGCGGCCGATGGGCTGGGTGCGCTGATCGCGCGCATGGACGCCGAGCCCGTGCGCTTCGTCAAGGGCGGCTTCGTCCACTGAACCCGCCGGGCGCGCCGGCCGCTGCGCCCCTGGCCAGCGCGCATTCGCAATTTGCGCTTGCCAATCATTCAAGGGCCACGGCACTACCGGGCGGTGCGCGGGCTTTCTATATTCGCGCCTCGGCGCGTCCTGCTTCCATGGAACACGGACACGCGCGACACTGACACGGGCCCCCACGCCTGCACGACCGACTCACAAGAAGGAGAGAAGCCATGACCGATCTCACCATCAACGGAAAATCCGTTTCCGTGGACCTGGAACCCGACACGCCCATCCTCTGGGCGCTGCGCGACACGCTGGAGATGACCGGCACCAAGTTCGGCTGCGGCGCGGCGCTGTGCGGCGCCTGCACCGTGCACATGAACGGCCAGGCGATACGCTCCTGCGTCACGCCCATCTCGGCGGCCGCCGGCCAGAAGATCACCACCATCGAGGCCGTGACCTCGGGCAGCGACCGCGTCGGCACGGCCGTGCGCGATGCCTGGGTGCGCCACGACGTGGCCCAGTGCGGCTACTGCCAGAGCGGCCAGATCATGAGCGCCACCGCCTTCCTCCAGTCCCTGCCCAGGGGCAAGAAGCCCAGCGCCGAGGAAATCGACGCGGCCATGGCCGGCAACATCTGCCGCTGTGGAACCTATGCGCGCATACGCACGGCCGTGGCCGACGCGGCCCGCGCCCTGGCCTGAAAGGAGAAACACCATGCTGACCTCCTTGCACCCCGCCGCGCTGCCACGCGCCCTGCAGCACATCCTCGACCGTGACGGCGCCCAGGCTGCGGGCATGCCCCTGCCCCGCCGCAGCTTCCTGAAAATCACCGGTGCGGGCTCCCTGGCCCTGGGCATCTTCCCGGCCCTGGCCCAGTCCGCAGGCCAGGGCGAGGCCACGGGCCTCAAGCCCACCGAACAGCCCGCGTCCTTCGTGGAAATCGCACCCGACGGAACGGTCACCGTGGCCATCAACCGGCTGGAGTTCGGCCAGGGCGTGCACACGGCCCTGCCCATGGTGCTGGCCGAAGAGCTGGACGCCGACTGGAGCCGGGTGCGCGCGCGCCTGGGCGGCAACGACGCTGCCTACGCCGATCCGCGCTTCGGCATCCAGATGACGGGCGGCTCCACGGCCCTCAAGCACAGCTTCACCCAGTACCGCGAACTGGGCGCCCGGGCCCGGGCCATGCTGGTGGCCGCCGCCGCCGCGCAGTGGAAGGTGGATGCCTCCACGCTGCGCACGCGCGATGGCTTTGTGCTGGGGCCTCAGGGCCGCAGGCTGGGCTATGGCGAACTGGCCCAGGCCGCCATGGCCCAGCCCGTCCCGGCCAGCGTGCGCCTGAAGGATGCCAGGGACTTCCGGCTGATCGGCAAGCCCACGGGCCGCATCGACGCCCGGGCCAAGAGCAGCGGCCAGCAAAGCTTCGGCATCGACACCCACCTGCCGGGCCAGCTCACGGCCGTGATCGCCCACCCGCCCGTGTTCAAGGCCCGGCTGGCCTCGCTGGACGATGCGGACGCGCGCGCCGTGCCCGGCGTCAAGGCCGTGCTGCGCGTGCCGGTGGACGGCGGCGGAGAAGGCGTGGCCGTGATCGCCACGGGCTACTGGCCCGCGCGCAAGGGCCGCGAGGCGCTGAAGGCCCAGTGGAATACGGACGCCGTGGAGAAGGTGGACAGCGAGCGCCAGCTGGCCCAGTACCGCGAACTGGCCGCCCAGCCCGGCGCGCGCCATTTCGACGCCGACATGTCGGCGCTGGACAAGGCGCCGCGACGCATCGAGGCCGAGTTCAGCTTCCCCTACCTGGCCCATGCGCCCATGGAGCCGCTCAACTGCACGGTACAGGTGGCCGACGGCGCAGCCGACCTCTACCTGGGCACCCAGTTCGCGGGCGTGGATGGCCTGGCCGCCGCGCGCGTGCTGGGCCTGAAGCCGGACCAGGTGCGCGTGCATGTGCAAATGGCCGGCGGCGGCTTCGGCCGCCGCGGCGTGGGCACCAGCGACTACGTGGTCGAGGCCTGCCAGGTGGCGCTGGCCGCGCGCCGCGCCGGCCTGTCGGCCCCCGTGCGCATGGTCTGGAGCCGCGAGGACGATATCAGGGGCGGCTACTACCGGCCCATGCACCTGCACCGCGCCCATGTGGGCTTTGACGAGCGCGGACGTGTGCTGGCCTGGGACCACGCCATCGTGGGCCAGTCCATCACGGCAGGCACCATGTTCGAGGGCGGCATGGTCAAGAACGGTATCGACGCCACGGCCGTGGAAGGCATGCGCGACCCCTACCCCATCCCCATGCGCCTGACCGTGCACCATCCCAGGCTCAACGTGCCCGTGCTGTGGTGGCGCAGCGTGGGCTCCACGCACACGGCCTTCGTCATGGAAACCCTGGTCGACGAGATCGCACGCAGCAGCCGCCAGGACCCGGTGGCCTACCGCATGCAGATGTTCGGCGACAAGCATCCGCGCCACCGCGCGGCCCTGCAGCTGGCCGTGGACAAAAGCGGCTATGGCAAGCGCCAGCTGCGCGCGGGCCGTGCCTGGGGCGTGGCCGTGCACGAGTCCTTCGACACGGTGGTGGCCTATGTCGTCGAGGCCTCGGTCAAGGACGGCCGGGCCGTGCTGCACAAGGCCACGGCCGGCGTGCACTGCAACCTGGCCGTCAATCCACGCACCATCGAGGCCCAGGTCCAGGGTGCGGCGCTGATGGGCCTGTCCATGTGCCTGCCCGGCGCGGCCATCACGCTCAAGGACGGCGTGGTCGAGCAGAGCAACTTCGGTGACTTCGCCGTGCCGCGCATCACCGACATGCCCGAGATCGCGGTCCACGTCGTGCCCAGCGCCGAGCCGCCCACGGGCATGGGTGAACCCGGCCTGCCGCCCCTTGCGCCGGCCTTCGCCAACGCCGTGGCGCGGATCACGGGCAAGCCCGTGCGCAAGCTGCCCTTCGACCTGGCCTGAGCTAGCTGCCGCCGCGCCATGCGGCGGCGGCCAGTTCCTGGTCGGAGAGCACATGGCCGGCCCCGTCCTGCATCTGCTCCACGGCCAGGTCGATGAAGGCGCGCACGCGCCGGGGCACGGCCGCGCGGCTGCCGTAGTACACGTGCAGGCCGATGTGGTCGCTGGAATGCTGCAACAGCAGGGGCACCAGTCGCCCGGCCCGCAGGTGGGGTGCCGCGGCGATATTGGCCAGCTGGCCCAGGGCCTGGCCCGACAGCACGGCATGCAGCTCCAGCTCGGCATCATTGGTGGACAGGGCTGCGGGCATGAAGCGCTGCTCGATGCCACCATCCACCTTCAGGTACCAGGGCAGCACATTGTCCGTGGCACCGTGGCGGAACACGCTGCAGCGGTGCGCCGCCAGGTCGTCCAGGCACTGGGGTGCGCCATGCCGCTCCAGGTACTGCGGCGAGGCACAGATGAACAGCTGGATGGGAAACAGCCTGCGCGCGATGACGCTCTCGTCGGGCGAGACGCCGATGCGAAAGCCCACGTCCACGCGGTCCTGCACCCAATCGCCTATGCCGTCGTCCAGCCGTACATCGGGAACGATGTCCGGATGCCGGCGGCAGAACGCATCGACCAGGGGCATGAGCACAGGGGCAAACGAAGAACGGGGACCGACGATGCGCAGCGGCCCCGCGATGTCCTCGCGGCTTTCGCGGGCCATGTTCAGCGCACGGTCCAGCGCGGCCAGGGCCGGCTGCGTGGTTTCCAGGAAGCGCTGTCCCTCCTCGGTCAGCGCCAGGCTGCGTGTCGTGCGATGCAGCAGGCGCACGCCCAGATGCTGCTCCAGCTGGGCCACGGCCTGGCTGGCCGCCTGCGGGCTGACTCCCTGGGCCAGGGCCGCCTGGCGCAGGCTGCCCAGTTCCACGGCCTTGGCGAAGGTGGCGATGGCGCGAAGTTCGTTGATGGGCATGGGCGCGTCGCGGTCTGGATGAAAAGCTTTGCACCAGTATCGCCGGCCCGGTGCTCCCGCGCGCGCCACGCGCCGCTTGCCCTTCAGCGGCTCTGGCGTGCCAGCCAGACGCCGGCCGCCGCCAGCGCCATGCCGGCCAGGGCCGGCCCGCCCAGGGTTTCGCCGAACATGGCCCAGGCGATCAGGGCCGTGGCCGGCGGTGTCAGATAGAACAGGCTGGCCACGTTGACGGCACCGCCACGGCGTATCAGCAGATTGAGCAGGCTGACTGCCCCCACCGACAGCACCAGCACCAGCCAGGCCAGGGCGAACAGGAAGTCGCCTGTCCAGCGAATCTCCATGCTTTCCGTGGCCCAGGCCAGGGCGGCCGTCACGGCCAGGCAGGGCAGGTATTGGATGAGCGATCCCGTGCGCAGATCGAAGCTGGGGCAAAAGCGCTTCTGGTACAGGGTACCGGCCGTGATGCCTGCCAGGGCCACGACGGCCGGGAGCAGCATGGCCCACAGGGCATGGGCGGGCACGGAGGCGATCTTGCCAGCCACCACCAGGGCCACGCCCGCAAAGCCCAGGGCCAGGCCGGCCCATTGGCGGGGCCGGACGGCCTCGCCCAGCAGCAGGCCGGCCACCAGGGCCGTGATCAGCGGCTGCAGGCCCACGACCAGGGCCGTGATGCCCGATGGCAGGCCATGGCCTATGGCCGTGAACACACCGGCCAGGTAAACGCCATGCACGAACAGGCCCGAGACCGCGATATGCAGGCATTGCCGCGCCGAGCGCGGCCAGGGCGCACGCAGCAGCAGGGCCACGGGCGCCATCAGCGCAATGACGGCCACATAGCGCAGTGTCAGAAAGGTCAGAGGCTCGGCATAGGGCAGGCCGAACTTGGCGCCGATGAAACCCGTGCTCCACAGGAGCACGAAGAACCACGGCAGCAGGGCGGCCGCAGGGCGCGGCGCAAGGGAGGCGGCATTCATCGGGAGGCAGGGATGGGAGACGGGTCGGGTGACAGTCTCTCATGCCGGCCATACCAGGGGCCGGGCCCTGCGAACCACTGCGCCAGCGAATGGCGCAGCGCCGCCACGGCGGCGCTGCCATAGGCCGCCGAAGGCCGCAGAAAGTAGATGCCCGAGGAGCCGTCCAGCCGCCACCCGGGCAGCACGCGCACCAGCCGCCCGGCCTCCAGGTGCTCGGCCATGAGCCAGTGCCCCCCCGCCAGAATGCCCACGCCCATGGCGGCGGCCGTCAGCAGGGACTCGCTGTCGTTGCTGACCATGGGGCCGCGCACCACCACCGTGTGCCGCTGCTCGCC
Organism: Burkholderiaceae bacterium; assembly: GCA_031253795.1. Classification (GTDB taxonomy): domain Bacteria; phylum Pseudomonadota; class Gammaproteobacteria; order Burkholderiales; family Burkholderiaceae_C; genus Comamonas. The sequence goes on from JAIRVR010000012.1 coordinate 89,307, forward strand.
ACGCACCAGCAGCCACTGCGGAAAGGACTGCAGCCCCGTGAAGCCCAGGCAGCGGTGTGCCTCCAGGTCCTGGGGCTGCAGGGGTGTTCCATGGGCCTGCAGATAGGCGGGCGAGGCGCACAGGATGCGCTCGTGTGCGCCCAGCCGCAGTGCCACCAGCCGGCTGTCCGCCAGCCGGCCTATGCGCACGGCCGCATCGAAACGCTCGCCCACAAGGTCCACGAAGCGATCGCTGTATTCGGTCTCCAGCACGATCTGCGGATGGGCCAGGGCGAATTGCGCCAGCAGGGGACTGAGCCAGCGCCGCCCCATGGCGGCCGGCAAAGCCAGGCGCAGCAGCCCCCGGACCTGGGAAGCGCCCTGGGCGGCCTCATCCTGGGCCTCGGCGATGAGCTGGGAGGCCTGCCTGACCTTCTCCACCAGGCGCAGGCCCTCGTCGGTCAGGTGCAGATGCCGTGTGCTGCGCTCCACCAGGCGCACGCCCAGGCGCCGCTCCAGCGCGTTCAGCCGCTTGGACAGCACGGACGGGTGGCGCAGCAGGGCCCGGCCCGCGGCCGCGAACGAGCCCTGCTCCTGCAGGGCCACCAGGACTGCCAGTTCATCGGCGTGTCGGCTGTCGAGAAGATTCATGGAGAGGGTTTCAGGATGATCGCACCTTGCGAACGTCCCTGCTCGAGATCGCCGTGGGCCTGCGCCACCTCGGCCAGCGCGTAGCTGCGCCACACACGGGGCCGCAGAATGCCGGACGCGGCGGCCGCCAGCACGTCGCGCGCACGCTCCTGGTACTCGGCCGCCGTGGCCGTGTGCGCGGCCAGCGAGGGCCGCGTGAGAAACAGCGAGCCCTTGGCGTTCAGGGTGGTGACCGCGATGGGATCGGGCAGGCCCGAGGTCGCGCCAAACGATACCAGCAGGCCGCGCGGGCGCAGGCTGTCCAGCGACGCCTCCAGGGTGGCGCGGCCTATGGGGTCGTAGACCACGTCGGCCTTGTGGCCCTGCGTGAGCTCGCGTACCTGGCCGGCCAGCGCGGCCCCGTCGAACACCAGGACGTCGTTGCAGCCGGCTGCCCGGGCCCGCTCCACGCTGGCGGCCCTGGACACCACGCCGATCACGAAGGCTCCCAGGTGCCGTGCCCAGGCACACATCAGCTGCCCCAGGGCGCCGGCAGCGCCATAGATGACGATGCGGCTGCCCGGGCCCACGGCGTGGGTGGTCTTGAGCAGGTACTGGGCCGTGATGCCCTTGAACAACAGGGCCGCGGCCTCGTCATCGCCCAGGCTGTCCGGCAGCCTGACCAGGCGCTCGGCCGGATACAGGCGCGCGCTGGCATAGGCGCCCAGCGGTCCCGTGGCATAGCCCACGCGGTCGCCGATCTTCAGATGGGCCACGCCTTCGCCCACGGCCGCCACACGCCCTGCGCCTTCCAGCCCCAGGTCCGAGGGAAAGGCCATGGGCACGGCCCCCTTGCGCTGGCTCACGTCCAGCGGGTTCACGCCGATGGCGGTCTGCTCCAGCCACACTTCTCCGGGCCCTGGTGACTGCTCCGGAAAGGACTGCAACCGCAGGGCCTCGGCGGGACCTGCCGCATCGATTCTGATCTTGACTGCCATGGTGTTCTTTGCACGCTGTGAGGGTCCCTCAGCGTAAGACACGGGAGAATCGGCAGCAATCAGGCAGGATGCACTGCACTGCTGCACCCTGTGCAGCAATCGCAGGGCCCGGCCTTTTGTCTCAACGCGGGCGGCGGCCCTGGGCCGCGGCACCGGCCGCCAGCAGCAGGCTCAGCAGGGCAAGCATCCAGGGCGAATCCACGGGGATGGCCTCGGTCGAAGGTCCGATGGGCGTGGTCACGGAGCTGGAACAGCCCGTCTCGCACGAGTCATCCCCCCCGCCCGTGACACTGGCCTTGTTGACGATGGTGGTGTTGCCCGCCGACGCCCTGGCTGTCACGGGGATCACGAAGCTCAGCGATTGGCCCACGGCCAGGCCGGCAGGCACGGTGCAGGTCACGCTCTGTCCGCTGGCCACGCATCCCGCGGGCATGGTGCCCAGGCTCAGGGATGTGGAAAGCACATCGCGCACCGTGGCCGGCGCCGTGGTCGGCGCCGCCCCGGTATTGGTCACCGTGAACACATAGTTGGCCGACTGCCCGACCTGGAAATTGCCGGAGGAGAAAGTCTTGCTGAGCGACAGCTTGGGCGCATTCACCGGCACCACCACCTGGGGACTGTCGCAATGGGCCAGGCACAGGGGGTCGCCGCCGCCCGTGACCTGGGCCGTGTTGATGACCGTGCTGCCCGCCGTGCCGGCCTTGGCCACCACGGACACCGTAAAGCTTGCCGAGGCCCCGACGGCCAGGCCCTGCGCCACCGTGCAGGTCACGACCTGGCCGGACACGGTGCAGCCCGGGGAAACGCCCGTGATGGTCAGCGCCGAAGCCACGGCGTCGCGCACCACGCTGGGCTCGGTGGTCGCGATGGTGCCGGTGTTGCGCACCGTGATGACATAGCTGGCCGCCGCGCCTTCGGCAAAGGCGCCGGTGGATGCCGTCTTGCCCACCTCCAGCCGCGGGGCCTCCACGGGCGTGGTCACTTCCTCGCTGTCGCAGCGGGCCACGCAGGAGGGATCGCCACCGCCCGTGACGCTGGCGATGTTGACCAGGGTGGTATTGGCCGCCGCCGCTTGGGGCGTGACGGGAATCGACACGCTCCACTGCGCTCCCGTGGCCAGGCCAGCGGGCACGGTGCAGGTCAGCACCTGGTCCATGACCGAGCATCCGGCCGGCACCGCGCCGATGGTCAGCGTGGACGCCAGCACGTCGCGCACCGTGGACGGTGCCGTCGTTGCCGCCGTGCCGGTGTTGCGCACGGTCAGGGTGTAACTGGCCTGCTGGCCCACGACGAAGACGGAACTCGAGGCCTTCTTGGCGACCTCCAGCTGGGGCGTGTTGACGGGTTCCACCACCTGGTTGCTGTCGCAGCCCGTGGCGCAGGAGGGATCACCCCCGCCCTGAATGCGCGCCGAGTTGGAGATCGTGGTGTTGGCGGCCGCCGTCATGGGCGTCACGGGAATGGAAAAGCTCACCTGGCCGCCCGGAGGCAGGCCGGCGGCGATGCCACAGGTCACCATCTGGCCCGAGGCCGTGCAGGCGGCCGGCAGCGTGCCTATGGTCAGGGTCGAGGCCAGCACATCGCTGACCCGGGTGCCGGCCGTGGTGTCGGCCGTGCCCGTGTTGGTGACCGTCAGCACATAGCGCGCAGGCTGGCCCACGATGAAGGCATCCTCGGAAGCGCGCTTGGCGATCTTGAGCTTGGGCGTATTGACGGGCACCTTCACGTCATTGCTGTCGCATGCCGTGGCGCAGGCGGGATCGCCACCGCCACTGACCTGGGCCATATTGCTGATGGCCGTGTTCGCGGCCGCGGCCAGCGGGGTGACGGTGATGGCAAAGGCCACCTGGCTGCTGGTGGCCATGCCTGCGGGAATGGTGCAGGTGACGACCTGGCCCGTGAAACTGCAGCCCGTGGACACGGCATTGATCTGCAGCGTGGGCGCCACGGTGTCGCTGACCGTGGCCGCCGCCGTCGTCGCCGCCGTGCCCGTGTTGCGGACCGTGAGCACATACCTGGCGCTCACGCCCACGACCAGGGAATCCAGGGAGGCCGACTTGGCAATGCTCAGCCGGGGCGCCTTGACGGGCACCTGGACCTCGTTGCTGGCGCAGCCGGCCGTGCACAGGGGATCGCCGCCACCCGTGATCGTGGCGGTATTGGCCAGCAGGATGTTCCCCACCGTGGGCGTGACCGGAATGGCAAAGCTGACCTGGCTGTTGGGTGCCAGGCCCGCGGCGACGGTACAGCTGACCGTCTGGCCGCTGCGCGTGCAACCGGCGGGCAGCGTGCCTATGGTCAGGCGGCTGTCCAGGGTGTCGCTGACCACGGCATCCACCGGGGTGGCACCCGTGCCGGCGTTGGACACGGTGAGTGCATAGCTGGCCTGCAGGCCGACGATGAAGGAATCCATGGAGGCCGACTTGCGCACCTGGAGCCTGGGCTGGCCCACGATGGTCGTCTTCGCGCTGGCGCAGCTGGTGTTGGCCGGATCGCACTGCGGCCCGGGAGCGGAAGGCGGGTTCGCGCCCGGCCCCGTGGGCGCGGGATGCGTGGCCGCGTAATTGGTGATGGCCCCCACGGCAGGCGCGCTGACATCGATGGTGAAGGCCTGGCTGGCCCCATTGCCAGGCAGCGTACCGGCCAGCGTGCAGGTGAGCAGGGCACCTGCCACGTTCAGCGGCGTGCAGCTGACCGGAGCGCTGGCGGCCGTGGCGGCCACGCCCGGTGGCAACTGGTCCTGCACCACGGGATTGGCCACAGCGGCCGTCCCGCCCACCCGGTTGTTCCTCAGCGTGAGCTCGTAGGAAAAGACATCGCCCACGAAGGCGGAGTTCGGCCCGGTCTTCTCCACCACCACCAGGCCCTGGCGCTGGCTGGTCACCGTGCTGGTGTTGTTGAGCGCATTGGTGTCGTTGATGGTGATGGAGGCCGTGTTGGTGACACTGTTGGTGCCCGCCACCGGAGTCACCTGGAAGCGGTAGAGCAGGTAGTCGCCCGTGGTCGGCGCCACGGCCGGATCGCCTGCGCTGGCGTTCACGGGCAGGGACCCCGTCGTCATGGCCAGGGTGCCGCCACTGGCTGCCTGGGTGCCGCAGGTGGCGGCGCCAAAGGGCGTGCAGCTGATGGCCGAGGTCAGGCTGACATTGGGAGGCAGCAGGTCGGACACCGGGACATTGCCCGAGGCATTGGGTCCGTAGTTCCAGACCCTGACCTCGTAGTCGAAGGCCGCGCCATCGTTGAAGCTGTCGGGCCCGGTCTTGGCAATGCCGATGTCCGTATTGAAATTGGCACAGCCGTCATAGGACGCCGGGTCGCTGGGGTCACGCAGGTTGGCAGCGGGAATGATCTGCGCAGCCTGGCCCGGCGGTGTCCAGCGCAGGCGCAGATGGTTGATGCCGCCCTGGTTGTTCCAATGCACCCGCATGGCATAGCAGGTATTGTTCTGCGCCGCCACGAAGCTGCCGGGAATGGTCTCGAATATCCCGTCGTTCGCCGTATACGAGCTCAATTGCCCCACGGGCACGTTGTAATCAAAGCTTCTGTAATGGGCCGCATTGGCCTTGCTGAAGTTGGTGGAAAACTCCACTTTCACTTCATCGTCATGCGCCGCCGAGAACCCATAGGTCCCTGCACTGGGAAAAACCACCAGCGCATACACCACACGGCCCTGAAGCCATTGCTGACATGCGGGCAATGACTGCCAGTCGCCACCTGCATTGTTATTGCACAAGGCACCGCTGGCAGCGCTCCAGTCGATGTTGGACGAGCTGCCCGAGGATGCAATATTCGTTGTCGAACTGGCGAAAGTGATCAGGTTCTGCAACTGCACTGCAGAGTTGCCACCCTGGTAGTTCGTATAGTTCGGCGTGGGCGATCCGCCCGGCACCGACACCTGTCCACGAAAGTTGTCGTAAATGACGGAGGCACTGGATATCGCGGGAATCAAGGACAACAAACACAATCCACCCAGCCAGGTCATTCCATGGCGCAATCCAGAAAAACCCTCAATCTTTTCTTTTGAAAAGCATGCACCTTGCCTCAAATTCATGAAGACCTGCCTTCTCATCGAATGGAATAGGCATGAATGAATTCACCATGCCGCAGGCCCCATCATCGCGATGGCGGTTGAATAGTTTGTAGGAGAATTTCCAATGATTTATTTACATTTGATTTCACCAGAATCAAATGCTTGCTAACAAATAGGCCATTGGAATTCCATATTCAGGATTGAAAACCTGGCGGAATGGGCCGCCGCCTTGGGAGGGCGGGTTACCCCATGCCCACGCAGCCCACCGGCCTGGAACAGGCCACCGGACCGGCAGTCAGCGGCCCGTCAGCCGCTTGACCGCGGCCTCGGTTTTCTGCACGTGCTCGTCCGGGTCCGGGCCCTCGTGCACGAAGCGCACCTTGCCGTCCTGGCCTATCACATAGGAAATGCGGTCGGCACGCTGGGGATTGGCTGCAGCCGAGGCGTCGTAGGCGCGTATGGTTTGCGCCTGGGGGTCGGAGGCCACGGCGAACTGGTCGCGGCAGGCCTCGGTGGAAAAGCGCTTCAAGGTGGCGATGTCGTCATGCGACATCCCCACCACGGTGGCGCCCATGGCCTTGAAACGCGGCGTGGCTTCGGCGAAGGCATGGGCCTCCAGAGTACAGCCCTGCGTGAAGGCCTTGGGGAAGAAATACAGCACCACAGGCCCTTGGCGCAGCGCTGCCGCCATGTCGAAATCGAAGGCTTTGCCGGCCACGGCGGCCTGCGTGGTGAAAGCCGGCGCGCTGTCCCCCACCTTGAGGGCGGCATGGGCCAGCGGCGAGCACAGGGCTGCGGCGACCCAGGGCGCGACGGCCCTGGCGCAGCGGCGGCCCCAGGGGGTGAGGAAAAAGCGGGGAGAACGGGACATGCATGGCCTCCTGCAGGATGGGACGGGAAAGCCGATTGTGACCAATCGGCAAGTCCCTGCGCCCGTGCCGGCCGCCCGTGTGCAGGCGCGTGGCACAGGTGTGACCGAGGGCCAAGGCCCCTGACGCCAACCCGGGCTCTTGAAAGCGCGCGGATTTGCCTTATTATTAGCACTCGTTGGGCATGAGTGCTAACAGCACGCCTACACTGTTTCCGAATGCCGGTCCGTCCGGGCCGGCAAGTCTTGTTTCAACTGTGTTGATGATTTAGGAGTTGGTATGAACCTGCGTCCCCTGCACGATCGCGTGATCGTCAAGCGCCTCGAGAACGAAACCAAGACGGCTTCGGGCATCGTGATCCCCGACAACGCCACCGAGAAGCCCGACCAGGGCGAAGTGCTGGCAGTGGGCCCCGGCAAGAAGAACGACAAGGGTGAAGTCATCGCCCTGAACGTGAAGGTCGGCGACCGCGTTCTGTTCGGCAAGTACAGCGGCCAATCCGTCAAGGTCAACGGCGACGAACTGCTGGTGATGAAGGAAGACGACCTGTTCGCGGTCGTCGAGAAGTAATCGGCACTTCGCAATCCGTACTTTCGAACTGAATTCAGGAGAATTGAAATGGCAGCAAAAGACGTAGTTTTCGGCGGCGAAGCACGCGCCCGCATGGTTGAAGGCGTGAACATCCTGGCCAACGCGGTCAAGGTCACCCTGGGCCCCAAGGGCCGCAACGTGGTGCTGGAGCGCTCCTTCGGCGCCCCCACCGTGACCAAGGACGGCGTGTCGGTCGCCAAGGAAGTGGAACTCAAGGACAAGCTGCAGAACATGGGCGCCCAGCTCGTGAAGGAAGTGGCTTCCAAGACCAACGACATCGCTGGTGACGGCACCACCACCGCCACCGTGCTGGCACAGGCCATCGTCCGCGAAGGCACCAAGTACGTGGCCGCCGGCCTGAACCCCATGGACCTCAAGCGCGGCATCGACAAGGCTGTCGCCGCCCTGGTGGAAGAGCTGAAGAAGCAATCCAAGGCCACCACCACGTCCAAGGAAATCGCCCAGGTGGGTTCGATCTCCGCCAACTCCGACGAATCCGTGGGCAGCATCATTGCCGAAGCCATGGACAAGGTCGGCAAGGAAGGCGTGATCACCGTTGAAGAAGGCAAGTCGCTGGCCAACGAACTCGA
>JAIRVR010000075.1 GCA_031253795.1 Burkholderiaceae bacterium
GAGGACGATCCGCTGGCCGACTTCAAGCCCACCTCGGCCGTGCGCCTGTCCACGCTGGACCAGCTGGAGCGCACCATCTACATCGGCAGCTTCTCCAAGTCCTTCTCGGCCGCGCTGCGCGTGGGCTTCATCGCCTGCAACCAGGCGCTGGCCAGCGACCTGGCCGATCTCAAGGCCCTGATCCATGTCAGCGGCTCGGAGTACTGCGAGCGCATGGTGGACGTGATGCTGCGCGAGGGCCACTACGAGCGCCACCTCGTGCGCCTGCGCCACAAGCTGGGTCAGGCCACGTCCCAGGCCCTGGCCTGGCTGGATGCCCACGGCTGCGAGGTCTTCGCGCGCAGCCCGCAGAGCCTGTACCTGTGGGTGGCCTTCCCCGGCGTGCAGGATTCGCTGGAACTGGCGCGGCAACTGGTGCCGCGCAAGCTCAGCATGGCGCCGGGGCGGGTCTTCCATGTCGATCCATCGGCCGTCTCGCGCTGGTCTCGCTGCAATGTCAGCGCCATGCTGGATGCGAGATTCCAGGCAGCGATGGCCGACGTGCTGCCGCGCTAGCCACCGGGCAGCGGCTGGGCCGCGCCCTGGCGCAGGCTCAGGTCGCCGCCGGCTTTTTGCGGTTGCGCGGCGCCTTGGGTGGCGGGCTGCTGGCTTCGAGCGCCTTGGCGCGCTCGCGGATGCGCGCGAAGGCGCTGGCCATGGCCTGCAGTTCGGCTTCGGGCACGGCGTCCATGAGTTCGCGGTTGATGGCCTGCACCTGGGGAAACAGTTCGGCATGCAGGGCCCGCCCCGTGTCGCTCAGCCGCAGCAGGGCGCGGCGCGCGTCGCCGGCCTGGCTTTCGCGCCAGGCCAGGCCCTTGGCCAGCAGGGCCGTGACGGCGCGCGATGTGCGCGTGCGGTCCAGCTGGGCCTGGGCGGCCAGCTGCGAAGGCTGCAACGGCCCCGTCTCGGCCAGCAGGCAGACCATGCGCCACTCGCGCCGCGTGATGCCATAGCCACCTTCGCACAGGCGCACCACGCGGCTGCCGGCGGCGGCCTGCAGCCGCGCCAGGTGGTAGAGGAACATGTCGTCGAGCACGATGGGGTCGCGCCAGCGATGGAGGTCGGTCATGGGCTCGCGGCCGGTTGCGGGTTTACGCTAGGGATGATGGATTAGATGCATTGTCGGGCGCCTGCGTACAGTGGCCGCAAGACAACGACAAGGAGACAAGTATGCCCAGCCCCCTCGCCACCCTGGCGCGCGCCGCCGTGGCCCTGGCCGCCGCCGGCCTGTGCGCGGCGCCCGCCTTGGCCCAGGAATGGCCCAAGGCCAAGCCCATACGCATCGTGGTGCCCAATCCGCCGGCCGGCCCGTCGGACATTTCGCTGCGCCCCGTGGCGGCCGCCATGCAGGCGACACTGGGCCAGGCCGTCGTGGTGGACAACAAGCCCGGCGCCAACGGCAACATCGGCGCGGCCGAGGTGGCGCGCTCGGCGGCCGATGGCTACACTTGGCTGTGGGCCATGGACCCCGTGCTCACCGTCAATCCCCATGTCTACAGGAACATGGGCTACAAGTCCGACGCGCTGGAAACCCTGGTCGTGGCCGCGCGCTTTTCCCAGACCCTGGTCTGCGGGCCGGGCACGGGCTTCAAGACCGTCAAGGACATGGTGGCCGCCAGCAGGACACGCGAGCTGACCTATGCCTCGGGCGGGGCGGGCTCGCCGGGCCATCTGGTCATGGAATCGCTGCTGGCCACGGCGGGCGCGAAGATGGTCCATGTGCCCTACAAGGGACCGGCCCCTGCCATGCAGGACCTGCTCGGCGGCCAGGTCGATTGCGGCTTCCTGGCCGGTCCCACGGTCTTCCCCCAGGTGCAGAGCGGCAAGCTGGTCGCCCTGGCCACCTCGGGCAAGACGCGCTCGGCGCTGGCGCCCGAGCTTCCCACCATCGCCGAATCGGGCTTTCCCGAGTTCGACGGCACCTTCTGGATCCTGCTGGCCGCGCCCAAGGGCGTGCCGGCCGCCGTGCAAAAGCGCTTCATCGATGTCATGAACGAGGCCATCCGTGCGCCCGAGCAGAAAGAGCGCGCCAAGGCCCTGGACATCGAGATGCTGGGCTCCACCGTGGCCGAGGCGCAGGCGCGCGCCAGGGGCCTGTCCACGCAATGGGGCGACCTGGTGCGGAAAATCCACCTCACGAACGACTGAGCCAGGACGGAGCCAGGACCGCACCGGCCACGACGGTCGGGCGGGCCGCCGTTTTGGCGATACTGCGGGGCGGGGGCGAAGCCGCTTCGCTCCTCCCTTTTCCAATGCAATCCCTGTTTTTCCGGCATCCATGGCAAACCAGCGCCCCAACCTGATCTTCATTCTGGCCGACGATCTCGGCTATGCCGACCTCGGCTGCACGGGCGCGCGCGATGCGCACAACCGCGCCACCGACGTCTCGCCCCGCCTGGATGCCATGGCGGCCCAGGGCCTGCGCTTTACGCGCGGCTATTCCAACTCGGCCGTATGCTCGCCCACGCGCTTCGCGCTGGCCACGGGCCGCTGGCAGTACCGGCTGCGCGGGGCGGCCGAGGAGCCCATCGCCAGCGTGCATGGCGACAAGGTGCTGGGCCTGCCGCCCGACCATCCCACGGTGGCCTCGCTGCTGCGCGATGCGGGCTATGCCACGGCCCTGGTCGGCAAATGGCATCTGGGCTATCCCCCGCATTTCGGCCCGCGCCTGTCGGGCTACCAGGAGTTCTATGGATTCCATGCGGGCGGGGCCGACTACTTCGCCCACTGCGATCCGCGCGGCCGGCCCGACTTCTGGATCAACGAGGAGCCGCACGAGGAAGAAGGCTATCTCACCGATCTGCTGAGCCGCCGCGCCGTGGACTTCGTGGAGCGCCAGACGGCCGATCAGCCCTTCTACCTGTCCCTGCACTACAGCGCGCCGCACTGGCCCTGGCTGACGCGCGATGACCTGGAGGAGTCGCGGCGCATCGGCGGCTTCGGCAAGCACACGGACGGCGGCACGATCGAAACCTATCAGCGCATGATCCACCACATGGACGAGGGCATTGGCTGGGTGCTGGATGCGCTGGACAAAAAAGGTCTGGCCGACAACACCCTCATCGTCTTCACCAGCGACAACGGTGGCGAACGCTTTTCCAACAACTGGCCCTTCGTGGGCCAGAAGATGGACCTGCTGGAAGGCGGCATCCGCGTGCCGCTGCTGGCGCGCTGGCCCGAGCGCATCGCGGCGGGAACGGTCAGCGACACGCCCAATCTCACCATGGACTGGTCGGCCACCTTCCTGGCCGCAGCCGGCGTGGACGGCCATGCCGACCATCCGCTCGATGGCGTCAGCCTGCTGCCGTTGATGGAGGATGGCGCCTGGAATCCCGAGCGCGACCTGTGCTGGCGCATGAAGCACCGCGGCCAGCGGGCCCTGGTGCGCGGTGACTGGAAGTACCTGCAGATCGAGGGTGTGGAATACCTGTTCAACGTGGCGCAGGACCCGCGCGAGCGCGCCAACCTGCGCGACCGCGAGCCCGCCCGCCTGGCCGAGCTGCGCCAGGCCTGGCAGGACTGGGATGCCTCGCTGCCACCCATACCCGAGGAGGCCAAGGTCTCCCTGGTCTTCACGCGCCAGGACCTGCCTTCGGCCACGTTCTGACCGCGGCATCCACCCGGGCCCGCTCCGCCACCATGGAGCGGGCTTTTTTCATGGCAGGGCCATGCAGGCCATGGAATTGCACTATTTTGGTGCAATTCTTCTTGTATGCAATGTGAGCACCTGCTATCACCTAATCGGTGCAGGTTTTTTGCACAAAGCCGGTGCATCCTGGGGTGTTGCAGTGCCGCATTGGTGAATCCGACCTGCCTGCCTCTGGTTGAAACACTGGCACGGTCCGTGCTTAACCCGGTTGTCACGAATTTTTTCAAACCGGAGGATCCCATGTCCCGTGCCAGCCTCAAGTCGCTCGCCATCGCCTGTGTCGCCATCGCTCCGATCTGGGCCCATGCCCAGCTCACGGCCAATGTGTCCCTGACCACGAACTACAAGTTCCGCGGCCAGGACCAGGACGCGGGACGCAACAAGGCGGTCAAGCCCGCCCTGCAAGGCGGCTTCGACTACACCTTCGGCGACAGCGGCTGGTACATCGGCAACTGGAACTCCAGCGTGGACTGGCTGCCCCGCAATTCGCTGGAAACCGACTTCTACGGCGGCTACAAGTTCAAGGCAGGCGAGGTCGATCTGGACTTCGGCGCGCTGCAGTACCTGTACTCGGGCAACTCCGCCGGCAACACCACCGAGCTGTATGGCGCGGCCACCTATGGCCCGTTCACGGCCAAGTATTCGCACACGGTCTCCAAGGACTACTTCAACTGGGCCGGCGAGAAGGGCGGCTCGGGCCTGTCGGGCCGCAACACCGGCTACCTGTGGCTGGGCTTCAGCCAGGAGGTGATGCCCAAGGTGACGGTCAAGGCTTCGCTGGGCTTCACGCGCTTTGCCAGCGACATCAAGGGCCTGGGCGTGCCCAACTATATGGACTACAGCGTGGGTGGCGCCTACGATTTCGGCGACGGCCTGTCGCTGGGCGCGGCCGTCACGGGCGCGAACAAGAAGGCGTACTTCGGCGACGTCAACAAGGCGCGCCTGATCGTGACGCTGACCAAGACCATGTAACCGGACCTGAGGAGCAAGCATCATGAAACTGGTGACCGCCATCATCAAGCCCTTCAAGCTGGACGAGGTGCGCGAGGCGCTCTCGGACATCGGCGTGCAGGGCATCACCGTGACCGAAGTCAAGGGCTTCGGCCGCCAAAAGGGCCATACGGAGCTGTACCGCGGCGCCGAGTACGTGGTCGATTTCCTGCCCAAGCTGCGCCTGGAAGCCGCCGTGCCCGACGCCCTGGTCGATCGTGTGATCGACGCCATCGAAGCGGCCGCGCGCACCGGCAAGATCGGCGACGGCAAGATCTTCGTGCTGCCGATCGAGCAGGCGGTGCGCATCCGCACCGGCGAGACCGGCGACAGCGCCCTGTGAACTTCAACCCCTCGTATCCCGAAAGACTGACATGACCAAACGACTTCTTTCCATGGGCCTGGGGCTGGGCCTGCTGGCCGCAGGCGCCGCCGCCCTGGCACAGGAGCCCGCCGCCGCTGCAGCCGTGGCCGACGCTGCCGCTGCAGCCGCACCCGCCGCTGCGGCTGCCGCCGAGGCACCGGCTCCCGTGCTCAGCGCCGGTGACACGGCCTGGATGCTGACCTCGACCATGCTGGTGATCCTGATGGTGATCCCGGGCCTGGCCTTGTTCTACGGCGGCCTGGTGCGTACCAAGAACATGCTGTCCGTGCTCTGCCAGGTGTTCGTGATCTTCTCGCTGATCACCCTGCTGTGGTCCGTCTACGGCTATTCGCTGACCTTCGCGGGTGAAGGCAACTTCTTCGGCGGCTTCGACAAGATCTTCCTCAAGGGCATCGCTCCCGACACGCTGGCCGGCGCGCTGCCGACCATTCCCGAGTACGTGTTCGTGGCCTTCCAGTCCACCTTCGCAGCCATCACCGTGGCCCTGATCGTCGGCGCCTTTGCCGAGCGCATCAAGTTCTCGGCCGTGATCCTGTTCTCGGTGCTGTGGTTCACCTTCAGCTACATCCCCATGGCCCACATGGTCTGGGGCGGCGGTCTGCTGGGCAAGGACGGCGCGCTGGACTTCGCCGGCGGCACCGTGGTGCACATCAATGCCGGTATCGCCGGTCTGGTGGGTTCGTACATGCTGGGCAAGCGCATCGGCTTCGGCAAGGAAGCCCTGCCCCCGCACAGCCTGACCCTGACCATGGTCGGTGCCTCTCTGCTGTGGGTGGGCTGGTTCGGCTTCAACGCCGGCTCGGCGGGCGCGGCCAACGGCATTGCGGGTCTGGCCTTCATCAACACCATCGTCGCCACGGGCGCCGCCACCATCTCCTGGCTGGCCGCCGAAGCCCTGCACAAGGGCAAGGCCTCGATGCTGGGCGCCGCCTCCGGTGCCGTGGGCGGCCTGGTGGTCATCACCCCCGCAGCCGGCTTCGTCGGCCCCATGGGTGCCATCGTCATGGGCCTGATCGCCGGTCCGGTCTGCCTGTGGGGTGTGTCCGGTCTGAAGAAGCTGCTCAAGGTCGATGACGTCTGCGACGTGTTCGGCGTGCACGGTGTCGGCGGCATCCTGGGTGCCATCCTGACGGGCGTGTTCTGTGCCTCCAGCCTGGGTGGCATCGAGCCCGCGGACTTCAACATGGGCCACCAGGTCTGGGTGCAGGTCAAGAGCGTGCTGCTGACCATCGTCTGGTCGGGCGTGGTGGCTGCCCTGGCCTACAAGATCTGCGATCTGGTGATGGGCCTGCGCGTCAGCGAAGAGTCCGAGCGCCAGGGCCTGGACATCACCACGCACGGCGAGGTGGCCTACTACCGCTGAGGCGGCAGTTTCCGGGATTTCATTGCGGATTGGCCCTGGTGCTCGCACCAGGGCCTTTTTTCATGGATTCGTGCACCCTGGGTGCGGGTGTTTTGCGCGGCCCGGCGAACTTCAAGCCTGGCGTTCAAAAAATTCACGGGTCCGTACCGAGGCGCAAAAGGCCCGAGCCGCTACGATGCGGCCATGGATTCAGCCCGCAGCCAGACCCAGCCCACTCCCCAGCCCATGACCCAGCCGCCCACCGGAGTCCATGAGATCGCCGAGCGCGTGCGCCGGGCCGCCGCACAGGGCATGCCGCTGCGCATACGCGGCGGCGGCAGCAAGGACTTCCATGGCCTGGCACTGCAGGGCGAGGTACTGGACACGCGCGGCCTGGCCGGCGTGGTCAGCTATGAGCCCAGCGAACTGGTGGTCACGGTGCGCGCCGGCACGCCGCTGGCCGAACTGGAAGCCCTGCTGGCCGCCCAGGGCCAGTGCCTGGCCTTCGAGCCTCCGCATTTCGACCGCGAAGGCACGGCCCATGCCACCGTGGGCGGCATGGTGGCCGCAGGTCTGTCGGGCCCGGCACGCGCCAGCGTGGGGGCCGTACGCGACTTCGTGCTGGGCCTGGAGATGGTCAACGGCCGCGGCGAGCTGCTGCGCTATGGCGGCCAGGTGATGAAGAATGTGGCGGGCTATGACGTCTCGCGCCTGATGGCAGGCGCCTGGGGCACGCTGGGCCTGCTCACCGAACTCAGTCTCAAGGTCCTGCCCCAGGCGCCGGCCGAGGCCACGCTGCGCTTCGAATGCAGCCAGGGCCAGGCCCTGGACTGGCTCAATGCCTGGGGCGGCCAGCCCCTGCCGCTCAATGCCAGCTGCTGGCTGCAGGAAGCGGGTGCCCGCCAGGGCCTGCTGTATGTGCGGCTGCGCGGGGCGCGTGCCGCCATCCAGGCCGCCTGCCCGCGCATGGGTGGCGAGCGCCTGGACCCCGGGACCGCAGCGGCGGACTGGCAGGCCTGCCGCGAACAGGGGCTGCCCTGGTTTGCCCGGCGCGCTGCCGACCATGGACTGTGGCGCCTGTCCCTGCCCCAGACGGCGCCGGTGCTGGATCTGCCGCACGGGTGCACGGAGCCCCTGGTCGAATGGCATGGTGCGCTGCGCTGGGTGCAGGCGCCCAGGCATCAGGGAGCCGCTCTGCAGGCCCTGGCCCGCGCGGCAGGTGGCTCGGCCACGCTGTTTCGCGGCGAGCCGGGAACGGACCGGGGGGGCGCGGCCATCGTGGACGGCCAGGTCTGCGCCACCACGGCCCTGCTGCACCAGCGGCTCAAGCACGCCTTCGATCCCGCCGGCATCTTCAACCGTGGTCGCCTGTCCGCTGCCTGGTAGCCCAGGTCCTGCCGCCATGCGCCCATTGCACCAGCACCTGCATCTGCTGACCGATCGGCACCGTACGGGCACCAGCAACCGTACGCTGGGCCTGCTGCTGGCCTTCAATGCAGGCGCGGTGAATGCGGGCGGCTTTCTGGTCGTGCACTTCTACACATCCCACATGACGGGCTTTGTCTCCCTGCTGGCCGACAACCTGGTGCTGGGCCAGACGGCCCTGGTGCTCAGCGCCATCGGCGCGCTGCTGGCCTTTGTCTGCGGCGCGGCGGTGACGGCCCTGCTGGTCAACTGGGCGCGCCACCGCCGGCTGCGCAGCAGCTATGCGCTGCCCCTGCTGCTGGAGGCCGCACTGATGCTGGTCTTCGGCCTGCTGGGCGCGGCGACCCTGGCCTGGCCCACGCCGTTTTCCGTGCCCCTGGCCGTGCTGCTGCTGTCCTTCATCATGGGCCTGCAGAACGCCACGGTGACCAAGATGTCGTCCTCGCAGATCCGCACCACCCACATGACGGGCGTGATCACGGACCTGGGCCTGGAGCTGGGCCGTGCGCTGTACTGGAACCGGCACGGCAGCCCGCCCGAGCACCGTGTCCATGCCAACCAGGGGCGCCTGCGGCTGTTCGCCGGCCTGCTGGCCATGTTCCTGCTGGGCGGGATCGCGGGCGCGGCAGGCTTTCGGCAACTGGGCTTCGTTTTCGTGGTGCCGCTGGCCGTGGTCCTGTGCGTGCTGTCCCTGCCGCCGCTGTGGGCCGACCGCGCGCGCCTGCCCCTGCCCTGGGGCCGCAGGCCATCGCCGCGGGCCTGAGCCTGCACACGAATCTTCCGGACGACAAAAAAGAGCCCCACCATGCAGACCCAACTCGCACCCCAATACCGCGCCACGCCCGAAGGCCAGGAGGCGGAAGCCATTTTGCGCAAGTGCGTGCACTGCGGCTTTTGCACGGCCACCTGCCCTACCTACCAGTTGCTGGGCGATGAGCTCGATGGCCCGCGCGGCCGCATCTACCTGATCAAGCAGGTGCTTGAAGGCCAGGCGCCCACGCGCGCCACCCAGCAGCACCTGGACCGCTGCCTGACCTGCCGCAACTGCGAGAGCACCTGCCCCAGTGGCGTGCAATACGGCCATCTGGTGGACATCGGCCGCAAGATCGTCGAGGAGCAGGTACCGCGCCCGCTGGGTGAGCGTGCGCGGCGCTGGGCCCTCAAGGAGGGCATGAATTCGGCCCTGTTCGCGCCGGCCCTGAAGCTGGGCCAGGCCGTGCGCGGCCTGTTGCCCGCCGCCCTGGCCGAGAAGGTGCCGCAGCCGCAGCAGGCCGGTGCCTGGCCCACCCGCGAACACGGCCGCAAGGTGCTGATGCTGGCCGGTTGCGTACAGCCGGCCATGATGCCGCGCATCAATTTCGCCACGGCGCGCGTGCTGGACGTGGCGGGCATACAGACCGTGGTGGCATCCAGCGCAGGCTGCTGCGGTGCCGTGAAGTTCCACCTCAACGATCAGGAAGGTGGCAAGGCCCAGATGCGCGCCAACATCGATGCCTGGTGGCCTCTGGTGGACAGCGGTGCCGTCGAGGCCATCGTCATGAATGCCTCGGGCTGTGGCGCCACGGTCAAGGAGTATGGACACCTGCTGCGCGACGATGCGCTGTATGCAGGCAAGGCGGAGCGCATCAGCGCTCTCACGCGCGATCTCAGCGAGCTGCTGCCCGATCTCCTGCCCGAACTGGCCGAGCGGCTGCAGGGCCGGGTGCGCGCGCCGGCCGCGCCCATGGCCTACCATCCGCCCTGCACGCTGCAGCATGGCCAGAAGCTGCGTGGCGGCGTGGAAACCCATCTGGCGCGGCTGGGCTTTGATTTGCGCGTAGCGCGCACCGAATCCCATCTGTGCTGCGGCTCGGCGGGGACCTATTCCGTGCTGCAGCCCGAACTCTCCCACCAGCTGCGCGACCGCAAGATCACCGCGCTGGCCGAAGGCTTCGGGGAGCAGCGGCCTGCTGCCATTCTGTCGGCCAACATGGGCTGCATCGTCCACCTGCAAAACGGCACGGATGTGCCGGTGCGCCACTGGATCGAGGTGCTGGACGATGCCCTGGCGGCCTGAGCGTGCCGTGCGGACCTTGTCCCTGAATGTGCCGCCAGCGCTACGCCAGGAGGACTCGGCGTGCGCATGCCTTTGCAATGCTGGCATGATGCGGGGTTTCGTTTCTTCTAGCCCATGGGCTCTGCCATGACCGAATCCGTGTCTGAACCACAAGAACAGAACGCCGCCTCGCCCGAGGACGCTGGCGTGCCTGCCAGCGCCACGCCAGCCGGCGCCGCGCCAGAGGCCGGCGCAGGCCAGGGCCGCAAGCGTTCGCGCCGCGGCGGACGGGGGCGCGGCCGCCAGCCGGGCGCCACCACCGAACCGGTGGCCGCCGCCACAGCATCCCCTGCCCAGGCCCCCCGTGCCGCGCGCAGCCAGCACCCGCTGCTGGTGCAACTGGCCGAATGGCATCCCCAGCTGTTCGGCGAGCAGCCACTGCCGCTCAAGCGCGGTATCTTCGAAGACCTGCTGGGTGCCCATCCCGAGGGCCTGGACCGCGAGCAGCTCAAGCTGGCCCTGGCGCAGCACACGCGTTCCAGCCGCTACCTGACCGTGGTGGCCAGCGGCCAGGCCCGCCACGACCTGCAGGGCCAGTCCGTCGAAGCCATGGCGCCCGAGCATGTGCACCATGCGCTGATCGAGGTGTTCCGCCGCCGCCAGCAGCGTTCGGCCGAGGACCTCGCGCCCAAGCTGCGCAACCGCATCATCGCTGCCTACGAGGCCTCGGGCCTTTCGCGCGACGACTATGCCGCGCGCGTGCAGGGCCGCGACCAGGCCACTAATGCCCTGGTGGCCGATGCACTGGCCGAGGCCGATGCGCGTGCCGCGCGCGACGAGGCCCTGCTGCGTGCCTTCGAAGCCAGCGGCCAGGCCAGCGAAGCCGGCTTTGCCGACATGTACGGCATGAACCCGCGCCAGGTGGCGCAGCAGCTCGAACGCGCACGCCGCCGCCTGCAGGCGGCCTGAGGCCGCACTGGCGCCCACGGGCGCCTCATCGCGCCGCCGGGGACCCGTCAGGGCCTGCGCGTGGCGAACCCGCCCTGGACCACGGCGGCACCTCCTCCGGCAAGACCTGCCGGGTGCGCAGGTGCCCACCAGGGGCGGGCCCGGGGATGAACTGTTTCACGGATGCCGCCGCACCCGGCCACGGGACGGCGGCGCCTTGCCGTGCGCGCTCGTCCCGCAGACACAGGCTGGCGCGCAGGGCTCTTGCAAAGCAAAAAGCATGGGGAGACTTGCGATGTGGCTGGGTTTGTCGTTGTTCTACGTGGGCGCCGTGCTGTGCCTGAACGGTCTGTGGATGCTGGGGCGCATCGCGGACAGGGAGATCTGGGTCATCAACGTGTTCGCGGGCCTGGTCTCGCTGATCATCGGCCTGGCCTCGGCCTTCGGGCCCGTGCCCGATGCGGCCTCGGTCAAGACCGGTGCCCTGACCCTGCTGTTCGCCTTTACCTATCTGTGGGTGGCCATCAACCGCTTCAACGGTGCCGACGGGCGCGGCCTGGGCTGGTTCAGCCTGTTCGTTGCGGTCACGGCCGTGCCCGTGGCCTTCGAAAGCCTGCTGGGTGCGCAGACCGCCATCGACTGGTGGATGGGGGCCAACTGGGCGGCCTGGGCCTTGCTATGGGCCCTGTTCTTCGTGCTGCTGGCCCTGGGCCGTCCCATAGGGCGGCTCACCGGGGGGCTGTGCATCGTCCAGGGCGTTTTCACCGGCTGGTTGCCGGGCTACCTGCTGCTGGCCGGGCGCCTGTCGGGCTGAGAGCGGTTCATGGGGTGCCGATCGCGCGCTGGCGCGGCCGCGCATGGGCCAGGGCCGACAGCAAGGAGGCCGCCACCACGCAGGCCCCGCCCAGCAAGGTGCGCGCGCTCAGGGTCTCGCCGGCGATCAGTACCGAGGAGACGCTGGCGAACACCACTTCCGACAGCATGACCACGGCGGTGACGCCGGCCGGCAGGCGCGAGGCGCCGAACTGCAGGGCCCAGTTGCCCAGCATCAGCAGCCCGGCCAGGCCGACGGCAATGGAGATCCAGAACGCCTCAGGTGCGGGCAGGGGCGGGACCAGGCCCACGCGGCTGGCCGCGAAGGCGCTGGCCAGGCCCATGGCCATGCAGCCGCAGAACATGGCCAGCATGCGTGCCTGGGCCGGCACGGCCTGCAGGCGTCGCAACAGCACATTGGTCAAGGCGAAGGTGAAGCCACCGAACAGGGCCAGGCCGTCGGCCAGGGACAGGCTTTGGAAACCCGCGGACCCGCCCTGGACGGCGCCCTCGGGCAACAGCACCAGGGCCACGCCGCCGAAGGCCAGCAGCAGGCGCGCCAGCGCCGCGGGCGTGGGGCGCTCGCCCAGGATTTTCCAGGCCAGCAGCACGGACCAGGCGGGCATGAGATAGAACAGCAGCACCACGCGCACCACATCGCCGATGGTCACGGCCCAGTTGAAGGCGATATTGTTGCTGCCCGCACACAGACCCAGCAGCACCAGGGCCGGGTATTGCAGCGCCTGGCGCAGGCTGGCCGGCCGCAGCGCCACCAGGGCCGTCAGGACCAGCGCATACATGAGGGCCGTGGCCCACAGCGGATGCAGCCCCGCCTCGTGCATGGCACGGAAGGGCCACCAGGCCAGGCCCCAGACCAGGGTATTGAACAAAAGGGCGAGGACGGGCAGCGGGCTGTGCATGGATGCATGAAAAAAGCGCCCGGTCAGGCGGGGCCTGTACCGGGCGCCGTGGACGGGGGAGGGTTCAGTGGCAGTCCTTGCGGGCGATCGCCAGCAGGCGCTCCACTTCCTGGGGGTGGTTGCGCAGATTGCTGCTGTGCCAGCGGCCGATCAGCCACATGATGCCCGCCACCACCACGCCGAAGACCGTGATGGCTCCGAAGGCCGAGAGGCCGAACTTGGTGGACAGGGCGTAGAAGGCGCCCAGGGCCAGGATGCAGGCCTGCTCGTTGAAGTTCTGCACGGCGATGGAGCGGCCCGCGCCCATGAGGTTGTGGCCGCGGTGCTGCAACAGGGCATTCATGGGCACGACCAGGAAGCCACCCAGCCCGCCCAGCAGGATCAGGAAGGGGATGGCCACCCAGACGCTGTGGATGAAGATCATGGCGATCACCAGCACGCCCATGGTGATGCCCAGCGGGATCACGCTGGTGGCGTTGTCCAGGCGCATGCGCGTCGACGCGATGATGGCGCCGGCCGCCGTGCCGATGGCGACCACCCCCACCAGGGCGGAGGCCTGGGAGGTGCCATAGCCCAGCGCCGCGGCGCCCCAGGCCAGAACGATGTAGCGCAGATTGCCCGACACGCCCCAGAACAGCGTGGTCGTGGACAGCGAGATCTGGCCCAGCTTGTCGGCCCACAGGCGCTGGCTGCAGGTCCAGAAATCGGGCAGCAGGGCCAGGGTATTGGCCAGCAGGCTCTTGCTGGGGTCCTGGCGCAACGGGCGCAGCGGCGCGTCGGTCAGGGGGATGCGCAGGTTGAACCATGCCGCCAGCGCGTATACGCCGACCAGAACGGCGATGGCCGCTTCGGCCGCCGTGTCCACGCCCGTATCCAGCCCGGGCAGGTCGAAGTCCAGCAGATGGGCCGAGATGCCCGGGCTCAGCAGCTGGCCGCCCACCAGCACGCCCAGGATGATGGAGGTGATGGTCAGGCCTTCGATCCATCCATTGGCCTTGACCAGCTGGGAGGCCGGCAGCAGCTCGGTCAGGATGCCGTACTTGGCCGGCGAATAGGCAGCCGCACCCAGGCCGACGACGGCATAGGCCAGCAGCGGGTGATTGCCGAACAGCATCATCAGGCAGCCCACGATCTTGATCGCATTGCTGATGAGCATGACCTTGCCCTTGGGCAAGGCGTCGGCAAAGGCGCCGACAAAGGGGGCCAGGATCACGTAGAACAGCGCGAACATGGGCACCAGGGCGGCGCGCTGCCACTCGGGTGCGCCGTTGGTGCGCAGCAGCTCCACGGCGGTCACGAACAGTGCGTTGTCGGCCAGCGAGCTGAAAAACTGCGCCGACATGATGGTGTAGAAACCGCGCTTCATTGCATCAGTATGGGGGCGACGGCAGGGCCGGCGACCAGGAAAATAGTAGACCCCGTGGCAAGTGACTGGCGGTTATATCACGCGGCCTTTGGTTGGCAGTGCCAGAATCCCAAGCTTCTGACTGAGTGAAAACCATGCCGCGTCCCATTCTCGCCACCATCCATTCCGCCGCGCTCCGCCACAACCTGGAGCGTGTGCGGCAGGCGGTCCCCGATGCCAAGCTGTGGGCCGTCGTCAAGGCCAATGCCTATGGGCACGGTATCGAGAATGTGTTCGAGGCGCTGCGCGGTGCCGATGGTTTCGCGCTGCTGGACCTGGCCGAGGCCGAGCGCCTGCGCCAGTTGGGCTGGCGTGGCCCCATCCTGTTGATCGAGGGTGTATTCGAGGCGCGCGACCTGGAGCTGTGCTCGCGCCTGTCCCTGTGGCATGCCGTGCATTGCGATGCCCAGATCGACTGGCTGGCCGCGCACAAGACCCAGCAGGGACACCGTGTATTCCTGAAGATGAATTCCGGCATGAATCGCCTGGGTTTTCCCGCTGCGCGTTTTCGCGCCGCCTGGGCGCGGCTCAATGCCCTGCCCCAGGTCGAGGAAATCTCCTTCATGACCCATTTCAGCGACGCGGATGCGCCGGGCGTCGACACGCCGGGCGCCGTAGCGCCCGGCCAGCACGGCATTGCAGACCAGCTGCAGCGCTTTCACGAGGTCACGCGTGACCTGCCCGGCGAGCGCAGCGTCAGCAACAGCGCCGCCACGCTGCGCCATGGTGCCGATGCCCAGGTGCGATGTGACTGGGTGCGGCCGGGCATCGTGCTGTACGGCAGCTCGCCCGACTATCCGCAGGCCTCGGCCACCGAATGGGGGCTGGCGCCGGCCATGACGCTGAGTTCGCGCATCATCGGCGTGCAGGCGCTGGCCGCGGGCGACACGGTGGGCTACGGTTCGCGCTTCACGGCCGAGGCGCCGCTGCGTGTGGGCGTGGTGGCCTGCGGCTACGCCGACGGCTATCCGCGCCACTGCGACACGGGCACGCCGGTGCTGGTCGATGGCGTTCGCACGCGCAGCCTGGGCCGGGTCAGCATGGACATGATGGCCGTGGACCTGACTCCCGTGCCCCAGGCCGGCCTGGGCAGCGAGGTCACGCTGTGGGGCCGCGCCGGCAGTGGCGCCCTGCTGTCCATCGACGAAGTGGCCCAGGCGGCCGGAACCCTGGGCTATGAGCTCATGTGCGCCGTAGCGGCACGGGTGAACAAGGCCGTGGACTGAGTCCGGGGCTCAGGGCGCGCTCTCGACGCTGTCCCGGGCCCGCTCCAGCAAGTCCATCAGCTGCCGCTGCGCGGCAGGTTCCCAGTCCTGGAGCAGGCGGGCGGCCAGGGCCTGGCGCGAGCGGCGCAGCGCATCGGCCAGGGTCTGGCCCTGGGCGCTCAGCCGCAGACAGCGCACGCGCCGGTCGCGGGCGTCGGGCTCGCGGTCCAGCCATCCCTTGTCCTGCAACTGGGCCAGCATGCGCGCCAGCTGGGCCTTGTCCATATGGCTGTGGTCCACCAGGTCCTTTTGCGTGCGGCCCGGGTGCCGGCCCACGAACATCAGCACCTTGACCTCGTTGGGCGTCAGATCGGCGTCCAGTGCCTGCATGTCCTCGCGCATGCGCGCACGGAACAGATGCAGCAGTTCGTGCATGGCCTCGAAGATATCGGCCGGCAGGGAGGAATTCATGGTGGCTTGGATACGTTTATAGGTTGACAAAGTCAACAGATTGCGGAAAATGGCCGATTAGTGGACTTTATCAACTGAATGCCATAGCCTCCACTGTATCGCCAACCCTCATTCCTCTTCACACACCGCAACTTGCCCATGAACTCCACTGCCCCTGTTTCCGCTTCCAGGCCCGCCGCCGTCGTCGAGCGCGTGCGCCATCCCTTCCGTGCCCGCCATGTGCAACTGCTGGCGCGCGAGCAGCCCAGCCCGGGCTTTGTACGCCTGACGCTGGCCGGTCCCGACCTGCATGACTTCGCCAGCGCGGGCTTCGACGACCACGTCAAGCTCATCCTGCCCCAGGAGGGGCGCCAGCTGCCGGCCCTGCCCGTGCTGCTGGACGGCCGGCCCACCTTCGTGGAGGACGAGCGCCCCACGCTGCGCGACTACACGCCGCTGCGCTGGGACCTGGGGCGCCAGACCCTGACCCTGGATTTCGCCCTGCATGAGGCCGGTCCTGCCACCGAGTGGGCGCTGACCGCACCGGTAGGCCAGTGGCTGGGCCTGGCCGGGCCGCGCGGCAGCCTGGTGATCGCAGCCGATCTGGGCTGGCACTGGTTGTTTGGCGACGAGACCGCCATGCCTGCCATCGAGCGGCGTCTGGCCGAGCTGCCCGCCGGCAGCCGTGCCGTGGTGCGCGTGCAGCTGCGCAACCGCGAGGACCAGCGGCCCTGGCACAGTGCGGCCGCGCTGGACTGCGCCTGGGTCGATCATCTGGCCGAGGCCGTGCAGGACCTGCAGCTGCCACCGGGCGAGGGCTATGTCTGGGCGGCGGGCGAGCATTCCGCCATGGCCGAACTGCGTCGGCTGCTGCTGGCCAAGGGCGTCTCGCCCAAGCGCATGCGTGTGGCTTCCTACTGGAAGCAGGGCATGGCCGATCACCATGAGGACCTGAACGATCCCAGCTGAGTCTCGTGGAGGCCGGACGCAAAAAAGCCCACCGAAGTGGGCTTTTTTGCGTGGTGGTTGCGCGAGAAGGATTTGAACCTCCGACCTTTGGGTTATGAGCCCAACGAGCTACCAGACTGCTCCATCGCGCGGTAATTCCGGATTTGCCACAAGTTCTGCAGCGAAGAAGGCAATTGTACCCCAATTATCCAAGCCCTGCAAATGCTCCCCGTGAACCCGCCCGGACGGGCTGCCGAGCGGCCGTCGGTATAGTGCGAAACCCATGGCCAAAGACAAAACCACGTTCACCTGCAATGCCTGTGGCGGCACCAGCCCGCGCTGGCTGGGCAAATGCCCGGCCTGCGGTGCCTGGAACACCCTGGTCGAGACCCTGGCCGAGCCGTCGGGGGCGGGCAAGAACCGGCTCAGCCAGCCCCAGGGCTATGCGGGCCTGGCCCATGCCCAGGCCGTGACGCCGCTATCAGCCATCGAGGCCCAGGACGTGGCGCGCACGCCCAGCGGCATCGAGGAACTGGACCGCGTGCTGGGTGGCGGTGTGGTCGAAGGCGGCGTGGTGCTGATCGGCGGCGACCCCGGCATCGGCAAGTCCACCCTGCTTCTGCAGGCCATGGACGCTCTGCACCGGCTGGGCCTGCCCACGCTGTACGTCACGGGCGAGGAAAGCGGCGCCCAGGTGGCGCTGCGCTCGCGGCGGCTGGGGCTGGAGGCCAGTCAGGTCAATGTGCTGGCCGAAATCCAGCTGGAGAAAATCCTGGCCACCATGGAGGCCACGCAGCCGGCCGTGGTGGTCATCGACTCCATCCAGACCGTGTATTCGGACCAGTTGTCCTCGGCACCCGGCTCGGTGGCCCAGGTGCGCGAATGCGCGGCCCACCTCACGCGCGCGGCCAAGACCACGGGCATCACGGTCATCCTGGTCGGCCATGTGACCAAGGAGGGCGCGCTGGCCGGGCCGCGCGTGCTGGAGCACATGGTGGACACGGTGCTGTACTTCGAAGGCGACACGCACAGCAATTTCCGTCTGGTGCGCGCCATCAAGAACCGCTTTGGCGCCGTCAACGAGATCGGCGTCTTCGCCATGACGGAAAAGGGCCTCAAGGGCGTGACCAATCCCAGCGCCATTTTCCTGTCCCAGCACAGCGAACCCGTGCCGGGCTCCTGTGTGCTGGTCACGCTCGAAGGCACGCGCCCCATGCTGGTCGAGATACAGGCCTTGGTGGACCAGGGTGGTCCTGCTCCCCGGCGACTGTCCGTGGGCCTGGATCGCGACCGCCTGGCCATGCTGCTGGCCGTGCTCAGCCGCCACGCGGGCGTGGCCTGCGCCGACCAGGACGTGTTCGTCAATGCCGTGGGCGGCGTGCGCATCAGCGAGCCCGCGGCCGACCTGGCCGTCATGCTGTCCATCACCTCCAGCCTGCGCGGCCGCGCCCTGCCAAAGGGTTTTCTGGCCTTTGGCGAAGTGGGCCTGGCTGGCGAGGTGCGCCCCGCGCCGCGTGGCCAGGAGCGGCTCAAGGAAGCCGCCAAGCTGGGCTTTTCCATGGCCGTCGTGCCCAAGGCCAACGCGCCCAAGAAGGCCATTCCTGGCCTGACGGTCCACGCGGTCGAGCGGGTGGACGAAGCCATGGACATCGTCAGAGGGATGGGCTGATACCCCCTGAGAGGCTTTGCCGCTTCTCCCTCTCCACTCGCCAAGCGAGGAGGGGGCGTCCGGGCAGCCGGCGACGCCCTTGCTGCGGGGCGGCGCGGCCGGTCCAGGCCTTTGCCTGGCGTCCCTGGCGCAAGGCCGCTTGCTGGTGTATTCGCTCCATCCTTTGGCATCCTGATCGATGGCTTGCCGAGCACTTTGCGGGGGCATACGCACTGTCCGCAGCAGCCCCGTCGCGCCTCCATAAGACAATCGGCGCCATGAATTTGCGCAATATCCTGATTCCCCTGGGCCTGATCGCCCTGCTGGTGGCGGCGCACCAGTCCTATGGCTGGCTGGGCGTATTTGCCGTGGGCGGTGGCATCGTGATGTGGCTGTTGCTGCATTTCACGCGCCTGATGTCCATCATGAAAAAGGCCTCCGACCGGCCCATGGGCTATGTGGGCAGCGCCGTCATGCTCAACGTCAAGCTCAAGCCCAAGGTGTCGTTGATGCATGTGGTGGCCATGACGCGCTCCCTGGGCGAGCGCCTGTCCCCGGAAGGGCAGCAGCCCGAGATCTACCGCTGGACCGACGGCACGCAGTCGCATGTGACCTGCGAATTTGCCCATGGCCGCCTCGTCAAGTGGACGCTGGAGCGGCCCCAGCCTGTCGATGAAGAGGCCTCTGCGCCCTAAAATGGCGGGCTGGTGTTCTGTTCAAAACCCCCAAGGATGTTCCTATGAGCCCCGTTGTTCCTTCGATGGCCGACCGTGACGGCAAGATCTGGATGGATGGCCAGATGGTGGACTGGCGCGATGCCAAGATCCATGTGCTGACCCATACGCTGCACTATGGCTGCGGCGCCTTTGAAGGTGTGCGGGCCTACAAGACCGAGCAGGGCACGGCCATCTTCCGCCTGGAAGACCATACCAAGCGCCTGTTCAACAGCGCCAAGATCCTGCGCATGCAGATTCCCTTCACCCAGGACGCCGTGAACCAGGCCCAGGTGGAAGTGGTCCGTGCCAACCAGCTGGAGTCCTGCTACCTGCGCCCGCTGACCTGGATCGGCGACCGCAAGCTGGGCGTCTCCCCCAAGGGCAATACCATCCACCTGATGGTGGCGGCCTGGGCCTGGGGGGCCTACCTGGGTGAGGAGGGCATGCAGCGCGGCATCCGCGTCAAGGTGTCCAGCTTCACGCGCCACCACGTGAATATCACCATGAGCCAAGCCAAGGCGGTGAGCAACTATACGAACTCCATCCTGGCCAACACCGAAGCGCTGGACGATGGTTACGACGAGGCCATTTTGCTCGATGCCTCCGGCTTCGTCTCCGAAGGCTCGGGCGAGAACATCTTCGTGGTCAAGGACGGCGTGGTCTACACGCCCGACCTGTCGGCCGGCGCGCTCAACGGCATCACGCGCAATACCGTGATGCACATCTGCAAGGACCTCGGCCTGGAAGTGGTGCAAAAGCGCATCACGCGCGACGAGCTGTACATCGCCGACGAAGTCTTCTTCACCGGCACGGCCGCCGAAGTCACTCCCATCCGCGAGGTGGACCGCATCGCCATCGGCGCCGGCAGCCGCGGTCCCCTGACCGAAAAAATCCAGCAGGCCTTCTTTGACATCGTCAACGGCCGCAACCCCAAGTACGCCCACTGGCTGACTCGGGTCTGAGCTCCCCATTAGAGACCCACGAAAGAGATACGCAAGCATGACAACGAATGCCGCCGTCGAACTGGCCGCCAAGGACCTCAACGCCCAGGGTGGCGTGTTCTGCCCCAGCCCCAAGGCCGATATGAAGCTGTGGAACAGCCATCCCAAGGTCTATCTGGATGTGGCCCACACGGGCGAGGCCAAGTGCCCCTACTGCGGCACGCTGTACCGCCTCAAGGCGGGCGAGGTCTTCGCCGGCGGGCACTGAACGAAGCGGGCTGAGGCCCGCTTCTCACATCAGCGTGACGACAGCGCACGGCTCCACAGGCTGTGCGGCGCGGCACCGCCGTGCAGCTCCAGCAATTGTGTGAAGTGGCGGCGCTCGCCACCACGCAGTTTGACGATGGGTGCCGGCACCTTGGGCCCAGGCGCCAGGCATAGCTGGGGGTAGAGCAGATACCACTTCCAACGCAGTGCCGAATGGTAGAAAAATGCCGTATCTTCTGCTTTGAACAGTGTCAGTAAGGCGTCGGGCATGCGGCGCATCACCCGCTGTGCCGTCACATGGATCAAAAGGTATTCAGGATCGGGAATGCGTTGAAGGACGGCGCTTGCGTCGGGCTGCGCGCGCAACCTCTGCAAGTAGGCCTGTGTGCCTTCGATGACCAGGGCCTGGTGAAACTCCTTTTGCCATTCCGATACAAAGCGCGAGCCCGCCGGGGCGCAAAATGCCCAGCTCTCGATGACGGGGTAGCGCAGGTCCTGAGTGAAGCCTTCGAGATAGAAGCCGGTCAGTTCGCCCGACGGGCCGTTCTGGGCGGCCATCCAGTCCGGCGGGCAGGTCAGCAGTGTCGTGGCATCGAACCAGTAGCCGCCGTGGCGGGCCACGAGGTACAGCCGCAGCCAGTCGGACTGCTTGGTGGGGTGGAGCTGATCGAACTGCGCGGGCAGGTCGCCGGGGTCCACATGCTCGAGCACATTGTGCGGGCCGACCACGATGACGCGGTGGTCCGGGCATTGCCTGTGCCAGCTGCCCACGCACTGCTGGACGAAGGCGTCGAGCTGGGGCTGGTTCCAGTAGGTCCAGAGGATTTTGGGAATTTCCGCGCTTGGCCCACCAGCGGGAGGGGTCGTTCTTGGCAGGCGCACCGGCTCAGGCATGGTGTAATTCGCGCCGATTTCGGACGGGGCTGCCCATCGGTGGAGCAGCCTGAATAAGACCGCAGGAATTTTTTTCATGGGCGGATGGAAAGCGGGATGCCCGCATTTTGGGGCAGAAAGTCGCGGTCTTGATGAGTTTTGACAAGTCGAAGCTGCCAGGGTACATCACCACCCTGGCCGCTGCATTGGTGCCTGCGCTGGCCTTGTGGCTGCGCTCGGGCTATTCCTATGGCGCGGGCCTGATGGTTCTGGGTGCCCTGTGCTTTCTGCCCCGTTGGGTGGGGCGCAGGCAGTCGCCTGGCACCTGGCTGCTGGCGGTGCTGTTCGTGGCCATGGCGGTGATGTGGTACTTCCTCTCGGCACTGGACGGCGGCACCGGGGTGTTCGACCGGCCCATGAAGTTCATCCTGGGCGCTGTCAGCCTGCTGTTCGCCATGTGCTACCCGCCAACGGCGCGGATCTTCTTCTGGGGCATACCGATTGGCAGCGCGGGAGCGGGCGGCATGGCCCTGTGGCAGGTCTGCGTGCAGGGCATGGAGCGGGCTACCGGCTATACCAATGCCATACAGTGGGGCAACATGGCTTTGCTGCTGGCCTGCTTCTCCTGCATCTATGCTGCTTTCTACTGGCGCGATCGCTCCTGGCTCTGGCGCCTGCTGGTGCTGGCGGCTGCCGCCTTGGGGGCCCTGGCCTCGCTGCTGTCGGGATCGCGCGGTGGCTGGCTGGCCCTGGTGCCGGTGCTGCCCATGCTGATGGTGCTGGTGCGCATGCACCGTCCCGCCTATTTCGGGCGCCTGCTGGCGGGTTGCGCCTTTTTGCTGGTGGCGCTGGCCGTGGTGGTGGCCTTCATTCCGCGCATCAGCGAACGCGTGGATGAGGTCTACCGCGATGTGAACACCTATCTGACGGCAGGAAACTCCAACACCTCGCTGGGAACCCGCCTGGAACAGTACCGTCTGGCAGGGCAGATGATCAGCGAAAAACCCTGGCTGGGCTGGGGAATGCGCGGCTATGTCGACGAAATGCACCGCCGCGTGGATGCTGGAGCCTATGGTCCCTCCATCCGTGAATACAACTTCATCCATAACGATTTCCTGGACATCTGGGTCAAGCTCGGGATTCCGGGCGTGTTGCTGCAGGCCGCCCTGTTCATCTCGCTGCTCCTGCTGTTCTGGCCCTCGCGGCAGCGCATGGCGCTGTGGGCGCCGGGCAGCACGGCCTGGCGCGAAGCCATGCTGCTGCGCGTCATGGGCAGCCTGATGCCCGCCATGTACTTGGCGTTCGGCATGTCCCAGCAGTTCTTCGTGCACAACAGCGGCATCGTCTTCTTCGTCTTCCTCGTCGTGGGCCTGTGGTCCGCGCTGAATGGTCTGGAAAGGGCCGCTGGGGCTCCGCGGTGACCGATCGCACCGCCAGCGCGCAGCCCCGGGTGCTGCACTTCGTCACAGGGGGCTTCTCGGGGGCTACCCAAGTGGCATTGGACCTGGTGGCCGCACACCAGGCTTCCGGGCGCTTCCAGTCCAGGCTGGTATTGCGGCGCAAGCGCAATACCTCCGATGAACGCGTGCAAAAGCTGCGTGATGGTGGCATCGATGTCGATGTGGTCGCCGGCTGGGCACATGCGGCCACGGTGTGGCAGCTGCGGCGCATCTGCTTGGCCTTTCGGCCGGACATCGTGGTGGCCCACGGCTACAGCGACCATCTGTGGGGGCGCTACGCGGCCCTGTGGGCAGGCGTGCCCTGCCTGGTGCACGTGGAGCACAACTCGCGCGAGCGCTACAACCGCTGGCGGCTGGCCCAGTCGCTGTGGCTGACCGAGCGCACAGCCGCCATCGTCGGTTGTTCGGAGGGCGTAAGGCAAAGCCTGCAGGAGCGCGGCTTTCCCTCCTCCAAGCTGCTGGCCATCAGCAACGGCATCCGGCTGGAGCCCTATCTGCAGGAGCCCCCCCCGGTGCTGCAGCGCCGACCGGACATCGTCATGGCGGCGCGTTTTGCGCGGCAGAAAGACCATGCCACCTTGCTGCGGGCCATGGCCGTGCTGCGCCAGCGTGGCCTGACGCCCACGCTGACCCTGGCCGGTGGCGGCAAGGCGCGTGCCCAGCAGGCGGCGCAGCGGCTCAGCGCGGAGCTGGGTCTGCAGGACCAGGTGCGGTTCATCGGCCTGTGCAACGATGTGCCCGGCCTGCTGCGCGCGCATCGGGTGTGCGTGCTGGCCACGCACTACGAGGGCATGCCTCTGTCCCTGCTCGAAGGCATGGCGGCGGGCTGCGTGGTGGTGGGCAGCCAGGTGGTGGGCGTGCAGGAGGTGGTACGGCCCGGGGACAACGGCCTGCTCGCCAGGCACGCGGACGCCGAGTCGCTGGCCGATGCCCTGCAGCAGGCGCTGCAGGATGACGACCAGGCCGTCCGGATGGCGTCCAATGCGCGGCGTGAAGCCCTGTCGCATTACAGCCTGCAGCGCATGACCGGGCAGTACGAAGATCTGTTCGCGCGCCTGTTGCAAGGAGGCGCTCCATGACCTGGCTCAGCATTCTGGTGCCCGTCTACAACGTGGCACCCTATCTGGAGGAATGCCTGCAATCCGTGCTGGACCAGGCCGGCGATGGCGTACAGGTGCTGGTGCTGGATGACCGCTCCACCGACGGCTCCTGGGAGCTGATGCAGCAACTGGCCCGGCGCTGGCCCGGACGCCTTCAGCTCATGCGGCACGAGCGCAATGCGGGCCTGAGCGCGGCGCGCAACACCATGATCGATGCAGCCACAGGTGATTACCTGTGGTTTCTGGATTCCGACGACAAGCTCCTGCCCGACGCCATCGGGGCACTGTCGGATATCGTGCGGCAGCATGCGCCGGACGCTGTGCTCTGCGATTTTTCCGTCTGGCGCGAGGCTCCGCGCCTGAAGCACCGCCTGCGCGGCGAGGCGCACCGGCACAGCTTCCAGGGGCCGGCACGCCAGCGGCTGCAGGACCGTGGTGCCCTGCTGGCCGGCTTGCTGCGCACGGGTCAGCTGCATGCCTGGTCCAAGATCTCCCGCCGCAGCCTCTGGGGCGCGGACCTGCGCTTTCCGGCGGGCCGCTATTTCGAGGACATGATGACCATGCCGCAGATGGCGCTGCGCTGCGACAGCTTCTACTACTGTCCCCAGCCCTGGGTGGCCTACCGGCAGCGCGGGGACTCCATCCTGGCATCGATGACCGCATCCAAGGCCGTGGACCAGTCCGCCGCGCTGGAGCCGCTGGCGCGGGCCCTGCAGGGCGACGCACTGCGCAGCGAGGGGCGGCTGCAGTTCGCCCTTGCATGCCAGGCCGCGCGCAACCTCATCGGGGCCCTGCGCTTTCTCCGCAGGCAGCAAGCCAGCCTGCCGCCCGCGCAATGTCAGGCGCTGGCACGGCAGTTCCTGGAAGATTTCGACCGCATTTCCCCGCTGCCCCTGCAGGCGCTGCGCCAGGCCTACGGGCGCCGGGGGATGTGGCTGCGCGCATGGAAGCTGCGAAGCTGGGAGCGCTGGGCCCGGCAGCAGGGGGAGGCGGCATGAAACTGAAGACGCGCGCCGAGCTGTGGCTGGCGGCAGGCATGCGGCGCTTTTATGAAGCATTTCCACGCCGCCTGGAGCTGGGGCCTGCACAGGACTTCCGCAGCCATGAATTCGGGCCGGTGGCGCCTGTGCCGGCGTCCAAATCGATTCCCCGCATCATCTGGGCCTATTGGAACGGCGACTCCGTGCCGCTGCTGGTGCAGCGCTGCTTTGACAACTGGGCCCGGCTGAACCCCGGCTACAGCCTGCGCATCCTCAACGATGCGCAGTTGCCGCATTACGTGCCGCAGCTGCCCGCGAACCTGCAGCAACTGCCTGTGGCCAAGCGATCGGACTGGCTGCGGCTGGAGCTGCTGCATCGCCATGGCGGCATCTGGCTGGATGCCAGCACCATCCTCACCGAGCCGCTGGACTGGCTGGTGGAGCAGCAGCAGCGCACCGGTGCGGACCTGGTGGCCTATTACCTGGAGCGCTACACCCGCGACCCGCAGTTCCCGGTGGTCGAGAACTGGCTGATGGCCGCACCGCCTGGCAGTCCCTTCATTGCTGCGCTGCATCGCGAATATGTCGAACAGGTGCTGCCCTGCACGGGAGAGGCCTATATCGCCCGTCTCCAGGAAGCGGGGCTGTACGAACAGCTGCGCCAGGGCATCGACATGCCGGCCTACTTGAGCATGCATCTGGCCATGCAGCGCGTGCTGCGTGCGGGCGGCAGCTACCGTCTGTGCCTGGCCAGGGCCGAGGACGGGCCCTTTTTCCTGCACGTGCAGGGCGACTGGGGCCGCACCCCGCTCAAGATCCGCCTGATGTTCTCGCGGGCCGAGCAGGCGCCGGTGCCGCTGATCAAGCTGCGTGCGCCCGACCGCAAGAAGCTCGACCATTACCTGGAGCGCGGCCTGTACGTTCCAGGCAGCATCGCCGACCGCTACCTGCCGCGACCGGACTGAGCAGGGGCTCAGGCCAGGGGCAGGCGCAGCACGAAGCAGGCGCCGCTCTGGCCATCGGCGCGGCCCTCGCAGTGCACGCTGCCGCCATGGCGCTGGGCGATGGAGCGCACCAGGGCCAGGCCCAGGCCCACGCCGCCCGAGCGCTCGCTGGCGCCGGGCAGGCGGTAGAACTTCTCGAAAATGCGTTCGCGGTGCTCGGGTGCCACGCCCGGGCCGTGGTCACAGACGCGGATCTCGGCCATGGCACCCTGGCGTACCAGCTCCAGGGTGATACCGCCCTGGCTGTAGCGGCGCGCGTTCTCCAGCAGGTTGCGCACGGCACGGCGCAGCAGCTTGGCGATGCCGGGCACTTCCAGCGCCTCGGTGGACTCCAGGTCCAGGTCGGCGTCCACCCGTGCGCATTCCTCTGCCGCCAGTCCGATCAGGTCCACGGGCTCGATGCTGCCCACATCGCCTTCATAGGTCTCCAGACGGCTGGCCAGCAGGATTTCGTCCACCAGCTGGTCCAGCTCGGTGATGTTGCGCTGGATTTCGGTGCGCGCCCGCGCGCTCGTGGGATCGTCGCCCATGAATTCCAGGCCCATGCGTATGCGCGTCAACGGCGAGCGCAGCTCGTGTGATGCATTGGCCAGCAGGGACTTGTGCGAGGTGACCAGGGCCTCGATGCGCGCGGCCGCAGCATTGAACTGGTGGGCCAGGTCGGCCACCTCGTCGCGCCCATGCTCGGGCACGCGCACCGACAGGTCACCCTCTCCGAAGCGCTTGACGCCACGCTGCAGGTTCTCCAGGCGCTTGAGCAGGCGCCGGATGATCGGGAACACGCCCACGGCCACGGCCACACCCACCAGGCCCAGCATCCACAGAAAGCCGAATGGCGGGCGCAGCCAGAAGGCTGCGGCGCCGTCATGCGGCGGGCGGTCGCCGCGCGGCGGGCGCGGTGCCATGTGCAGCAGGTAGGACTGGCCATCGACGCCCGCGATTTCGAAGCGCAGCCCCTCCTCGGGGGGGCCGGGCAGGCGCCGGGCCCGGCCCTCGGCGATCACCTTGCCATCGGTGTCGCGCATGGACACGTCGCGCGAAGGCGGCGAGCCGGCGCTTTGCACGTTCTGCGCATTCTGCTCGGCGGCGATCTGCCAGGCCCAGGCCACGGTCAGCGTCAGCACGGCCACGCCGCCGACCACGGCCAGCCAGATGCGCAGGTACAGCCGCTGGGAGAAGAGGGACAGCAGTTTCATCGAACGGAACCTCGTCGCATATGGACGCAGAACCGCGAACTGGCACGGCTCAGGTGAGAGACAGCAGGCAAGCGCCTGGGCCGGCCGCGCCGCCCCGCAGCGAGGCTGTCGCCGGCCGCCCGTATGCCCCCCTTCCAGGGGGAAGGCGCGAAGCGACGCAGGGGGTCTTCCATTTCAATCCTGTTGCTTGGCGAAAACGTAGCCCACGCCACGCACGGTGAGGATGCGCTTGGGATTTTTGGGGTCGGCTTCGATGGCGGCGCGGATGCGGCCCATGTGCACATCGATGGAGCGGTCGAAGGCCTCGAGTTCGCGTCCGCGCACGGCCTCCATGATCTGGTCGCGCGTGAGCACGCGGCCCGCGCGCTCGGCGAGGGTGACCAGCAGGTCGAACTGGTAGGAGGTCAGCTCGCAGGGCTGGCCTGCCACGGTCACGGTGCGTGCGTCGCGGTCAATCTCCAGACTGCCGAAGCGCAGGGCCTGGGCCGTGGCGGCCGGGCTGTCGCTGCTGCCGCGGCGGCGCAGGATGGCACGTATGCGCGCCAGCAGCTCGCGTGGCTCGAAGGGCTTGGGCAGGTAGTCGTCGGCCCCGATCTCCAGGCCGATGATGCGGTCCATGGGGTCGCCCTTGGCCGTCAGCATCAGCACGGGCACCTGGGCCGCCGTGCCGGGCAGGGCGCGGATGCGGCGGCAGACCTCGAGGCCGTCCATGTCGGGCAGCATGAGGTCGAGGATGACCAGGTCGGGCAGGGTCGCAGCCTGTCCGTCGTCGTGCTGCAGCTGCTCCAGGCCGCTGCGCGCATCGCCCATGTGGGTGACCTGCAGGCCGTTGTTGCCCAGATAGTCACCCACCATCTGCGCGAGGCGGGTGTCGTCTTCGATCATCAGCAGATGGTGGCTCATGGAGGGCAGTGTAGTCATGCGTGTGGCCTGGCGTCGTTGTACGCCGACCATGCTCTCAGCGCGGGGTCAGCGGCGCTTGTCGCTTGCGTAAAGTTCGGTAAACAGGGGTCAGCTCCGCCCGCCGACGGCATGCACGCGCGAGGCCAGCGCGATCAGCAGCAGTACGGGAAGGCCCAGCAGGGCCGTGGCCTGGAAGAAGGCTTCATAGCCATGGGCGTCCACGAAGGCGCCCGAGAACCCCGCCAGCCATTTGGGTGCCAGCAGCATCATCGAACTGAACAGCGCGTACTGCGTGGCCGAGTACTGCACATTGGTCAGCCCCGACAGATAGGCGATGAAGGCCGCCGAGGCGATGCCGCTGGCCAGATTGTCGGCGCTGACCACGAAGACCAGGGCCGTCACGTCATGCCCGCGCGTGGCCAGCCATGCGAACAGCAGGTTGGTCGCGGCCGAGAGCACGGCACCCAGCATCAGCACGCGCATCACGCCCCAGCGCATGGCCATGGCTCCGCCCACAAAGGCACCGGCCAGGGTCATGACGACGCCATAGATCTTGGTCACGGCGGCCACTTCGTCCTTGGTGAATCCCATATCGACGTAGAAAGGGTTGGCCATGATGCCCATGACGACGTCGCTGATGCGGTAGATGGCGATCAGTCCCAGCACCAGGAGGGCCTGCCAGCGGTAGCGTGCCAGGAAATCGGCGAAGGGCTCGATCAATGCGCCGCGCAGCCACTCGGCGGCATTGCGCGCGGGAGGCTGGGGGCGTGGCGCAGGCTCGGGCGAGAGCATCACGGTCAGCAGGCCCACGCCCATGGAGGCCGCCATGACCAGGTAGGCGAAGCTCCAGGCGCCGCTCTGGTAGCCTGCGCCTCCAGAGACTTCGACACGTGCCGCCAGCCACAGCACGCCGGCGCCGGCCCAGATCATGGCCAGGCGGTAACCGGTCTGGTAGGTGGCGGCCAGGGCCGCCTGGCGGTCGGTGTCGGCCGATTCGATGCGGAAGGCATCCAGGGCAATGTCCTGCGTGGCCGAGCCGAAGGCCACGGCCAGCGCGCACCACACCAGGGGCGTGAGCGAGGCGCGAGGGTCGTTGAAGGCCATGCCGCACAGCCCGGCGATGACCAGCATCTGTGCAAACACCAGCCAGCTGCGGCGGCGTCCCAGCCAGCGCGTGAGCAGGGGCAGGGGCATGCGGTCCACCAGCGGCGACCACACCCACTTGAAGGCATAGGCCAGGCCCACCCAGCTCAGGTAGCCGATGGTGGTGCGGTCAACGCCGGCCTCGCGCAGCCAGAACGACAGCGTGCCCAGCACCAGCAAAAGCGGCAGGCCCGCCGAAAAACCCAGGGCCAGCATGCGCAGGCTGGCGGGCTCGGCGTACACGCGCAGGGTCTGGGCCCAGCTGCGGCGCGGCGCTTCGGTGGGGGAGGGGGTGGCAGGGGCGGTGGTGGACGGCTCGGTCATGGTGGGCGGGGGCAGGCTACGGCCATTATCGGCCCCGTGGCGGCGGCATGGACCGCGCGCTACCATCTCGGCCACAGGATGCTGCCATGGCCTACACCCTTCCTTCCTTGCACAGCGACGCCGCGGCGCGCAGCGAAGCGGACAACGCCTTCGCTGCGCACAGCTCGGTGCGCAGCTACAGCGGCGAGCACCAGGCCCATGCCCATGGCCATGCGCAAATCCTCTATGCGCTGCAAGGCCGCATGGAGCTGGAGGTGGGCGGCCGCAGCGCCTTCGTGGATGCGGTCAGCGGCATGCTGATTCCGGCCGGCATGGACCACGGCTATCTGGCGGCGCCGCGCTCACGGGTCTTCGTCATCGATGCGCCTGCGGGCCCAGGCCTGGACCGGATGCGCCGCTTTTCCGTGCCGCCCTTGCTGCGCGGCCGCGAGACCCAGGGGCCGGCCGCCGAACAACTGGCCCAGGTGCTGCAGGCGCCGGGCCTTCTTGCACGACGCGGCCTGGATGTGCAGCGCCTGGCCGGGCATGTGCAGGCGACCCTGCACGAGGAATGGCCCACGGCCCGCCTGGCCGCGCTGTGCCATATGAGCACCCAGCGCTTCCACGCGCGCTTCGTCGAGCTCGCGGGTCAGCCGCCGCAGGCCTGGCTGCGCAGCCTGCGGCTGGATGCCGCCGCGCGCTGGCTGGCCCAGGGCCAGCCGCTGGAGGCCACGGCACTGCGCTGCGGTTACGCGTCGGCCAGCGCCCTGGCCTATGCGCTGCGCCGCGACCGCGGCGTGACGGCGCGCCAGCTGCGCGGCTGAAGGGCGGGTTGCGCCACTACGAGCGTTTCTCTACAAACGCTGCCCGGCAGCGGGCGCAGCATCTCGTCCATGGTTCGCACATCTTCAGCATCTTCCTCGGCCATGGGCATTGGCCTGGTCACCGTGGCGGCCGTGCTCTGGGGCACGACGGGCACGGCGCAAAGCTTGGGCGCGGGCGGTCTGTCGCCCTTCTGGGTAGGGGCGGCACAGCTGGCCGTCTCCAGTCTGTTCCTGGCCGCCGTTCTGGGCGTCTCCCACCTGCGCGCGCGCCGCAAGGCTGGTGGGGACGGGGCGACGGACCAGCCCCTGCTGCCCCATCCCGCGCGGCATGGCTTGCGCCTGGCGTGGTTCGCGCTGGCCTCCATGGGCATAGGCGGCTACAGCATCTTTTTCTACGAGGGGGTGACGCTCACGGGCGTGGCCGTGGGCACGGCCGTGGCCATAGGCAGCGGACCCATCTGGGCCGGGCTGATGCAGGCCCTGGTGCTGCGCGCGCCGCTGTCGGCGCTGTGGTGGGCCGGCACCCTGGTCAGCGTGGCCGGTGGGGCGGCCATGGTCATGGCCAGGGGCGGTGCCACTCTGTCCTGGAGCGGCCTGGCCCTGTGTCTGCTGGCAGGGCTGTCCTATGCCGGCTATGCGCTGATCAACAAGCGCCTGGTCACCCACATGTCGCCGCGCGTGGTGAACTTCTATGTGTTCACTGGAGCGGCCTGCATGGCCGTGCCGATTGCGCTGCTGCAAAGCGGCCTGCCGCGCTGGAGCCTGGAGGCCGTCCTGGTCGTGCTTTATCTGGGGGTGGTGGTCTCGGGCATGGCCCATATGCTGTTTTCCATCGGCCTGCGCAGTATTTCGGGCCCCACGGGCGTGACGCTCAGCCTGATCGAGCCGGTGGCGGCCTTTGTGCTGGCGGTCTGGATCGTGGGCGAGATCCAGCCCCTGCAATCGTGGCTGGGCCTGCTGGCCGTGCTGGCCGGGCTGATGCTGGTGATCGGCGCGGAAATGCGTGCGCAGCGCGCCATCGTGGCGGCGCAAATGGCCTGACTCTTTGTAGGTCGGCGCCGCTGCGCAGATGCGCCGTTCTCTGCATTTTTCCGGCATGTGTGGCCGCTAGACTGGCGGGCATGCAGCCAACTTCTCATCCTTCCTCCGAGCCCTGTGCCCAGACCGGCTGGGGCTGTGCCTGCGCGCCCTGGCGCGCGCGTCGCGGCTTTCTGCTGGCCGGCAGCGCGGCCGTGCTGGGGACCGCCACCGCCCCGGTGTCGGCCCAGGTCCAGGTGGGAGGCTCCTCCAGCCTGCGCAAGCTGGTGCCGGCCGAGACGCTGGAGACCGCGGCCGTGGACCAGTACCAGCAACTGCTGTCCAAGGCCCGCGCCCAGGGCGCGCTGGCGGGCGATGGCAATCCGCAGCTGCAGCGTCTGCGCGCCATCGCGCGGCGCCTGATCCCCTACACCGCCCAATGGAATCCACGTGCCGGTTCTTGGCGCTGGGAGGTCAACCTGATCGGCAGCAAGGAAATCAACGCCTTTTGCATGCCGGGCGGCAAGATCG
Organism: Burkholderiaceae bacterium; assembly: GCA_031253795.1. Lineage (GTDB taxonomy): Bacteria > Pseudomonadota > Gammaproteobacteria > Burkholderiales > Burkholderiaceae_C > Comamonas. Next base: position 31,461 of record JAIRVR010000075.1, read on the forward strand.
CCTTCTACACCGGCATCATCGACCAGCTGCGGCTGACCGACGACGAGATCGCCATGATCATGGGCCATGAAATGGCCCATGCCCTGCGCGAGCACTCGCGCGAGCAACTGGCCAAGAACCAGGCCACGAGCATCGGCATCTCCCTGGGTGCCCAATTGCTGGGCCTGGGCGATCTGGGCAATGCGGCAGCCCGCCTGGGCGGCCAGCTGCTGTCGCTGAAATTCAGCCGTGGCGATGAGAGCGAGGCCGACCTGGTGGGGCTGGAACTGGCGGCGCGCGCGGGCTACGACCCCCAGGCCTCGGTATCGCTGTGGCGCAAGATGGGACAGGCCACGGGCGACCGTGGCGGACTGGAATTCCTGTCCACCCACCCGGCGGGACCCGAGCGCATACGTGAACTGGAGCGCAGCATTCCACGCGTGCAGGGGCTGTACGAGGCGGCGCGGCGCGGTTAGGCGCTCAGGTCCCGCCCACGTAGGGGTTGCTGCGGCGCTCGCGGCCGAAGCTGCTTTCGGGGCCGTGGCCAGGGATGAAGACGGTCTGGTCGCCCATGGGCCACAGGCGCTGGACGATGCTGTCGATGAGCTGCTGGTGGTTGCCCTGGGGGAAGTCCGTGCGGCCTATGCTGCCCGCAAACAGCACATCGCCCACGAAGGCCCGGTCGATCTGCGGGGCATGGAAGACCACGTGGCCCGGCGTATGGCCGGGGCAGTGGCGTACCTGCAGTGTCTCCTTGCCGATGCTGACCGTGTCGCCATCCTCGAGCCAGCGCGTGGGCGTGAAGGGCTGGGAGGGCGGAAAGCCGAACATGGCGCCCTGCTGGGGCAGGGCCTCGATCCAGAACAGGTCGCCCGTGTGGGGTCCGATGATGGGCAGTTGCTGGGCATCGGCCAGCTCCCGCGTGCCGCCCGCATGGTCGATGTGGGCGTGGGTGAGCCAGATGGCCTTGAGGGCCAGGCCCAGGCGCTCGACTTCCCAGCCGATCTGCTCCAGGTCGCCGCCGGGATCGATGACGGCCGCCTCCATGGTCTGATCGCACCAGACGAGCGAGCAGTTCTGCTGGAAGGCGGTAACGGGGATGGTGTGGTACTGGAGCATGGGGCGGGGAATATGTTCTGGCGGACCAAAGCCTCCATTATTCCCGCTTGTCCCCGTGCGGCCTGCGCAGGCTAGGGCTGGGAAGGCTTGCCGCACTGCCCGCAAAAGCGCGCTCCCGCCGGCTGGCTGGCGCCACAGTGTGTGCAGGCCATGGGCATGACCGAGACGCCGCAGCGGGGGCAAAAGCGCACCGTGGAAGCAATGCGCGATGTGCAGCCGGGGCAGATGGCCGCCACGGTGGGCGGCGGGCTGGAGCCATGGCCGCGACCATGGCGGCCGTGGTGGTCGGCGCGCGTTCCAAACAATCTGTCGAGCAATCCCATGGCAAATTTCCTGCGCTCTGCGCGGCCCGTGCCGGCAGTCCGTATTGGTGTTGGCTTTGCTCCATTGGGACACAAGCTTGCGCCAGAAAACGGGGATGTCATGGATTTAATGCCGCCGTCATCTGGCTGCCATGTGAGGCCTGCCGCTGCCCTGTGGCTGCCCTGTCTCCGCCATGACCCATCGCGGGCAGACCCCGTGGCTGCCCTGACCCAGCCGTGATACAAGCGATCCGTGCCGCCCGGCCGGCCTGCTGAACCGCAGGCCGGCCGGGATTTTTCGGGGAGGGGCCGGGCCGCCGCCGCGCATGCGGTGCGGGCATCGGATCACGCGAGGGAGAACGGTATGTTGATTGGCGTGCCTGCCGAGACCATGGCAGGAGAGACCCGGGTGGCCGCGACCCCCGAGACCATCAAGAAGCTGCGTGCGCAAGGCCATGTGCTGCGCGTGCAGTCCGGAGCGGGGCTGGCGGCCAGCGTGCCCGATGCGCTGTACGAGGCCGCGGGCGCCGAGATCGTCGATGCGGCTGCCGCCTTTGCCGCCGATCTGCTGCTCAAGGTGCGGGCGCCTTCGGTGGACGAACTGTCCCTGGCCAGAAAGGGCGGCACCCTGGTCGGCATGCTCGATCCCTTCCAGGCCGAGGGACTGCAGCGCCTGGCCGACGCGGGCCTCACGGCCTATGCCCTGGAGGCAGCACCGCGTACCACGCGTGCGCAAAGCATGGACGTGCTGTCCAGCCAGGCGAATATCGCGGGCTACAAGGCCGTGATGATCGCGGCCAACCAGTACCAGCGTTTTTTCCCCATGCTGATGACGGCGGCCGGCACCGTGAAGGCCGCGCGCGTGGTGGTGCTGGGCGTCGGCGTGGCCGGGCTGCAGGCGATTGCGACGGCCAAGCGCCTGGGTGCCGTCATCGAAGCCAGCGATGTGCGCCCCAGTGTGCGCGAGCAGGTGGAATCCCTGGGGGCAAAGTTCATCGACGTGCCTTATGAAACGGCGGAGGAAAGGGAAGCCGCCGAAGGCGTGGGCGGCTACGCGCGGCCCATGCCGCAAAGCTGGCTGGACCGGCAGCGGCAGGAAGTGGCCCGGCGCGTGGCCCAGGCCGACGTGGTCATCACCACGGCCCTGATTCCCGGGCGTCCCGCGCCCGTGCTGGTCACGGCCGAGATGGTGCAGGCCATGAAGCCGGGCTCGGTCATCGTGGACCTGGCGGCCGAGCGTGGCGGCAACTGCCCGCTGACCCAGGCCGGCATGACCGTGGTCACGCAGGGCGTGACCATCGTGGGCCTGACCAATCTGCCCGCCCTGGTGGCGGCCGATGCCTCGGCGCTGTATGCGCGCAATGTGCTGGATTTCCTCAAGCTCATCATCGACAAGGACGGCGCCCTGCATGTGGACATGGAGGACGACATCGTGGCCGCGTGCCTGATGGCCCATGAAGGCCAACTGCGAAGGAAGTGACATGGAAGCCGTATCGCCCACCATCATCCACCTCATCATCTTCGTGCTGGCCATCTATGTCGGCTACCACGTGGTCTGGACCGTCACGCCGGCCCTGCACACGCCGCTGATGGCCGTCACCAATGCCATCTCGGCCATCGTCATCGTGGGCGCCATGCTGGCGGCGGCCCTCACGGAAACCGGTCTGGGCAAGACCATGGGCGTGCTGGCCGTGGCCCTGGCCGCGGTCAACGTGTTCGGCGGCTTCCTGGTCACACGGCGGATGCTCGAGATGTTCCGCAAAAAGGAGCGCAAGAGCGCTGCCGCCAAGGATGGCAAGGCGGAGGGCCAGCCATGAGCATGAACCTCGTCACGCTGCTCTACCTGGTGGCCAGCGTCTGCTTCATCCAGGCGCTCAAGGGCCTGTCCCATCCCACTACCTCGATACGCGGCAACCTGTTCGGCATGACCGGCATGGTGGTCGCCGTGCTGACGACGGCGGCCCTGATCGTGCAGCTGGCTGGCGGCCAGGCGCTGGGCCTGGGCTGGGTGCTGCTCGGCCTGCTGGCCGGCGGCACGGCCGGCGCCGTCATGGCCCAGCGCGTGGAAATGACCAAGATGCCCGAACTGGTGGCCTTCATGCACAGCATGATCGGCCTGGCGGCGGTCTTCATCGCCGTCGCGGCCGTGGCCGAGCCCTGGGCCTTCGCCATCACGGCCAAGGGCGGGCCCATCCCGGGCGGCAACCGCGTGGAGCTGGCGCTGGGCGCCTTCATCGGGGCTGTGACCTTCACGGGCTCGGTGATCGCCTTCGGCAAGCTCAGCGGCAAGTACAAGTTCCGCCTGTTCCAGGGCGCGCCCGTGCAATTCAAGGGCCAGCATGCGCTCAACGCCGTGCTGGGGCTGGCGGCAGCGTTCTTCGTCTTCGGCTTCTGGCACAGCCAAAGCTGGATCGACATCGTGCTGGTCATCGCACTGGGCCTGCTGCTGGGCGTGCTGCTGATCATTCCCATCGGCGGGGCCGACATGCCCGTGGTGGTGTCCATGCTCAACAGCTATTCGGGCTGGGCGGCGGCGGGCATAGGCTTTTCGCTGAACAACAGCATGCTGATCATCGCCGGCTCCCTGGTGGGCAGCTCGGGCGCCATTCTGAGCTACATCATGTGCAAGGCCATGAACCGGTCGTTCTTCAGCGTCATCCTGGGAGGTTTCGGGGGCGAGGCAGGCGCGGCCACCGGCGGCGCCCAGCAGCAGCGCAGCGTCAAGAGCGGCAGCGCCGACGATGCGGCCTTCGTGCTGGGCAATGCCGAGACCGTGGTCATCGTGCCCGGTTACGGCCTGGCTGTGGCGCGGGCCCAGCACGCGGTCAAGGAACTGGCCGACAAGCTCACGGAAAAGGGCGTGACGGTCAAATACGCCATCCACCCCGTGGCGGGACGCATGCCCGGCCACATGAACGTGCTGCTGGCCGAAGCCGAGGTGCCCTACGACCAGGTCTTCGAGATGGAGGACATCAACAGCGAGTTCGGCCAGGCCGATGTGGCCATCATCCTGGGCGCCAACGACGTGGTGAATCCCGCCGCGCACGTCAAGGGCAGTCCGATCTACGGCATGCCCATCCTGGAGGCCTACAAGGCCAAGACCGTGATCGTGAACAAGCGCTCCATGGCCGCCGGCTATGCGGGCCTGGACAACGAGCTGTTCTACATGGACAAGACCATGATGGTCTTCGGGGACGCCAAGAAGGTGGTGGAGGACATGGGCAAGGCGCTGGAGTGACGGCCGATGCCGGGGCACTGCCCCGGCATCACAGCTTCATGTCGTAGCCGATGGTGATAGGCGCGTGGTCCGAGAACTTCACGTCCTTGTAGATGCTTTCGGTGCGCGCCAGGGCCGCCGTGGCGGGCGTGGCCAGGTGGTAGTCCAGGCGCCATCCCACGTTGTTGGCATAGGCCTGGCCGCGGTTGCTCCACCAGGTGTAGCAAGCGTCGGTCGTGTCGGGCTGCAGCAGGCGATAAACGTCCACCAGGCCGCCCGTGACATCAGTTTTGTGCAACAACTTTGTCATCCAGGCGCGCTCTTCGGGCGTGAAGCCGCTGTTTTTCTGGTTGCTGCGCCAGTTCTTGAGATCGATTTCCTGGTGGGCGATGTTGATGTCGCCGCAGAGGATGAACTCGCGTTCGCCCTTCATGCGCATCAGGTGGGCGTGCATTTCAGCCAGGAAGCGGAATTTGGCCGTCTGGCGCAGTTCGCCCGAGCTGCCGCTGGGGAAATAGGCGCTGATGACGGACAGCTTGCGTGCCGGCGTGTCAAAGCGTGCCTCCACATAGCGGCCCTCGGCGTCGAACTCGTGCGAGCCGAAACCGATCACCACGTCGCTGGGCTCGCGGCGGCTGTAGACGCCCACACCCGAATAGCCCTTTTTCTCGGCATAGTGGAAGTGGCCGCGCAGGCCGCTGAGCACTTCGAAGCGTCCGGCCATGTCCGCGGCCTGGGCCTTGATTTCCTGCACGCAAATACAATCCGGCGCGGTGGCCTCGACCCAGGCTTCGACACCCTTGGTCGAAGCCGAGCGTATGCCGTTGAGGTTGAGGCTGGTTAATTTGAACAAGGATGGATCCATGGTGGTGAGTAATCTGCAGGCCGATGACACAGGCCGTCTGGCGCAGGAATTTGTGCAGTTCGCCGTTGATGCAGGTGTGCTGCGCTTTGGCGAATTCAAGACCAAGGCCGGGCGCATGAGCCCGTATTTCTTCAATGCGGGCCTGTTCGACGATGGCGCCAAGCTCGGTCTGCTTGCCGAATTCTATGCAAAAGCCATCGTGGCCAGCGGCATCGAGTTCGACATGGTTTTCGGCCCCGCCTACAAGGGCATTCCTCTGGCCGCCACGGTGGCCGTGGAGCTGGCGCGCCTGGGCCTGAACAAGCCCTTCGCCTACAACCGCAAGGAGGCCAAGGACCATGGCGAGGGCGGCAGCCTCGTGGGGGCACCGCTCAAGGGCCGTGTGCTCATCGTGGACGATGTGATGAGCGCCGGAACGGCCGCGCGCGAGTCGATCGCCATCATCCGCGCCGCGGGTGCCACGCCGCATGCCGTGGCCATTGCCCTGGATCGGCAGGAAATGGCCACCGAAAATGGCCAGGACGTGGCCCACAGCGCCGTGCAGTATGTGCGCAACCAGCTGGGCATGCAGGTCTGTACCATTGCCAAACTGGCAGACTTATTGCTCTATCTTGAAAGCCATGGGGGCGACGCCGGGCGTGACCACCATGACCGGGTGCTGGCCTACCGCCAGCGCTATGGCGTCAAAGACTGAGGAACCAAGCTTGATGAGTTGGGCATCGCGTGCAGGATTCGTGTGGTATGCCTTGGGCTTTGCCGTGGGTGGCTCCGCCTGTGCCCAGGACATGGGCAGCCCCGGCATCTATGCCTGCACCGATGCCAAGGGCCGGCGCCTGACGGCGGACCGGCCCATTGCCGACTGCGTGGACCGTGACCAGCGCGTGCTGGGCACCAGCGGCGCGGAGCTGCGCCGTGTGGGACCCACGCTCACCGACGTGGAACGCGCCGACCTCGAAGCCCAGCGCCGCCGCGATCAGGCCGAGCAGCGCCGCCTGCGCGAGGAGCGCTCGCGCGAGAAGGCGCTGGTCACGCGTTACCCCAGCCAGGCCATCCACGATGCCGAACGGGCCGAGGCCGTGGCCCAGGTCGACCAGGTGATGGGCGTGGCGCGCCAGCGCGTACAGGAACTGCAGGTGCAGCGCCTGAAGCTGGACACCGAGATGGAGTTCTACCGCAAGGACCCGTCGCGCGCCCCCGCGCCGCTGCGCCGCCAGCTGGACGAAAACCGCACGGCCCAGGAAGAGCAGCAGCGCTTCATCCAGCAGCAGGAGCAGGAAAAGCGCCGCATCCACCAGCGTTTCGACGCCGAACTGGCCCAGCTGCGCGTGCTGTGGGCTGCCTCGCCGGGCGGCCGCTGATTCCCTGCACACACGCCATGGGCCGGTGGCGCGCGCCCTGAGTCGGATTCGTCCTGCATCCAGCCCCCCGGCCTGGGTCTAGGCTGTCATCACATTCCAGACACCGGCCCGGCCGCGCGGGCCCGAGAAGGGAGCGGACATGACGGCATGGCGATGGGCGATGGCCTTGCTGCTGTGGGTGGCAGGCGCGTGCCTGGCCTGGGGCGGCGGGCAATTGCTGCTGGCGGATGGCAGCGTCTACTACCTGGTGGCGGGCGTGCTGCTGCTGGCTACGGGCGTGGAGGTGGCGCGCCGCTCGGCCCTGGCTTTGTGGCTGTATGCCCTGCTGCTGCTGTGTACGGCGCTGTGGGCGGTATGGGAGGTGCAGCTGGACTGGTGGCCGCTGGCCGCTCGCCTGGGCCTGCCCTGGGTGATGGGCCTGCTGCTGGCGTTGCCGCTGTCGGTGCGTTCCCTCCGGCATGAGCCCGACATGGGCCAGAACCGGGGCCTACCGGCCGCCCATGCGCTGCTGGCCCTGGTGTTGCTGGGTACGGCCGTGCTGGCCGGCCTGTCCTTCAGCCGCCAGCGCGATGCCCATGAAACCCTGGGTCAGTTTTCGGGCACGGCGGCGGCGGCTTCCGATCGGCCTGCCGACGGCCAGGTCACTGCCGTGCAGAACATGTCCATGGTGGCGGCCTCCGAGGCCTCGGGCCTGCGCAGCCCGCCGGCGCTGGGTGGATCGGCCGAGGCAGCCGTGCCCGATGGTGAGTGGCATGCCTATGGCCGCACCGGGGCGGGCCAGCGCTATTCGCCGCTGCGCCAGATCGGCACGCACAACGTGGGTCGGATGGAGCTGGCCTGGGAATTCCACACCGGCGATCTGCGCGGCCAGCCCGGCGACCCCGAGGAGACCACGTTCGAGGTCACGCCGCTGAAGATCGGCGAGCGCCTGTTCCTGTGCACGCCCCACCAGTCGGTGATCGCCCTGGACGCCACCACGGGCAAGCAGCTGTGGCGGCGCGACCTGCCCCTGCCCCGCGGGCTGGCGCTGCAGCACCTGACCTGTCGCGGCCTGTCCTACCAGTCGGCCGAAGCGGCGGCGCAGTTCGATGCGGCGGCCGGCCATGCACGGTCGGCCGTCATTCCCGCGGGATCGGCCACGCCGGCCGCTGCCGATGGCGGGCGTGGAGGGGATGCGCGGGCCGCGGGGTCAGGCTGCACGGCCAAGCTGTTCATGGCCACGGCCGATGGCAAGGTGGTGGCCCTCGATCCCGCGGACGGCCAGACCTGTGCCAACGTGGCGGGCGGTCAGGGATTCATCGATCTGTGGCAGGGCATGGCCCGGCGCAGCCCGGGCGCCTACTATTCGACCTCGCCCGTGGTCGTGGCACGCGACCGCATCATCGTGGGCGGAACGGTGCTGGACAACCATTCCACGCGCGATCCCTCGGGGGTGATCCGCGCCTTCGACATTCGTTCGGGCGCCTTGCTGTGGGCCTGGGACGCGGGCCGGCCCGATTCCAGCACACCCCTGCCCGCAGGCCAGACCTATGTGCCCAACTCGCCCAACAGCTGGTCCATTTCCAGCCTGGACGAGAGCCTGGGCCTGGTCTATGTGCCGATGGGCAATGCGCCGCCCGACCAGTGGGGCGGCCAGCGCAGCGCGGCCGCGGAGCGCTATTCCTCCTCGGTGGTGGCGCTGGACATCGCCACGGGCAGCGTGCGCTGGGTGTTCCAGACCGTGCACCACGATCTCTGGGATTACGACGTCCCGGCCCAGCCCAGCCTCATCGACCTGGATATCGACGGCCAGACCGTGCCGGCCCTGGTCCAGGCCACCAAGCAGGGCGAGCTGTTCGTGCTGGACCGGCGCACGGGCAAGCCCTTGCTGCCCGTGACCGAAGTGGCAGCGCCCCAGGGGGCGGCGCGCGGCGACCGCACGGCCGCGACCCAGCCGCGCTCGCTGCTGAGCTTCGACCCGCCCGCGTTGACCGAGCGCGACATGTGGGGTGCGACGCCCTTCGAGCAGCTGTGGTGCAGGCTGGCCTTCCATCGCCTGCGCTACGAAGGCCGCTTCACGCCGCCGTCGGAGCAGGGTTCGCTCATTTATCCTGGCAACTTCGGGGTCTTCAACTGGGGAGGCGTGGCCGTGGACCCGCGCCGCCAGGTGGTATTCGCCACGCCCACGCGCCTGGCCTTCGTCTCCACCCTGGTGCCGCGTGCCGACGACCACTCCCTGCTGGTGCAGGACGGTGGTCCACCCCAGGGCGGCCTGCCTGCGCTCAACGAGAACTTCGGTGCGCCGTTTGCCGTGCGCCTCAAGCCCTTCGTCTCTCCGCTGGGCCTGCCCTGCCAGGCGCCCCCCTGGGGCTTTGTGGCGGGTGCCGACCTGCGCACCGGCCAGATCGCCTGGCAGCGCCGCAACGGCACGCCGCGCGACCTCAGCCCGCTGCCCCTGGGCTTTCGCATGGGCGTGCCCGGCATAGGCGGGCCGATGATGACGGCGGGCGGCGTGGCCTTTTATTCGGGTGCACTCGACAACTATGTGCGGGCCTACGATGTGGACAGCGGCCGCCAGCTCTGGCAGGACCGCCTGCCTGCGGGCGGCCAGGCCACGCCCATGACCTATGTGGGCAGCGACCAGCGCCAATACGTGCTGGTCATGGCCGGCGGTCATGGCTCCACGGGAACCCGGGCCGGCGACAGCGTGCGTGCCTATGCGCTGCCCAGGGAGAGCGCGCCCTGAATCCGGGGCCTGGCCTCAGTGGCCGCCGGTCCGTCCCAGCATGCGCATCACACGGGTGAGCAGCAGGGCGGCCACCCAGGGCAGGCCGCCGATCAGGAGGGGCAGGCGTGCCAGGGCACCCTGCTGTGCCGTGAGCATCAGCGTGTCGGCGCGCCACAGCGCCGCATAGCCCGTGGGCAGGGCATAGGCCAGCCAGGCCAGTGCCCCCAGGGCGAACAGCAGGGCCATGCGGCGTGCACTGCGCCCATCGCGCGAACCGGGGGGCAGGGTCCGCGCGCAGCGCCAGACCCAGGCCAGCGCCGCCAGCACCAGGAAGGCGCAGGCCGCGACCGATAGCACGAGCCAGGTGTGGGGAGACAGTGGGGGCATGGCAGGACAGCGTAGCGGCCGCAGCCGGCCGGGGCCTGGAGTGTAGCGGCGTGCCGCCGTCCCGGAACCTGCCGGGATGCTCAGGCCATGCGCCAGACGGTGGCACTGCCGCCATGGGCCGCCGATACCGACCGGATGCCCAGGACGGCCGCGTGGCGCTGCAGCAGGGCATCGAACTGTTCGGTGCTTTCGGCCGTGGCCGGTGCCTCGTCGTACTCGCTGGCCACCTGGTCGGTGGTGAAGGAGAGCGCGCCGAACTTCTGGACGATGTTGCGCAGCTTGTCGAGGTTGGGGCTGGAGGACTGGTTCATGGCAACTCCTGTGGGCAGCGGGTCTGCCGCGCCGCAAACCCTTCGCCCCAGTGTAGCCCCGGTGCCGGCGGCGGCCACCGGGGTCATCCCCCAAAGCCGTGTAGGTCCCGGGCCTCAGGCCCCGGCGGACAGGGGACCGGCGCTCAGCACTTCGGACAGGGGCTTGCGCGGCGTGGGTACTTCGCGCTCGCGCAGGTCGTCGGGCAGGGTGGCCGCGTCACCGCGGCGTCCCACGGCGATGACCACCTCGGGCTCCAGGTGCTCGGGCAGGCGCAGCACCTCGCGCGCGGCCTCTGCAGAGAAGCCGCCCATGGCATGCGTGGCCAGGCCCATGGCGTGGGCCTGCAGTGCCAGATAGCCCCAGGCGCAGCCCGCGTCGAAGCTGTGCTTGCCGGGCGAGGCCAGGCGGTCGGACAGCAGCACGATAAGGGCGCCGGCATCCAGGCACCAGCGGCGGTTGAATTCGTTGGGAATGGTGGCAAAGGCCTGCCAGTGGGCATCACCGCGCAGCGCATAGGCAAAGTGCCAGGGCTGCTTGTTGCTGGCCGAGGGCGCCCAGCGCGCGGCATCCACGAGCTGCTCGATCTGGGCCGGGCTCAGCGCCTCGGGCTGGAAGGCGCGCGGCGACATGCGCTCCAGGAACTGCGAATGGATGGGCGTGGTGGTGTGGCGGGTCATCTGCGTGCGGGAAGTCGGGTAAAGCGCCCACGATAGCGCATGGCCTGTGGCGCGGCATGCCGTTGCGCAACGATTGCCATGTCGGCTTCAGGGGAGCAGCGGGAATTCTCAGGAGGGAGTGAGTCCATGCTTCCGGTGGAAATGTTGCGCCGCAGCATCCGCTCGTCCGGGCTCGCGGATGGCGTGTCCGGCCGCCCCGCAAGGACTTTGGGCCTACCGGCCGTGAGGCTTCGCGAATCCGCTGTAATGCTCGTTTTGATTGATTGACCGAGAGGGCTCGCCCATGAGCAAAACGTCGCTGGATAAGTCGAAGATCAAGTTTCTGCTGCTGGAAGGCATCCATCCTTCCGCACTCGAAGTGCTGCGCAACGCGGGCTATACGAATGTGGAAGCCCTGACCGGCGCGCTGGAGGGCGAGGAGCTCAAGCGCAAGATCGCCGATGTGCACTTCGTGGGCATCCGCTCGCGCACCCAACTGACGTCCGACGTGTTCGCCGCCGCCCAGAAGCTGGTGGCCGTGGGCTGCTTTTGCATCGGCACCAACCAGGTGGACCTGGAAGCGGCGCGCGAGCGTGGCGTGGTGGTCTTCAACGCTCCCTATTCCAACACGCGCTCGGTGGCCGAGCTGGTGCTGGCCGAAGCTATTTTGCTGCTGCGCGGCATCCCTGCCAAGAATGCATCGGCCCATCGCGGCGGCTGGCTCAAGAGCGCCGAGAACTCGTACGAAATCCGCGGCAAGACCCTGGGCATCGTGGGCTATGGCTCCATCGGCACCCAGCTGTCGGTGATGGCCGAGTCCGTGGGCATGCAGGTGCTCTTCCATGACGTGGCCACCAAGCTGCCGCTGGGCAACGCGCGCCAGGCCGCATCGCTGGCCGAACTGCTGGCCGCCAGCGACATCGTCACCCTGCATGTGCCCGAGCTGCCGTCCACCCAGTGGATGATCGGCGCCAAGGAAATCGCGGCCATGAAACCGGGCGCCATCCTGATCAATGCCTCGCGCGGCACCGTGGTGGAGATCGAACCGCTGGCCGAGGCCATCAAGGCCGGCAAGCTGCTGGGCGCCGCCATCGACGTGTTCCCCACCGAGCCGCGCAGCAACAAGGAGGAGTTCACCTCGCCGCTGCGTGGCCTGGACAACGTCATCCTCACCCCGCACGTGGGAGGCTCCACCATGGAGGCCCAGGCCAACATCGGCCTGGAAGTGGCTGAGAAACTGGTCAAGTACAGCGACAACGGCACGACCACCTCGGCCGTGAACTTCCCCGAAGTGGCCCTGCCCGCCCACCCGGGTCAGAACCGCATCCTGCACGTGCACCACAACCAGCCCGGCGTGCTGTCGGCCATCAACCAGGTGTTCGCCGAGAACGGCATCAACATCGCCGGCCAGTACCTGCGCACCGACGAGAAGGTGGGTTATGTGGTGATCGATCTGGCCGCCCAGTCGTCCAGCCTGGCCGTCGAAAAACTGACCCAGGTTCCCGGCACCATCCGCTGCCGCGTGCTGTTTTAACCACCCCCTGAGGCGCTGACGCGCCTTCCCCCTCTCTGCTCGCTTCGCAAGGGAGGGGGACGACACCCTCGGGGCGGGGCGGCGCGGCCGGCGTAGGCCCTTCCTCGGTGTCTCTGACCTTGGGCCGCGCCAGTGGCGCAGGCCCGCCCATTCAACGAGCGTTGAGCAACAACCGCATCAGGTCCGTGCGGGTGATCAGGCCGGTCAGCCGGCCTTCGTGCAGCACGGGGATGGCGGTCACGCTGTGCCGGGCCAGGGCGTCGAGCAACTGGCCCACGGGTGTCTCCTCGTCCACGCTGAGTTCAGGCGCATGAACCAGTTGGGGCAGTTCCGACAGACGGGGCGCGGCCCGGGCCTTGCCGGGCAGGCGCTGGCCCAGCCAGTTCAGCAGCGAAGGCTTCATCGCAGGCTCCACCGGGCGCAGCGGACTTATCCACAGCCACTCGAACAGCTCGGCGCGCGAGACCGTGCCGGCCAGGCCGCCTGAGGCATCGAGCACGGGCAGGCTCTTGACCGGGTGGGCCCGGAAAAGCGCCGCGACGGCCTGTACGTCATCGTTCAGCAGGCAGCTCACGGGCTTTCGCGTCATCAGCTGGGCGCAGCGCACGCCCTGCAGGCGCTGCTCGATGGCGGTTTCCTCGGCCGCGGCCAGCAGTTCGGCCAGGTCGTCGGCCTCCAGGTTGTTTTCCTGACCGAAGCGCAGCAGCAGCGCTTCGAGATCGGCATGGGACAGGCCCAGGCGCGAGGCCGGGCGTCGGCCGGCGTCGGTGGGCACGGTCCTGGGCGCGGCATCGGCATGATGGGGATAGCGCCGGCCCGTGGCGCGGTGGAACGCGGTGGCGGCCAGGACCAGGCCCAGGGTCATGGCGCCCACGGGCACCAGGGGCAGCATCCAGCCCGTGGCCAGGGAGGCCTTGGCATTGAGCACCGTCAGCAGGGCCATGGCACCGCCGGGCGGGTGCAGCGAGCGGGTCAGCAGCATGCAGCCGATGGCGCCTCCCACGGCCAGGGCCGGTGCCAGCTCGGGCGGGCTCCACTGCAGCACGAACAGGGCCCACAGGGCCGACACCGTATTGCCCGCGACACAGGACCAGGGCTGGGCCAGCGGGCTGGTGGGCACGGCGAACAGCAGCACGGCCGTGGCGCCCAGCGGCGCGAACAGGCGCAGCGGCAGGTCCCAGGTACCGGTGTGGGCCACCCAGACCATGGCCGTGGCCAGCCCCATGCCCACGGTGGCGCCCATGACCACGCGCCACATGTCCGCGGGCGCGGGGCGCGGCACCACCGGCCCCCATGCTCTTGGTTTCCAGCCCATTGCTTGTTGTCTCTGCCTGCCGGGCCCCGGGGCAGGGCCGCAAAAGCGCGCCATTGTAGGAAGCGGCGGCCCTCATGCTGGCAGCATGGGCTTTGCACTCTTTCGGTGCAGGGGTGGTTCAGTCCACCACGGCCTGGTACACGCCCTCGCGCATCACCCAGCGATAGGGAATGCGCTGGGCCATGGACTGCATCATGAGGATGGCGAACAGGTCTTCCTGCGGATCGACCCAGAAGAAGGTGCCGTAGATGCCGCTCCAGGAAAAGTCGCCCACGCTGCCGGGCAGCGGGTTCAGGCCCGGGGCCGTGCGCACCGCAAAGCCCAGGCCGAAGCCCTGTCCCACTTCGGGCGAGGGCAACTGGGCGCCGAAATAGGCCATGTCGGGGCCCATGCGCACGCCGGCGGCCAGATGGTTGGACGTCATCAGTTCCACGGTCTTGCGCGAGACCAGGCGCACGCCGTCCAGCACGCCGCCATTGCGCCAGAACAGGCACAGGCGCGCATAGTCGGCCATGGTGGAGACCATGCCGCCTCCGCCCGATTCGAAAGCCAGGGCGCGCGTGACCGGGGGAATGGGCGGCATCTGGCGCTGGGGACCCTCGGGCTGGGGCCGCGCCGCGCGCGCGGCCTGGCTGTCGGGGGCATGAAAGCCCGTGTCCGGCAGGGCCAGGGGCTGGGTGATGTGCTCGCGCACGAACTGCCCCAGCGTCTGGCCGCTGACCACCTCGACCACGCGCCCCAGTACATCGGTGGACATGCCGTATTCCCAGGTATCGCCGGGCTGGGCCACGAGGGGCAATTGGGCCAGCCGGGTGATGAACTCGGCATTGGTGAGCTTGCCGCCGAACAGGCCGGCCTCCAGGTACATCTTCTTGATGGGGTGCTCGGTGCCCGCGAATCCGTATGGAATGCCCGAGGTATGCCGCAGCAGGTCCTGCAGGGTGATGGGCCGCGCCAGGCGCGCGCGCTCCAGGCCCACGCGCAGGGCGGACAGTTCGGGCAGGTACTGCTCCACGGGCTCGATGAGGGACAGCCGGCCCCGCTCGGCCAGCATCATGACGGCCAGCGAGGTGATGGGCTTGCTCATGGAGGCGATGCGGAAAATGGCGTCGGGCCGCATGGCCGTGCCCGCCTCGGGATCCAGCAGGCCGAAGCTTTCCAGATAGGCCAGTTGGCCCCGCCGTGCCACCAGGGCCACGGCCCCGGGGATGTCTCCCTGGTCCACGCCGCGCTGCAGCCGCGCCGACAGGCGCGCCAGGCGTTGGCTGCCCAGGCCCACGGCTTCAGGGGAATCGGCCCAGGGCAGGCCGGGGATGCGCAGGCGATCGGTGGTGGACGGCATGGTGTCTCCTGGAGTGCGAAGTCCACGATTCTGGAGACTGGGCGGCACGGACGCTGTTCAGTCCGGGACAGCCGGCGCTGCACGGGCGAAAAAAAGCCCGCCACGGAGGGCGGGCCGGGTCGAAAGCGCTGCGGTCAGGCCAGCTTGGCCTTCATCAGCTCATTGACCTGGGCCGGGTTGGCCTTGCCCTTGGAGGCCTTCATGACCTGGCCGACCAGGGCGTTGAAGGCCTTGTCCTTGCCGGCCTTGTACTGCTCGATATTGGCGGGATTGGCGGCGATCACCTCGTCGATGATCTTCTCCAGCGCGCCCGTGTCGTTCATCTGCTTGAGGCCCTTGGCCTCGATGATGGCGTCCACCTCGCCGGCCTCACCCGTCCACAGGGCATCGAAGACCTGCTTGGCGGCGTTGTTGGAGATGGTTCCGTCGCCGATGCGGCCGATCAGCGCGGCCAGCTGGCCGCTGGAGACCTTGACGGCCTCCATGCCGATTTCCTCGGTGTTCAGGCGGCGCGAGATCTCGCCCATGATCCAGTTGCTGGCCAGCTTGGGCGCGTTGCAGGCGCGGGCCGTGTCCTCGAAGTAGGCGGCCATGGCCTGGCTTTGCGTCAGCGTGGTGGCGTCGTATTCGGGCAGGCCGTACTGCTCGACGAAGCGCGCGGCCATGGCGCGGGGCAGCTCGGGCATGTCGGCCTTGACCTGTTCCACCCACTCGGGCGCCACCACCAGGGGCGGCAGGTCGGGGTCGGGGAAGTAGCGGTAGTCGGCCGCATCTTCCTTGGTGCGCATGGAGCGCGTCTCGCCCGTGTCGGGGTCGAACAGCACGGTGGCCTGCTGGATGCGGCGGCCGTCCTCGATTTCCTCGATCTGCCAGCGGATCTCGTAGTCGATGGCCAGCTGCATGTTCTTGAAGCTGTTGAGGTTCTTGATCTCGCGGCGCGTGCCCAGCGGCTGGCCGGGCTTGCGCACGGAGACGTTGGCGTCGCAACGGAAGCTGCCTTCCTGCATGTTGCCGTCGCAGATGCCGATCCAGGTCAC
>JAIRVR010000019.1 GCA_031253795.1 Burkholderiaceae bacterium
TTGCAGCACTTGGCTCGCAAGAGCGCAAAGCTGTCTGCCAGGAGTGGTAGTTCAGTTGGTTAGAATACCGGCCTGTCACGCCGGGGGTCGCGGGTTCGAGTCCCGTCCACTCCGCCATATTTCCTTTCGGGCCTTCCCGAAAGGTACAGCCCTCGCAAAGGGCCGCGAACCTGCAGGGCAGGGGAGCGTGAAAGCCAGGAATTTTGGGGGTATAGCTCAGCTGGGAGAGCGCTTGCATGGCATGCAAGAGGTCATCGGTTCGATCCCGTTTACCTCCACCAAAAAAACAGAACGCAAGTTCTAGGATTGACCCTATCGTCTAGAGGCCTAGGACATCACCCTTTCACGGTGAGTACCGGGGTTCGAATCCCCGTAGGGTCGCCAGCATACGCAGCACAGGTTCGCAAGAGCCGGTCTGCATGGAGTGGTAGTTCAGTTGGTTAGAATACCGGCCTGTCACGCCGGGGGTCGCGGGTTCGAGTCCCGTCCACTCCGCCATCTCAGGGTCATGCCCGCAAGCCACCGCAAGGTGGCTTTTTTGTTGCCCTCGTGCAGCCTGCCTTCTCATGGCGGCAGGCCCGAGTGTTTCAAAAAACATGGAAAGTGCCCGGTTTTTTAGGGACAAACCCGGAACTTTCTTGCATTCTTCGTAACAATCATCTGGCCTGCCCGGTCTGGGTCGGCTCCGACACCGTTTCGCAAAAAGCCTTCACCGTTCCATGCGCCTGGCGCCTTCGTTCCTGCTGTCCTTGCTGATGCTTCTGTCCATTTTCTGGGGACAGGCATTGGCCATGGCCGCGCCCGAAGTGCCGGTGTATGAAACCCTGCTCGACGTGCATGCCATCGTGGCCCTGGACGAGGACGCGCTGGCCGAGCTGGAGGAAGAGGACGAGACCGAGTTCGCCGAGCTCACCGCCCACAGCGGCAATTCGCGCCAGCTCCTGACCCTGCCCTGCGCCGAAGACCGCACCGAAATGTTCTGGCCGCCCGAGCCCGTGGTCGTGCCTGTGCTCCCCATTTGGGCGCCTCCCTCGAGCAGGGCCTGGGCCCGGCTGTCTCCTTCTCCGGTCCAACTGCTGCGGCCTCCCAAACCCTTCTCGCTCGGCTGACCGCCGCGGCGGCGCGGACTTGCTCCGCGTCCTGGTTCCGTTGCCGGTCCCGGGCCTTCTCCCTCTCTGACTGCTGACAGCGCGCGCCGCCCTGGCTCGCGCGCCATGCCCGCCCGCGTTCCGCGCGCCGGCCCGGGCCACGCCGTTCTTCGCCTGCTGTGCGCGAAGCGGCCCACCTCTTACTCAACCCCTCGACTGCCGTTTCCGGCAGGGATATGCCATGGTGTATAGAACGGTCTTGGCGGGCACGGCCCCCGCTCGTTTCCACAATGGGGCACGCTCAGCCCTGCAATCGGCGGTGTGCTGCCTGGTCCTGGGCTGGGCGGTCACCGCCAGCGCCCAGGTCGCACCCGGGGCCGCGGCCACTGCCGCGCCTTCGGGGGCTGCCGCGACTGCCAGCGCCCAGGCCGCGCCGCAGCTCAGTCTCAATGAAGTCATCAACGCGGTGCTGGAGCACAACGCCGATCTGCGCGCCGTGCGCCAGTCCCAGGTCACGGCCCGGGCTGGCGTGACCACGGCCTCGGCCCTGCCCAACCCCAAGCTCGAATGGAACCAGGGCCGCAACCGTGCGCGCCTGCCCGAAGGAGCGGCCGGTTCCGTGCAGGGCTGGGCCATTGCCCTGCCCCTGGAGAATCCCGCGCTGCGTGGTGCGCGCATCGACGCGGCACGTGCCGGCGAACAGGGCAGCGTCCACCTGGTCGATGCCACCCGCAATGCCCTGGTCGCCCAGGTGCGGCTGCGGGCCTACGAAATGGTGCTGCGCGAAGCCGAGGTGGAAGCCGCGAGGGAATCCGTGCGCCTGCTCGAACAGGTGCATGAGCGCGTGAGCGTGCGCGTAGGCAGCGGCGAGGCTGCGCGCTACGAAATCATCAAGGCCGATGCGGAAATCATCCAGGCGCGCCAGCAGGAGCAGACCGCCAGGCTGCGCGCCGAGCAGGCCCAGCTGGCCCTGGGCCGGCTGGCGGCGGGACAGCTGCCGCTGCGCTTCGCGCTCGACGTGTCGCTGGAGGATCCGCTGCGCATCGAGGACATGGACGACATCGACCCCATGCAGCACCCCGACCTGCGCCACCTCAAGGCCGAGGTCGAGCGTGCCCAGGCGCGGCTGGATGGCGCCAAGGCCGCCCGCTGGCCCGGCATGGAGCTGCGCTACGGCCAGACGCGCGAACCCGACGTGCGCCAGAACACGCTGGGTGTGAGCATCCAGATCCCGCTGCTGGACCAGCACCGGGGCCCCATCGATGAAGCCGCATCGGAACTGGAGCGTTCGCGCCTGCAGCTGGAAGGCCGCCAGATCGAGCTGCGCCAGCAGACCCGGCAGGCCTGGAAGGAGCTGGAGATGGCGCGTGTGCGCACCCGGGCACTGAGCCAGGGCGCGGTGCGCGAGGCCGAGGCGGCGCTGCGCGTGGCCGAGGCCGCCTACCGCTTCGGCGAGCGCGGCATTCTCGACGTGCTCGATGCCCAGCGCGTGCTGCGCTCGGTGCGCGCCGATCTGCTCGATGCACGCTACCAGCTGCAGGCCGCCCGCATACAGCTCGAATACCTCGCGGGCCGCTACGACGATCCGGCCGCCCTCTGAAGCGCGCCGCCCTTGCCTCCCTCTCGCATACCGAAACGAACATGTCCTTGAATATGCCTTCGAACCTTATCGCAGCTCCCGCACGCAGCGGCCGGCTGGTGAACGCAATGGCCCTGGCCGGCCTGCTGGCAGCGACCCTGGCGCTGAGCGCCTGCGGCCGCAATGAAGAAGCAGCGGCCAAGGCCGCGCCGGCAGCGGCCGCCCAGGAGCAGGACCCGCTGGAGGTCCATATCGCGGCCGAGATGGCGTCCAACTTCGCGGTCAAGCCCGTGGCCAAGGCGCAGATCGCGCCGCTGCAGGAAGTGTCGGGCCGCATCGAAGCCAATGAGCGCCAGGTGACGCGCATCGGTGCCGCCGTCACGGGCCGCGTGACCGACGTGCTGGTCGAAGTGGGCGACCGCGTGCGTCCCGGCCAGGTCCTGGCGCGCGTGGCCAGCCCCGAGCTGACCACGGCACAGCTGGCCTATCTGCGTGCCCATTCGGCGGCCACGCTGGCCGAGCGCGGTGTCGAGCGCGCGCGTCAGCTGATCGCGGCCGACGTGATCGGCTCGGCCGAGCTGCTGCGCCGCGAATCCGAACTGTCCATTGCCCGAGCCGAGCAGCGCGCGGCCGGTGACCAGCTGCGCCTGATCGGCATCCCCGATGGCGCCATCGCCCAGCTGCGCGACAAGGGCACGCTGCAATCGCATGCCGCTGTGCTGGCCACGGGTGCAGGCGTGGTGATCGAGCGCAAGGTCAGCTCGGGCCAGGTGGCCCAGCCCGGCGATCCGCTGTTCACCGTGGCCGACCTGGCCAGCGTGTGGGTGGTGGGCGCCATCCCCGAGCAACTGGCCAACGGCGTGCGCGCCGGCCAGTCGGTCGAGATTTCCGTGCCGGCGCTGGGCGAGCGCAACCTGTCCGGCCAGATCGTCTACGTGGGCGACACCGTGACACCCGAGACGCGCACCGTGACCATCCGTACCCAGGTGGACAACCCGGAACGCGATCTCAAGCCCCAGATGCTGGCCGTCATGCGCATCCAGGGCGAGGCCCGCGAGCTGCTGGCCGTGCCGGCCGACGCCGTGGTGCGCGAGAACGACCGGGATCATGTCTTCGTCCAGAAGGGCGAGAACCACTACCGCCTCACGCCCGTGGACCTGGGCGCCGTCAGCGGTGGCCTGCGCCCCGTGGTCAAGGGCGTGACCGAGGGCACGTCCATCGTCACCACCGGCGCCTTCCATCTGAACAACGAGCGCAAGCGCGCCGAGCTGGAGTAAGCCCATGATCGCTTCCATGATCCGGGCCGCCCTGAGCCAGCGACTCATCGTGATCGTGCTTTCGCTCGTGCTGTGCGGCTTCGGCCTGCGCGCGGCCATGAACCTGTCGGTGGATGCCTTCCCCGATGTGACCAATGTCCAGGTCCAGGTCGCGACCGAGGCCCCGGGCCGATCGCCCGAGGAAATCGAGCGCTTCGTGACCGTGCCCCTGGAAATCGCCATGACCGGCATGCCGGGCCTGGTCGAGATGCGCTCGCTCAACAAGAGCGGTCTGTCCATCATCACCCTGGTCTTCACCGATGCCACCGACGTGTACTTCGCGCGCCAGCTCGTCACCGAGCGGCTGATGGAGGTCACGCCGCGCATGCCCGAGGGCATCATCCCCGTGCTGGGGCCGGTGTCCACCGGCCTGGGCGAGGTCTACCAGTACACGCTGGAGCACCCCGATGACGGCCAGCGTGCGCTGACCCCCGAGGAGCTGACCGAACGCCGCACCATCCAGGACTGGGTGGCACGTCCGCTGCTGCGCTCCATACCCGGCGTGGCCGAAATCAACTCCCAGGGCGGCTACGTCAAGCAGTACCAGGTCGAGGTCGATCCGGGCCGGCTGCGCCACTACGGCCTGTCCGTGCGCCATGTGGTCCAGGCCATCGCCGACAACAACGCCAATGCCAGCGGCGGCATCCTGCCCCAGGTCACCGAGCAGTACCTGATCCGCGCCGTGGGCCTGATCCAGTCGCTGGAGGACATAGGCAACATCGTGCTCAAGGAGCAGGGCGGCGTGCCTGTCTTCGTGCGCGACGTGGCCGAGGTCCAGCTCGGCCAGGAAGTGCGCCAGGGCGCCATCATCAAGGGCGGCTATACCGAAGGCGTCTCGGGCATCGTGCTGATGATGCGCGGCGGCAATGCCAAGGAAGTGGTCACGCGCGTCAAGGAGCGTGTCCAGGAAATCAACGGCAAGGGCATGCTGCCCGGCGGCCTGCAGATCGTTCCCTACTACGACCGTACCGACCTCGTGGACTCCGCGCTGTGGACGGTGGGCAAGGTGCTGATCGAAGGCATCTTGCTCGTGGTGGTGGTGCTGTTCATCTTCCTGGGGGATGTGCGCTCCAGCCTCATCGTGGTGGCCACGCTGATCATCACGCCGCTGACCACCTTCATCATGATGAACCGCTGGGGCATCTCGGCCAACCTCATGTCGCTGGGGGGGCTGGCGATCGCCATCGGCCTCATGGTCGATGCCACCGTGGTGGTGGTGGAAAACGTGTTCCACAAGCTCGGCCAGGCCGGCGACAGCATGGGTGCGCGCGTTCGCACCGTGCTCTCGGCCACGACCGAGGTGGCCACACCCACCATCTTCGGCATCGCCATCATCATCCTGGTGTTCCTGCCGCTGATGACCCTGCAGGGCATCGAGGGCAAGATGTTCGGCCCCCTTGCGCTGACCATCGCCATCTCGCTGGCCGTGTCCCTGGCCGTGTCGCTTTTCCTGTCACCCGTGCTGTGCTCGTACTTCCTCAAGGGCGGTGCCGACCATGACACGCGGCTGATCGCCTTCCTCAAGCGCCACTACCTGCGCCTGCTGGACGGTGCCACGGCGCGCAACCGCACCACGCTGGCCCTGGCCGTGGTGCTGCTGCTGGGTTCGCTGTCCCTGTTCCCGCTGCTGGGCAAGTCCTTCATGCCCACCATGAAGGAGGGGGCCCTGACGCCCCAGATCAATCGCGTGCCCAGCATTTCGCTGGACGAGTCCATCCGCATGGAAATGGCGGCCATGAAGGCCGTCGCCGAAGTGCCGGGCGTGCTCAGCGTGGTCTCCAAGCTGGGCCGGGGCGAATCGCCGGCCGACCCCGCAGGCCCCAACGAGTCCGACCCCATCGTGCTGCTGGACCCCGAGTCCGACCGCAGCCAGGACGAGATCGACGAGGACATCCGCCAGCGCCTGTCCACCATCCCCGGCGTGCAGATCGTGCTGTCCCAGCCCATTTCCGAACGGGTGGACGAGATGGTCACGGGCGTGCGCTCGCAGCTGGCCATCAAGGTCTTCGGTGACGAGCTGGGCGACCTGCGCGACGTGTCCGAGCAGGTGGCCCGCATCCTCAAGAGCGTGCCGGGCAGCACCGACATCCGTGTCGAACGCCTGTCGGGCCAGCAGGCCCTGACCGTGGACATCGACCGCAAGGCGATTGCGCGCCACGGCCTGAACGTCACCGACGTGCAGGGTGTGATCGAGTCCGCCATCGGCGGCAAGGAAGTGACCACGGTCTACGAGGGCGAGCGCCGCTACAACGTGATCGTGCGCTTCCCCGAGCCCTTCCGGGGCTCGCCCGCCGCCATCGGCGCCACCTTGCTGACCACGGCCACCGGCGCCCAGGTGCCGCTGAACAGTCTGGCGCGCATCGAACTAGTGGACGGCCCGGCCCAGATCAGCCGAGAGGGCGGCAAGCGCCGCGTGGTGGTGGGGGCCAACGTCGAGGGGCGCGACCTGGGAGGCTTCGTGACCGAGGTGCAGCAGCGCATCGACAAGGAAGTGCAACTGCCCGATGGGTACTACTTCAAGTACGGCGGCCAGTTCGAGAACATGGAGCGCGCCATGGGCACGCTGCAGGTCATCGTGCCGCTGACCATCGTGGCCATCTTCTTCCTGCTGTTCCTGCTGTTCAACTCGGTCAAGCTGGCCGGGCTCATCATCCTGGTGCTGCCCTTTGCCTCCATCGGCGGCCTGCTGGGCCTGTTCGTCACCGGGGAATACGTCAGCGTGCCGGCGTCGGTGGGCTTCATCGCGCTGTGGGGCATTGCTGTGCTCAATGGCGTGGTGCTGGTCACCTGCATACGCAAGCTGCGCGAGGACGGCATGGAGGTCGCTCAGGCCGTGCGTGAAGGCTGCGTGCAGCGTTTCCGCCCGGTGATGATGACGGCCACCGTGGCCCTGCTGGGCCTGGTGCCCTTCCTGTTCGCCACCGGCCCCGGCTCGGAGGTGCAACGCCCGCTGGCCATCGTGGTGATCGGCGGCCTGATCTCGTCCACCCTGCTCACCCTGGTGGTGCTGCCCACGCTGTACCGCTGGTTCGATGAGAAACCCACGGAAGCCTGAAAGGAGATGACTATGACCATGAAGGAAATCCGGGCCATCGTGCGGCCCAGCCGCCTGGACCGCCTGCGCGATGCGCTGCGCGCCATTCCCAATTTCCCGGGCGTGACCCTGTTCCGCGCCGAGGGCTTCACGGCCCCGGCCGCCATCGACAAGCGCACGGTGAAGGAGGAGCTCACCGACTTCTCCGACAAGCTCATGGTCTGCGTGCTGGCCGAGGCCTCCATGGTCGAGCCCATACGCGCGGCCATCGCCTCGGCCTGCCACACGGGCCAGGTCGGCGACGGCCTGGTCTGGGTGGTGGACATCGCCGAGATCCACCGCATACGCGACGGGCAGAGCCTGGACTGACGGCGCCGGGCGGCGCAAGAGGACACCGGAATGCGTGCGACACAAAAAAGTCACGCATTCCGGATTTTGTCCAAAAACGCTGTGCTACAATTTTTGAATCGCAGCAACAAGGCAGTGCCGAGTTGCAGCAAGGGGGTATAGCTCAGCTGGGAGAGCGCTTGCATGGCATGCAAGAGGTCATCGGTTCGATCCCGTTTACCTCCACCAAAATTTGAGACTTGAGTAATAACGCAAGTTCTAGGATTGAC
>JAIRVR010000016.1 GCA_031253795.1 Burkholderiaceae bacterium
GCCAACTCCGACGAATCCGTGGGCAGCATCATTGCCGAAGCCATGGACAAGGTCGGCAAGGAAGGCGTGATCACCGTTGAAGAAGGCAAGTCGCTGGCCAACGAACTCGACGTCGTCGAAGGCATGCAGTTCGACCGCGGCTACCTGTCGCCCTACTTCATCAACAACCCCGAAAAGCAGGTCGCCCTGCTGGACAACCCCTTCGTGCTGCTGTTCGACAAGAAGATCAGCAACATCCGTGACCTGCTGCCCACGCTGGAAGCCGTGGCCAAGGCCGGCCGTCCTCTGCTGATCATTGCAGAAGACGTCGAAGGCGAAGCCCTGGCCACCCTGGTGGTCAACACCATCCGCGGCATCCTGAAGGTCGTGGCCGTGAAGGCTCCCGGCTTCGGCGACCGCCGCAAGGCCATGCTGGAAGACATCGCCATCCTGACGGGCGGCAAGGTCATCGCTGAAGAAGTGGGCCTGGCGCTGGACAAGGTGACGCTGGAAGACCTGGGCCAGGCTGCCCGCGTCGAAATCGGCAAGGAAAACACCACCATCATCGACGGTGCTGGCAAGGCTGACGAAATCGAAGCCCGCGTCAAGCAGATCCGCATCCAGATCGAAGAAGCCACCAGCGACTACGATCGCGAAAAGCTGCAAGAGCGCGTGGCCAAGCTGGCCGGCGGCGTGGCCGTGATCAAGGTTGGCGCTGCCACCGAAGTCGAAATGAAGGAAAAGAAGGCCCGCGTGGAAGACGCGCTGCACGCCACCCGCGCTGCCGTGGAAGAAGGCATCGTGGCCGGCGGTGGCGTGGCCCTGCTGCGCGCCAAGCAAGCCGTGGGCGCCCTGTCCACCGGCAATGCCGAGCAGGACGCCGGCATCAAGCTGATCCTGAAGGCCGTGGAAGCGCCCCTGCGCGAAATCGTGGCCAACGCCGGTGGCGAACCCTCCGTGGTGGTCAACGCCGTGCTGAACGGCAATGGCAACTACGGCTTCAACGCCGCCAACGACACCTACGGCGACATGCTGGAAATGGGTATCCTGGACCCCACCAAGGTGACCCGCACCGCCCTGCAGAACGCCGCTTCCGTGGCCTCGCTGCTGCTGACGACCGAAGCCATGATCGCTGAATCGCCCAAGGCCGACGCAGCTCCCGCCATGCCCGACATGGGCGGCATGGGTGGCATGGGCGGCATGGGCATGTAATTGCCCACCGCGCTACCGGGCCTCACCGCCCGGTCAGTCCGCAAAACAAAGGCCGCCCTCGGGCGGCCTTTGTCATGGGGCTGGCGGTTTTTTCAGGACAGCGCCTGGCCCCAGGCCCTGCCCAGTCGCGCGACGGCCTCGGTGATCTGGGGCACCGTGGGCGCGGCATAGGACAGGCGCATGCACAGTCCGGACCCAGGTGCCGCATCGGCAGGGAAAAAGGCCTTGCCGGGCACGTAGAGCACGCCCTGCTCCACGGCGGCAGTGAACAGGGCACGCGCCAGTGCATCCCCGGCCCGGCCTTGCGGCGGCAGCCATTCGGCCCAGACGAACATGCCGCCCCGCGGCCGCACGAAGCGGATCTGGTCGCCCAGGGCCGATTGCAGACCCGAGCACAGGGCATCCATGCGCGCGGCGTACTCGGCGCAGGCCTGTGCGAGCCGGGGCGCATAGCGGCCCGAGCGCAGGTAGTGGGCCGCGATCAGCTGGGCCAGCGGTGAAGTGCACAGATCGGCCGTCTGCTTGGCGATGGTGCAACGGCGCAGCAGTTGGGCATCGGCCAGCATCCAGCCGATGCGCAGCGCGGGCGCTACGGTCTTGGACAGGCTGGACAGATAGACCACGGGATTGGCCGCCGCGCCGCAGCGGACCTGGCCTGTGGCGTAAAGCGAAGGTTCGCAGCCCTGATCAAAGCGCAGCTCGCCGTAGGGGTCGTCCTCGACGATGGCAAACCCATGCCGGTGCGCCAGGTCCACCAGGGCCTCGCGCCGTGCGGCGGGCAGCAGGGTGCCGCCGGGGTTGGAGAAATTGGGCACGGTGTACAGCAGCTTGGGGCGGCGCTCGTGCGGCCACTGCGACAGCAAGGCCTCCAGGGCATCGGTGTCCAGGCCCTGCGCATCCGTGGGCACGGCGATGATCCGGGCCTGGGCCAGCTTGAGCGTCTGCAGCGTGGCCGGATAGGCCGGTACCTCGACCAGCACCGGATCGCCGGGCGCGACCAGCACCTTGACCAGCAGGTCGAAGGCCTGCTGCGAACCCGTGGTCACCAGCATATCGGCCGGTGTGCACTGCACGCCGCGCGTGGCACACAGCGCGGCCAGCGCGTCGCGCAGCGGCAGCTGGCCCTCGCTGGCGCCATATTGCAGGCTGGCTGCAGCGTCCTGCTGCAAGGCAGCCTGGGCGGCATGTTGCAGGCCTTCGGCATCGAACAGGCTGGGCGAGGGATAGCCGCCGGCCAGCGACAGCATGCCGGGGCGGCTCAGGTAGGGGAACAGCTCGCGTATGGGCGAGCCCTCGGGCTGGGCGAACAGCGGGTTGAACAAATGGGCAGTGGGCGACTGCATGCCCGACTCTGCGATGCTCATGGAAGCCTCATGGAAAAGAAAGGGGCGCATGCGCCCCGGGGAAGGAGTAAGGGAAAAGGACTCAGCCGAAGTCGACACTGCCGCACAGCTGTGCGGGATCGACGAGCCGGCGCAGGCCCTGGGCCAGGCGCCGCGCCGCGGGGCTGGCATAGCGGCGGTAGTAGGCCAGGTTGTGCGGACCCACGCCGTGTTCGGCGCTGTAGCTGCCGCCGAACTCCTCGACCACCATGGCATAGATGCGGTCGCGCAGCGCCTGGACCGTGGCGGCGTCATAGGCCTGGTCCGCGCCATGCCTCCAGATCACGTTGAAGTGCACGCCGCCATCGGCGATGTGGCCGAAGTCCACCACATGCAGAAATGGGAATTCGGCCGCGACCAGGGCGCGCGCCGCGCGGCAAAACGCCATGATGCGCGAGCGCGGCACCGACACATCGAAGGCAATCGGCTTGCCCAGGGCACGCGCGCCTTCGCTGATGCTGTGGCGCAGGTGCCAGAGTTCATGGCCGTTGCCGATGACGGCGTTGTCTATGGTCTGCTCGAACTGGTCCTGCAGGAACTGGTTGAGCGCTTCCTGCAGGTCCAGTCCGGTATAGGTGCGACTGCCCGAGGCCTCCAGCTCGATGAGCAGGGCAAAGTCCGGAGCCGGCTCAGGTGCGAAGGGATTGCGCAGATTGGGCACATGGTCGATGGCCGCCTGCATGGCATGGCCTGACAGGCCTTCGAAGGCACTGAGGAAGTCGCCCAGCTCGCGCTCCAGGGCCTGCAGCAGCTGCAGCACGGCGGCATCCGAGGTCGGCACCACCAGGGCCGTGGCCGACTGGCTGGGCCGCACATGGACTTCCAGCGTGGCGCGGGTGAGGATGCCGCCCGCTCCCGAGGTGCCTACGAACAGCTGCTTGAGGTCGGGACCCGTATTATCCTTGCGCAACGCACGGCCCAGTTCCAGCAGCTCGCCAGCTGGCTCCAGCAGAACGGCCTGCAGTGCCAGCAGGTTGTGGCGCACGTCGCCATAGCGGATCAGCCGCGTGCCACCGGTGTTGGCGGCGATCATGCCGCCCACCGTGGGGTTGGCGCCCAGGTCGATCGGAAACCACAGGCCATGGGGTTCCAGGCGTTCATTGAGCTCCTGCAGCGTCACGCCGGCATCGACGCTGACGCTGCGGTTGTCCACGTCGATCTCGCAATGCGCACGCAGCCGGCTGGTGGACAGCACGACCTCGGTGGCGCTGTCGTCGGGCGTGCTCGCGCCCACCAGGCCGGTGTTGGCCCCCTGGGGCACCAGGCGCACGCCACGGGCTGCGCACCAGCGCACCACGGCCTGCACCTGTTCCACGCTGTCGGGACGCAGCACGCACAGCGCCCGGCCCAGGCCATAGCGCGCCCCTTGCTCATAGGACGCCATGTCGGCGCCCTGCAGCAGGCCGCGCTCGCCCACGATGGCCCGCAGGGCCGATACGGCTTCGTCGGCGGTCACCGTGCTCATGCCGCCACCCGGGCCTGGCCCTGCAGTGCCATGCGCACCTGGTCGACGGAACGCTGCTGCGCTGCCTCGTACAGGGCGATCTCGTCATGCACGCACGCACCCAGGTCGGCCTCGAAGGCCTTTTGCGCCGCATGGGCCGCGTACTGTTTTTGCTCCTCGCCCCCCAGATTGGACTGGAAGATGCCGGCCGCGCTCACGGGTAGGAAGTCTTCGTAGATGATGGGTTCGGCGCGCACCAGGCCTTGGGCCAGCAGGGACTCCAGGTCCGTATCGACCGCCGCCTTGCCCGCCTGTGCCAGGCCGGCTTCGGTGAGCGCATAGCGGTAAAAGGCCAGGCCCTGGGCACGCAGTGCCTCATGGGTGTCCGGGAAGGCCTCGAAAGCCTGGGCGAGGCGGCTGCCGTAATCGGGGGCCGCGCTGCCGGCGCTGCCCATGTCGCGCACCTGCGCGAGCAGCTGGTCATAAAGCGCACGGCCCTTGCGGGTCAGTGCCACTCCACGCTGCTCGATCTCACCGAAGCGCGCCGTATGCGAGCCGGCACCGGCTCCCGCGTCCGCAAATCGCACGATTTCCTTGAGGGCCTTGAAGCTGGTCTGGCGCAGCAGGATGGGGCAGTCGCGGCGCGGCGGGCCTTCGACCACGTCCTTGGCATCCATGCCGCGTGCAGGCATGGCGGCCTGGGCGGCATCTATGTCCAGGGTACGCGGCGTGAGATGGTTGATGTGCGGTCCCTTGAAGCAGACCACGTCGGCGATCAGGCGGTGGGCCTTGTGCAGGGCCTCGTAGGTGGTGCCGTCCACGGTGGACTCGCTGTGCCAGCGGAAGGTTTCCAGCGCTTCACGCACGAACTCGTCGGCCTGTCCATCGTCCAGGCCCCCCGCGGCTTCTGCCTGGGCGATCAGGGCCAGGGCACGCCCCGTGAAGATGGAGCGCTGCGCGAGGATGGCGCCCGCCTGGGCGCGCAGGGCCTCGTCGGCGATCAGGTCCAGGCGCAGCAGCGAGGTGAAGACACGGAAGGGATTGGCCAGCAGGGCGGCATCGGCCACGGGCCGGAAGGCCGTGGAGTGCACGGGCACACCGGCCACGGACAGGTCGTAATAGCCTACGGGCTCCATGCCCATGATGGCGAACAGACGGCGCAGCATGGACAGCTCGGCGGCCGTGCCCACGCGGATGGCGCCATGGCGCTCCACGCCCAGGCGGGGCAGTTCGCCGCTGCGCTGCATCTGGGCCAGCAGTTGCGGATGGGCCTCCAGCGTCTGCGCATTGATGTCGGCCACCAGATCGATCAGCGTGCCGTATTGCGGCACCTCCTTGCGGTACATCTCGGACATGGCGCCTGAAAAGCGCGCGCGGATTTCATCGCTGGACACGAAGACGGAGGTGGAGGTTTCGGACATGGTGCTCGGTGGGGAAGAAGGTGTGGACCGCAGGGCCTGGCTGCGGCATGGTGATTTCCTGGCATGGATGCTAGGTCTGCGCCTTGAGCCCGGTCAAACGATAATCCAGCCCTCAGGTCATTCCCAAACAGAATGCCCCCACCCCACGATCCCCGCCATGCTGCTGTCCCGCCGATTCCTGCCCCCCATGTCCCTGCTGTGCGCCTTCGAGGCCGCCGCCAGGCACCAGAGCTTCACGGCCGCGGCCGCCGAGCTGCACCTGACGCAAAGTGCCGTCAGCCGCCAGATCCGTGCGCTGGAGGAAAGACTGGAGGCCGAGCTCTTCGTGCGCGAGCGCCAGACCGTGCGCCTGAGCCCCGCCGGCCAGGCCTATGCCCAGGAAATACGCGGTGCCCTGATGCGCATTTCCTCGGCCACGCTGGGCTTTCGCGCCAATCCGCGGGGCGGCAGCCTGAACCTGGCCATCCTGCCCACCTTCGGCACGCGCTGGCTGGCGCCGCGCCTGCCCCAGTTTTTCAGTGCCCACCCGGGCATCACCATCAATCTGACGACGCGGCTGTCGCAGTTCGACTTCCAGCTCGAGGCCGTGGATGCGGCCATCCATTTCGGCCTGCCCCACTGGCCCGGTGCCGAACTGGCCTTTCTGATGAGCGAAACCGTGGTGCCGGCCTGCAGCCCGGCCCTTGCCGCCCAGCACGGCTTTTTCCAGCCCCAGGACCTGCTGCGAGCGCCCCTGCTGCACCTGGCCTCGCGGCCCGACGCCTGGCAGCGCTGGCTGTCCGTGCACCAGGTGCCGCTGCTGGAAGGCCAGGGCATGCTCTTCGACCAGTTCGCCACGGCCGCACAGGCCGCCATCGCGGGCGTGGGCGTGGCCCTGCTGCCACGATTTCTGATCGAGCGCGAGCTGCAGCAGGGCGACCTGGTGCGCGCCCTGCCCCATCTGCCCGAAATGGAAAGCGCCGAACGCTATTACCTGGCCTGGCCCACCAGCCGCGGCAACTATCCGCCGCTGCAAAGCTTCAGGGACTGGCTGCAGCAGGCGGCACAGGATTTCATGCGCGACAACGCCCGCGGTCCGGAGACGGCGGGCGCTTGAACCGCAGCACACTGCGGCGCACACAGACTGCGCCATGAGCAGGCCGTGCCTGCCTGCGCGTGTCAGCTGGCGTAGGCTTCCAGCGGCTTGTCGTTGGGCTGCTGCAGCAGCTGTTTGAGCATGTCGCTCATGGGCAGATTCAGCGGAGCATTCTTCGGAGGAATGGGCTGCACGAACCACTTGTCATAGATCTTGGCCACTTCGCCCGAGGCCATCATGCGCACCAGCACATCGTCCACGGCCTTCTTGAAGGCCGGATCATCCTTGCGGAAGAGGATGGCGATGGGCTCGGAACCCAGCACTTCGCCCACGATCTTGAAGCCTGCGGGGTTCTTGGAGTTGGCGATCACGCCAGCCAGCAGGTTGTCGTCGAGCACGAAGGCATCGGCGCGGCCGGACTCCAGCATCAGAAAGCTCTCGAAATGGTCCTTGCCCAGGGAGGTCGGCAGGTTCACGCCCTGCTCGCGTCCGTACTTGCGCAGCAGCTGGACGGCCGTGGTGCCGGCCGAAGCCGCCACGGGCTTGCCGTCGAGTTGCTTGAACGAGGTGATGCCCGAGTCGGCGCGCACGGCCATGCGCACCTGGCTGACGTAGGTGGTGACGGCAAAGGCCACCTGCTTCTGGCGCGCCAGGTTGTTCGTCGTGGGGCCGCAGCCGAGGTCCACCGTGCCGTTCTGAACCAGGGGCATGGTGTTCTGCGAGGTCAGGGCCATGTATTCGATCTTGGCCTTGGGCACGATCTGGGCCAGCACCTTCTCGCACAGCTCGACGTGATAGCCGACGTACTTCTGCGTGGTACCAAAGGCATAGGCCATGGGTGCCGAGCTTTCGCGCACCCCGACCACGACCTTGCCCGTGCTCTGGATCTTGTCCAGTGTCCCTGCCGGATCCTGCGCCTGTGCCGCGCCTGCTCCCATCACCATACACGCCAGCGCCACGCGGGCCAGAACAAATCGCATCGAGGGTCTCCTTGGAATAGATTGCAATCCGGAACGCGCCGGCGGCGCGCTCGAGGCCTGCGCGGACGCCGGGCCAGCCTTGCTGCACCCTGGCGCCACCGCCGTCAAGCCGTTGGCGTCAACTATCGAGCAATCCCACCCGGCTGCATAACGATGAAATGGAAGAAGGTCATGCCACATCCACATGACCAGGCACCCCGATGGTGCAAGGCCTAGCCGCCGTCCGCATCCATCAGGCGCCGCATGAGGGCCGTGGTCGATGCGTCCACGCCCTGCCAGTCGCCGCTGTCCTGGCGTGCGTGCAGCTGGCGGGCCAGGTGCTTGCCCAGTTCCACGCCCCACTGGTCGAAGCTATTGATGCCCCAGACGGCACCCGCCGTGAAGACGCGGTGCTCGTACAGCGCGATCAGCGCCCCCAGCGATGCCGGGTCCAACTGCTGCAGCAGCAGAAAACTGCTGGGCCGGTTGCCTGCGCAATGGCGCTCGGCGCCCTCGCCATGCCGGCCCTCCATCAGAGCCTGTGCCTGGGCGATGGCGTTGACCACCAGGCTCTGGTGGTGCGCGCCCAGGTATTTGCCGCCATCGCGCAGTGCGATGAATTCCACGGGGATCACGTCCTGGCCCTGGTGCAGCATCTGGAAGAAGGCGTGCTGGCCATTGGTGCCGGGCTCGCCCCAGATCACAGGGGCCGTGCGCACCGGCAGGCTCTGGCCATCGCGCGTCACCCCCTTGCCGTTGCTCTCCATCTCCAGCTGCTGCAGATAGGCGGTCAATCGCCTGAGTCCATGGCTGTAGGGCGCGATGCAGCGGCTGGAAAAGCCGCAGAAGTCGCGATACCAGACATCGAGCAGGCCCAGGCGCAGCGGCAGATTGGCCTGCATGCCGGCCATGAAGAAATGCGCGTCCATGGCATGCGCACCGCTCAGCAGTTCACGAAAGCGTGCCTGGCCGATGGCAATGGCCACGGGCAGGCCGATGGCCGACCACAGGGAAAAGCGCCCACCCACCCAGTCCCAGAATCCCAGGGTGCGGCCTATGCCGAATTCGGCCGCGGCCTGCACATTGGTGGTCAGGGCAACGAAATGCCGGTCGATGGAGCAGGCGGCCCGAGCATCCTCGCTGCCGCCCTCCTCCAGGAACCACTGGCGCGCCGAGCGCGCGTTGAGCATGGTCTCGGCCGTGGTGAAGGATTTGGAGGCGATCAGGAACAGGGTGCTGGCCGGGCGCACGCGCCGCAGCACATGGCCCAGCTCGTGGCCGTCCACGTTGGAGACGAAATGGAAGTTCTTGCCCGCGTCAACCCAGTCCTCGAGGGCGTTGACCACGACTTCGGGGCCCAGGTGCGAGCCGCCGATACCGATGTTGACGATATCGGTGATCGCATCGTCGGCGCGCACCCGCTCGGCCAGGGCCAGCATGGCGTCCAGCGTGACGTGGACTTCGGCCAGGGCCTGGTGCATGGCGGGCTGCCATTGCTGGACGGTGGCGCAATGGCGCAGTTGCCCGCCATCGCGCGGCATGCGCAGCAGCCAGTGCATGGCGGCGCGCTGCTCGGTGCAGTTGACGCTGTCGCCAGCCAGCATGGCGTCGCGCTGGGCCTGCACGCCGCTTTGCACGGCCAGGTCTCGCAGCAGCGCCTCGGTCTGTCCCGTCCAGAGGTTCTTGGACAGGTCGGCGAACACATGGGGCGCTTGCTGGCTCAGGGCCTGGAGCCGGTCGCCGTCAGCGGCAAAGGCCTGCCGCAGGTCCAGCGTCTGGATCTGGTCGCGATAGTGGTCCTGCAGCGCGCGCCAGGCCGGCAGGGAATTACACAGAGGTGGCAAAGTCTTCATGGAGTCTGTCGTTCACGCGGCCCGAGCCTTGCAGGGGACGCCGTCACCGGGGCAGCGCGGCGACGTGCCCGCCGCAGCCGCACCGGGCTGTATCAGTCCACCTGCTGCATCAGGGCTTCGAGCTTGCGCGTGTCGGCGGCGAAGGCGCGAATGCCTTCGGCCAGCTTTTCGGTGGCCATGGCGTCCTCGTTCAATGCCAGGCGGAACCCCGCCTCGTCATAGTGCACGGGCTCCAGCGTCAGGTCGCGCGCCGCCTCGGCATCCAGGGCGCGCGCCACGGGAGCTTCGCTGCCGCCCAGCTGGGCCAGCAGTTCGGGCGCGATGGTCAGCAGATCGCAGCCCGCCAGCGCCACGATCTGGCCCGTATTGCGAAAGCTGGCACCCATGACCTCGGTGGCGACGCCGAAATGCTTGTAATGCTCGTAGATGGCGCGCACCGAGCGCACGCCGGGGTCGTTGGCGCCGGCCATCGCGGCCTCGTCCCACTGAGAGCCGGCCTGCTTCTTGTACCAGTCGTAGATGCGGCCAACAAAGGGCGAAATCAGCTGCACCTTGGCCTGGCCGCAGGCCACGGCCTGGCAGAACGAGAACAGCAGCGTGAGGTTGGTGTGGATGCCGCGCAGCTCCAGCCGGCGGGCCGCCTCGATGCCCTCCCAGGTCGATGCGATCTTGATGAGCACGCGGTCTATGTGCACGCCTTCTGCCTGGTACAGCTCGATCAGGCGTTCGGCACGCGCCACGGTGGCGGCGGTGTCGAAGGACAGGCGCGCATCGACCTCGGTGGAGACGCGGCCCGGAATGTGCTTGAGGATCTCGCAGCCGAAGCGCACCAGCATGCGGTCCATGACCTCGTCCAGGCTGCGCCCGCGGTACTGCGCCACGGTGGCGCGCATCAGCGGCGCGTACTCGGGCTTTTGCACTGCCTTGAGGATCAGCGATGGATTGGTGGTCGCGTCACGCGGCTGGAACTGGGCCAGCTGGTGGAAGTCGCCGGTATCGGCCACCACGGTCGTGTACTGTCGAAGCGCGTCAAGCTGGTTCATGGCTCATCCTTTGGGACCGGCATGCGGACCGGTATCTGGGCCCGCGGTATCCGAGCCCGGTATCCGGGCCCGGCAACGGCGCACCGCATCGGTGCTCCCGCAAATCTTCCCAGTGTATTCGCCCCCAAGGTTTCCATCTGTGTCGTGAATGCGGGCAGATACCGGCGGCTCATGCAAAATGCGCATTGGCCCGCGCCCGTGGCGGAAAGCCGTTCCCGCCCTCCCATCCGACCCACCTCCCCTCACTGCCACATGCTGGATCGCATCACCGCCTCCCTGCCCTCGCTTGCGCCCGCCGAACAGCGCGTGGCCCGCCTGGTGCTGGCCGATCCCAGGGCCTTTGCACGGCTGCCGGTGCGCGAGCTGGCCGAGCGCGCCCATGTCAGCAAGCCCACCGTGGTGCGCTTTTGCCGCAGCATGGGTTATGACGGTCTGGCGGACTTCAAGCTCAAGCTCGCGGGCAGCGTCAGCGAGGGCGTGCCCTTCATCCATCGCAGCGTGGACAGCGACGACAAGACCAGCGACGTGATGGTCAAGGTGGTGGACAACGCCGTGGCCGCCTTTCTGCAGTACCGCAATGCAGCCAGCACCATGGCCATCGAGCAGGCTGCCCAGGCCATCGCCGCCACCTGGCAAACCGGCAAGCGCATCGAGTTCTACGGTGCCGGCAACTCGGGCATCGTGGCCCAGGATGCCCAGCACAAGTTCTTCCGCCTGGGCGTGACCAGCCTGGCCACCAGCGACGGTCACATGCAGGTCATGAGCGCCACCTTGCTGGGGCCTGGCGACTGCGTGGTCATCATCTCCAATTCAGGGCGCACGCGCGACCTCATGGACGCTGCCGACATCGCGCGCAAGAACGGCGCCACCACCATTGCCATCACGGCCAGCGGCTCGCCGCTGGCGTCGGCCTGCCATGTCCATCTGGCCGCCGACCATCCAGAGGGCTATGACCGCTACAGCCCCATGGTGTCGCGCCTGCTGCACCTGCTGGTCATCGACGTGCTGGCCACCTGCGTGGCCTTGCGCATCGGGCCGGCGCTGCAGCCAGCGCTGGAGCAGATGAAGAACAACCTGCGCGCCAAGCGCTACACCTGAGCGGCTCCGCCCTGGTGCCGGCACCGGTTCCAGCGCCTGCTCCAGCCCTCACTCCTGCCAGCGCCGCAGTACCAGGGAGGCATTGACGCCCCCGAATCCGAAACCGTTGACCAGGGCGTGCTCCATGGCCCAGGGCCTGGCCTCGCCAGCCACCATGTCCAGCCCGGCCGCCAGCGGATCGGGTTCGTGCAGGTTGAGCGTGGCCGGCGCCATCTGGTCGCGCAAAGCCAGCACGGTGAAGATCGAGGCCACGGCCCCCGCCGCGCCCAGCAGATGGCCGGTGGCCGATTTGGTGGAACTGATGGCCACACCGCCACGGTCGCCGAACAGCGCACGCATGGCAGCGAGTTCTCCGCGATCACCCACGGGCGTGGAGGTGGCATGGGCATTGAGGTAATGCAGTTGCGCAGGGGTCAGGCCGGCCATGGCCAGGGCCTGCTCCATGCTGCGGCGTGCGCCATCGCCATCCTCGGGTCCTGCCGTGATGTGGTAGGCGTCGGCCGTCGTCCCGTAACCCACCACTTCGGCCAGCGGCCGGGCGCCCCGCGCCAGCGCATGGTCCAGCCCCTCCAGCACCAGAGCGCCCGCCCCCTCGCCCATGACGAAGCCATCGCGGCCTGCGTCGAAGGGGCGCGATGCCTCGTGGGGCCGATCGTTGTAGGCCGTGGACAAGGCCTTGGCCGCTGCGAACGCGCCCAGGCTGACACGGTCGATGGCGGCTTCGGCTCCGCCGCACAACGCCACATCGGCCTCGCCCGCCCGGATCAGGCGCAGGCCATCGCCCATGGCCTGGACACTGGCGGCACAGGCCGTGACCGGGGCGCCCAGAGGTCCCTTGAGTCCGTGACGGATCGAGACATGGCCGGCTGCGAGATTGACCAGAAACGAGGGCACGGTGAACGGCGACAGCCGCGACACGCCCCGGCTGTCCGTGGTGCGCACGGCCTGGGCAATGGCGCCGAAGCCACCGATGCCCGAGCCGATGACGCAGGCCGTGCGGGTGCGCGAGCGCTCGTCCCCGGGCTGCCAGCCGGCCTGGGCCAGCGCCTGACCGGCCGCATCCAGCGCCAGGGGGATGAAGCGGTCCATCTTGCGCTGGTCCTTGGCCGACACCACGGCATCGATGTCCCACCCCCCCTCGGGGTCCTGTGCCAGGCCGGGCACCTGGCCCGCGACCTGGGCCGGAACATCGGGCGCCAGCCCTTCGGGCAGGCGGCTCAGGCCTGAACGGCCCGCCAGCAACCGGCGCCAGGACAGTTCGGTGCCGCTGCCCAGCGGCGACACCATGCCCATGCCCGTGATGACGACGCGGCGCGGCTCGCCGGAACCCATGCCAATGCTCATAGATGCTCCCATCGCACAAAGGCCCGCACAGCAGCACGCCAGTGTGCACATCTGCGGGAGCCGGATTTATGATGACGGCCGCCATCATAAATGTTTTTTGATGATGCAAGCAATCATTAGATCGGGGTGACATGAAAGTCTCGAAAGCCCAGGCCGCGCAGAACCGGCAGGACATCCTCGAAGCCGCGGCAAGGCTGTACCGCGAGCATGGCCTGGACGGCATAGGCGTGGCCGATGTCACACGCGGTGCGGGCCTGACCCATGGCGGCCTGTACCGCCACTTCGCATCGAAGGATGCCCTGGTGCGCGAGGCCTGTGCACGCGCCTTCGACTGGTCCATCGCACCGCTGGACGGCCTGCCCGATGCGCAGGCAGGCTCCCTGGCGGCGCGCGTGCAGTCCTATCTGTCGCCCCAGCACCGCGACAGCCCTGGCAGTGGCTGCCCCGCGGCCGCCCTGGCCGTGGACGTGGCGCGCGCGGGCGGCGATCTCTCGGCCGTGTTCGCCGAGGGGGTGGAGCGCAACATCACGCGTTTTGCGCGCGTGATCGGTGAGCTTGCGCCGGACGGGCAGCCCGATGCGGCCCAGCGCGAGCAGGCCATGACCATGCTCAGCACCATGGTGGGCGCGCTGGTGCTGGCACGCGCCACGGCGGCCGCGGCACCGCAACTGTCCGACGAAATCCTGGACACGGTGTGCCGGCAGCTGCTGGCACACCGGCAGGCGATGCCCTGAGCGCCTGCCTTCCGGCCTACATGTCCTGCGACGGCAGAGGCATGGCCTGCTCGATCAGGCTGGCATGCAGGGCTGCGCCCAGGGGCAGGACCTCGTCATTGAAGTCATAGCGGCTGCTGTGCAGGGGCACACCGGGCTGGGCGCCAAGGGCCTGGCCCAGGCGCAGATAGGCGCCCGGCTTGTGCTGCAGCATGAAGGAAAAGTCCTCGGCCCCCATGCTGGGTTCCAGGTGCCGGTCCAGATTTTCCACCCCCACCAGGGACTGCGCCACGTCGGCGGCAAAGGCGGCCTCGGCCGGCGAGTTGATGGTGGCCGGGTAGATGCGTTCGTACTGGACCTTGGCCGTGGCGCCCAGCCCCAGGGCCACGGCGCTGCACAGTTCCTGCAGGCGCTGCTCCACGCGGTCCTGGATGGCGGGGTCGAAGCTTCGCACCGTGCCCACCAGGGTGGCCGTGCCCGGCATCACGCTGAACGCCCCCAGGTCGCCGGCCTGCACGGCGCACAGGCTGATGACGGCACTGTCGATGGCGCGCACATTGCGCGAAACAATGCTTTGCACGGCCGTGGTGATGTGGGCCGCGGCCAGCACCACGTCCACGGTCTGGTAGGGATGGGCACCGTGGCCGCCACGTCCCGTGATTTCAATGGTGATGCGGTCGGCGGCCGCCATCATGGCACCCATGTTGATGCCTATGGTGCCGGCGCGCATGGCAGGCCAGTTGTGCATGGCGTAGACCGACTGCACGGGAAAGCGCTCGAACAGGCCGTCGCTGATCATGGCACGCGCCCCGCCCCGCCCTTCCTCGGCAGGCTGGAAAATGAGCACGGCCGTGCCATCGAAGCGGCGCGTGGCGGCCAGATAGCGGGCGGCGCCGACCAGCATGGCCGTATGGCCGTCGTGGCCACAGCCATGCATCAGGCCCTGGGTGCCGGATTTCCAGGGAAATTCATTGTGCTCAACCATGGGCAGCGCATCCATGTCGGCACGCAGGCCCACCATGGCACCCGAGCTGCGGCCCTGCCCCCTGACCACGGCCACCAGACCCGTGGTGCCCAGGCCCTCGTGGATTTCATCGACGCCGCATTGCTGCAGGGCTTCCTTGATGCGTGCCGCCGTGAAGCGCTCCTCGAAGCCCAGCTCGGGGTGTGCATGCAGTTCACGGCGCAGCGCCGTCAGCTCGGGGTGGTACTGGGCGATATGGGCAAAGGCCCGGCCTCCTGCTTTCCATCGGGGGGCGTCCATCGGCGTGCTCTTTCCATCGGTTGGCCTGTGCCTACCTTAACGCAGGAAAGCGCCCGCCTGCGCAAGCGGACCAACAAAAGGCCTCCCGAAGGAGGCCTTGTCGGCAGCATGCTGACGCGCGCTCAGAAGCGATGGCGCAGGCCCACGGTGAAGCCCGTGCGCTTGGTCGCGCCATTGGCGTCGAGCATCACGCCCGAACCGCCGCTGGTCTTGGTGTGGTCGAGAGCCACATAGGCGTCCGTGCGCTTGGAGAACGCGTAGTCGACCACGGCCACCAGGAAGTCGGCCTTGCCGTTGAAGTTGCCCGTGACCGAGCCCGATTGCTTGGCATGGTAGTAGTGGGCGCCGACATTGACCTGGGGCGTGATCTGATAGCCGAAGCCCATCTTGTACATCTGGCGCTTGTTGGCGTCGCCGGCCACGAAGCCGCCGTTGGACGAACCGGTCCAGAAGGAATTCAGGATGGCCTGGTCGAAGGCGCCACCGGCCGAGGCGGCGGGGAAGGCATCCTTGCGCTTGTTCAGGCCATAGCCCAGGTTCAGGTACCAGGGGCCCACGCGATAGGAACCGCCAAGGGTCCAGGCATCGACCTTGGTGCCTGCGGGCAGGGTGGTGCCCAGGTAGCCGGCACCCGCCGAAATGCCGCTTTGCGAATAGCGCAGGTAACCGCCGGCTGTCTTGATCGCACCGCCCGGGCTCACGCCGGCACCTACCTTGTCGAAGGTATTGTTTTCGTCGAAGGAATACTGCAGTGCGCCGCGCACGGGCCCGAATTCGGCCAGGTACTTGACCATGTTGCTGGCGCGCGCGCCCATGGACATGCCGATTTCAGGTTTGTATGCCTCCATGTAGGGCGAGTACGGGAACGATGCATAGGTGGACGTCACCAGGTCGAACAGCATGTTGTACTGACGACCCAAGGTGACCTGACCGAAACTGCTGCTGCGGATACCGACCCACGACTGCTGGAAGTAGCTGGCAGCTGCCTGCTCGCCGGTGTCGGTCAGGAAGCGGGCTTCCAGGTTGGCGATGGCCGCCAGGCCGCCGCCCAGGTCTTCGGTGATGTTGATACCCCAGCGGCTTTGCGACATGCCGCCGCCGATCATCTGGGTCTTGCCGCTCTTGGTCGGGCCCTCATTGGTGGTGTGGCGTATGCCGGCATCGACAATGCCGTACAGCTGCACGCTGCTCTGCTGTGCATAGGCTGCCAGGGGAGCGATCGCACCCAGCACCGCCAGCGCCACGCTTTGTTTCACGAATGAAGAATTCATTGTGTTGTCTCTCTCTTGTTAACAATTGGTTGGTGGAAATTTCATTCTAGAAACGATGACTCCACGCATCCGTTGTTGGTACAAGCACAACACAGGTATTTCCCTAGCACAAAAGCAAAGAGCCAGTCCGAAGACTGGCTCTTTTTTTGTTCTAAAGCGCAACTGGCCTAGGCCAGCCGTTCATTAGAAAGCGTGGCGGATACCCACTTGCACGCCGGTTTGGCTTTCGCCAGCAGCAACGCCGCCGGTGTACACGCCCTTGGCTTGCAGGCCCAGAGTGGAGTTGTCCTTGTTCTTCAGGAACGCCAGGTTGCCGTACAGAGCGGTGCGCTTGGACAGGTTGTGGACGTAGCCCAGAGTGATCTGGTGAGCCTTGGAGTCGATGGCCTTCTGGTCGTACAGAGCGTACTGCAGCTTGACTTCGCCCACGCCGCCGACGGGAGCGGAAGCGCCCAGCATGTAGGAGTTGGTCTTGATGTCGCCGCCCACGTCACGCTTGAACTTGGTCTGTTGCACCAGGCCGGTCAGCTTGGCAACGCCGAAGTTGTACGAAGCGCCCAGGGTCAGTTCGTCACGGTCGGTAGCGATGTTGGCGACGGCAGTCTTTTGCTGTGCCAGAGCCAGGCTCACGCTCAGGGGGCCGTTGTCATATGCAACGAAGCCACCAACGTAACGGCCAACGCTGTCAGCGGTGCCAACGGTTTGCTTTTCGTCGAAAGCGTAGCCGAAGCCGGCGTTGAAGCCGCCGAAGTTGGGCGTGTAGTAGGAGATCAGGTTGTTGGCGCGGATGCCGTTGTCGTCGGCGCCTTGGCCGTTGGCCCAGTTACGGAAGCCCATGAACTGGCCGATACCGGTGGCGCTGAACAGGTCGTAGGAGGTCAGCTTGGCGAAGGTCGGCACTTGGTCGCGGCCCAGACGCACTTCACCGAAGTTGCCCGACAGGCTCACGGTCGAACGACGCTTGAAGTTGAAGCCGGCGTTGTTGCCGTCGTCACCGAAGATTTCGCCTTCCAGCCAGAAGCCGGCCTTCAGGCCGCCACCCAGGTCTTCCGTGCCACGCAGGCCCAGACGGCTGGTCGAGTTGCCGCTGGTGCCCAGACCGTAACGGCTGTTGCCGGCGGTGTCCTTGTTCACATAGCCGATACCGGTATCAACGATACCGAACAGGGTCACGGAGGATTGAGCCATTGCGGCGCCGGAAGCAGCCAGCACTGCCAGGGCAATCAGAGATTTTTTCATTACGAGTTACTCCAAGGTTTAGAAGGGCGCCGG
>JAIRVR010000059.1 GCA_031253795.1 Burkholderiaceae bacterium
ACCGTGCATAATGGACACAATTCAGAAAATTGGGGTTCGATTATGCTTGACCGGGACGGATTTCGCCCGAACGTCGGCATCATCCTGCTCAACCAAAAGAACCAGGTGTTCTGGGGCAAACGCATTCGCACCCACAGCTGGCAGTTTCCACAGGGTGGCATTGACCGGGGGGAGACACCCGAACAGGCCATGTTCCGGGAACTGCATGAGGAAGTGGGACTGATGCCCAACCACGTTCGCGTGGTAGCCCGCACCCGGGACTGGTTGCGCTACGAGGTGCCAGACCGGTACATCCGCCGCGATGCGCGCGGACACTACAAAGGCCAGAAGCAAATCTGGTATCTGCTGCAATTGATGGGCCACGACTGGGACCTGAACCTGCGCGCCACGGACCACCCCGAGTTCGATGCCTGGCGCTGGAACGACTACTGGGTTCCGCTGGATGTGGTGGTCGAATTCAAGCGCGGCGTCTATGAAATGGCGCTGACCGAGCTGGCGCGCTTTCTGCCTCGCGGCGAGCAGCAGCGCAACCGCTATCTGCGCAGCGGCATGCGCCCCCGTGAATCGCATGAAATCGAGGCCGAGCACTACCATGCTCCGGGCGTACACCCGGCCCGCACGGGCGGATTCCGGATCAACCCCGGCATGGAACTGCCGCCTGGCGCCAGCTTCGACCCCGACCCGCAGACCGGCCAGCAGGTGTCGCTGACCGAGCAACCCAAGAGCTGAGCACGGACTCTTCCCGCTGAAAAGCCGCGCCGCAATGCCTGCCGCGCGGCTTTTTCCATGGTGAGGCCCGTCAGGCCCCACCATGTCCTGGATCAATGCCCGGCCACCACCATGTTGTCTCGGTGTACCATCTCGGGCCCCGCCGAATAGCCCAGCAG
The DNA here is from genome assembly GCA_031253795.1 of Burkholderiaceae bacterium. Lineage (GTDB taxonomy): Bacteria > Pseudomonadota > Gammaproteobacteria > Burkholderiales > Burkholderiaceae_C > Comamonas. The sequence goes on from JAIRVR010000059.1 coordinate 888, forward strand.
GCGCTCGATCTCGCCCGAGCTCTTGCGGCACAGCAGGCGGGCCTCGGCACTGGCATAGTTGGCAAGGCCACGCGCCACCTCGGCGCCCTGGGCATCGCGCACGGCAATCACGTCACCCCGCGCAAACTCCCCCTCCACGGACAGCATGCCTATGGGCAGCAGGCTCTTGCCTTCGCCGCGCAGCTTGGCCACGGCACCGGCATCGACCGAAACAGAGCCGCGCAACTGCAAGTGGTCGGCAATCCACTGCTTGCGCGCCTGGTTCTTGTGGGTCTGGGCCACAAGCAAGGTGCCGATCGATTCACCCGCGGCCAGTCGCACCAGCACGTCCTTTTCGCGGCCCCAGGCAATGACCGTGGAAGCCCCCGAGCCGGCGGCACGCTTGGCCGCCAGGATCTTGGTGATCATCCCGCCCTTGCCTATGGACGAGCCCGCGCCACCCGCCATTTCCTCCAGCGCAGGATCGCCGGCCTGGGCCACATCGATGAAGCGCGCATCGGGATTCCTGCGTGGATCGGCGCTGTACAGGCCACGCTGGTCGGTAAGGATGATCAGGGCATCGGCCTCGATCAGGTTGGCCACCAGGGCGCCGAGGGTGTCGTTGTCGCCGAACTTGATCTCGTCGTTGACCACGGTGTCGTTCTCGTTGATCACCGGCACCACGCCCAGTTGCAACAGGGTCAGCAACGTGGTCCTTGCGTTCAGATAGCGCTCGCGGTCCGCCAGGTCGGCATGGGTGAGCAGCACCTGGGCACTGCCCATGCCCTGCTCCCGCAGCTTGGACTCGTACATCTGGATCAGGCCCATCTGGCCCACGGCAGCGGCCGCCTGCAATTCGTGGATTTCCTTGGGCCGTACACCCCAGCCCAGACGCTTCATGCCTTCGGCCACAGCCCCGCTGGACACCATGATCACCTCACGGCGCTGACCGCCGTGGCTTTCGTCGCCGCGCACCAGGGCCGCCAGCTGGCGGCTCCACTCCTGAATGGCGGCTTCGTCAAGGCCGCGCCCTTCATTGGTCACCAGACTGGAGCCGACCTTGACCACGATGCGGTGGGCATCACGCAACAAGTTGGAAGACATGGATGGAGAGACTGTGTTTTTGAGCCCGGTCCGCGCTGGCGGCATCCCGGACCATGGTTGTCAGGACAGGAAAGGCCGAAGTCGAGGCGCCATCACTCGGAGTCACCGCGCGCAAAGCGCGGATCGGCCGGATCCAGGCCGGTGTCGTCGATGGGCGCAAAGCGCGGATCGACTTCGACGGGGCCCGACTCCAGCTGCTGCTGAGCACGCACATGCTGATAGATGGTGCGGATCAGCGTTTCGCAGCCTTCACGCGTCAGCGCCGAGATCTCGAACACCGGCCCCTTCCACTTGAAGCGCTTGACGAAATCCTTGACGCGCGCCGCGCGCTCCTCGGCGGGCACCATGTCCAGCTTGTTGAGCACCAGCCAGCGCGGCTTGTCGTAGAGCCCGGCATCGTACTTCTGCAGCTCGCCGACGATGGCCTTGGCCTGGGCCACGGGATCGACGCTGTCATCGAAGGGGGCCATGTCGACCACGTGCAGCAACAGCCGCGTGCGCTGCAGATGGCGCAGGAACTGGTGCCCCAGGCCCGCCCCCTCGGAAGCGCCTTCGATCAGACCGGGAATATCGGCGATCACGAAACTCTGCTCGGGTCCGACGCGCACCACGCCCAGATTGGGGTGCAGCGTGGTGAACGGATAGTCGGCAATCTTGGGGCGGGCATTGGAAACCGCCGCAATGAAGGTGGACTTGCCGGCGTTGGGCATGCCCAGCAGGCCCACGTCGGCCAGCACCTTGAGTTCAAGCTTGAGGCTCTTGCGCTCACCGGGCCAGCCCGGCGTCTTCTGGCGCGGTGCGCGGTTGATGGCACTCTTGAAACGCAGATTGCCATAGCCGCCGTCGCCACCCTTGGCAATGGTGATCACCTCGCCAGGCGTCAGCAATTCGTAGAGTACCTCGCCGGTCTCGGCATCGCTGATGATGGTGCCCACGGGCATGCGCAGCGTGATGTCGTTGCCCGCTCCCCCGAACATGTCAGATCCCTTGCCATGCTCGCCGCGCGTGGCCTCGTGGCGACGCGAGTAGCGGTAGTCCACCAGGGTGTTCAGATTCACGTCGGCCACGGCGAACACATGACCGCCCCGGCCTCCGTCGCCCCCGTCGGGACCGCCGAATTCCTTGTATTTCTCGTGCCGGAAGGACACGCAGCCATTGCCGCCATCACCGGCCACAATGTCGATAAAAGCTTCGTCGACGAACTTCATGAGGCATCCAGTTTACAAAAAGCAGTGTGCACCAGAAGCCCCAGGCCACACCAGGGGATGCACCGGGCACCACACGCCCGCCCTTCCCCGAAAAAACAGCACAGGCCCCTGCCGCCAGGCCCCTCTGAAACGACAAAGCCCCGACAGGTCGGGGCTTCGAGCGTCGAAGTGACAAAGGCTTAGGCAGCCGTCACATTGACCGTATGCTTGGACAGAGCGCCCTTGACTGCAAACGACACATGGCCGTCCACCAGAGCATACAGCGTGTGATCCTTGCCCACGCCGACGTTGTCGCCGGGGTGGAACTTGGTACCGCGCTGACGCACGATGATCGAGCCGGCCGTGATCAGTTCGCCACCGAAGGCCTTCACACCGAGCATTTTGGGCTTGGAATCGCGCCCGTTTCGCGTAGAGCCGCCGCCTTTTTTCTGTGCCATGACTCAGCTCCTGGATTAAGCAGCGATGGCCACGATTTGCAGTTCGGTGAACTGCTGGCGATGGCCTTGGCGTTTCTGATAATGCTTACGACGGCGCATCTTGAAGATGTGGACCTTGTCGTGTTTGCCGTGGGCAACAACGGTTGCCTTCACAGTTGCACCGGACACCAGGGGCGTGCCAACCTTGATTTCAGCGCCGTTACCGACTGCCAGAACCTGGTCGATCACAACTTCCTGGCCTACGTCCGCAGCAATCTGTTCTACCTTAATTTTTTCGCCGGCAGCAACGCGATACTGCTTGCCGCCGGTTTTTATGACTGCGTACATGTAAACCTCTAAGTTTGAGAGTTCCGCGAACGAATTTCCACGGAAGCCCGGGATTCTAGCACGCACTCAACCTTCTTGCATAGAGCCCCTACCGGCCCCGCCCATGGCACGCATGGCAGCCATCCACCCCCGGGGTGTGCTGTTTCTATAATCAGCGCTCCACTTGGCGGCCACAGTACCTTGACCACAGCTCTCCCCACCCCAAATCCGCTTGCCCTGATCACCGACGACATGCGCGAAGTGGATCATGTGATTGCCCAGCGCCTGACCACCAGCGTCCCGCTGATCGCGCAGATTTCCCAGTACATCATCGCCGCCGGCGGCAAGCGCCTGCGGCCTGCCCTGCTGCTCATGGTCTGCAACGCCCTGGGCCACCAGGGCCGCGACAAGTACACCCTGGCCGCCGTGGTCGAACTCATCCACACGGCAACCCTGCTGCATGACGATGTGGTGGACGAGTCCACCCTGCGCCGCGGCCGCCCCACGGCCAACGAGACCTTCGGCAACCCCGCCAGCGTGCTGGTCGGCGACTTCCTGCATTCGCGCTCCTTCCAGATGATGGTGGAAGTGGGCAGCATGCGCGTGCTCAAGATCCTGTCCGACGCCACCAACGTGATCGCCGAAGGCGAGGTGCAGCAGCTGATCAACACCCACGACGCATCACTGGACGAGGCCGGCTACCTGCACGTCATCCGCTCCAAGACCGCCCAGCTCTTCGAAGCCAGCGCACAACTGGGCGCCGTGCTGTCCAATGCCCCCCGTGAAATAGAGCAGGCCTGCGCCACCTACGGCCAGGCCCTGGGAACCGCCTTCCAGATCATCGACGACGTGCTCGACTACGCGGGCGACACCCAGGAAATGGGCAAGAATCTGGGCGACGACCTGCGCGAGGGCAAGTGCACCCTGCCCCTGATTGCCGCCATGCAGCGCGGCACGCAGGAGCAGGCAGCCATCGTGCGCGCAGCCATCGAACAAGGCTCAACCGAGCAGCTGACCGCCGTTGTCGAAATCGTGCGCAGCACAGGCGCCCTGGACGTCGCGCGCGAAGCAGCGCATGCCGAGGCACGCCGTGCCATCGATGCACTAAATGTCCTGCCGAACAATTTGCACACCACAAGTTTGCTACAATTGGCGTCTCAGCTCCTGGAGCGGCGAACCTGAAACCATTTGGGCACAGCGGCTTTTTCAAGGACGACGGGGTGTAGCTTAGCCTGGTAGAGCGCTACGTTCGGGACGTAGAGGCCGGAGGTTCGAATCCTCTCACCCCGACCAGTTTTCTGGTCAAGACCAGACCTCCTGCCATTGCGCCAAGTACAAACCACAGCGCAGTAACGCTGCGCAAGGCAGGCATTTTCAGCACACAGGGATGATAGGATAAATGTCCTTTCCTCCCACACGTCTGTTTACATGGCAGCTGCTGACTCCTCGCACAAGAATGCTTCCGCAGCGGTATCGATTCCTGGCATCGGGCTGACCCTGGTTTCCGCCGGAAAGATATCCCAGCAGGCAGCAGAGGCAGCCGCCACCAAAGCCGCCAGCCGCCGCAGCTCCTTCATCAACGAACTGTGCAGTGCCGGCGGTGTCTCGAGCCTGGAGATCGCCGAGACCGTGTCCTCGTTGTTCAGCGCGCCACTGCTGGACCTCAACGCCATCGATCCATTGCGCCTGCCCAAGGGACTGCTGGACACCAAGATTTCGACGACCTACCGCGTTCTGGCCCTGAGCAAGCGCGGCAACCGCCTGACGGTGGCCACAGCCGACCCCACACAGCAGGAAGCTGCCGAGCAGATCAAGTTCACCACGCAGATGGGCGTGGACTGGGTCATCGCCGAAGCCGACAAGCTCGAACAGCTCATCATGCAGCTGGGCAAGAGCACCAGCGAGGCCATGGACAGCTACAGCAGCAGTCCCGGCGATTTCGAATTCGGCGAGCTGAACGCCGACGATGCCCCCGAGGAGAAGGAGAGCGCCACGGCCACGGAGGTCGAGGATGCTCCCATTGTCAAGTTCCTGCACAAGATGCTGCTGGACGCCTTCAACATGCGGGCCTCCGACCTGCACTTCGAGCCCTACGAGCACCAGTACCGCGTGCGTTTTCGCATCGATGGCGAACTGCGCGAAATCACCTCCCCGCCCATTGCGATCAAGGACAAGCTGGCTTCCCGCATCAAGGTCATATCGCGCCTGGACATTTCGGAAAAGCGCGTCCCGCAGGACGGCCGCATGAAGCTCAAGGTGGGACCCAACCGCGTCATCGACTTTCGCGTCAGCACCCTGCCCACGCTGTTCGGCGAAAAGATCGTGATCCGTATCCTCGACCCCAGTTCGGCCAAGATGGGCATCGAAGCCCTGGGTTACGAACCCGAGGAGAAAAAGCGGCTGCTCGACGCCATCGGGCGCCCCTACGGCATGATCCTGGTCACCGGTCCCACGGGTTCTGGCAAGACCGTGTCGCTCTACACCTGCCTGAACCTGCTCAACCAGCCCGGAGTGAACATCGCGACGGCCGAGGATCCATCGGAAATCAACCTGCCCGGAGTCAACCAGGTCAACGTCAACGAAAAGGCCGGCCTGACCTTTGCCACGGCGCTCAAGGCCTTTCTGCGCCAGGATCCCGACATCATCATGGTCGGCGAAATCCGCGACCTCGAAACTGCCGATATTTCCATCAAGGCCGCCCAGACCGGTCACTTGGTGCTGTCGACCCTGCACACCAACGACGCCCCCACCACGCTGACACGCATGCGCAACATGGGGATTGCGCCATTCAACATTGCCTCCAGCGTGATCCTGATCACGGCGCAACGCCTGGCAAGACGCCTGTGCCCGCAGTGCAAGCAACCGGCAGATATCCCGACCGAAGCACTGCTGGACGCCGGCTATGACGAGTCCGAGATCGACGGCAGCTGGGTCACCTACAAGCCGGTCGGCTGCCCTGCGTGCAATAACGGCTACAAGGGCCGGGTCGGCATTTACCAGGTCATGCCGGTCAGCGAGGAAATCCAGCGCATCATCCTGCGCGACGGCAGCGCACTGGAGATCGCCGCCCAGGCCAAGCTCGAAGGTGTTCGCTCGCTGCGCGAATCCGGACTGCACAAGGCCAGGCTGGGACTGACCTCGCTCGAGGAAGTGCTGGCGGTCACCAACGAATAAGCGAACATCGCGCCATCAGAGCCAAGACCACAAAACACAACGAGGGAGTACCATGGCCACAGCCGCGTCCAAGGACATCAAGGAATATGTCTTCGAATGGGAGGGCAAGGACCGCAACGGCAAGATCGTGCGGGGCGAGACCCGCGCCGGCGGCATCAACCAGGTCCAGGCCATGCTGCGCCGCCAGGGCGTGCTCCCGAGCAAGATCAAGAAGCGCCGGACGCGCGGCGGCAAGCGGATCAAGCCCAAGGACATCGCCTTGTTCACGCGCCAGATGGCGACCATGATGAAGGCAGGCGTGCCCTTGCTCCAGGCCTTCGACATCGTGGGCCGCGGCAACACCAATCCCAGCGTCACGCGCCTGCTGGCCGACATCCGCTCCGACGTGGAAACCGGCAGCTCGCTGAACTCGGCGTTCCGCAAGCACCCCATGTACTTCGACAACCTCTACTGCAACCTGGTGGAGGCCGGCGAAGCCGCGGGTATTCTGGAGGCACTGCTGGACCGTCTTGCCACCTACATGGAAAAGACCGAGGCCATCAAATCCAAGATCAAGTCGGCCCTGATGTACCCCATCTCGGTGATCGTCGTGGCCTTCATCGTGGTGACCATCATCATGATCTTCGTGATCCCTGCCTTCAAGGACGTGTTCAGCTCCTTCGGCGCCGACCTGCCGGCACCGACCCTGGTGGTCATCAGCATCAGCGACATGTTCGTCCAATGGTGGTGGCTGATTTTCGGCGTGATCGGTGGCGGTCTCTACTTCTTCATGCAAGCCTGGAAGCGCAACGAGCGCGTGCAGCAGTTCATGGACCGCGCCCTGCTCAAGGTACCCGTTTTCGGACCCCTCATCGAAAAATCCTGCGTGGCGCGCTGGACGCGCACGCTGTCGACCATGTTCGCGGCAGGCGTGCCCCTGGTCGAGGCCCTCGATTCGGTCGGTGGCGCCTCGGGCAATGCGGTCTTCGCCAACGCCACCGAGCTGATCCAGCAGGAGGTCTCCACCGGCACCAGCCTTACCGTGGCCATGACCAATGCCAATGTCTTCCCCTCCATGGTGCTGCAGATGTGCGCCATCGGCGAGGAATCGGGCTCCATCGACCATATGCTGGGCAAGGCAGCGGACTTCTATGAGGAAGAAGTGGACGACATGGTCGCAGGCCTTTCCAGCCTCATGGAGCCCATCATCATCGTGTTCCTGGGCACGCTCATCGGCGGCATCGTGGTTTCCATGTATCTGCCCATCTTCAAGCTGGGTCAGGTGGTCTGATGCCTACGGAACTCTGGTTGCAGGCCACCTTGGGCGGCGTGCTGGGCCTGCTGATAGGCAGCTTTCTCAATGTCGTCATCCATCGCCTGCCGCGCATGATGGAACTGCAGTGGCAGGCCGAATGCGCGCAATGGCAACAAGAGCAGCAGGGCAGCTCGGGCGCCGACCCCGTGCCGCCCCCCGCACAGCCCGCCCTGAGCCTGAGCCGCCCGCGCTCGCGCTGCCCCCACTGCGGTCACGCCATCACCTGGTACGAGAACATCCCCGTGTTCAGCTACCTGGCACTGCGCGGTCGCTGCTCGGCCTGCAAGACGGGCATCAGCCCGCGCTACCCGCTGGTGGAGTTGTGCTGCGCCGCATTGTTCGCCTATTGCACAGCACGCTGGGGCCTCACGCCCACAGGCGCGGCCTGGTGCCTGTTCAGCGCCGCCCTGCTGAGCCTGGCCCTGATCGACTGGGACACGACCCTTCTACCCGACGACATCACCCTGCCCCTGGTCTGGGCCGGTCTGCTGGCCTCGGCCCTGCACTGGACGTCCGTGCCGCTGGCCGATGCCGTCTGGGGCGCGGCGGCCGGCTATCTTTCTCTGTGGCTGGTCTACTGGGCCTTCAAGCTGGCCACGGGCAAGGAGGGCATGGGCTACGGGGACTTCAAACTGTTCGCTGCCCTGGGCGCATGGTTCGGCTGGCCCGCTCTGGTGCCCATGATCCTGATCGCCTCCGTGATAGGAGCCATCATCGGCATCATCCTGAAGATCAACAGCCGCCTGCGCGAAGGCGGCTATGTGCCCTTCGGTCCGTTTCTGGCAGGCGCCGGCTTTGCCGCCATGGTCTTCGGCCCCCAGCAGATGCTGCAATCCTTGCTGGGCACTCTGGGCCTCTGAGGCCCGTCACAGGCCATGGCAGGCTCCGTCACCGCCCTTCCCCCCCCGCGCCGCCCCTTCAGGCTGGGCCTGACGGGCGGCATAGGCAGCGGCAAGAGCACGGTGGCCTCCAGATTGGCCCTGCGCGGAGCGGCCGTCATCGACGCCGACCAGATTTCGCGCAGCCTCACGGCCCCCGGCGGGGCCGCCCTGCCCCGGATCGCCCAACAGTTCGGCGACGCGCTGATCGACGCCTCTGGCGCCCTGGACCGTGCCCGGATGCGGGCCCTGGTCTTCGAGCAGGCCGATGCGCGCCAGCGCCTGGAGGCCATCATCCACCCACTGGTGGGACAGTACACCCGGGAGGCCCTCGAGCAGGCAACGCGCGAAGGCCGCTCCCTCGTCGTCCATGACATTCCCTTGCTGGTGGAATCGGGCCGCTGGCGCCAGCAACTCGATGCCATCCTGGTGGTCGACTGCCGTGAAGAGACCCAGATCGCACGCGTCATGGCCCGCAACGGCCTGGCCCGCGAGGCCGTGCTGGCCATCATCGCGGCGCAGGCAGGGCGCCAGGCACGCCTGGCAGCAGCCGACTGGGTGCTCTACAACGATGAAGCCATGGACTTGCAGGCTTTGCATGCGTGCACCGATCGAATCTCGGCATGGTTCGGGCTATGATGCAGGCCATGGCTTGGCCTGTGCGTGTAATCCAGCATATGTGCACGTTGACAGCTGATTTCCGTGCACCCCGAGGAGCCCAGCAAGCGTGATCCTGTACGAATACCCTTTCAATGAGCGCCTGAGGACCTACCTCCGGCTCGAGCAGCTCTATCGCCGCCTGGGCGAGCTGCTCGCGCGGGCTCATCCCATCGATCACCACTTCGCCCTGGTCACCATCTTCGAGATCATGGACGTGGCCGCGCGCGCCGACCTGAAGACCGACGTGCTCAAGGATCTGGAGCGCCACAAGAATCTGCTCGACAGCCTGCGCGGCAATCCCGACATCGCCGAGCACATGCTGGACCAGGTTTCCAGGCATGTGGAGCAGTGTTTCGCCCAACTCAATGGCCAGTCAGGCAAGGCCGGCCAGGCCCTGACCGACAACGAATGGCTGATGGGTGTGCGCAGCCGCATCGGCATCCCCGGCGGCACCTGCGGTTTCGACCTTCCCGGCTACCATGCCTGGCAGTCCAGCGATGCCGAACGGCGCCTGCGCGACCTGGAAGACTGGGCCAGCACGCTGGCACCGCTGGGCCAATCGCTGCAGTTGCTGCTCAAGCTATTGCGCGAAACCGGCGTCCCCCAATGGGTGGCTGCCGAAAAAGGGGTGTTCCAGCAGGCCATGCCACCTGGGCGCAGCTTCCAGTTGCTGCGCCTGCGCATCGATCCCACCCTCAACCTCGTGCCCGAGATCAGCGGCAACCGGCTTCTGGTGTCGGTGCGCCTGCTGCGCCCCGAAAACGGCAGCAAGCCCCAGCCCAGCAACGAAGATGCCTCGTTCGAGGTCACTCTGTGCAGCTGAAACGGTCTGCAGGCATGGCATCTCCCACCTCTTCCTCCGCCGGCACCACGGTGCGCTGCCCGACCTGTGGCGGCCCCAGCCTGTTTGCACCGGCCAACCGCTTCAGGCCGTTTTGCAGCGAGCGCTGCAGGCAGATCGACCTCGGGGCCTGGGCCAATGAGGAATTCCGCGTTCCCGCCCCCACGCCACCCGAGGACGCCCCCTTCGGCGATCCGCGCACCGAACCCTGAGAGCGCCAGCGCTCAGCGCGCAGGCTGGTGGGCCTCGTAGTACGCGGGATCGAACGGCAGGCCACGCTCCTCGCTCAGCCACTGCAGTACGGGATAGGCACCAGGCAGCACGGGATGGACCTGCAGCGGCAATTGCTGCCACGCCATCTGCTGGCCTTCGCGCATCTCGAACGCACCGCTCCACTGAGTGACCTTGCACCAGTGCAGGCGCACCAGCGCATGCGGGTAGTCGTGCTCGGTCACCTTCCAGGCCTGGGCTGCACCGATGGTCACACCCAGCTCCTCCTGCAGTTCGCGGCGCAGCGCCTGCTCCACGGTTTCGCCGGCCTCGATCTTGCCCCCCGGGAACTCCCAGTAGCCCGCATAGGGCTTGCCCAAGGGACGGCTGCTGATCAGCAGCGCACCATCGGCTTCGCGCAGCAGTACACCCACGGCCACCTCGGTGTGTTTGCGCGGTGCTGCGGCCTGTTGGCCGGCGTCTTTCTCGCTCACGGTATCTCTCACAAAAAAGCAGGGGCCCGCAGGCCCCTCAGGGTTACATCACAGCTCGGCCTCTTCGGCCAGGCCCTGGACATCGGCAATGCCTGCCGGACGCTCGGCCGAGCGCTCGGCACGTCCGGCGTAGTCGCGCGCGAACTGGTGGGCCACACGGCCGCTGCGCGAGCCACGCTCCAGCGCCCAGACCAGGGCCTCGGGCCTGGCCGCCGCAATGGTGGCCTGGTCCAGCCCCAGGGCTTCCAGCCACTGCGCGACCACCCGAAGGTACTCGTCCTGGCTGAAGGGATAGAAACTCACCCACAGGCCGAAGCGCTCGGACAGCGAGATCTTTTCCTCGACCACCTCGCCAGGATGCAGCTCGCCATCCTCGCCACGCTGATAGCTGAGATTTTCCGACTGGTACTCGGGCAGCAGATGGCGGCGGTTGCTGGTCGCATAGACCAGCACATTGGGGCTGGCGGCGCTGACCGATCCGTCCAGAATGGACTTCATGGCCTTGTAGCCGGGTTCGCCTTCCTCGAAGCTCAGATCATCGCAGTAGATGATGAATTTTTCGCTGCGGCCTGCCACGACGTCGACGATGTCCGGCAGGTCCGTCAGGTCGGCCTTGTCCACTTCGATCAACCTCAGCCCCCGCGGGGCATAGGCGTGCAGGCAGGCTCGGATCAGCGAGGACTTGCCGGTGCCGCGCGCCCCGGTCAGCAGCACGTTGTTCGCCGTGCGGCCCAGCACGAACTGCTCGGTGTTGCGCGCGATCTTGTCCTTTTGCACATCGATGTTCTGCAGGTCGGACAGCTGCATGGCACCCACGTGGCGCACGGGCTCCAGCAGGCCGCAGCCATTGGCGCGCTTGCGGTATCGCCAGGCAATAGCGGTGTTCCAGTCGGCAGGGGACTGCAGGGGCTGGGGCAGGATGGATTCGATGCGCTGCATCAGCTGCTCGGCGCGCTGCACCAGCTGCAGGAGGGGTCCGGCGGCGTCTGTGGACAATGTCATGGGAAATCTCTCGAATGCGGTGTGCATGGCGGCCGATGCCGTCCGGACCCGGGAATCAGGATGGATCCCATGCACAACCCGGGCGGGGCGCCAGCCGGCCTCAAACGCTGCGGGCCACGGGCCTGCATCTGGATGCGGCCCGCCGCCCGCGGCACAGTGGATGGAGAGTCAGGAACGGTAGTCGGCGTTGATGCTCACGTAATCGTGGCTCAGGTCACAGGTCCACACGGTCTGCTCAGCCTCTCCCCGGCCCAGCAGCACGCGCACGATGATCTCCTGCTGCTTCATCACGCGCTGACCGTCCTCCTCCTGATAGGCAGGATTGCGGCCGCCATTGACTGCGACATGCACTTCGTTCAGGTACAGGTCGATCTTGGTCTGGTCCAGATCGCCGATGCTAGCATAGCCCACGGCCGCGAGAATGCGGCCCAGATTCGGGTCGCTGGCGTAGAAGGCCGTCTTGACCAGGGGCGAATGCGCGATGGAATAGGCCACCAGGCGGCATTCCTCGTCAGACTTGCCGCCCTCGACCCTGACGGTGATGAACTTGGTCGCACCCTCGCCGTCGCGCACGATGGCCTGGGCCAGCTTCTGCGCCACGTCCAACAGGGCGGCCTTCAGAGCCTGGCCTTCGGCACTGGTCAGCGAGGTGACGGGCGCATTTCCGGCCTGGTGCGTGGCGATGAGCACGAAGGAGTCGTTGGTCGACGTATCGCCATCGATGGTCACACGGTTGAAGGAGCCGTCGGCCAGCTCCTTGACCAGGGGCTGGAGCAGCTCGGGCGCGATGGCCGCATCGGTGGCCATGAAGCCCAGCATGGTCGCCATGTTCGGGCGGATCATGCCGGCCCCCTTGCTGATACCCGTGATGCTCACGCGCCGGCCGCCGATGTCCACCGACTGGCTGAAGGCCTTGGGCAGGGTGTCCGTGGTCATGATGCCCTCGGCCGCCGTGGCCCAGTTGTCAGCCTTGGCCGCCGCAATGGCTGCGGGCAGGCCCGCCGCGATGCGGTCCACGGGCAGCTCTTCCATGATGACACCGGTGGAGAACGGCAGGATCTGTTCGGGTGCCAGCTTCAGCAGGGCCGCCATGTCCGCGCAGGTGCGGCGCGCACGTGCCAGGCCGTCGGCGCCGGTGCCTGCATTGGCATTGCCGGTGTTGATGACCATGGCGCGGATGCCGCCGGCCACATGGCCGGCCAGATGCTCGCGGCTGACCTGCACGGGTGCGGCGCAAAAACGGTTTTGCGTGAACACGCCGGCCACCGACGCACCCTCGTCGAGCAGGAACACCGTCAGGTCCTTGCGGTTGGCCTTGCGCACACCGGCTTCGGTGACGCCGATGCGGACGCCGTTGATCGCCAGCAGGTCGGCGGCCACGGGGGCGGAGAGATTCACGGGCATGGAGGGCTTTCTACAGTGAAAGAAAAACGCGCTCCATTATCGGAACAAACCAGCACGCTGCACATTTCAAGGCCTCACAAACCTGCCCAAATGCAAACACGGGCCGAAGCCCGTGCCATCTGGTGAAACCTGCCTGTGGCACGAGGCAGGACCTGCCACGCGCCAGAGGCCATGGACCGGCTTTGCCGGCCCTCAGGCGAGCCTCAGGACAGCTTGCCGTGGCACTGCTTGTACTTCTTGCCACTGCCGCAGGGGCAGGGATCGTTGCGGCCCACGCGCACGCCTTCGGGCAGATCCAGGGGCTCATCTTCCACCGAACCGCCGATGTCACCCTCCGAGGGGCCGCCATAGGTCATGTGCTCCAGGCTTTGGGCGCTGCGCTGCTCCATGGCCTCGGTAGCCTGCTCCACCTGCTCGCGCGATTGCACCTGCACGGTCATCAGCACCCGCGTGACCTCGGTCTTGACCTGGTCGATGAGCTGACGGAAGAGCTCGAAGGCTTCGCGCTTGTATTCCTGCTTGGGCTGCTTTTGCGCATAGCCGCGCAGGTGGATGCCCTGGCGCAGATAGTCCAGCGCCGAGAGATGGTCACGCCAGTTGCTGTCGAAGCTCTGCAGCAGCACGGCACGCTGGAACTGCGTGAAGTTGTCACGGCCGATCAGTTCGAGCTTGGCCTCGAAGACTTCACGCGCCGCAGCCAGCACCTTTTCGAGGATTTCCTCGTCGGTGATGGCCTCGGCAGACTGCACTGCGGACTGCAGAGGCAGCTGGATGTGCCATTCGCCTTCCAGCGCCTTTTCCAGCCCCGGCAGGTCCCACTGCTCTTCCATGGATTCGGCTGGCACATGCTGGCGCACCAGGTCGGTGATGACGTCATCACGCATGACGGTGATCATCTCGTGCAGATCCGAGGCATCAAGGATCTCGTTGCGCTGCTGGTAGATGACCTTGCGCTGATCGTTGGAGACATCGTCGTATTCGAGCAGCTGCTTGCGCACGTCGAAATTGCGCGCCTCGACCTTGCGCTGCGCGCCTTCGATGGAGCGCGTCACGATGCCGGCTTCGATGGCTTCGCCATCGGGCATCTTCAGACGATCCATGATGGCCTTGACGCGGTCGCCGGCGAAGATGCGCATCAGCGCGTCGTCCAGGCTCAGGTAAAAGCGCGAGGAGCCGGGATCACCCTGGCGGCCCGAGCGGCCGCGCAGCTGGTTGTCGATGCGGCGCGACTCATGGCGTTCGGTGGCAATGATGCGCAGGCCACCCAGGGCCGAGACCTTGTCGTGCTCGATCTTCCAGTCGGCACGCAGCTGGGCGATGCGCTGCTCGCGCTCGCCAGCCGACAGCGATTCGTCGGCCTCGATGGCCGTCACCTGCTTTTCGATGTTGCCACCCAGCACGATGTCGGTGCCACGGCCTGCCATGTTGGTGGCAATGGTGATCATGCCGGGACGGCCGGCCTGGGCCACGATGTCGGCCTCGCGCTCGTGCTGCTTGGCGTTGAGCACCTGATGTGGCAGCTTTTCCTTGTTCAGCAGCTCGTCGATGATTTCCGAGTTCTCGATCGAAGTCGTGCCCACCAGCACGGGCTGGCCGCGCTCATAGCATTCGCGGATGTCGCGGATGGCCGCCTCGTACTTCTCGCGCGTGGTCTTGTAGACGCGGTCGAGCTGGTCGTCACGCTTGCTGGGTCGGTTGGGAGGAATCACCACGGTCTCGAGGCCGTAGATTTCCTGGAATTCATAGGCCTCGGTGTCGGCCGTACCCGTCATGCCAGCCAGCTTGCCGTAAAGACGGAAATAGTTCTGGAAGGTGATCGAGGCCATGGTCTGGTTCTCGGCCTGGATGGACACGCCTTCCTTGGCTTCGACGGCCTGGTGCAGGCCGTCGCTCCAGCGCCGGCCCGCCATCAGACGGCCCGTGAACTCGTCGACGATGATGATTTCGCCCCCCTGCACCACGTAGTGCTGGTCGCGGTGGTAGAGGTGGTTGGCGCGCAGCGCCGCGTACAGGTGGTGGACCAGGGTGATGTTGGAAGGGTCGTACAGCGACGCACCTTCCGCGATCAGGCCGGCGTTGCCGAGCAGGCGCTCGGCAGCCTCGTAACCCTGGTCGGTCAGGAAGACCTGGTGGCTCTTTTCGTCCACCGTGAAATC
The DNA here is from genome assembly GCA_031253795.1 of Burkholderiaceae bacterium. Lineage (GTDB taxonomy): Bacteria > Pseudomonadota > Gammaproteobacteria > Burkholderiales > Burkholderiaceae_C > Comamonas. The sequence continues at coordinate 16,035 of JAIRVR010000059.1, forward strand.
GCCAGGCTTGGTCACGCCCTCGCCCGTGCGCGGATCGGCCTCGCCTTCCTGGCGCACCAGGGAGGGAACGATCTTGTTCATGGCCAGGTACATGGCCGTATGGTCTTCGGCCTGCCCGCTGATGATCAGCGGCGTGCGCGCCTCGTCGATCAGGATGGAGTCCACCTCGTCGACGATGGCGTAGTTGAGCACGCGCTGCACGCGATCGCCCGACTCGTAGACCATGTTGTCACGCAGATAGTCGAAGCCGTACTCGTTGTTCGTACCGTAGGTGATGTCGCTGTTGTAGGCGGCCTGCTTTTGCTCACGCGGCATATTGGGCAGGTTGATGCCCACGGTCAGCCCCAGGAAGTTGTACAGGCGAGCCATCCACGTGGCATCGCGGTTGGCCAGGTAGTCGTTCACCGTCACCACGTGCACGCCGTTGCCGGACAGCGCATTCAGGTACACGGGCAGCGTGGCCGTCAGCGTCTTGCCTTCGCCGGTGCGCATTTCGGCGATCTTGCCGTAGTGCAGGGCCATGCCGCCGAGCAGCTGCACATCGAAATGGCGCATCTTCATGACGCGCTTGGAGCCTTCGCGCACCACGGCGAACGCCTCGGGCAGCAGATCGTCCAGCGATTCGCCCTTGGCCACACGGTCCTTGAACTCCTGCGTCTTTGCGCGCAGGTCCTCGTCGCTGAGCTTCTCGTAATCGGGCTCCATCGCATTGATGCGAACGGCCGTCTTGCGGTATTGCTTGAGAAGCCGGTCGTTGCGGCTGCCGAATAGTTTGGTGAGGAAGTTGGTGGCCATGCGAAAAAGACACACCTCCATCCGCCCAGCGGAAAGCGGTGTGCCTGGAATCCCTAGATTGTTGGATTTCAGATGGGGCTGCTTCGCCTTGCTGCAAGAGCACTTCTGGAGCGAACCTGCGGCCGACCGAAGCAAGAACCGAACAATTGATTCTAACTGTCTACGCCAGACCCTCTCCGGGCCGGGCTACCGCAGTCCGGCCGGCAGCTTGCGCGCCGTCATTGTCCGACTGTGGCACCGCCTTGCGCGGCTGGGATATAACAGCAGCCATGCTGCGGAAAACCCGGCGGCACTGCACGGACAATCATGAGTTTTACCCGCCGCCACCACGCTGTCACTGCCCTGCATGCTGTCGAAAATTCGCCGACGCTGGCCAGGCTGGCACAGCTCACACGCGACTCCAGCAACCGCCTGGCCGCCATTTTGCCCCTGGTGCCACCCTTGCTGCACGCCAGCCTGCAGGCCGGCCCCATCGAGGGCAGCACCTGGTGCCTGCTGGTCAAGAGCAATGCCGCTGCCGCCAAAATCCGCCAGCTGCTGCCAGCCCTGGCCGCCCATTTGCGCACCAAAGGCTGGGACGTGACCGACATACGCATCAAGGTCCAGGCCTGAACCTGGCGCGCATCACTGCGGATGGTACGGGCATAAAAAAAGGTCTCCTGAGAGACCTGATGGTGCGGTTGTCGGATTCTAAAAATCATGCAAGTCATTGATTTTTAAAATCAAATACCACATCCAAAAATCAGGGATACACCAGGGGATACAAATTCCCCAACGACTTTGCAACGGCCAACCTGCTGGCGCCGCGCTGGCCATCTCCGCCAACGCAAGAGCCCGCCACAGTGGGCGGGCCAACTCCAAGTTCCTCCCCTGCCTGCCCGTCCATCGCCGGACGGCGCATTACCTGGACTTGGTTAGTTCACGGTGTTCCAGGTGCTCCCGGTGTTCCACCCTTAAAAATCAATAGGTTATGGCGGAACACACGGAACACCCAGCGTGTTCCGGTGTTCCACAAACCCAGCAATCAGAATATCAATCCAGCTTTTCATACTGTATTTGATAAATGCGCTCTTTACGGGCGTGAATTCTCTTGCTCTTAGATGACTTGCCATCCTTTCCAGGTAATGGCATTGCTCCTGCACCTTGCAATACACGAATGGCCGAGCCGAAATCAAAGCCTTTGAGCGCCTCGCGCAGACCATCGGCAGTAAACCAATACTCCATTCCCTGCCCGTCATGCGCCCACCAACCTGCGCGGTTCTGCACGCGCTGCTCCTTCTCGTCGTAGGCGCCGTTGGCATCCGAGAAACGACTATCCCCGTGACGTTCGATGAAACTTCGCACCGCCTGCAGCACCTGCCCCTGCTCGGCGTTGCCTGAAATTTCACCGCGCTGCGCAAGCCAAGCGGCAAAGCCGACTTGCGCCGCGCTGGTGGCCTCGCCTTCTTTCCATCCGGTGATGCCGTAGGCGGTGGCCAGCTCCCCGGCCAACGCCAGCACAGCCAGGCGGGCAGCAGCTCGTGCAGGCTGGCCGTCGCCTGCACTGGCGCTGGTGCTGGTCATCAGCTCGGCCTTGATGGCCTCCAAACTGGCGGCCATGTCCTGCGTGTCGCGCGTGAGCTTCTCCAGGAAGGCCCGGCCCGCTGTACCGTGGTGCTGGCGGCTGGCGCGCTTGATGGCATCGGAGAACGCCGGGCCGCTGGCGTGGCCGTGCAGCGAGTCCCATGCGCCATGCCGGCGTTGCACTGGTATATCCAGCAGGCGCACGGCTTGGCCGGCCTTGATGCGCTGGCCCGCGTCCTGCATGCTGGTGGCGATACTGCGCTCGCCTGTGGACAGAACTGAGCTGCGCCAGCGGGTGACGGTGCGGGCGGCTCCGCTGCGGCTGGCACGGGCTTTCCCTCGGCCATTGCCCAGCATGTAGACCACCTCGCCTACATCACGCGGGTCACATTCGCTGATTTCATCCAGTGCCAGCAGGCCATCGCCGAACAGGGCGGCGGTTCCCTCCAGGCCGTTGGCCGTGGCCCGCCAACTGCGGCGGTAGCTCTCGCCACCCCATACGCTGCACGCGGCCTGCAGAGCCGTGGTCTTGCCGGTCGAGCTGTCGCCCAACGCGCCACTGGACCTTCGCTTATTTCCTTGTCGGCTGAATCAGGACCTGAGGCATTCGCTGCCTGGCCGAAGGTGGCCGCCGAGGCCATGACTTACATAATGGAGCTTCGGATGCCTGCCAACGCCCCTGAACCGACATTCATGGCCCTGAACTCGACGTCTGGAAGCGGTCGGTGATAGAGCAGATGCTCACCCACCTGGGCCCGGAACCGCAGCCGCCACCGAGGGGCCGCATCGGGGCGACCCAACGGCCGGCGTCAAATCTGAGGCTGGCCGGCAATTCGAGCGAGTGTCTTTTTAGCAATGTCGAGTTTTCGGAGGAATAGCGTGCGCTGCTTCTCGGGCAGCGCAGTGTAGATATCCACCGCCTCGCGCGCGCATCCCAGCGCCTCAGCCCTCGACTCAGCATCACCCTGCTCGGACAGGCGATTGGCTAGGTTGTTGAGCGACATGGCCAGGCCGAGCTGGTAAGCCGCGGGCTGCGAATTAGCGAGCTGGCGGTAGGTCTCCGCCGCCTCTCGCGCATATCC